>CBIHQY010000025.1:0-90262 GCA_966212305.1 uncultured Azospirillum sp.
AGGAGACCGAGCACCGGCAGGTCAAATACCTGAACAATGTGGTGGAGGCCGACCATGGCAAGCTGAAGCAGATGATCCGCCCGGTGCGGGGCTTCAAGACCCTGAAGACGGCCTACGCGACGATCAAGGGATTTGAGGTGATGCGGGCGCTCCGCAAAGGCCAAGCGTCCAGCTTCAACATCACCCGCGACATGCGGGGCGAGGCGCGCCTCGTCGAACGCGCCTTCAACGTCGGACCCAGCGTGCTCGCCGAGGCCGTGCAGTTCATCAGCCAGCAGCTCGAACTCCAGGACGCATAGCGTCGGCGGTGATGCCCGTAACCCATCACCTCGCGCCTACAGCAAAAGTTTGCAACAAAGCCGTCAGGCGTGCGCGCCGGCCCCCTGGACCGCCGGCTTCGGCGCCTCCGCAGCAGCGGCGACCGGCTTCTTCAGGAGGCGCAGCGCCAGCGCGGTCACCACCGTGCCGACCACCAGGGCCACCACATAGCCCAGCAGATGCGTCACCGCGTTCGGGATCGGCAGGACGAAGATGCCGCCATGGGGCACCTTCAGCTCTGCCCCCACCGCCATCGAAATGGCGCCGGTCAGCGCACCGCCGATCATCAGCGCCGGGATGACGCGCAGCGGATCGCGGGCGGCGAAGGGAATGGCGCCTTCGGTGATGAAGGCGATGCCCAGAACGGCGGCGGCGTTGCCGGCCTCGCGCTCCTCATGGGTGAAACGGTCGGCGAACAGCTTGGTGGCCAGCGCCAGCCCCAGCGGCGGCACCATGCCGGCGGCCATGGCGGCGGCCATCGGGGTGTAGACCTGCGACGCGATCAGGCCGGTGGAGAAGGCATAGGCGGCCTTGTTGACGGGACCACCCATGTCGAAGGCCATCATCGCGCCGATCAGCAGGCCGAGCAGGATGGCGCTGCTGCCCTGCATGCCCTTCAGCCAGGCGCTCATCCAGGCCAGCGCCTCCGCGACCGGGGTGCCGACGACGTAGATCATCAGCAGGCCGGTCAGCAGCGATCCCAGCAGCGGCAGGATCAGCACCGGCTTCAGCCCTTCCAGATTGCGATGCAGCTTGATGTGCCGGTTGAGGAAAGCGGTGCCGTAGCCGGCGATGAAGCCGGCGACGATGCCGCCGAGGAAGCCGGCGCCGATGCTGCCGGCCAGCATGCCACCCACCATACCGGGGGCGATGCCGGGGCGGTCGGCGATGGAATAGGCGATGTAGCCGGCCAGCGCCGGCACCATCAGGGCGAAGGCCCCCTTGGCGCCGATCTGGAACAGGGCATAGCCCAGCGTCCCGGCGTTGGACTCCTCATAGACGTAGATGCCGCCGAGCGCGAAGGCGAGCGCGATCAGCAGGCCGCCCGTCACCACGAAGGGCAGCATGAAGGACACGCCGGTCATCAGATGCTTGTAGGGGCCGGTGCGCTGGGCCGACCGCTCGGCCTTGCCGGCGGCGACCGCATCGGCCAGCGGGGCCGCGCCGCCGGCGGCGCCATGCGTCTTCGCCTCGGCCAGGGCACGGTTGACCAGGGCCTTGCCGTCGTTGATGGCGGGCTTGGTGCCGCTCATGAACACGCGCTTGCCGGCGAAGCGCGACAGGTCGATCTGGGTGTCGGCGGCGATCAGGACGACGTCGGCCTCGCGGATCTCGTCGTCGGTCAGCGTGTCGCGCGCACCGACGGAGCCCTGCGTCTCCACCCGGACCTTGTGCCCCAGCGCGGTCGCCGCCTGCTGGATGCCCTCGGCCGCCATGAAGGTGTGGGCGATGCCCGTCGGACAGGAGGTGATTGCGACGATCCGGCGCGGCGCCGTCGAAGGAGCGGCAGAGGTAGAAGCGGAACCGAGCACGCTCGCCAGAATGGCGCCGGGATTGCCCAGCACCTCGTCCAGCGAAGCGGAAACGCGCCTGACCGTGCCGAAGCGTCCCTCATCCAGATCGCCGCTGCCGACGAGCACCACGCCGTCCGCCGCCGCCGGTGCCGCGGCGTCGAGCGGCGACTGGAGGCCGAGGCTGGTGCGGATCTCCACCTGGATGCGGTGGCCGGCCGACGATGCCGCCTTGCGCAAAGCTTCGGCGGCCAGAACGGCCTGGGTGGTGAGGTCTCCCGCCGCGATCACGGCCAACAGGTTCGCCATTGTTTCCTCCTGGCGGGTTCATGCCCGCGCCTGTCACTGTGTTTGAGTCCCGTCCGATGCCATCGGCACTGTCAGTCAAGCCCGGTCAGCGTCACCTCAGCCGCAAGCGCCCGCACCGTCGCCGGATCGGGCAGGTTGGGACCGAAGCAGCCGAGCTTGGCGGAGGCGAAGGCCACCGACAGCCGGGCCACATCCTCCAGCCCGCCCTCCTGCTGGAAGGCGGCGATCAGCCCCGCAACCATGGCGTCGCCCGCGCCGACGGTGCTCAGCGCCTGGACCGGCGGCAACCGGCCATGCAGGGCGCGTGCGCCATCCCCGTCCTTGCCGACGAACAGCGCGCCGTCCGCGCCCAGAGACACCACCACCACCGCCACGCCGCGCCGGTTTAGGCCGTGCGCCGCTTCCAGCAGGTCGGCGTCGGTCGGCA
Organism: uncultured Azospirillum sp.; assembly: GCA_966212305.1. GTDB lineage: Bacteria > Pseudomonadota > Alphaproteobacteria > Azospirillales > Azospirillaceae > Azospirillum. The sequence goes on from CBIHQY010000025.1 coordinate 2,566, forward strand.
ACGGCCGGCCGGTCCAATCCTCCAGCTCATGCCGGTTGGGCTTGATGCAATGGGGCAGCGCGCCGGTGGAGGCCAAAGCCGCCGCCAGCGGTGCCCCGCTGCTGTCCAGCACGACGCGGGCACCGGCCGCCGCCAGATCGGCGGTCAGAATGGCGTAGGTGTCGGTGGGCAGGCCGTCCGGCAGGCTGCCGGCCAGCAGGACCGGGGTGCCCGGCTCGACCAGCCTGTGGACCGTCTCCTGCACCCGGCGCAGCGCGCCGGCATCGGCGGTAAGACCCGGCAGGTTGATGTCGGTCGTGTCGTTGGCCGCAAGGTCGGCGATCTTGATGTTGGCGCGCGTTTCGCCCGGCAGCCGCAGGAAGGCATCGGCGATGCCCTTCGCCTGGAACAGCGCCTCGAACGGTGCCGCATTGTCGGCACCGAGCAGCCCGGTGGCCACCACCGGCGTGCCCCAGTCGGCAAGGCAGCTGGCGACGTTGACGCCCTTGCCGCCGGCATTGTGGCGCACCGCCTTGGCGCGGTGGACGCTGCCGGGCTTCAGCGCCTCCACCGTGATTGTCTGGTCGATGGCCGGGTTCAGCGTGACGGTGACGACAGGCTTGGCGATGGCGGGCTTGGCCGCCGCAAACTGGCTGCTCATGACGCCTCCCCCTCCAGCGCGCGCACCTCGTCGGAGGATTCGCAGTCCAGCGCCCGCTGGGCCAGCGCCTGCAGACCCGCGAGGTCGCTGTCGCGCAGCCGGTCCTTGACGCCGGGAATGTCGCGCGGGGTCATCGACAGCTCGCGGACGCCAAGCCCGGCCAGCAGGGCGGCGCCGAACGGATCACCGGCGATGCCGCCGCAGACGCCGACCCAGCGGCCATGCTTCGCGGCCCCCTCCACCGTCATGCGGATCAGGCGCAGCACCGACGGATGCAGGCTGTCGGCCTCCGCCGCCAGTTCGGGATGCTGGCGGTCGACGGCCAGCGCGTATTGCGTCAGGTCGTTGGTGCCGATGGAGAAGAAGTCGACATGACGGGCCAGCACGTCGGCCTGGATGGCGGCGGCCGGCACCTCGACCATGATCCCCAGCGGCACCGCCGGGGCGTCCAGCTCCGCCCGGATGCGGTCGCAGACGGCGCGCAAAGCCTCGATCTCGCGCAGCGTGGTGATCATCGGGAACATGATCAGCAGCGCATCCGGCTTCGCCCCCTTGGCGGCGCGGTAAAGGGCGCGCACCTGCGGTTCCAGCAGTTCCGGATGGCGCAGCAGCAGGCGGGCGCCGCGCACGCCGAGGAAGGGGTTCTCCTCATGCGGCAACTGCAGGTGCGGCACCTGCTTGTCGCCGCCGATGTCGAGCGCGCGGACGATCAGCGGACGACCGTCCAGCGCCTCCAGCATAGCGCGGTAGGTCTGGTACTGCTCCTCCTCGCTGGGGGCGTCGCCGCGCTCCAGGAACAGGAACTCGGTGCGCATCAGGCCGACGCCTTCGGCCCCCTGCGACAGGGCGACCGGCACCTGATCGGGGCGGTTGACGTTGGCGCCGATCTCCACCGTGTGGCCGTCGCGGGTGCGGGCGGGCAGGCCGCGCCGCTCCTCCTGCTGGGTCTTCTTGACGCGCTGTTCCTCGATCCAGCCATGGGCGGCGGCGAGGTCGGCGTCGGTGGGCTCCAGATAGAGGCGGCCGGACTGGCCGTCGAGGATGGCGTTGGTGCCGTTGGCAAGCTCGGTCAGCGCACCGCCGCCCGCCACCATCGCCGGCAGCCCCAGCGTGCGCGCCAGGATCGCGGTGTGGGAGGTCGGACCGCCCTGCGCCGTCGCCAGACCGATGACGCGCCCCATGTCGAGCGCCGCGGTGTCGGACGGCGACAGGTCGTCGGCGACCAGGATGCAGGGGGTGTCCGGCAGGTCGCGGATGGAACCGCCGCGCAGGTCCGGATCGATGCGGGTCAGCACCCGGCGCCCGACGTCGCGCAGATCGGCGGCACGGCCGGCCAGCACCGGGTTGGGGTTGGCGGCCAGCTTGGCGGCGCTGCGCTCCACCGCCTCGTTCCACGACCAGCCGGGGCCATGCCCCTCCACCATCAATTGGCAGGCGAGCGTGATGACGTCGGTGTCGTTCAGCAGTTCCGCCTGTGCGGCGAAGATTCCCGCTTCGGCTGGTCCCAGCCGGCGGGCGGTGTCGTCGGCCAGCGCCTTCAACTGCTGACGGGTCAGGTTCAGCGCCTCGTGCAGGCGGTTGCCGCCCTCCAGAAGCGGGGCCGGACGGTCGGGAACCGTCAGGTCGGCCTTCGGCATCACATGCACCGGCCCGATGGCCAGGCCGGGGCTGGCGCCGACGCCGGCGACCACCGGCCTGTCGCGCCCGGACGCGGGCGGCGGCGTCCAGCCCTGCACCACGGCCTTCGCCTTGCGCGCCGCGGCGGCGGCGTCCGCCTTTTCCCTGGCGCTCAGGCCGGTGATGGTGGCGCGCAGGCGGTTCAGCGCCGCGCGTGCTTCGGGACCGTCGGCGGATACGGTGATGCTGTCACCGGGGCGCAGGCCAAGCTGCAGCAGGGCCACCAGCGTCTTGCCGTCGGCGGCCTCCTCGCCGTGCCGGACACGGACCCGACCGGCGGCGGTGCGGGCGGTTTCGACCCAGGCCGCGGCGGGACGGGCATGCAGGCCGGTCGGATAATCGACCACCCACTCGAAGCTCTCGGCGAGGTCGCCGGCCTCCGACGCGGGCGTGGCCGGGGCGGCGCTCTCGTCCGACAGGGCGGCGGCGAGGTCGGCGGGATCGGCGGTAGAGAAGAGGGCGTTCAGCCGCGCCTCGTCCTGCATCAGGCGGGTCAGGCGGCGCAGGATGGCGATGTGGGCATCGGACTGGGCGGCGATGGCGACGACCAGCCGGGCGGTCTGCCCGTCGTTCCAGACCACGCCGTCCGGCACTTGCAGGATGGCGATGCCGTTGCGGCGGACCAGATTGCGGTCATCCACCATGCCGTGGGGGATGGCGACGCCATGGCCGAGGAAGGTGTTCGCCACCGATTCCCGGCGGATCATGCTGTCGGCATAGGCGGGGTCGATGCAGCCCGCGGCGATCAGCATCTGCGCCGCCTCGCGGATCGCCGCCTCCTTCCCGGCCGGGGCGGCGCCCAGGCGGATCAGATCGGGGGGAAGGCTCAAGGGGTGCGTGTCGGTGGCCATGGCAACCGTCTCCTCCGCAGGTTCTTGTCTGTCCTCTTGATCCTCAGTGAAAACGATTACAGCCGAACTGTCAACGGTTGCCGCAATGCAGCATCAGCACTTTTTCGGCAGAGCGTCTTGTCAAGCGTACTAAAATGGGGAATGCTCCAGGCATCGGACTGGAAACGTTTTCAGAAGCCGCCCTTGCCCTAACCCGCTCTGGTCAGGCCGGGCCGCGCACGGCTAAGATCGCCTCCCCGTTCGGGGTGCCCACTACCACCACTGGTTTGCAGATGAACGCCTCCGGTAAGACCGCCAGCATCAAGGACGTGGCCCTGGCCGCCGGCGTATCGGTCGCCACCGTGTCGCGCGTGCTGAGCAACGGCCCGGTCAGCGAGGCATTGCGCAAACGGGTGGAGGATGCGGTGCGCGCCACCGGCTACCGCCCCAACCTGTCGGCACGGCGGCTGCGCTCGCAGCATTCGCAGACCATCGGACTGGTGGTGTCGGACATCCGCAACCCCTTCTTCACCGCCGTCAGCCGCGCGGTGGAGGATGCGGCCTATCGCGCCGGCATGCGCGTGATCCTGTGCAACAGCGACGAGAATCCGGAGCGGGAGGAATTGTACCTGCGCCTGATGCAGGAGGAGCGGATCACCGGCCTGATCTTCGCCCCGACCCGCGCGACGCTCGACCGGCTCGACACGCTCGATCTCGACTTTCCCGTCGTGCTGATCGACCGCAACGCGCCGACCGCCCGCCACGACGCGGTGGTCCTGGACAACCCGCGCGCCGCGGCCATGCTGGTGGAGCATCTGCACGCCCAGGGTTATCGCCGCATCGCCGGCCTGTTCGGCAACACCAGCACCACCGGCCAGGAACGGTACGAGGGCTATCGCTCGGCCATGTCGGCCCGCGGCATGGCGCCGGCCGCCCGCTTCCTCGCCCCCTATGCCGATGCAGCGGAGGCGGCGGTGGTTGACTGGATGGCGGAGCGTGACCGGCCGGAAGCCTTCATCGTCAGCAACAGCCTGTTCCTGATGGGTGTGGTGAAGGCCGCCCGCCGGCTGAAGCTGTCGATCCCCGACGGGCTGGCGGTCGCCGGATTCGACAACGAACCCTGGACGGAACTGGTCGGCCCCGGCCTGACCGTCATCGAGCAGCCGGTGCAGGACATCGGCCAGTCGGCGATGGCCCTGCTGTTCGAACGGCTGGAAGCGCCGGACCGTCCCCGCCGCCGCCTCGTCCTGGGCGGCACCTGCATCGTGCGCGGCTCCACCGCCGCGCGGATGGCCGACGCCGACTGAACCGGCGAGCCCTGCGGCAATCGGGCAAGCCTTCCCGACCGCAACCTTTCATGGACCGGCCTGACCGGGCGGGCTTCGGCGCCCGCATCAAACGGTCTCCACTACCGTCGCCGCACCCGGCAGCGAAACGCAACCGCGCTTTCCTGTCTCCTCTCGTGTGCAGCCGGTCTCGCGACGGACTACTCCCGATGCCAGAACATGGGCGTTACCGATAACCAACGCCCGATAGATTAGCTAAGACTCCCAGTTCTCACCAACGAACGATCAAAGAAAAATACTCCCCCGGTGTGCGGGAAGAACAGTTCCGAAAGCGGCGTTGACCGTCGCCCAACACCCCACTACCGTTCAGTTTGCAATGCACAACAAAAATGCTCGCCTGAGCTAATAACGGCGACCAGAAATCGCTGTTCCAATCCACGATAAATTTTTGAGCTAACCAAGTAATTGTTGTGACTATCAACTAATTCTTGGTGGCATTCATGACCCATGATGGTCGCCCCTGGTGGCGGCCGGCCTGCCGACAAAACAAGAAACACGGATCCGGGGGAGGACGCGGTGCGCACACTTCAGGGACTTCGACGGGGGTGAAGGCGCGATGCTGAAAGGTCTGACCGGACGCAAGGCGGCGGCGAAGGGGGGCAGCTTCGCCCGGCATGGCGTGACGACGGTACTCGTCACCGCCGCCACTATGGCGCTTGGACTGCTGACGGGAATCCTCGTCGCCCGCACCATCGGTCCGGAGGGGCGAGGGGCGCTGACCGCTGTCCTCACCACCATACAAATGCTGGGCTGGCTGTTCGGCATGGGCTGCGGCAAGGCGGTCACCTACGCGCTGTCGCGGGACCATTCGGCCGGCGGCCGGCTGCTGAGCACATGGACGCTGATCCTGCTGCCGCTGGCTGCGCTGGCGATCGGCACCGGCTATCTGCTGCTGCCGCTGCTGCTGGCCGCGCAGCCGGTGGAGACGCTGGAACTGGCACAGCTCTATCTGCCCATGATCGCCATGGCCCTTCTGGCGGAGCTGATGCTGGGGCTGATCCTGGGCGACCAGGACTTTCGCAGCTTCAACGCGCTGAACTTCATCCAGCCGGCCGGCGTCGCCACGCTCTACGCCGTCCTTTGGGCCGCCGGTCACTTCACGGTGGAGGCCGCCGTCATCGTGCAGGCGGCGATGAGCACGCTGGTGCTGGTCGTGGCCACGGTCCTGCTGGTCCGGCGCCACGGGATCGGCCGTCCCGATCCGGCGCTCGGCCGGCAGACGCTCTGGTATGCGCTGCGCACCCACGGCGACGTGGTGGGCGGCGTCATCACCCAGCGGCTGGACCTGCTGATCATTCCCGCCTTCCTGCCGGCGGCCCAGGTCGGGCTCTACGCCCTGGCCACCAGCCTGTCCTGGCTGATCGTCGGCCTGTCCAGCGCGCTTGCCACCGTGGTGATGCCCGCCGCCACCCGGCGCGGCCGGTCGGGGCGGGCGCTGGTGCTGAACAGCCTGCAGGTGACCTTCGCCATCGGCGGGCTGCTCGGCGGCGGGCTGTTCGTCTTCGCCGACATCGCCATCGGGCTGGTCTATGGCCCGTCCTTCGCCGACAGCGCGCTTCCGCTGCGGCTTCTGTTGCCGGGCGCCGTTCTCTACGCCGCCGCATCGATCCTGCTGAACGGGCTTTATGCAGAGAACAGGCCCTTCACCGCCACCATGGCCAACCTGCTGGGCATGCTGGTCACGCTGGGCGGTCTGCTGCTGTTCCTGCGCAGCGGCGGGATCCTGGCCGCGGCCATCGTCTCCACGGTGGCCTACACGCTGGTATTCGCCACCGCGGCGACCCTCTACCGGCGGGCGACCGGACTGCCCTGGCGCGTCTTCCTTCCCGACCCGGCGATGCTCGCGGCATTGCCTAGGCGCCTGCTCGCCAAGCCGTCTCCGGTGACCGCCGCTCCGGCCGGACCCGCAGGCAAATGACAGAACCTACAGGATTTGGGGGAACCACAATGCGACTGTCGCTCTTGACGCCCGAATACCCACCCGGCGAAAAGCTCGGCGGTATCGCCACGCACACCCACACGATGGCCCGCGCACTGGCACGGCTGGGCCATGCGGTCCAGGTGGTGACCCCGTGGAAGGCCGGCGGCCTGCCGGCCGGCACCACCATCGAGGACGGCGTGACGGTGAACCGCGTCGATCCGGGGCCGCGTCTGCATGCGGTCGTGGACCGGTTCCGGACGAACCGCCGGCTGGCCGATGCCGTCCGCGCCTTCCGTCCCGACGTGGTTCATGCCGCCGAATTCGATGCCGACGCCTGGTGGCTGACCCGCTTCAGCACCATTCCCGTGGTGACGCGGCTGGCGACGCCGACCGGGCTGGTGATGGACACCAACACGCAGCCCTGGGTGCCGCACACCCACCTGCTGAACGCGCTCGAACGCGACCAGACCAAGCGCAGCGCGGCGATCTACGCCTCCACCCGCGCCATCGCCCGCCGGGTGGCCGATTACTGGCGCATCCCGCCGGAGCTGATCCAGGTCATCCCCAACAGCATCGATCTCGCCGCGGTGGCGGCGAACCGGACGGCCGAGCCGCCGATGGCGCTGCCGAAGCGCTTCATCGCCTTCTTCGGCCGGCTGGAGGGGCGCAAGGGCATCGCCACGCTGGGCCGCGCCATTCCCGGCGTGCTGGCCGCCAACCCCGACCTGCACCTGATGATGATCGGCGGGGAGGACTCCGCGAGCGCCGCCATCATCGACCAGTTCCGCCGCGACGTGGCACCGGTGGCCGACCGCGTCCATTTCACCGGCGCCCTGCCGCGCAACGATGCGCTGGCCGTGGTGGCGCGGGCGGAGATGGCGGTCGTCCCGTCCCTATGGGAAAGCTTCGGCTTCGTGGTGGTGGAAGCGATGGCGCTGGGCGTGCCGGTGGTCGCCAGCGACTGCGGCGGCTTCCCGGAAATCATCGAGCATGGCCGCACCGGCTGGCTGGTCCCGCCGGGAGAGGCGGAGCCGCTGCGCGACATGCTGATCGCCCGGCTGGCCGACCCCGAGGGGCTGAAGGCCGCCGCGGCCGCCGGGCTGGAGCATGCGAAGACCTTCGATGTCGACACGGTCGCCGCCCAGGTCGCCGCCCTGCTGGAGAATGCCAAGGCGGAGCGGTCGCAGGCCGCGGGATCCGGCATCTACAACAACGGCTATCGCCGCCATTTCCGCCCCGACCACCCGACCACGCCCTTCTACCGCATCTATGACGAGAAGCGGCGCGCGGTGGCGGCGGAGCTGGAGCGGCTGCCGCGGATGCGCATCCTCGACGTCGGCGGCGGCTATGGCCGCATCACCGGCCCCTTCGCCGGCCGTCACGACGTGACGCTGGTCGACATTTCCCACGAGATGCTGGCCGAGGCGAAGGAGCGTTTCCCGGCCCTGACCGTCCAGCAGGCCGACGCCCGCAAGCTGCCCTTCGCCGACGACAGCTTCGACCTGGTCATCGCCATGGATTTGCTCTGCCACCTGCCGGACCTCGAAGCCGGCGTGCGCGAGCTGCAGCGGGTGGTCAAGCCCGGCGGGCGGATCGTCTGCGACACCACCAATGCCAACCCGCTGTGGGTGATCGCCTATCCCGGCTACTACCGCTGGCGGCCCGACCGGCTGCTGGCCACCATGCGCTGCCACGGCGTCCTGCCGGAATGGAAGGCGCTTGTCCGTCACCACTGGGCGCCGGAAATGCGCAAGGCCATCGCCGCCACCGGCCTGACCCTGCAGAAGACCGATCATTTCGGCCCGCCGGGGGTGGCGAAATGGCACCTGTGGTGGTGCAAGCGCGGCGGCAAGGGCACGGAGGGGCACGTATCGTGACGAAACCGCCCCTGCTCCTCTTCCTCGCTCATGGCGCCGACCCGCACCGGGTCGCCATCGCCCCGGTGCTGGCCGCCGCGGCGGAGCGCGCCGGCTGGGCCTTCGACCTCTATTACGACGGGCGGCGCAGCGGCCGCCATTTCGGCGGCTGGGAGGACGGCAACCGCACCGAGGCGACCGGCACCGGCAGCCTGATGGCCGGCGGCCGGCACCTGGACCATGCGCTGTGGCTGACCACCCGCTACCGCGTCGTGGCGCTGGGCGATCCCGCCTCCCCCCTGTGGCCGGTGGTGGAGGCGGGGGGCGAATCCGCCCTGCGCAGCGCCGACCCGGCAGCCATCTATGAGGCCGCCTTCCGCCTGCTGGAGCAGCCGATCCCGGAAGAGGTCGCGGTGCTGGACATGGCCCCGCAGACCCCGCTCGCCATCGTCGCCGCGCCGTTCCTCTACCCGCAATTGATGGCGAAACCCTGCCTCGGCATCGATGTCGGCGCCGACGCCGGGCTGCGGCAGCGGCTGGAGGCGCTGGGCGCCCGCCATTTCACCGGCCATTGCGTCGATCCGGTGCGCGCGCGCCACTTCCCCGGCGGCCTCGACGCGGCCGAAGGAAGGGTGGCGGGGGAAAGCTATGCCAGCTTCAGCGCCGCGCTGGCCCATCGCAATGCCGGCTGGGGCCGTGGAACGCTGCTGGGCGATCCCGATCTGATCGCGGCGCAGCTGCCGCTGGCGGCGGCGAAGCGTCTGCTGCCGCTCTATGGCCGGCCGCAGACCGACGTGATCGAGCGCGCCGCCGACCTGATCCGGAACGGAGCCGACCCGGTCTATGGCCGGCAGTTCGACGACCACGACTTCTTCGCCCTGGGCCGCCTGGGCCGCGGGCTGCAGATCGTCGATCCCGATCCGCCCTTCGCCAGCACGGCCGACGTGCCGCTGCGCATCGCGGAGCCGCCGCGCCCCTTCACCGATTACGAACCGGACGACGCCACCCTGCGCCGCTGGGCGGCGGAGGGGCGGGTGCTGACCACGCTGGTGCTGTGGTCCGGCATGATCCGCGAACTGCACTGCATTCCGCGCATCCTCGATCTGGTGGCGGCGACCGGCCTGCGGTGCGGGCTGGTGGTCACCGTCGACAGCCTGACCCAGTCCAGCCCCGCCGACCTCGCGCTGCTGTCGGTGCCGGAGGAACGCGGCGGCGTGCTGGGCCGGGTGGAGCTTCTGCTCGGCAGCACCGGCCGCGGCGTCTGCGCCGAGGGCGAGATGCCAAGCGACGAGCTGGCCCGCCTGCTGACCGACGCCCGCGCGGAGATGGCGACCCTGCTTCCGCCGGGGCTGATGCCGCGAGGCTGGTGGCCGCTGGTCGACTCGCCGCTCGTGCCGGGCCGCACCCCGCGCCTGCATTGGGAGGAGGGCCGGCCCGTCCTGCGCATCTCGCCCCGTCCGCGCCCATCGGAAACCCCGGCCGCCAGCGTGGAGGCCGCGACGGAGGGCACGCCCCGCAAGGCGCCGACGCGGGCCGGGGCTCCGGCCATGGACGCCCGGCGCATGATCGGCAATGCGCTGCGCCGCTACCGGCTCGACCGCTTCTACGAGGCCTGGCGGCCCTATGACAGCGCCCGCCCCGGCCCCTTGCGGCGGGAGGTCGCCGCCGCCGTCCGTTCCGCCGGCTTCGACTACATGTGGACCAAGGCTTCCTTCGGCACGGCGGAGCCGGCGCTGGTCGACGGGGAGTTCGTGGCCCTGCCCTTCACCGCCGGCGATTGGGACGGCTGGTCTCCCTTCTACACCATCCGCAACACCGCGCAGGTGCGGGCGGCCGAACGCCGCCTGACCCGCGGCGGGCGGCCGGGATGGCTGGTGTCCAACATCGATTCAATCCTGTGGATGCTGCCGGGCGAGGTGCTGGAGAAGGGTCGCGCCCTGTTTCAGGTCGCCCGGCTCGTCGCCGGCGGCGGTGGGACCGGAACGCTGGTCAACGTCACGCCCAACACCGTCGCCCGCTATGCCCGCATCCTGGCCGAGACGAAGGCGGGACGGGGAACCCCGGCAACCCCGGAGCTGCCGGAGGAGATCCGTGGCGACCCGGCGCCGGACGCCCCCTCCGCCCACCGCCAGCCCACCCGTGACCCGGCAGAGGTCGCCTGAACCATCGCTGCCGCATTGCACCACCGCGCACCGTTTGTCGAGATGAAGGAGTTCAGCCCATGGACGCACCGGAACACCGATTGCCGCCAGGCACGGCCGGTATCCCCTCCGGCTTTGTCGCACCGCCGGTCGGAACGGGCGCCGACAAGGTCAACGCAGGCCGGCTGGCACAGACGCTGTGGCGCCAGAAATGGCTGATCCTGGGGCTGACCGCGGTGCTGTGGCTGCCCGCGGTGCTGCTGATCAACGCCATGACGCCGCTCTACAGCGCCTCCGCCGTCGTGGTGATCGATCCGCATACGAACCGCGTCATCAACATCCCCTCGGTGTCGGAACCGATGGGAATGTATCTCGACACCGTCAACACCGAGGTCGAGATCCTGCGGTCCCGCGATCTCGCCCGGCGGGTGGTGGAGACGCTGAATCTCGGAAAAGAGCCGGAATACGCCGCAACTCCCGACAAGCCCGGCCTTCTGACCCCCCTGTTCGAGGAAGGCCGCGCCCTGCTGACGGATGTGGCGTCCGGTCTTCCCGAACCGCTGTCCGACCTTCTGACGCCGGTCGCGCGCCCGCCCGCTCCGACCGGCAGCGCGGAGGAGAAGGAAACCGCCCGCCTGATCTACGCCTTCCAGAAGAACCTGCGCATCAGCCCCGGCGTGCAGTCGCGCGCGATCCGCATCACGGTGGAGGCCAAGGACCCGCAGCTGGCGGCCCGCGCCGCCAACGCCGTCGCCGACGCCTATATCGCGATCCAGGTGGAGGCGAAGCGCAATGCCACCCAGAACGCCAGCGAGTGGCTGCAGAGCCGATTGGACGAGCTGCGCCAGGACATGACCAGCACCGGCCGCGCCGCCGTCGAGGCGATGCGTGCCGAGACCGGCATGGCCAAGGGCCGCGATGCTCCGCTGGTGAATGAAGAGATGTCGGCCCTGAACGCCCAGCTGGCGGAGGCGCGCACCGCGCTGACCAACGCCCAGGGCCGGCTGCGCCAGTTGCAGTCCGTGCAGCCCGGCAATCCCGAATCGCTGACCGGCGCCGACATCGGTGGCGACCCGCTGATCACCGGCCTGCGCCAGCGTCAGACGGCGCTGAGTGCCCAGCTGGCAGAGCTGCGCGCGCAATATGGCGACCGTCACCCGGCGCTGGCGCGGCCCGCCGCGGAGCTGCGCGAACTCAATGCCGCCCTCGCCACCGAGGTGGATCGCGTGATCCGCAGCCTGCGGGGTGAGGTGGAGCAGCAGATCGCCAAGATCCAGAGCCTGTCCCGCCGCCTGGAGGCTCTGCGATCGGAATCCTTCGACAACCTGCAGGCGGACGTGCGGCTGCGCGAGCTTCAGCGGCAGGCCGACGCATCCGACGACAACTATCGCCGCGCCGTCACCCGCCTGAAGGAGACCCAGGTGCTCCAGGCGCTGGAGATGACGCCCGACGTGCGCATCGTATCCTCCGCCGACGTTCCGGTGGCGCCGGTCGGGCCGGGCAAGTCCGTGCTGGCGGCATTGGCCGCGGTGGTCTGCGGCGCCATCGCCACCGGCATCGCGCTGGTGCGGACCGCCAGCCAGCGCGGGGTCTACAGCTCGCATCAGGTGGAGGCGGTTCTGGGTCTGCCGGCGGTCGGCATCGTGCCGCTGCTGGGCCGGATCAAGCGCTCCGCCCGCTCCGACGCCGACGGCGATCCCTATTCCAACACCGGCGGCGGCGAATTCGCCGAAGCGGTCTGGCGGCTTTGCGCGCGCCTGCATCTGGTCCGCACCGGAGCCGAGCCGGCCACCGTCAAGGGCGGCGAGGTGGTGATGCTGACCTCCTCGGTCGCGGGCGAGGGCAAGACGACGCTGGCGGTTGCGCTGTCCGCCTTCCTGGCCGACACCGGCCGCCGGGTCGTCATCGTCGACTGCGACACCCGCCGCCCCGCGGTGCACCGGCTTCTCGGCGGCACCCGGCCGCCCAAGGGGCTGACCGACCTGCTGGAAGGCGATGCGACACTGGATCAGGTCCTGCAGATCGACGACCGCCGCCGGGTGGCGGTGATCGCCGCAGGCCGGCCGGTCGAGCGCCCGCAGATCCTGTTCGGCTCCAAGGCCATGCTGTCGCTGCTGGTGGAGCTTTCCGAACGCTATGACGTCGTGGTCCTCGACACGCCGCCGGTGCTGTCGGTTTCCGACGCGCTGATCCTGGCGCCGCTGGCCGACCGTGTCCTCTACGTCGTGCGCTGGGCGCGCACCGCCACCAGCCTTGCCAGCGCCGGCATCAAGCAGGTGCGGCAGGTTGGCGGGCGGATCGGCGGCGCGGTGCTGTCGATGGTCAACGCCCGCGACCACGCGAATCTGGAATACGGCGCCCGCCCGCCCAGCGGCCGTTCCTACCGCCTGCGCCGCATCGCCTGAGCGGAAGTATCCAGAATCCAAATAACCCTCGGCCCAAGTGAAGGCCTGCCCCTTGCCGGAGGACCCACAATGAAAGTCGCGATCGTCCATTACTGGCTCGTCGGGATGCGCGGGGGGGAGAAGGTTATCGAAGCCCTGTGCGAGCTGTATCCGGAGGCCGACGTCTTCACCCACGTTTATCGGCCGGAGCGCATCTCCCCCATCATCCGCAGCCATCAGGTCACAACGACCTTCATCGACCGGCTGCCGATGGCCCACCGGATGTATCAGAAGTATCTGCCGCTGATGCCGTTGGCGCTGGAACAGCTCGACCTCAGCGCCTACGACCTCGTCATCAGCAGCGAATCCGGCCCGGCGAAGGGGGTGCTGACCCGGCCGGACGCGCTGCACGTCTGCTACTGCCACACGCCGATGCGCTATGTGTGGAGCGGCTATCACGACTACCTGCACTCGGCCGGGCCGATGATTCGGCCGCTGATGCCCTATGCCATCCACCGGCTGCGGCAGTGGGACCTGGCCACGGCGGCGCGCGTCGACCGCTTCATCGCCAATTCCGAGACGGTGGCGAAGCGCATCTGGCGGGTCTACCGCCGCGACTCCACAGTCATCAACCCGCCGGTGGAAACCCGGCGCTTCGCCACCGCGGAGCCGCCCGGCGACCATTACCTGTTCGTCAGCCAGTTGGTGTCCTACAAGCGCGCCGACGTGGCGATCGAAGCCTTCAACCGCATGGGCCGCAAGCTGGTCGTCGTCGGCGAGGGCGAGGAGTATCGCCGGCTGAAGCAGATGGCCGGCCCGACGGTGGAACTGCTGGGCCATTGCTCCGCCGAGGAGTTGGACCGGCAATATGCCGCCTGCCGCGCCCTGATCTTCACCGCCAACGAGGATTTCGGCATCGTTCCGGTGGAGGCGATGGCCGCCGGCCGGCCGGTGATCGCCCTGAATCGGGGCGGCGCGACCGAGACGGTGAAGGACGGGCTGTCCGGCCTGTTCTTCGACCACCAGACGCCGGAATCTCTGATCGAGGCGGTGCAACGGTTCGAGGCGCAGGAACACCGCTTCAACCCAACCGTCATCCAGGCCTATGCCGCCCGCTTCGACCGTGCCGTGTTCAAGGCGCGGCTGCGCGAGACCATCGACAGCTGGATGAACGGCGAGGAACCCTCCCTGGCTCCGGCGCGGACCGCCGCCACCGACGCCCGCGGGCGGGAGCTGGCTCCGGCATGAGCGTGACCATGAACCCGTCCTCCGCGGCCCCCGCCGCGCCCGATGCCGCCGAGCGGCTGGGCGTCACCGTGATCGTTCCGACCTATCGCCGGCCGGACCAGCTCGCCGGCTGCCTGGACGGTCTGGTCCGGCAGACGTTGGCGCCGGTCCAGGTGGTCGTCACCGTGCGCGACACCGATCCGGAGTCCGCAGAGGTCGCCCGGCGCTATGCATCCGTCCTGCCGGTCGAGGTCGCCGGCATCGACGTGCCGGGGCAGGTGGCGGCGATCAACCGCGGCATGGATCATGCCCGCGGCGACATCGTCGCCATCACCGACGACGACGCGGTCCCCCATCCCGACTGGGTCGAGCGGATCGAGGCCTGGTACCGGGCCGATCCGCGCATCGGCGGCGTCGGCGGCCGCGACCATGTCTATCACAATGGCGTGCCGGAAACCGGGGAGGCCCAGGTCGTCGGCCGGCTGCAATGGTTCGGCCGGGTCATCGGCAACCATCATCTGGGCGTCGGCCCGGCCCAGGACGTGGACGTGCTGAAAGGCGCCAACTGGAGCTTCCGCCGCGCGGCGATCGACGGCCAGCGGCTGAACACCCGGCTGCGCGGCAGCGGGGCCCAGGTCCGCAACGAGGTGGATTTCTGTCTCCGGCTGTCCCGCAAGGGGTGGCGGCTGGTCTATGACCCGCTGGTGGCGGTCGACCACTTCCCGGCGGTGCGGTTCGACATCGACCAGCGTGGCGCGAACCACTTCCACCCGCTGGCGCAGGAGAACGCGACCTTCAACGACACGCTGGCCCTCATGGCCCATTTCGGCCCGGCCAACCGCGCCGCCTTCGCCGCCTGGGCCATGCTGGTGGGGACCTGCGAGTTTCCCGGCCTTGCGCAATGGGCACGCCTGACGCTGCGCGGCGACTGCCATGCCGGGGCGAAGCTGCGCGCGACATTGCGCGGCCGGCTGGAGGGGATGCGCGACTGGCGGGAGACGGCGGCATGACCTTCGCCACAGCCGGCTTCGAGCATAGTCATCATGGCATGCCTCATCACGGAGCCGGCGGCCTGCCCTCCCTGAACAAGCTGGCGGCGCCGGTCTTCTGGTTCCTGGTGGCGGTTCCGGTCCTGATGGGCCGGGCCGGCGTGCTGGAGATCGTCTTCCCGGTGGGGGCGCTCGCCGTCGGTGCGCTGCTGGTGACCCGAGACCCTGCCCGTTTCGCCTCCTTCACATGGTGGCTGTGGTTCCTGACGCCGGAGGTGCGCCGGCTGGTCGATTACCAATCGGGCTGGAGCATCATCAGCCCGATCATGGTGACGCCCTTCGCCGTCGGCGCGATGACCGGGCTGGTGATCGCGCAATATCTGCCGATGCTGCGCTATCGCGCCTATTTCGGCTTCGTGCCGGTGATGCTGGGCATCTCCTACGCCTACTTCAATGGAATCTCCCAGGCGGGCGTGGCGGCTGCGACCTTCGCACTGCTGAACTGGGTGGTGCCGGTCATGCTGGGGCTCTATGTCGCCCTGCACTGGCCGCTCTATCCGCAGATGCGCGACGCGGTGCTGCGCGCCTTCGTCCTGGGGCTGACGCTGGTCGGCGGCTACGGCCTGATCCAGTATTTCATCATGCCGGCCTGGGATGCGCGATGGCTCATCAATGTCGGGATGACCAACCAGGGCATGCCGCTGCCGATGCAGGTTCGGGTGTTCAGCACGATGAACTCCTCCGGCCCGCTGGCCTTCCTGCTGGTCACGGGGCTGGCCGTGCTCCCGGCCGCACGCGGCATCCTGGTGCCGGTCGCCGGCGCGCTGGCCCTGGGATCGCTGCTGCTCAGTCTGGTGCGCGCGGCCTGGCTGGCCGGGCTGTTCACATTCACCTGGCTGATGCTGACCATGCCCGGCCGCCACCGCATCCGCCTGATCGTGGTTGGCGTCGGTCTGGTCCTGTGCTCCCTGCCGCTGCTGAGCGTGCCGAGGGTCAACCAGGCCATCGTCTCCCGGTTCGACACGCTGAATTCGATGGAGAACGACCGCAGCTATCAAGACCGGCAGGAGTTCTATGTCACCTTCCTGTTCTATGCGCTGACCGAGGTGCGCGGCGCCGGGCTCGGCACCATCGACACCGCGACCAAGCTGACCAACGAGGACGGGCAGCTGGGCGTCATGGCCTATTTCGACAGCGGCATCCTGCGCGTGCCCTATGAACTGGGCTGGCCCGGCGCATTCGGTTATGTCGCCGGCCTGATCATGCTGACCGCCGGGATGCTGCGCCGCGGCGGCGCTCCGCCGGACCCGTTCGCCCGCTGCGCCGAAACTGCGGCTCTGACGATGCTCGGCTGCATGGTGTTCGAACACACGCTGGTGAAGGTCACCGGGGTCGGCTTCTGGTTCTTCCTGGGCATGGCGATGGCGGCCAAGAATTACGGGCTCGCCGGCCTGCAGAGCGCCGTCCCGGCGACCGTCTCCGCCCATCAATTCCAAGAGGACAAGCAATGGACGGAAGCCTGATCCTGCCCGGCACGCTGCCGGGGGAGATGCGGGAGGCCAGCGTGCTTCAGCTCGGGCTGGGCTGGTTCCCGGAAACCCATGGCGGGGCGGAGAACATGTTCTACCATCTCGCCCGTCACCTGCCGCAGCAGGGCATCGCTTTCTCCGGGCTGGTGCTGGGCACCGTTTCCCAGACGCTGGACAATGGCGCCCGCATCGACAGCTTCGCACCGCCGACCGCCTCGCTGCCTCGCCGGGTGGCGGCGGCGCGGACCGCCATCGCCGAGACGCTGCGCCGGCAGGCGCCCGACCTCGTCGCCTCCCATTTCGCGCTGAACACGGTGGGCGCCCTGCCCGCCTTGCGCAATCGGCCGCTGGTCGTCCATTTCCACGGTCCCTGGGCACTGGAAAGCGCCGCCGAGGGCGCCGGTCCGCTGGCGGTGCGGCTGAAATTCATGGTGGAGCGGCTGGTCTATCGCCGCGCCGCCCGCTTCGTCGTCCTGTCACAGTCCTTCGCCACCATCCTGGGCGAGCGCTACGGTGTGCCGCCGGAGCGCATCCACCGGGTACCGGGCGGAGTCGATGCCGAACGCTACGACCTTCCCGACAGCCGCCATCAGGCGCGCGCCCGCCTCGGCTGGCCGCAGGGGCGCCCCATCCTGCTGACGGTGCGCCGGCTGGTGAAGCGCATGGGGCTGACCGCGCTGGTCGACGCCATGGTGGAGCTGCGCCGCCGGGTGCCCGACGTGCTGCTGGTGGTCGCCGGGCGAGGGCCGGAGGCGGCGGCGCTTCAGGATCGCATCGGCGCGCTGGGGCTGGAGGAGCATGTGCGGCTGCTGGGCTTCGTTCCCGACGCGCATCTGCCGCTCGCCTACCGCGCCGCCGACCTGTGCGTGATGCCGTCTCAGGCGCTGGAGGGCTTCGGCCTGACCGCGCTGGAATCGCTGGCGGCCGGCACGCCGGTGATGGTCACGCCGGTCGGCGGCCTGCCCGAGGTGGTGGAGGGGCTGGACGGCGACCTCGTGATGGCCGGGACCGACGCGCGCTCCATCGGCATCGGCCTTGCGGAGGCGCTGACCGGCGTCCGACGGCTGCCGGACGCCGACGCCTGCCGGGCGCTGGTGCGCAGCCGGTTCGACTGGCCGGTCATCGCCGCCCGCACCGCCGCCGTCTATCGCGGCGCCCTACAATGAGCATCCCGCGATGAGCACGATCGTCATTCTTTGCGACCATGCCCATCCCAGCGGCGGGCTGGCGAAGGTCGCCATCGCCGGTGCCGCCGGGCTGGCCAGGCGCGGTCACCGCGTCCATTTCTTTACCGCCGTCCCGCCCGTCGACCCTGCCCTGCTGACCGATGGAATCACTGTCCATTGCCTGGAGCAGCCCGACCTGAAGGGCAACGCCGACCGTGTGCAGGCGGCGCTGCGCGGCATCTGGAACCGGGAGGCGGCGCGCGCGCTGGAAAGCCTGCTCGGCGGCTGCCCGGCCAACGACACGGTCGTCCATATTCATGGCTGGGCCAAGGCGTTGTCGCCCAGTGTCTTTCCGGTCTGCCGGAAATCCGGCCTGCCGGTGCTGCTGACCCTGCACGACTATTTCCCGCTCTGTCCCAACGGCGCCTTCTTCGTCTTTCCCGAGGGAGTCAACTGCCCGCACCGGGCGCTGTCCACCGGCTGCCTCGCCACCGACTGCGACGCCCGCGCCCGGCACCACAAATGGTGGCGTGCCGCCCGCCATGCGGCGGGAGCGCTGGCCGGCGGCTTCACCGGCGGCATGGCGCTGGTGACGCTCAGCGACAGGCAGCGCGCGGTGATCGCCCGCCATCTGCCGCCCGGAACCGTCACCCTGCCCGTCCCCAACCCGGTTGAAGTCGAGGACCGAGGGCCTGCTCCGGTCGCCGGCAACCGCCCCGTGCTGTTCGTCGGCCGCCTGTCGCGTGAGAAGGGCGCCGCTCTGCTGGCCCAGGCGGCGGCGCAGGCCGGCTGTCCGGTGCGCTTCGTCGGCGATGGCGACGAGGCGGCGGCGGTGCGCCGGCTGAACCCCGATGCGGAGCTTGCCGGCTGGCTGCCGCCCGACGCCGTGCTGGAGGAGGTGCGGCGGGCGCGGGCCTTGGTGGTTCCATCGCTGTGGTACGAGACGTTCGGGCTCGCCGCCTACGAAGCACTGGCGAACGGCGTCCCCATCATCGTCAGCGACAATTGCGCGGCGGCGGAGGCGGTGCTGCCGGGAGAGAACGGCTTCCTGTTCCGCAGCGGCGACGCCGCCGACCTTGCCCGCCGCCTGACGCTGCTGTCCGACGATGCGGAGGTGGAACGGATGGGCCGCAACGCGCATGACGGGTACTGGCGCGCGCCCTTCACCCTGGACCGCCATCTCGACCGGCTGGAAGAGGTCTATCGCGTGGCACTTCGCTGCGGGGTCGGTTCGCTGGCCGGACCGGAGAATCCGGTGCGGGTCTTCGCGCCATGAGCGGCGGTCCCGGCTGCCGCATTGGCAGGCGGGCGCTGCTGGCGGCCGCCCTCGCCCTGCCCGCCGCCGCCCAGGCATCCCACGCCGCCCAAGCTGCCAAGGACAAGCCTCTGCGCCCGGCACCGGACCCGCCGCCGAGAAGCGGCCCAGCCCTGTCGATCCGCGAACGCGGCGCCATCGGCGACGGGCGCAGCCATCCCCTGTCGGAACGCTACAAGAGCCTGGAGGCGGCGCGGCTCGTCCATCCGCATGTCCGCTCCCTGGACCAGGAGTGCGATTGGGCGGCTCTGCAGGGCGCCGTCCTGGAACTGGCGCGCAGCGGACAGGGCGGGACGGTGCTGGTGCCGCCCGGCGATTACCGGCTGGATGGCGAGATCGTCCTGCCCAACCTCGACCGCTACGACGACGCCTTCAACGAGGTGGAGATCGTCGGCGCCGGCATGCGCGCCTCGCTGCTGTCCTGGCCGGAGGATCTAGGGCCGGGACGGTTCGCCATCCGGGCCGGCAGCCGTCGAGGTGCGCGCGACGACAACAAAGGCTATCAGCGCAGCCGCATCGCGCACATCAGCATGCGCGGGCCGAAGCCCGGCAACCGGCCCGGCGATCCGCCGCCGGGCATGGACGGGCTGGCGCTGACCTCCCGATTCCTGCTGGAGCGGGTCGGGGTGTTCGGTTTCCGCGCCGGGGTGGATGTCTGGCGCGACCATTCCTCGCTGATCTCCTGCCAGCTGACCAAGAACCACATCGGCGCCTATTGGTCGGCGGGGACCGACAGCTTCGGCGATCACCTGTTCCTCGACACCGACCTCGCCGGCAACACGCTGGCCTCCATCGCGGTGTCGCCGGAGAACGGCATCGACCATTCCAGCTTCATCTCCTGCCATTTCGGCTTCTCGCCCTACGCGATCCTGGCCGAGGACGGACCGGCGAAGCGGACCTTCCTGTCCAACAACAAGTTTCTGGATTGCGCCTTCGAGGCCTGCGGCAACGGCTGGATCCAGGGGCCGATGGCGGAGATGTACGGCAATGTCCTGATCGGCTGCAGCGGATCGCTGCTACCGGCCTATCGCCTAGCCCGACGGCCGGTCACCGGCCTGATCGTGGTGCGGGCATTGGAGCGCAACCAGTTCACCGGCGGCAGCGCCAGCTTCGGCGACGGCACCAACGACCGGGCCGCCGACATCGAGACCGCAGCCATCGTCGCCGCCTCCGCCGTCGGCAACCGGTTCGACGATGCGGAGCGGCTCATCCGCCTCGGCCGCGACGGCTTCGCCCCGGCTCTGTCCATTTCCGGCACCTGCCGCGCCAACCGGTTCGAGGCGTTGGACTGCTCCGGCGAGTTTCGCAAGGTCGGCGCCGGCGGGGTCGATGCCGGCAATCTGGTGCAGCGCGACTATGACCGGGTGCGCCGGCTGGAGCCCGACCGCCCGGCCGACGGCGTCGCCCTGACCTCAGCCTCCGCCGGCGGCATCGTTCCCGTCGCCACCGCCGGAACCGTGCCTGTCGGCAAGACCCGCGCCGCCATCCGCATGGGCACCGTCCTGCGCCCCGGCAGCGGCACCCCCCAGCGTGTCGATCCCACCCCCGGACCGGCGGCGCCGGTCGGTATCGCGGCGACGGACGCGGCGGCGGGAACCGACAGCGTGGTCATGGAGCTGAGGCTGGAGTTGCGGTGACAATAACGTAAAGGAGGCCGGTCAGGACGCCGATCCGGCCAACAGCCGCCGCCCATCGACCGCCTGATCCGCTGGCCCCAGCTCCTCCAGCAGATCGGCATACTGCCCGGCCGTCACCGACCAGTCCTGGCTTTCCGCGATGCGGCGCCCGGCCTCTCCCATGCGGCGGCGCAGCGACGGATCCGCGGCGAGGCCGCTCATCGCCCGCACCAGATCCTCGTGCGCGTCCGGGTCATCCAACAGGATGGCGGCCCCGTCCTCCAGCAGACGGCCGGCGCCGGCCAACCGGGTGGTGACGACCGGCAGACCGCTGGCCGCCGCCTCCAGCAGGACGAGCCCGAAGGGTTCATAGCGGGTCGGGAAGACGAACAGGTCGGCCGCCTGCATCAGCACCGCCACGTCGCGCCGGTGGCCGAGGAAGCGGACCCGCTCCTCCACCCCCAGCGCCCGCGCCATCGCCGGGAACGGGCCGCCGCGCTCATCGCCGACCACCGCCAGCGCCAGATCCGGCACCTCCGCCAGTGCACGCAGCACCCCATCCAGATTCTTGCGATCGCTGCGGGCGTCGCCGACGAACAGCGCCACCGGACGGCCGGGCGGCAGGCCGAACAGCGTCGGATCCGGCGTGCCCGGACGAAACTCCCGGACATCGACGCCATTGTCGATCACCCTCAGCCGGGAAGGCTCGACTCCATCCTGGCGCAGTTCGTCCGCCACCGTGCGGGACACCGCCACCAGCCGGCCGGCGCGGCGGAAGCTCCAGCGCTCGAACCCGACATTCAGCAGGGTGTAGAGCGCCCGATAGAGCGACAATGGCGAAACGCCCTTGCGGATCGGATGGGTGGCGGAGCGCATCCAGGCGGAATGGACGAAATGCACGGCGTTCACGTCCGACCGCGCCCAGCTGACGAAGCCGTTCACCACCACCCGGTCTATCCCCGCCTGCCGTTCCCGCGCCAAGGCCCGGCTCGCCCGCCAGGCGAACAGCTGGTCCTTCGCCAACTGCGTCGGCACACCGCCGCCGCTGACCGGCACCCAGCGCAAGCGGGGATGGCGCGCCAGCTCCTCCGCCAATTCCGACGCGATGGCGACGACCTCATGCCCGCGGCGGAGCAGTTCGTCGACCACCACGGCGTTCACGCGCCCCTGTCCGTCATGCCGGACGATCTTCTGCGTGACGACGGCGATGCGCAGGGACGCGGTGCGCATGGAACGATCTCCTGCCCGGCTTGATCGGCGGTATTTGCGGCGGTTCGTGCCGAAGTGGACCACGGCGCCGGCACCCACGCCAAACAAACGAAAGATACAAAGGCCACACAACAGGCTTAAGACTGCCGTTGGCGGATCCAGTCCTTCAGTCGCTAAAACATTCGCAGAATCAAAATCGATTTTTTTGGAAGAGTCAAAGATGAGTCAGAGTCATGTCTCAAGATTGACTCTCCAAATTATAGCGAATTCTGTGCGACTACTCCCACCGGGAAGGGTAATCCAACCGATACGGGTAACCCGGTCTAGTAAAATCTTAATATCCGATTAATGGGAGTCGTGCCGATGTCGCTCACCGGGTCCAATCTCATCGATGTCACCTTCGCAATCGACGCATGGGGACAAGCAGCCGGCGGCGTCTGGCCGCATCTGGCGCTCAAGCTCGACGGCGCGACCATCGGTCAGGCGACGGTGAACAGCAGCACCCAGGGGCGCTACACCATCTCCGCCAAGGTCGCCGCCGACAGCGCGCACAAGCTGCAGATCGTCTACGACAACGACGGTCTGTCGGGCGGCGTCGACCGCAACCTGTTCGTCCGCGCCGTCTCGGTGAACGGCACGTCGATTGCCGCCACCGATCCGTCTGTCACCTATGACAAGGGCGCGGTGGACGGAAAGGACGTGGTGAAGGGGCAGGAAGCCCTTTATTGGGGCGGTGCGCTGAACGTGCCGCTGCCGGCGTCGCTGTTCCCGGCGGACGATGCCATTGCCGCGGCTCCGGCGGCGACGAAGTCCTACAGCGTCGTCGTCAACGCCTGGGGCAAGAGCGCCGGCGGGGTGCCGCCGCACTTCAAGCTTCTGGTCGACGGCAAGGCGGTTGGCGACGCCAAGGTGGCCGCCACCAGCCAGACCGCCTACAAGTTCGCGGTCGATCTCGACCCGACCCAGGCGCACAAGGTCCAGGTCCAATACGACAACGACGCCGTCGTCAACGGCCAGGACCGCAGCCTGTATGTCGGCTCGGTCGTGGTGAACGGGCACAGCGTCGCCTCGACCGCCGCCGGGGTCACCTATGACCGTGGCGCGCTGGACGGCAAGGACGTCATCTCCGGCCAGCAGGGCCTTTGGTGGAACGGCACGCTGAGCGTTCCCGTCACCAAGGACATGCTCGCCGGCACCACGGCGACCACGCCCACCACGACCGTTCCCACCCCCACCACGCCGGCTCCGACGGCGCCCACCGCCACGCTGCCGAAGAACGACCACAGCGCCAGCGCCGGGGTCAGCAGCGATCGGCCGCCGCTGATGTCCGATGTGTCGACCATCTCCTGGGGGGCCGACCGCGGGCTGGCGCCGCAGCACCTGTTCTGGGAGTCGGTGCCCGATTACTCCAACGCCGCCCACCTGAAGGAAACCCGCGACGTCGCCGCCGGTCATCTGTCCGACGGGGTGATGCCGCTGATCGGCCTGCAGCTGTGGGAGGACACCTTCACGGAGTCGCAGAACGGCGGTGAGTTCGCCAGCCTGGGCGGCCACCAGGCCTGGGTGTCCTGGGTCAAGGCGCACCAGCAGTATCTGGGCCGCGATGCCGACGGCTACGTCCTGAACGCCGACAGCAGCAATCCCTATGGCTGGGGCTATATCAGCCCGCTGATGCCGCTGGACGCCAAGGACGCGCCGGCCGGCTGGACCGGCGGCACCGCCCATTACGCCGACTGGATGGCCGACAAGCTGGGCCGCCTGTCCGCCCTGACCGGCACCCGCGGCTATGAGCTGGCCGACTTCTTCGACGGCAGCCCGCATTCCGGCGTGATGGACTTCTTCAACAGCCGCATGATCGCGGAGTTCAGCGCCAAGACCGGCGTCAAGGTGGCGGGAAGCACGCTGGCGCAGCAGGCCGCGGACATCGTCGACAACCACCCGACGCAGTGGCTGGACTACTTCGTCGATGGCTGGGCGAAGAGCTGGAAGGCGCTGGACGACGCCATCGTCAAGAACACCGGCCATGCCGCCTGGCTGACCACCCAGGTGTCCTTCACCCCGGCGGCGATGCGCGAATTCGCCGGCGTCGATGCCCGCGTGATCGCCGACACGATGAACGAGAAGGACATCCTGTTCAACGTGCAGACGCTCGAACGCTTCGAGATGCAGCACAAGCAGGCGCCGGCCTCCTACGAGCAGGCGATGCTGGGCATCCATGCCGCCCGCGCGCCGGACGCCCATTTCGGCCACATGATGTCCTCGTCGGAGGATGATTACTGGGGTGCGGTGAACAGCCTCTACACCGGCGTGACCGGTACGGTGCGCGAGGAGCTGGGCTGGGGCCGTCTGGAACAGACATGGCTGCAGAGCGGCTGGACCATGATTGCCGATGACCAGGGCGGCGTCCGCCGCGCGGCGGAGCAGTGGTCGCGCAGCTATCACGACTGGGGCGAGGTGAAGCAGCCCTGGCTGGACATGCTGCGCGACATCGTGCCGACCCGTCCCTTTGGCCCGGCGCTCTATTACAGCGCCAATGCCGAGAAGGCGATGAACGCGCTGGAGCCCGACGGCAACGCCATCGGCAACGCCTATCTCGGCGAACTGCTGGAGCCGATCACCAAGCTGCATGATGCCGGCGCGACCTTCGGCTATTACGTCAGCGACGCGGCCCTGCCGTCGATGAGCAAGGCCAGCACGCCCAGCGCCTGGATCATTCCTCAGGCGACCTATGACGGGCACAACCTGTTCAGCGACGCCGAGATCGCCGCGCTGAAGGCCAAGGCGCCGGTGCTGATCGGCGACGAGGCGCTGAACTACCATTACCCGCTGACCTTCACCGACAAGGATCCGGACGCCCAGATCACCGGCTACGGCTTCTACGACCAGAAGGACCGGCTGATCGTCGTCGCCTCCGACCGTGTCGATTTCAACGACACCGCAGCGCGCAAGGCGGTTGACACCCACGTGGAGCTTCAGCTCGCCAACGGCCACTACACGGTCCAGGACCTGATCCACAACACCACGCAGGGCTTCGACGTGGTGAACGGCGTCGGCGGCTTCGACACCACCATCGCCCGTTGGGACACCGGCGTCTTCGCCATCAGCCACGACGTGGCGGCGTAAGCCCGAAGCCGGCAGGCAGGCTGCCGAAACGAAAACGGAGTCCCGTCCCGGCGGGGCTCCGTTTTCGTTTCGGTGATCAGTGAAAATTGTCCTGGCAAACTCTGTTTAAGAGTCCATATTATCGACAGTGTACTGGCCCAGCGCAGATCGAACCCAAGTCGATCCGTCTAACAAAAGTTGTCTTGTGAAGATCTTTTTCTTCTTCAGACGGCAATATCGTTTGGCTTCCTTTGCTTGGGACCTGCCCCACTTGGCGATACCCGCCGGAGACCAAGCTGGCTTTAGCGGGTAATCACTTCCATATTCGCGCACAAAGATGATTTATTACTGCTGGCCTTCTGACGAAGGACTCTGCCCGGACAGTATGAGTGCACACCCCACTGAGCCTGGAATCATTCCAGAAGTGCAGCAGACAATGCCGTGAGTGCCGGATCATAGTTTGATCTAAATTCGATTGGGCGAGCACGGGAAGACCGATACAACGTGCACCGTCCATCGGATATGCGGCATTGCGCGGCCAGGCGCGGAGGCATCGGAGACTATGGTGGCAGAGGCCCGAACGGGGGGCCGAGGGCTGTACGCCGGGCACGAGAATCCGGCAGACCCGCATTGCCATGCACCGGAGCCGCCGACGTCGAAGCAAAGCGTCCAGGGGGGAAACCTTGCCTTCAGGCCGCGCGATGCCGTCCGCCAATTCGTCTATTTCTTGGGGGAGACGGACATGTCCGATCGCATTCGTGTGATTGTTCACAACCAAAGCAGATTGTTGCGCGAATCCATCCTGAACATCCTGGACGACTGCTTCGAGGTCATCGATCCGCAAAGCCGCCTCGCAACCGGACTTTCACCCAAGACGATGTGGAACGGCCGGGCCAACGGCGGCCCCGACCGCTATTCCGACGGCCTGTCGGCCGGCGGCGCGGTGGTCACGCTGGAACCGCCGGCCGGCAACGGCAGTTCCGAACGGACGGCGGACATCGTTCTGTTCGACCTCGCCTCCCTGAAGACCGATGCCTGGAACTTCCGCAGCTGGTACGGCGAGCAGGCCAAGCTGGCGATGATCGCCGACGAATTTTCCGCCCACCACATGCGGATGGCCCTGCGCTTCGGCGTGCGCGGTTACCTGCTGAACCGGATGGCCCCGACCGCCTTCGTGCTGTCCCTGCGCCTGATCCATGCCGGCGAGCCGGTCGTTCCGGAGGAGTGCTTCGATTATTTCTCCCCCACCGCGCTCCGCCGTGGCGCGGAGGATGGGGCGCTGGCCCAGCATGAAAGCGAACTTCTGGGCTATCCCGGCCTCTATCCGCGCCACGCCCGTATCCTGAAGCTCATCATGGACGGATGCAGCAACAAGGAGATCGCCCGCGAGATGGGGATGACGGAG
Organism: uncultured Azospirillum sp.; assembly: GCA_966212305.1. GTDB lineage: Bacteria > Pseudomonadota > Alphaproteobacteria > Azospirillales > Azospirillaceae > Azospirillum. The sequence goes on from CBIHQY010000025.1 coordinate 28,919, forward strand.
GATCTGGTGAAGCTGCATGTCCGTCACATCATGCAGACCATCAATGTCCGCAACCGCACCCAGGCAGCTCTCTGGGCAGCGCAGAGCGGGATCATCCAGGAGATGGAGTATTTCCTGGAACGGACGGCACCGTAAGTTCGGAAGAAAGCCCACGGGCGCCGGCATGGCGGCGCCCGTTCCCGACTGGCCTCAGGCGGGGACCACGGTGTTGCTGAGGAAGGTTTCGAACTGGTCGACCGGCAGCGGCCGGCTGATGAGATAGCCCTGGATGCAGGTGCAGCGCTGCAGGCGCAGCATGTCGGCCTGTTCCTGCGTCTCCACCCCCTCGGCGATGGTGTCGAAGCCCAGGCTTTCGGCCAGATTGACGATGGTGCTGACGATAGCCGGATCCGTGGTCGACTTGACGATGTCGCGGACGAAGCTGCGGTCGATCTTCAGCGTGTCGATGGGGAAACGCTTCAGATAGGCCAGCGAGGAATAGCCGGTGCCGAAGTCGTCGATGGACAGCCGGACGCCGATGTCCTTCAGCCCGTTGAGGATCGTCACCGCCTTCTCGATATCGCCGATCATGGCGCCCTCGGTCAGTTCCAGTTCCAACCGGTCGGCCGGAATCCCGGCGGACTCCACCACGCTGCGGACGAAGCCGACGAGGCGGGCATCCTGGAACTGGCGCGGCGACAGGTTGACCGACACCGACGGGATCGGCAGACCGCGCTCGATCCAACCCGCCAGCCGGCGGCAGGATTCGATCAGCGTCCAGGCGCCGATTTCCCAGATCAGGCCGGTTTCCTCCGCCAGCGGAATGAACTCCGCCGGGCTGACCATGCCGCGCACCGGATGGCGCCAGCGGATCAGCGCCTCCGCCCCGATGGTGCGGTTGCCGACGAGGTCGATCTTCGGCTGGAAATGCAGTTCGAACTCGTCGCCGCCGCTGGCGCGGCGCAGATCGCTCTCCAGCCCCAGGGTGAAGCCCGACCGTTCACGCATCCCGTTGTCGTAGAAGACGTATTTGTGCTCCGGGTTGCGCTTGGCATGGTACATCGCCAGATCGGCGTTGCGCAGAAGCTGGTCCGCCGTCTCGCCGTCGTCGGGGTAGAAGGCGATGCCGATGGAGGCACCGCAGAACAGCTCCTGATTATGGACGCTGAAGGGCTCCGCCATCGAATAGAGCACCTTCTCCACCAGCCGGGCGCCGGCCGAACGGTCGGCGGCGTCGGGGGCGACGATTAGGAACTCGTCCCCGCCCAGCCGGCCGACCGTGTCGGTCATGCGGGTGCAGTTGCGCAGGCGCCGGGCCACCAGCTTCAGCAGTTCGTCGCCGGCATGGTGGCCCAGCGTGTCGTTCACCTGCTTGAAACGGTTGAGGTCGAGGAAGGCGACGGCGACCTTGCTCTTGCCGCGCTGGGCGCGGACGATCGCCTCTTCCAGCCTTTCGCAGACCAGCCAGCGGTTGGGCAGGTCGGTCAGCCGGTCGAAGCTAGCCTGATAACGGATCTGGTGTTCCTGCGACTTGCGCTGGCTGATGTCGGCGATGGTCAGGACATAATGCTCCAGCACGCCGCTCGGCGCGCGGACCGACGTCACCGACAGGGCGGCGGCGAAGGCGTCGCCGGAATGGCGGAAGCTGGTGACCTCCCCCTGCCAGCGCCCGGCCTGCCGCGCGGTGGTCCAGATGGCGTCGATGAACTCCCGCTCGTGCGAGCCGGAGGCGAAGAGGACCAGCGGCCGGCGCAGCAGTTCCTCCCGCTGGAAGCCGGTCATGATCTCGTAGGCCGGGTTGATTGCCTGGACCGTCAATTCGGGATCGACGATCAGGATGCCGTCGGCGACGCTGTCGAACACGGTGGCGAGCAGCCGGATCTTCTCCTCATGCTGCTTGCGTTCGGTGATGTCCTGGACGGTGCCTTCGTAATAGCGGATGCGGCCGGCGGCGTCGCGCACGCAGCGCGCACTTTCCGAGATCCAGATGATGGAGCCGTCGCGGCGGAAAACGCGCGCCTCGAAACTGTGGACCCGGTCCTGGCGAGCCATCAGATCGGCAAAGGCCTCGCGCTTGCCGGGATCGACATAGAGCTGGCAGGCGATGTCGGTGAGGTTGGCGATCAGGTCTTCGGGCGAAGCATAGCCATAGATCTCGGCAAGTGCCGGATTGACCCGCAGGTAACGGCCGTCGACAGTCGTCTGATAGATGCCTTCGACAGCATTTTCGAAGATGCTGCGATACTGTTCTTCCGTCTCGTGACTCATGGTGCGCGCCTCATCCGACGCCAATCCCGAACCGCCTGGAAAAAACATAAGCCTGCAACTCAAACAGCGATTGTGGAACTTCGACTTTTCCGCAATGCGGCAAAGTAGACGCCGGTTCGGAGAGACCCGTCAAGCGACATCGCCGATACTGTCTCACAATATGAAGGGAAATTATAACAAAAAGGTAACCGAACCTGACCCATAGGCGGGCCGACATACCCTGCTTTCGGCCAAAGCATTGATACAGAACGATAGTCTTCTCTCGCACGGTTAAAAATCTGAAAGACTTCGGTCCAACCACGGCCCGGCTGAAGACGGAAGGCCTGTCGGGTCTCACAATCGTTTCTATACCAATGGCTGTTTTTTATTCATCTCAGCACAGTCTTTGGGCAACTGCGGCTCCGCTCCGCGCCACACCAGGAAGGGCGACGGACCAAACCCGGCGGGTTTCCGGCATCCATGCGGTTGGCACATGGCGTGCAAAGCGTTTTCCCGTTCAAGCCAACGGCGGTTTGATCCGCGCGGGACCAGAGACCGGGACCCGCACCCAAATCACACGCTGCGCGTCCTCCCTCCCCCGCCCCGCACTGGACCGGTGCCGCGCGGGCTTCACCGGACGCTGCGTGCCGTTTCTTCAGCGCTTGTTCCAAGGGGACTCGTCATGTCGTATCTGGTGCCCTCCGAGTTCGTCACCAAGATGGTGGATGCCGGCGAATCCAAGGTTTTCATGTCCACCCGCGACACCGTCATCCGCGCCTATATGGCAGGTGCGATCCTGGCGCTGGCGGCGGTCTTCGCCGTCACGGTCACGGTCCAGACGGGCTTCCCGATCATCGGCGCGATCCTGTTCCCGGTCGGCTTCTGCATGCTCTATCTGCTGGGCTTCGATCTGCTGACCGGCGTGTTCGTGCTGTCGCCGCTGGCGCTGATCGACAAGCGGCCGGGCGTCACCATCGGCGGTGTCCTGCGCAACTGGGGGCTGGTGTTCATCGGCAATTTCCTGGGCGCGCTGACGGTGGCGGTGATGATGGCGGTGGTCTTCACCTACGGCTTCTCCACCCCGCCGGACAAGGTCGGCACCGTGATCTCCCACATCGGCGAGAACCGGACGCTGGGCTATGCCCAGTATGGCGCCGCCGGCATGCTGACCATCTTCCTGCGCGGCATGCTGTGCAACTGGATGGTCTCCACCGGCGTGGTCGGCGCCATGATCTCCACCTCGGTCAGCGGCAAGGTGATCGCGATGTGGATGCCGATCATGCTGTTCTTCGGCATGACCTTCGAGCATTCGGTGGTGAACATGTTCCTGTTCCCGTCGGCGATGCTGATGGGCGGCAAATTCTCGATCATGGACTACATGATCTGGAACGAGCTGCCGACGGTCCTGGGCAATCTCGTCGGCGGCCTGGCCTTCACCGGGTTGACGCTCTACGCCACCCATGTCCGCACGGCGCCCAAGCGCCGCCTGCATCAGGCTGGCCTGCAGCCTGCCGAATAAGACGGCCCGCCCGTCATCCCGTCACCACCCCGGTCCACCTTGGGCCGGGGTTTTTCTTGCCAAGGGCCGATATCGTGAAAGAGTTGCGAATCTCCATCGGCCAGTGCTCCGACCCGGGGCGGAAGGAGTCCAACCAGGATTTCCACGGGGCGTTGATCCCGACGCCGCCGCTGCTGGGCATGAAGGGGGTCGCGGTGGCGCTGGCCGACGGTATCAGCAGCAGCCGGGTCAGCCACATCGCCAGCGAAACCGCGGTGAAGAGCTTCCTGACCGACTATTACTGCACGCCCGAAAGCTGGTCGGTGAGGACCTCGGCGCAGCGGGTGCTGGCGGCGGCCAATTCCTGGCTGCACGCCCAGAACCGGCGCAGCGAATACCGCTACGACCAGGACCGCGGCTTTGCCTGCACGCTCAGCGCGCTGGTGCTGAAATCGGCCACCGCCCATCTGTTCCATGTCGGCGATTCCCGCATCTACCGCATCTCTGGCCGCGCGCTGGAACAGCTGACCACGGACCATCGGGTGGTGGTGTCGTCGGAGGTCAGCTATCTCGGCCGGGCGATGGGCGTGGTGCCGCATGTGGAGATCGATTGCCGGGACCTGCCGGTGGAAGCGGGCGACGTCTTCCTGCTGGCCACCGATGGCGTCTATGAGCATGTCGATGCCGATTTTTTTATCAACGCCATCGCCGACCACGCCGACGATCTCGACCGCGCGGCCCGACTCGCGGTCGAGGAGGCGCTGCGGCGGGGCAGCACCGACAATCTGACGCTCCAGATCGTGCGAATCGATGCCGTCCCCGATGCAGGGGCCGACGACCTGCTATCCCGGCTGTCCGACCTGCCCCCGCCGCCCCTGCTGGAACCGGGGGAGGAGTTCGAGGGCTACCGCATCCTGCGCGAACTGCATGCCAGCAGCCGCAGCCATGTCTATCTGGCCCAGGATGGAGCCCGGGACGGCGCAGACGGTCCCGCCGTGGCGCTGAAGGTGCCGGCCATCGACCGGCGCGACGACCGCGCCCATCTGCGCCGTTTCCTGATGGAGGAATGGATCGCCCGGCGGGTCAACAGCCCGCATGTGCTGAAGGCCCCGCCGCAGAGCCGGCCGCGCCGCCACCTCTATGTCGTCACCGAATATCTGGACGGGCAGACGCTGACCCAATGGATGCGCGACCATCCCGACGCCGACCTGCCCACCGTGCGCGCCATCGTCGAGCAGATCGGCAAGGGGCTGCAGGCCTTCCACCGGCTGGAGATGCTTCACCAGGATCTGCGGCCCGACAATGTGATGATCGACTGCACCGGGACGGTGAAGATCGTCGATTTCGGATCGGTGCTGGTGCCCGGCATCCTGGAGACCATGCCGGACGCCGATCGCGGCGAGATCCTCGGTACCCTGCAATACACCGCCCCCGAATATCTGCTGGGCGAAGGCGGGACGCCGGCCTCCGACCTCTATGCGCTGGGGCTCATCGCCTATCAGATGCTGACCGGCCGCCTGCCCTACGGCGCCGACGCGGCGACCGCCACCACGCGGGCGCGCCAGCGCAAGCTGGTCTACCGCACGGCGCTCAGCGACCAGCGGGACATCCCCGCCTGGATCGACGGGGTGCTGCGCAAGGCGGTCCATCCGGACCCGGCCAAGCGCTATCAGGAATTGTCGGAGTTCCTGTACGACCTGCGCCACCCGCGCAAGCATGGCGCGGGATCGCGGCGCCGGCCGCTGATCGACCGCAACCCGCTGGCCTTCTGGCAGGGGTTGTCGGCGCTGCTGGCGCTGGCGGTGCTGGTCCTGCTGGCCGGCCGGGTCTGAACAGGCCGCCAGCAGGACGAACGCGCGATCAGTGCCCGTGGGCGATCTTGGCGCCTTCCTTCAGCTTATAGAGCCGCGAGCAGTAGGGGCATTCGACTTGCCCTTCGCGATCCAGCGTCAGATAGACCAGCGGATGGCCCAACGCGCCGCCGCCGCCGTCGCACCCGACGGTCGAGGTTTCAACAAGGATCGTCTCGGTCGGCTGCATGGCAGTCATCCTCTGTTTTGACAGGCGCGCCGGTTCACGCCATCGTGGACACGCCCGCTGTCCGGGCCCCCGATCAGGGTTCCGCGCGCGCGGGCCGGATGATACCCATCGCGCGCCGCGGATCAACGGGGGAAACCACCGGACTCGTGGGCTTTTTCGTCAACCGCAATCATCATGGTTCAGGATCAATGGCCGCGCCCACCGATACCCCCACGCCCGTCTCGCTTCCGGCCAACGCCGTGGAGCTGCGCGGCCTGACCAAGATCTACCAGCCGACCGGCAAGGCCGGGCCGAAGCACGCATTGAAGGGCATCGACCTCGCCATTCCGCGCGGGTCGCTGTTCGGGCTGCTCGGCCCCAACGGCGCCGGCAAGTCGACGCTGATCAACATCCTCGCCGGGCTGGTGAACAAGACCGGCGGCACCGCCTCCATCTGGGGGCACGAGGTGGCGGAGCATCCGCGCCGCGCCCGCGCCTCCATCGGTGTGGTGCCGCAGGAATTGAACATGGATCCCTTCTTCACCCCGCGCGAGATGCTGGAGCTTCAGGCCGGCCTCTACGGCGTGCCGAAGAAGGAACGCCGGACGGACGAACTGTTGGACGCCGTCGGCCTCGCCGACAAGGCCGATGCCCATGCCCGCTCGCTGTCCGGCGGCATGAAGCGCCGCCTGATGGTGGCGAAGGCGATGGTCCACACCCCGCCCGTGCTGATCCTCGACGAGCCGACCGCCGGCGTCGACGTGGAGCTGCGCCGTCAGCTCTGGGAGTATGTGCGCATGCTGAACAAGTCCGGCACCACCGTCCTGCTGACCACCCACTATCTGCAGGAGGCGGAGGAGCTGTGCGACACCATCGCCATCATCAACCACGGGCAGGTGGTGGCGTGCGAACCGACGACGACCCTGCTGCGCCGGGTGGACAACAAGTCGCTATGCCTGACGCTGGAGCGCGACCTGACCGCCCCGCCGCCGGCGCTTGAGGGATATACGGTCGAACTGCCGGAGCCGCGGCGGTTGGTCGTCCGATATCAGCCCAGCCGCCAGCGCGCCGGCGCCATCCTGTCGGCTCTGGCCGCTTCCGGAATCGGGATCGTCGATGTCACGACCGAGGAATCGGATCTCGAGGATATATTCCTCCAACTGACGGGTGGTGCGCACAGCGACACAGGGGTAATCCATGCGGCATAGCGGATCGGCGGCTGTCGGCTTGGCGGCTGTTCTGGGGTTGGGGCTTCTGCTTGGCGGCTGTGCCGCGGATTTCCAACCGATGGGAACGGCCGTCGTCCAGCCGCAGCTGAACGACCGCGTGCTGATCGCCGCCGACGGCTTCGAGCTGCCGATGCGCTCCTGGCTTCCGGTCGATGGCCGTGTGCGGGCGGTGGTGGTGGCCCTTCACGGCTACAACGACTATTCCAACGCCTTCGACGGCGCCGGCCGCGATTTCGCCGCGGCCGGCATCGCCACCTACGCCTACGACCAGCGCGGTTTCGGCGCCACCCGCGAACGCGGCGTCTGGGCCGGCACCCCCACCCTGGTCAGCGATGCCCGCACCGCGGTGGAGATGGTGCGCCGGCGCCATCCCGGCGTCCCGGTCTATCTGATGGGCGAGAGCATGGGCGGGGCGGTGGTGCTGACCGCGATGACCGGCCCCAACCCGCCCAAGGTCGACGGAACCATCCTGGTCGCCCCCGCCGTCTGGGGCCGGCAGGCGATGGGCTTCTTCCCGCGCGCCGCCCTGTGGGTCACCTACAACCTCGTGCCGGGCATGGTGGTGCATCCGCCGCAAGACCTCGGCATCCATCCGTCCGACAACATCGAGATGCTGCGGGCGCTGGGTCGCGACCCGATGGTCATCAAGGGCTCGCGCGTCGATGCGCTGGAGGGGCTGACCGATCTTATGGGCAGCGCGCTCGACGCCTGCCAGCGCCTGCAGACCCCCTCGCTTGTGCTCTATGGCGCCCATGAGGAGGTTCTGCCGCCGCGGCCGGTGGAGCGTGCGCTGAAGGACTTCGAGGCAGGCGGGCGGCATGTCGTCGCCGTCTATCCCGACGGCTACCACATGCTGCTGCGCGACCTGAAGGGCAAGCTGGTGGTCAACGACGTCATCGCCTGGATCGAAAACCCCAAGGTGCCGCTGGCCAGCGGCGCCGACCGGGCTCCCAGGGCCCTGCTGGCGGCCAAGTAAAGGCTGGACATAAATTTATCACATTGGCCTGCGCAATTGCCGGACTGGCGGATTGTTCCTTATCCGTGGTGGTCCATGGCATTTGCGGAGGATGTCCCATGAATGAAGAACCCGCTCCCGACCTGCGGCTGTCCCCGGCGGAAGTCGAGGCGATGGCAGCTGAATTCAAGGTTTCGCCGCTGTGGGTGCGGCTGGCGCTGCTGTTCCGGCCGGCCAACCGCGCGGCCCTGGTGGCGATGGTGGCCTGGGCCAGCGGATTGCCGCTTCCGCCTACCTGAAAGGCGCATTCGGCGGCATGGGACCTTTGCAGCCAAAGGTATAGTACCCCTTAGGACCAAAGCAACTCTGCCACTTTCAGCGGTTGAGGGCTAAGGTACCGCATAAGCGGACACCGAGCGTCCCCGTTGGGAGGAACCATGCACAGCGTCGAATCCCAGGTTACCCCGTCCGGCGCCTCCCGCGCGCCGACGACCGCCCAGTCGACCATGTCCTCTACCATGGATGTCCAGGTCATCGCCGACCGCTACGGCTGGACCACCCCGATGGCGCGCTGGTGGATGGCCTTCGCCTATTCTTCCGTCGGCCACAAGCCGGAAGCGATGATCGCCTTCCTCGACAAGACCGTCGGCGGCGTGACGATGATCCGGCGGCGGTGAGGTCGGCGGACAGACGAGATTGAGAAATAGCGGCCCTGCGGGGCCGCTTTTTTCTTATTTGGCTTATGGAAAAATTAGACCCCCACCTAACCTCCCCCGCTCTCAGCGGACCTACGGTCCGCCTGCCGCGTCAGCACAAAGCATCGCTTTGTGCGAGAGCTGAGCGGGGGAGAGACTGCCGCCGAACGCTGACAAGGATCCAATTCCCTCCCCCGCCCAGCGGGGGAGGGTCAGGGTGGGGGTAAGTGCGCCCCCTCACACCCCCGGCGGCACGATCCGCCAGATCGCCGCGGGATTGCGGTGGGGATCCAGCCAGACATGCTGGAACTTGCCGATCCAGGTGAAGCGGTGGCCGCTGAACAGATCCTCCACCTGGACATGGGCGCCGTCGGGCAGTCCCAGTTCCCACAGCGGAATCTCGATGGTCCCGCCATGGCCGTTATGGGGATCGAGGTTCACCGCGATCAGGATCACATTGTCCTTCGCCGCCGTCATCTTGCCGTAGAGCAGGATGTTGTCGTCGAAGGCATTGTAGAAGCGCAGGTTGGTGAACTGCTGCAGCGCCGGATTCTCGCGACGGATGCGGTTGATGGCGGTGACGTAGTCGCGGATGTTGCCGGGCTGGTTCCAGTCCCAGTGCCGGACCTCGTACTTTTCCGAGTGGTTGTATTCCTCCTTGCCGGGATAGGCTTCCGCCTCGCACAGCAGGTAGGGGCCGTAGAGGCCGTACACGCCGGCCAGCGTCGCCGCCAGCACCGCCCGCATCATATGCGCCGGCCGGCCGCCATGGGTCAGGATCGGCGGCAGGATGTCGGGCGTGTTGGCGAAGAAGTTCGGCCGCATGTACTCGCGCGATTCACCCTGCGTCAGCTCCGTCAGATATTCGGTCAGCTCCGGCTTGGTGGTGCGCCAGGTGAAGTAGCTGTAGGACTGGGTGAAACCGACCTTGGCCAACCGCTTCATCAGCTTGGGCCGGGTGAAGGCCTCGGCCAGGAACAGGGCGTCGGGGTAGCGGTCCTGCACCTCGCGGATCATCCATTCCCAGAAGGGGAAGGGCTTGGTATGCGGGTTGTCGACGCGGAAGATGCGGACACCCTCCTTGCACCACATCAGCACCACGTCGCGCAGCGCATACCACAAATCCGGATAGGACTGGCGGTAGAAACTGACATTGACGATGTCCTGATACTTCTTCGGCGGATTCTCGGCGTAGCGGATGGTGCCGTCGGGCCGCCAGTAGAACCAGTGCGGATGCTCCTTCACCCAGGGATGGTCGGGGGAGCACTGGACCGCGAAGTCCAGCGCGATCTCGATGCCGTGGCGCTTGGCTTCGCGCACCAGCCGGCGGAAGCTGTCGAAGTCGCCGATCATCGGGTCGATGGCGTCGTGCCCGCCCTCCTCCGCACCGATGGCATAGGGCACGCCGGGGTCGTCGGGACCGGGATTCAGCGTGTTGTTCCTGCCCTTGCGGAAGGCACGGCCGATCGGGTGGATCGGCGGGAAATACAGCACGTCGAAGCCCATGTCGCGAACCATGGGCAGCAAATTCACCACGTCGTCGAAATTGCCCGGCCGCGACGGATCGGGCGAGGCCGACCGCGGGAAGATCTCGAACCACGCCGAATAGGCGCCGGCGGTGCGGTCGACATAGACCTCCAGTTCGCGGACATAGCGCGACTTGTACTGCCGCTCGCCATACTGCTTCATCACGCGGCGCGGCTCGTCCGACAGGGCGTAGTCGATGGCCTCGCGGCCGGCAAGCGACTGCATCCGCTCGATCACCGCCTCCAGCGCGGCGCGGCCGTCACCATGGTTCAGGTCCAGCGCCTGCTCGACGAAACGGCGGCCCTCCACCAGTTCCAGATCGACGACCATGGCGGCGTCGACCTTCTTCTTGAAGTCGGCGCGCCAGCTTTCCCAGACGTCGCGCCACGCCTCGATGCTGTAGGTGTAGCGGGCGTTGCGGGTCAGCGGCACGTGGCCGACCCAGCGGTCGTTCCCGTGCAGGCGCATCGGCGCCTCGCTCCACTCGGCGTCGCCATCCGCCTTGTACATGACGGAGGCGGCGAGAACGAAGGTGCCGTCGGTGTAGATGTCGGCCCACACCTCCATCACGTCGCCGACCGCGCGCTTGATGGGGAAGCGGCCGCCGTCCAACTCCGGATAGACATTCTCGATGGTCATGCGGCCGGCGGCGATGGAATCCATCCATTCCCGCTCCTCCACGTCGTGGAGTTCGACCGGGTGGCTGCGGGCGGCGCGGGCGCGGAAGACGCGCAGTTCCATCGGGCGCAGCATCATCGGCGCGCCGGGTTCCATCGGCAGCGGCTCGGCCTCCGGCGTCACATCCTCGAACGCCTCATAGGTGCCGCCGGTGGCGGCCAGGATCGGGCCGACATCCAGCGCGTGCGGCCGGTTCTCGTCCGGGTTCAGCACCAGAATGGCGCAGCCGTCGGGCTGGTCGAGCGCGGCGCCGTCCACCTGCCGGATCAACCCCAGCACCGGGCTGTGCGGCGAGGTCACGCGGCGCTGCGGTCCCTCGACGTTCAGCGCCGGGGTGGCGGCCTTCATGGCATTCACCGCGCCGATGAAGCCGGTCAGGTCCAACTTCGGCTGCTCCCAGTCGGCAGGGCTGGTGCGGACCACGTCCAGCTTGCGGGTGAAGCCGTATTCGTAGCCGACCGGCATCAGCACGCCGGTGGAGAAGCTGGCGGCGAACAGGTAATGCATCTTCAGTTGGGCGGCGAGCCGCACCGCGTCCTGGCTGCCGACCTCCGCCGCCAGCCGGTCGGTGTCGTGGCTTTCCGGAAAGGCGATGGACGGCGCGATCCAGCGGAACTCGTCATATTGGTCCAGCAGCCAGTCGGCCTTGAAGTCCCACCATTTGGCGCTGTTGAACAGGAAATCGAAGCCGGCGCCGCACAGCTCGCGCACCTGCTCTACCGTGCAGCCCAGCGTCTCGGCGAAGAACTTCACCTCCGGGTTCACGGCATGGGCGGCGTCGATCAGGCTCTTCCACACCTCGGCCGGCACCTGATAGGCGGCATCGCAGCGGAATCCCTTCACGCCCAGCCCGATATAGTGGCGCAGATAGTCGGACCAGTAGCCGATCAGTCCCGCTCGCGACTCCGCCCGGTCATAGTCCAGCGAGGCGAGATCGCCCCACACCGTGACATGGGCGGTGTTGTTGGGATCGACGGCGCCCGGTCGGTGCAGGTCGCCATCGGGTCCGCGCTTGTACCAGTCGGGGTGGCGGTCGACCAGCAACGCATCGCGGGAAGTGTGGTTGATGACGAAATCCATCATCACCGACTGGCCGTGCGCCCCGGCGTCGGCCGTGAAGCGGCGCAGCAACTCGTCGTCGCTTTCGTGCGAGCCGCCGCGGAGCGCGTCATGCAGCCGATAGGGATCCTTCACCGCATAGAGGCTGCCGGAGAACCCCGGCTGATGGATCGGGTTCAGGAAGATCCAGTCGAATCCCATCCCCTGGATCCGTGGAAGGTGTCCGGCCCAATCGCGGACCGGGCCGACCAGAGTCGGAAACAGGTTGTAGATGCGTGGTCCGACGATGCTCATGGAACCCCCTTCCTTGGGCCTGCTTCTCCGTTGACAGCCGCCGGTCCCCGTTGTGGGATCGACGAAGCGGCATCGACGCCGTTCCCCTTGCGGGGCACGCGCACCGACGCCCACGATGCGGCCGACACCATGTCCCCGCCGGTCAACCGGCCGGGGCGGTGAAGGTTCCGCCTGCCGCATATGGCAACCCGCAACGGATATCACCAGCACAGGATGCACCTAATGGCCGAGAAGCCCGGCAAGGTCTCGAAAATCCGCCTCGGTAAACTGGACCAGAAGAAGGTACGGATCGAAACGGCGGAGGAGTATGACCGCCGACTCGGCAAGCTGCAGAAGGAGCTTCTGCACATCCAGCAGACCTATTGGCACGAGAAACGCCGCGCGATCGTAGTATTCGAAGGCTGGGACGCAGCCGGCAAGGGCGGGGCCATTCGTCGCATGACCGAGCCGCTCGACCCCCGCGGCTTCCATGTCTGGCCGATCTCCTCCCCCACGGCGGAGGAGCAGGGAAAGCATTACCTGTACCGCTTCTGGACCAAGCTGCCGGCGGCCGGCACCTTCGCCATCTTCGACCGGTCCTGGTATGGCCGCGTCATGGTGGAGCGGGTGGAGAAATTCGCCACCAAGGAGCAGTGGAAGCGCGCCTATGACGAGATCAACGAGTTCGAACGGCTGCTGACCGACGACGGCGTGCGCATCGTCAAGCTGTTCATGCACATCACCCCGGAAGAACAGCTGGAACGCTTCCGCGAGCGGATGAAGAACCCCTACAAGCGCTGGAAGCTGACGGAGGAAGACCTGCGCAACCGCGCCAGATGGGACGATTACGTCAAGGCGGCGGAGGCGATGTTCGACCGCACCTCCACCCCGCAGGCGCCCTGGCATGTGGTGGAGGCGAATTCCAAATGGTTCGCCCGCCTCAAGGTGCTGGAGATCGTCACCAATGCCCTGAAGGAGGGCGTGAACGTCGCGCCGCCTCCCGTCAACGGCAACGTCGCCCGCATCGCCGCGGAGGTGCTGGGCATCGAACCCGACCAGTCGGTTTCCGGCGTTTCCGACGAGGAGCGGAGCGGCGAGGGGTAAGGCGCCGCCCCTCAGACCACGCCCGGCACCACCCAGGGCCGCCGCTCGGCGTCGCGCCGGTCGAAGAGGTCGATGGCGTCCTGGTGGCGCAGGGTCAGCGCGACATCGTCGAGCCCTTCGATCAGACACTCCTTCTTGAAGGCGTCGATGGCGAAGGGCAGCGGCCGTCCATCGGGGCCGGTCAGCGTCTGGGCCGGCAGATCGACGGTGACGGAGGCGCCGGGATTTTCCTGCAACTGGCGGCGCAGGGTGGCCGCCGCATCCTCCGGCAGGGTGACGGTCAGCAGGCCGTTCTTGGCGGCATTGGCGGCGAAGATGTCGCCGAAGCTGGGGGCCACGACGCAGCGGAAGCCGCCGTCCACCAGCGCATAGACCGCTCCCTCCCGCGATGAGCCACAGCCGAAATTGCGGTCGGTCACCATCACCGCCGCCCCGGCATAGGCCGGATCGTCCAGCGGGAAACCGGGCTTACGCTCGTCATGGAACAGGAAGTTGCCGTAGCCGGCGCTGCGCGGCTTCTTCAGGAAACGTGCGGGCAGAAGCTGGTCGGTGTCGATGTTGGCGATGTCGAGCGGCACCGCCGGTGCGGTCAACGTGACGAAGGGGTCCATTCTACGACGCTCCCAGCTTGCGGACATCGGTGAGCTTGCCGGTCGCGGCGGCGGCGGCAGCCATCGCCGGGCTCATCAGATGGGTGCGGGCGTTCGGCCCCTGGCGGCCGGGGAAGTTGCGGTTGGTGGTGGAGGCGCAGCGCTCCCCCGCCGGAACGAGGTCGCCGTTGATGCCCACGCACATGGAGCAACCGGGCTCGCCCCATTCCAGCCCGGCGTCGATGAAGACGCGGTCCAGCCCTTCCGCCTCCGCCTGCCGACGCACCGGGACCGAACCGGGAACCACCAGCCCCGGCACCACGGCGCGCCGGCCGCGCAGCACGGCGGCGGCGGCGCGCAGATCCTCCAGCCGGGCATTGGTGCAGGAGCCGATGAAGACGCGGTCGATGGCCACGTCCTCCAGCGCCATGCCGGGGGCGAGGCCCATGTAATCCAGCATCTTGCGCATCTGGCCGGCGCGCACCGGGTCGGCCTCGGCGCCGGGATCGGGGACCGTTGCCGTCACCGGAACCGCGGTTTCCGGGCTGGTGCCCCAGGTCACGGCCGGGGCGATGGCGACGGCGTCCAACGACACCTCGCGGTCGAAAGCGGCACCCGGATCGCTGGTCAGGGTCCGCCAATGCTCCACCGCCCGGTCGAACAGGTCGCCCTTGGGGGCATAGTGCCGCCCCTCGATCCAAGAGAATGTGGTGTCGTCGGGCGCGATCATGCCGGCACGGGCGCCGGCCTCGATCGACATGTTGCAGACGGTCAGACGGCCTTCCATCGACAACGCGCCGATGGCGCTGCCGGCGTACTCGATGACATGGCCGGCGGCCCCGTCGGCGCCGATGGCGGCGATCACCGCCAGGATCAGGTCCTTTGCCGTCACGTGCGGCCCCAGCACCCCGTCCACGGTGATGCGCATGGTCTTGGGCCGGCGCTGCCACAAGGTCTGGGTCGCCAGCACATGCGACACCTCGGTGGCACCAATGCCGAAGGCCAATGCCCCGAAAGCACCGTGGGTGGAGGTGTGGCTGTCGCCGCAGACGATGGTCAGGCCGGGCAGCGTCAGACCCTGTTCCGGTGCCAGCACATGGACGATGCCCTGCGCCGGGTCGTGCAGACCGAAATGGCGCAGGCCATGGCGGCCGGCGTTCGCCTCCAGCATCGTCACCATGTTGGCGATCTCGGGGTCGGCGATCGGCCTGGACCGGCTGTGCGACGGCACATAATGGTCCGCGACGGCGAAGGTCAGCTCCGGCCGGCGCACCCTGCGGCCGGCATGGTCGATCATGCCGAAGGCGTGGAAGGAGCCCTCATGCAGGAAATGACGGTCGATGGAGAGCAGGGACTGACCGTCCGGGCGGGTCGCCACGACATGGGCGTCCCAGACCTTCTCGAACAAGCTGCGTGGCTGTTGCGTCATTGGCTGGCTTCCTCCTTCATGGCGCCCGCAGCGGCCGTCCCGGCGATACGCCCCAGCGCCACCGCGGTCAGCAAGCCGTTGCCGGACAGATAGCCGGACGCCTTGGATCCCGAGACGCCGCAAGCGGCCCCGCCGGCGGCATAGAGGTTGGGCAGCGGCGTACCCTGTGCATCCAAGACGCGCGCATCGTCATCGACGACCAGCCCGCCCTGGGTGTGGAACAACGCGCCGGTGACGCGGACGGCGCGGTAGGGCGGAACCAGCGGGGCGGAGCGGGCGAAGCTGCGGCCGAAGTCGTCGGCTTCACCCTCCGCCTTCAGCCGGTCAACCTCGGCCAGCGTCGCGGCCAGAGCGTCGGCGTCGACCTTCATCAGACGGGCCAGTTCGGCGGGCGTGTCGGCGGTCAGCACCGTACCCATCGCCTCGGCCTGCCGGAAATCCTCGAACTGGCGGGCGATGCCGGCGATGCGCTCGTCGAAGATGGTCCAGGCGATGCCGTCCGGCTGGCGCAGCACGACGGCGGCCTGCTCCGAATAGCCCTGCGCCTCGTTGGAGAAGCGCCGACCCTCGGCATTCACCTGCACGCCGCCCTCGGTGATGGTCGCCCAGGTGACGAGGATGCCGGCGGGATGCGCGACGGAGCCATGACCCTGGTGCCCCGACAGATGCCGGGTGGCGGCACCCAGAGCCTCGCCCCAAAGCAGCGCGTCGCCCTGGTTGCCGGGGTGGCCGAAATAGAGCGCGTCGGCCAGTTCCGGCACATGCCGCTCGACCAACGCCTTGTTGCCGCCATAGCCGTTGCAGGCGAGCACCAGCGCACCGCAGCCGACCCGCTCGACACTGCCGTCCGGGCGGGTGATCTCGACACCGCGCACGGCAGGTCCATCGGCATACAGAGCGGTGACATGGGCCTCGCACAGCACGTCGATACCGGCGGCCTCGACGGCTCCGCGCAGGCGGTCGATCAGTTCCTCGCCCGACCGGCTGGGCAGCCCGTGCATGCGCCGGGCGCTGTGGCCGGGATAGCTGAAATTGTCCACCACCGAGAAGGGCAGCCCATAGCGGTCGGCGAGCCATTCCAACGCCGGCCCAACCGCCTGCGCGACGCGGGCGACCTCGGCCGGGTCGGGTTCGCCCTTCGCCTTGGCGACGATGTCGGCGGCGAAGCGCTCCGGACTGTCCTCGATCCCGGCATTGCGCTGCCAGCGGGTGCCCGGCGCCGGGATCAGCCCGGCCGACAGGGCGGTGGAGCCCTGGGGCAGCGCGTCACGCTCCAGCACCAGCACGCCGGCCCCCGTCTCGTGGGCCGCCAGCGCCGCGACCATGCCGGCGGCACCGCCGCCGATCACGACGACGGGAACGGTGAACTCGAATTCCACGCCAGCGGCGGGCAGGATGCGGCTCATTGGCTTGCCACCTCCTCCAGCATCTCGGCGACCGTCGCCACGCGGCAGACCGGGCGCAGCGCGGCGACGGAGACCTCATGCACCTGGCGGCTGAAGGCGGCGCATCCGTCCTCCAGCAGGATGGTGTCGAACTCCCGGACATGGGCATCGCGCACGGTCGAGGCGACGCCGCCGTTGGTGACGATGCCGCAGACCAGCAGCCGCTCCACCCCGCATTTCCGCAGCACCCATTCCAGCCGCGACATGTAGAAGGCGGAATAGGCGACCTTCTCCACCTCCACATCGACGGGCTGGAGCGCGTCCACCGTGCGGTGCCCCCAGCCGCCCGGCTGGAAATCACCCTTGGTCAGGAAGGGGCGCAGGGCCTTCAGGTGGGGCGAGATCATCGGCTCGCCGCCGCGGCCGGGCACCAGGGTGAAGTTGGTGGAGATGATCCAGCCGCCGCGCGAGCGCAGCAGATCGGCCAGCGGCTTGACCCGCTCCGGCAACGCCAGGATCTCCGGCGCGGTCTGCCCGGCGCGGCCATAGGCGCCCTCGGGATGCAGGAAGTCGTTCTGCAGGTCGCAGACCAGAAGCGCGGTGCGCTCCATCGGAACCGCAGCGGCGCTCATCGGGCGCTCCTTTCCACGATGACGTTGCCGAAGCCGTCGACACGGGCGCTGAGGTCAGGGTCGATGACGGTGGTGGCGTCCGGCTGCTCCAGGATCGCCGGCCCCTGGATCACGGCGCCGACCGGCAGATCGAGGCGGTTGTACACTGCCGTCTCGTGCCAGGCCCCGTCGAACCACACCGGCCGCGAACCGGCACGGGCGCCTTCCACCGTCGTTCCGGCCGCCGGAGCCAGGGCGGAGAGGTCGAAATGCGGGCGGCGGCCGATGGCGGCGGTGCGCAGATTGACGATCTTGGCGCCGACGCCCGGCAGCAGCCGGCTGAAGGACGCCTGATAGGCGCGCTCGAAGGCGGCGCGGATGGTCGCCTCGCCGATCCCCGTGCTGCCGTTCTCGACCGACACCGGCAGCGGCACGGCGACCGTGTGGGTCTGGCCGATGTAGTGCATGTCGAGTTCGAAGACGAGGTCGATGCGCTCGACGCTGAGCCCGGCGGACTCCACCACGGCGCGGGCGGCGGATGCCTCCTCCACCATGCGGCGGTCGAGCGATCCGGCGTCGATCCCCGCCAGCGGCAGATTGACCGTCTGCACCTGATCGTGGCGGATATCGGCGATGACGCAGCCGAGCGCCGAGGTAACGCCGGGGAAGCGCGGCACCAGCGCCGCCTTCAAACCGACCTCCTTGATGAGTGCTCCGACATGCAGCGCCCCGCCGCCGCCGAAGGGCACGGCGGCGAACTTGGCCGGGTCGTGGCCGCGCTCGATGGAGACGAGGCGGATGGCCCCCGCCATCTTGCTGTTGGCGATGCGCACCACCGCTTCCGCCGCCGCCATGACGTCGAGGCCGAGCGGTTGGGCGACATGGGTGGCGATGGCGGTACGGGCGGCATCGACGTCCAGCCGCGCCAGCTTTCCGCCGATGGGACGCTCGGCATTGATGCGGCCGAGCAGCACATTGGCGTCGGTCAGCGTCGGGCGGGTGTTGCCCTGGCCGTAGCAGACCGGTCCCGGCCGCGATCCGGCACTCTCCGGCCCGACCTGCAGCATGCCGCCGGGATCGACCCCGGCGATGGAACCGCCGCCGGCGCCGATGGTGGTGATCTCGATCATCGGGGTGCGGACGACCAGACCGAAATCGATGGTGGTCTGGGCGGCCAGCATGGTCTGCCCCTCCACCACCAGCGACACGTCGAAGCTGGTGCCGCCGAGGTCGCCGGTGATGACGTTGGGGAAGCCCGCCGCCTTGGAGATCGCCGCCGCCGCGATGACGCCCGCCGCCGGCCCGGACAAAGCGGTGCGCACCGGCAGCCGCCGCGCGGTGTCGGTGGACATCACGCCGCCGTTCGACTGCACGATGTGGAAGCGCCCGCCGAACCCCTCCCCCGCCAGCGCGTTGTCGAGCTTGGCGAGATAGCTGCCGACCACCGGCTGGAGATAGGCGTTCAGCGCGGTGGTGGAGGTGCGCTCGAACTCGCGGATTTCCGGCAGGATGCGGGAAGAGCATTCCAGGTTGGCGTTCGGCCAGACCTCGCGCGCCGCCTCCAGCGCCGCCAGCTCGTTGGCCGGGTTGGCATAGGCGTTGATGAAGACGATGGCGAGCGCCTCCGCCCCCTGGTCGGCCAGCCGGCGGGCGCAGGCACGCACCTCCTCCGGGTCGATGGCGGTGCGGATCGTGCCGTCGGCCAGTGTGCGCTCCGCCACCTCCAGCCGCATGTCGCGGTCGACCACGGGGACGAAATCGCCCCACAGGCCCCAGGTGTGGCGGCGGTCACGGCGGCGCATCTCCAGCACGTCGCGGAAGCCGGCGGTGGTGATCAGGCCGACCTTGGCGCCCTTGCGCTCCAGCAGCGCGTTGGTGCCGACGGTGGTGCCGTGGACGATGGAGCCCAGTTCGGCGACCGGGCCGAAGCTCTGCAGGCCGGCGAGAAAGCCGACCGCTTCGTCACCACGGTTGGACGGGACCTTGGCGGTGCGGAAGCTGCCGCGCGCCTCGTCGTAATGGAACAGGTCGGTGAAGGTGCCGCCGACATCGACGCCGACGATTGCACCCGTGGAGATGCCTTTGCTCATGATCTTGATCCCGGGTTCGTCAGACGGCGGAGGATTCGCGCAAATTCGCGGTGGCGGCGATGTCGAGCGCGCCGTCGTCGGTCAGCGCCACGCCATAGGCGTTGCGCGCCGCGTCACGGCCGAGGTAGCCGAGCCGCACGTCGCGGGCGACAGCCTCCGCATCGCGCCGCTTCGGATCGCCCCAACCGCCGCCGCCGGGCGTCTCCAGCCGCACGCGCTGGCCGTCGCGGATCTTCACGTCGGTGATTTTGGAGGCGAGCGGCGGCGACTTCTCGCCCTCGTCGCTCTGCCAGGTGAAGCGGTTCAGCGCCGCAGAGGTGCCGCCGGCCACGCCGAAGGGCGCAAAGACCCCACGCTCGCCCAGCAGGAAGACGTCGGCATCGGTCAGCGCCTCGATCTCATAGACGGCACCCAGCCCGCCTCGATGCAGGCCGGCCCCGGCGGAGTCCGGGCGCAGCGCCCATTGCGTGAACATCACCGGATAGGCGGCTTCGAGGATCTCCACCGGCGGGATGGTGGCTGTGGAGATCGGGTTGTTGGCGTGGTTCAGCCCATCCGTCTCCGGATTGCCGCCCAGGCCGCCGCCGAAGAAGGAGAACATCACCCAGCGCGAGCCGTCCTTGCGGTGGCCGGCAAGCGACAGCGCGTTGATGGTGCCGAAGGGTGCGGCGGTGGCGCGGGCGGGATCGGCCAGGGATAGGGCACCGAACACCACGCCGATGACGCGCAGGATGGTCTCGGTATAGCCGCCGACCGGCTTCGGCGGCTTCACCGCCAGCAGCGTGCTTTCCGGGATGACGAAGGTGATCGGGTTGAGGCAGCCGGCATTGGCCGGCACGTCGGTGAAGACATGCTTCAGCGCAACGTAGCAGCAGGCGACGGCGGTGGAATAGGCGATGTTCAGCGGCCCGGCGCAGGGGGCCGACGACCGCGAGAAGTCCAGCGTCATCCGGTCGCCGGCGATGGTCAAATCCAGCGCGATGAGCAGCCGGTCCGCCGTGATGCCGTCGTTGTCGAGATAATCCTCGAAGCTGTAGACGCCGTCCGGCAGCTTCCCGATGGCGCTGCGCATCAGCGCGTCAGCCCGCGCGGTGAAGGCGTCGAAGGCGGCGGCGACCGTCTCCTCGCCATGTTCGTCCAGCAGTTCCGTCAGACGGCGCACACCCAGATCCAACGCGTTCAACTGCCCGTTCAGGTCGCCGTAGTTCGACACCGGCACGCGGGAATTGGCGGCGAGGATCGCCAGCAGGTCGTGGTTCATCACGCCCGCCTTGACCAGCTTCACCGGCGGGATACGCACGCCTTCCTGGAAGCTGTCGGTGGCGCGGGCGTTGAAGTTGCCCGGCACATTGCCGCCGATGTCCAGCCAGTGGCCGACCGACGCCATCCAGCAGAACAATTGCCCATTGCGGAAGATCGGCCGCACCAGACGGAAGTCGTTCAGGTGGGTGCCGCCGTCATAGGGGTCGTTGAACAGGAAGATGTCTTCCGCGTGGAGGTCGCCCTCGCGCGCCACCTTGTCGATCACCGCCTTGACCGCGAAGGCCATGGCGCCGACGAAGATCGGCAGGCCGTTGGTGCCCTGCACCAGCGTGGCGCCGGTTTCCGCATGATACAGGCCGTGGCAGGCGTCGCGCGCCTCGGCGATGATCGGGTTGAAGGCGGAGCGGTAGAGCGTCGCGTCCATCTCGTCGGCGATCTGCTCCAGCCGGCCCTTCAGGACGGCCAGCGTGACGGGATCGATGGAGGGGGTCCTCATGGTCATGCTGCGTCCTCCCGCTTGGCGGGGCCAAAGTCCTTATAAGCCTCGCCGAGCGCCAGCATCTCCGGCGTGCCGATCAGCTCGTTCAGCGCGTTGAAGTCGAACATGCGGTCGCGGAAGGGCTGGGTGGTGCCGTGCTGCGCCAGCGAGGCGTAGTAGTCCTGCGCCTGCCGAGCGAGCGCTCGCACGATTCCGCCGGGGAAGATCACCAGCCGGTAGCCCAGCTCGCCCAACTCCGACGCGGAGCTGATCGGCGTCTGCCCGCCCTCCACCATGTTGGCGAGCAGCGGGCGGATGCCGCCCAGGTCGGTGGCGATGGCGGACAACTGCTCCCGGCTTTTCGGCGCCTCCACGAACAGCACGTCGGCGCCGGCCTCGACATAGAGGCGGGCGCGGTCCAGCGCCGCCGGCACGCCTTCCACCGCCACCGCGTCGGTACGGGCAATGATGAGGGTGCCTTCGCTGGTGCGGGCATCGACCGCCGCCTTGATCTTGCCGGCCATCTCGCCGGCCGGGATCACCGCCTTGTCGGTCAGGTGGCCGCAGCGCTTGGGAAAGCTCTGGTCCTCAAGCTGCAACGCGGTGGCGCCGGCGCGCTCGAACATGCGCACGGTGCGCTGGACGTTCAGGGCATTGCCGTATCCGGTGTCGGCATCGACGACCAGCGGCGTCGGCACCCGGTCGCGCACCAGGGCGATGGTGTCGGCCACCTCGCTGACCGAGACCAGCCCGATGTCGGGCCGGCCGAGCCGGGTGTAGGCGATGGCGGCGCCGGACAGATACAGCGCCTCGAACCCCGCCCCCGCCGCCAGCGAAGCGGTGAAGGCGTCATAGATGCCGGGGGCCAGGACGACCCGGTCCTGGGCCAGTCGGTCCCGGAAACTGATGCTGGGGACGGTCATGTCAAGCGCTCCCCCCGGCGGCGCGACGCGAAGCCGTCACGCACCACCGGGTCAGGGTTGGAAGATGTCGGGAGAGGGCCGGAGCGGGCATCGCTCACAGTCCCAGATAGGTGCGTTTCAATTCGGGGTCGCGCGCGATTTCGTCGGACGGTCCCGACAGCGCGAAGACGCCGTTTTCGAGGATGTAGGCCCGGCGGGCGACCTCCAGCGACTGGACGACGTTCTGCTCCACCAGCAGGATCGCCAGCCCGTCGCCATTCAGCTTGCGGATCAACCCGAACATCTCCTCCACCACCAGCGGCGAGAGGCCGAGCGACGGTTCGTCGAGGATCAGCAAACGCGGTTCCGCCATCATGCCGCGGCCGATGGCCAGCATCTGCTGCTCGCCGCCGGACAGGGTGCCGGCGAACTGCGCCTCGCGCTCCTTCAGGCGGGGGAATGTCGCGAAGATGCGCTCCAGGTTCCGCGCCCGGTTCGGCTTGCCGCGGCGGTAGCTGCCGAGTTCCAGATTCTCGCGGATCGACAGGTTGGGGAAGATCTTGCGGCCTTCCGGCACCTGGATCAGCCCCTCCTCCACAATGCGCGCGGCGGATTTGCCGTCGATGCGGGTGCCGCCGAACCGGATCTCGCCGGTCCAGGGTGGCAGAACGCCCGACAGAACCTTGTTCAGCGTCGTCTTGCCGACACCGTTGGAGCCCAGCACCGTAACGATCTCGCCGGCATGCACGGCCATGTCGATGCCGCGCAGCACCTCGGTGGCGCCATAGCCGGTCTTCAGACCGCTGATTTCCAGAAGCTGCTCAGCCATGGGCCGCCCCCTCCGCCTTCAGCCGGGCGGCGGCGCCGTGGCCGAGATAGGCCTCGATCACGCGGGTGTCGGCGCAGACGACGGCGGGCGGCCCCTCGGCGATCATGCGGCCCTGGGCCAGCACATAGACGCGCTCGCACAGGTTCATCACCGCCTGCATGACGTGTTCGATCATCAGGATCGTCACCCCTTCGTCGCGGATTCCCCTGATCACCGGGATGATGTCGCGGATCTCCGACGGGTTCAGGCCGGCCAGCACCTCGTCCAGCAGCAGCAGCTTCGGTTCGGTGGCAAGCGCGCGGGCCAGTTCCAGCCGCTTGCGCCCGGCCACGGTCAACCCGCCGGCCGGCCGGTCGAGTTCGGCGCCCAAGCCCACCCGGCGCGCCACCTCGCGCGCCTTGGCGGTGGCGTCGGCCCGCCTGGCATGGCGCAGATAGGCGCCGACCGCGATGTTCTCGCACACCGTCAGCCCGGCGAAGGGCTGGACGATCTGGAAGGTGCGGCCGATGCCGCGCTCCGCCCGGCGGTGCGGTTGCTCCGCCGTGATGTCGGTGCCCTCGAAACGGATGCGTCCGTCGGTCGGGGCGATGAAGCCGGAAATCATCGAGAACAGCGTGGTCTTGCCGGCGCCGTTCGGGCCGATCAGCCCGATGATGCCGCCGGGTTCCAGCGACAGCGTCGCGCTGTCCACCGCCATCAGCCCGCCGAACCGCTTGGAAACACCATCAACGGCCAGCATGGGAAACCTCCTTCGTGCCGCGCGAGACCATTCCGCGCCCACGGTCGCGCAGCCGCTCCAGCAGGCCCAGGATGCCGCCGCGGGCGAAGGCGACGGCCAGCACCAGCACGCCGCCGAAGACGATCAGGTCGATACCGGGAATGCGGCCGGCGAACTGCTTGGCGACCTCGCCCAGCCCGTGCAGGGTCAGCGCCCCGACCACCGGGCCGAAGACCGTGCCGACGCCGCCGATGATCGGGGCCAGCAGAAGCTCCACCGAAATCCAGCTGCCATAGGCGATGTTGGCGTCGATATAGAGGAAGTATTGGGCATAGAGGCAGCCGGACAGCGCCGTCACCGCGCCGGACAGGGCGATGGCGCGCAGCTTCACCTTCAGGGAGTCGACGCCCAGCGCCTTGGCGGCGTCCTCGTTCTCGCGCACCGCCACCAGCTGCGCCCCGAAGCGCGAGCGCTGGATCCAGCGCGTCAGCAGCAGCACCGCGGCGACGAAGGCCAGAACCAGCCAGTAGAAGACGGCGCGATCGTCGAATTGCAGGTTGGCGGCACGGACGTCCAGCTTGATCAGCAGCCCCGCCGCCCCGCCGGTGAAGGAGGCGGCATTGGCCAGGATGCGGAACACCTCGGCGAAGGCCAGCGTCACCAGCGCGAAGTAGGAACCGCGCAGGCCCGAGCGGAAGCTGAGAAAGCCGATCACCCAGCCGACCACACCGCCAGCCACCGTCGCCAGCACCAGACCGGCCCAGGCATTGACGCCATAGTGCAGTTGCAGGATCGCCGTCGCATAGGCTCCGGTGCCGAAAAAGGCGGCATGGCCGAAGCTGAACTGGCCGCCGAAACCGCCCAGGATGTTCCAGCCCTGCGCCCCTAGCGCCACGATCAGCATGAAGACCAGGAAGTTCAGCACCGGGCTGGAGGTCACCACCAGCGGCAGCAGGGCCGCCAGGATGGTCAGGACGGCGATCGGGATCAGGTCGCGCGCGGTCATGCCTTGGCTCCGAACAGGCCGGTCGGCCGCACCAGCAGCACGGCGATGAAGATCAGGAAGATGCCGATCTGGCCCAGACTGTCGCCCAGGAACAGGCCGCACAGGCTTTCCACCACGCCGATGAACAGGCCCCCAAGCAGCGCGCCGGGGATGGACCCCATGCCGCCCAGCACCACCACCGTGAAGGCGACCAGCACGAAGGCGCCGCCGATGCGCGGGTTGACGTAGAAGGTCGGCATCAGCAGCCCCGCCGCCACGGCGAGGCAGGCGCAGCCAAGCCCAAAGGTGACGGCATAGACATGCGGCACGTCGATGCCGACCAGATTGGCGCCCAGCTTCTCCTTGGCGACGGCGCGGATTGCCTTGCCGGTGTCGGTACGGTTCAGCACCAGCCACAGAAGGCCGGTGACCACCACCGCCACCCCCAGCCCGATCAGGCGCGGATAGCTGAGCAACAGCGGCCCCAGCGCCACCACTTGGAAGGAATAGTCGGTGTCGAGCGTGCGGGTGTCGGACTGGAACAGCGCCAGCAACACATTCTCCAGCACGATGGACAGGCCCAGCGTGACCAGCAGGATGTTGCCGTCGTCGCCATGGCTGGCCGGCCCGATGACGAAGCGCTGCAGGCCGTAGCCGAGCGCGAACATCAGCGGCACCAGCGGCAGGATGGCCAGATAGGGGTCCATCCCCAACACCGCCCAGGCGATCCAGACCGCGAACATCGCGCAGGTCAGCAACGCGCCATGGGCAAAGTTGATGATGTGGAGCACGCCGTAGATCAGCGTCAGGCCAAGCGCGATCAGCGCATAGACCGCGCCGGTCATCAGTCCATTCAGCGACGCTTCCAGGATGATCTGAGGTGAATACATGGCAGCCCGCGCATGAGGGGAATGATCCCCTCACCCGCTCCGGGATGCGCCTGTTCGCGGCGTTCCGGACGGGTGGGGGAATGCGGAGATGCGACGGCGAAAAAACCGATCAGGCCGCCGGGAAGTTTGCCTTCGCCTCGGCGAACGCCTCCGGATAGATCACCTTGATGTCCTCACCCTGGATCTGGGTGTTGATCGGGGTGGCGCCCTGGTTCTGACCGTTTTCGAACTTCGTCGGGCCATACGGCATGATGTGGCCGGCGAAGGTGGAGGCGTTCAGCGCCTCGATGATCTTCTTACGGTCGGCAGAGCCGGCCCGCTCGATGGCGTCGGCCAGCAGCAGCACGTTCGAATAGTTCAGCGAGACGTTGTAGGCGAAGGACTTGCCCTGCCCTTCCACCGTCTTGCGCAGGGCGAGCGCCTTCGGATTCTTCGGATCGTGCCAGTGGTTGCAGTCGATGACGTTCTGGGCGGCCTGCGGGAATTCCTTGACGAAACGCCCGTTCGACGCGGCCCCGCCGAGGATGGCGTAAATGCCCTTCGGCTTGATGCGCTGCTGCTGCATGGTGCGGGCGAGCAGAACGAACTCGCCATAGTAGTTGGACGGGATGACCAGATCGGGGTTCAGCGAGCGGATTCGCAGCGCAACGTTGGACATGTCGCGCGCCGGCGTCGGATGGGCGATGGTCTCCAGAACCTCGAAGCCGCGCTTGGGCAACTCGGCCTGCAGCAGCTTGGCGAGGCCGGAGCCGAACAGCCCATCCTCATGCACCAGCACGACGGTCTTGGCCGGCTTGCCCGCCTTGTCGTTGATCGCGGTCAGGTTGTCGAGCGCCACCTGCGTGACCTTGCCGAAGCCCGGGCTGAAACGGAAGGTGTTGGTCAGGCCGCGCGACATGATCTGGTCCGACACGCCGACATCGACCAGATAGGGCAGGTCATAGCGCGCCGCAGCCTGCGACGCCGCAAGGCAGATCGGGCTGGCAAAGCCGCCGACGATGGCGGCGACGCCGTCGGCCTGCATGCGCTCCACCTCCTGCGTGCCGGCTTCGGGCGTGGACCGGGCATCGCCGAACACCATTTCCAGCTTTGCGCCACCCAGCGACTTGATACCGCCGGCCGCGTTGATCTCGTTGATCGCGATTTCCGCGCCCAACCGGCCGAGGTCGCCGTCATTGGCAAGCGCGCCGGTCACCGGCTGGAGGATACCGATCTTCACCGCCGCCGTCTGCGCCCGCAGGATCGACGGGGCAGCCACCGGCACGGTGACGAAGGCGGCTGCCGCGGCACCGGCCTTCAGCACCGTGCGGCGGGAAATCCCGGAGATCGCGGAGTCCTGAACCGAACGTCCCATAACGCTCAACTCCTCTGTTTGATTGCCCGCGTGCTGCGGGTGGGCTTTTCGCCCAGCTTGCTTTTATCGGCTTTGTTTTTGTCCGTGCCGCGCGGCCAGCCGAGCGCCGGGCTCCAGCGGCGTTCGCCGTCGTTGCCGGTGCGCACCAGATCCATGTGGAAGCTGTAGCGGTCGGGCCGGTACAGCGCGTGCAGATGCTCGACGCCACGTCCCGACGGCTCGTAGACGATGCGGGTCAAGGTCAGCAGCGGCGATCCGATCTCCAGATCAAGTGCCGCGGCCGCTTCGGGACCGGCAAGCGTCGCATTGATCGCCTGGGTGGCGCGCTCCGTCGACACGCCGGACCGTTCGATCAATTCCAGCAGCGGACGCGCCGCCAGTTCCGCCTCCGAATAGGTCAGGCCGATCCATTCCGGCACATGGGTGGTCAGGTAGGAAAACGGCTCCCCATCGATCAGGCGCACGCGCACCGACCGCTGGACCCGTTCGCCGGGCTTCAGACCCAGGCTCTCCGCAATCGACTCAGGCGGGATGCAGTAACCGAAGGACAGCAGCCTCACATCGGTGCTGCGGCCCATGTCGATCAGGTGTGACAGCACGTTCGACAGATCGGCGACGATCGGCCGGACGGCACGCGTGTCGTGGACGAAGGTGCCGGAACCGGGCTTGCGCTGCACCAGCCCTTCCTTTTCGAGAAGGTCGAGCGCGCGGCGCACGGTGACCCGCGACACCGCATGTTCGGTCGCCAGCGCCGGTTCGCCCGGCAACCGCACGCCCGGCGGCAGTTCGCCGGCGACGATGCGGTCACGCAGCAGAAGATAGATCCTGCGCGCCTTCAGGGGTTCGACCGCCGACTTCACAGCACTCCGCCTCCCCGTCATCGGAAACCGTCGTCTGTCCATTCACCAGACAGGAACCTGTATGATGGATAATACAGCTTTGGTCAACAGCGATGTTGGGGGCACCAACGGTTGCGGCCCGCACCCAAGTCATTCAATTGGGTGCGGGCTGGGGTCGGCTTCGGTGGCCGGCGCGGTCCAACCGGTCAGGGTTCGGACAGCGCCGCCGTCACGATTTGGCGGAGACCTGGCGATCGGCAGGGAAGGCGACGACGGACGCCCCGTCGCCGTCCGGTGTGGAGTCGGAGGTGCTCAGCCCCCCGGTAATCCCGGACGTCGCCGCTTCGGGCGTCAGTGTCAGATAGCGCACGCAGCTGACCCGCAGGAAGGAGGCGAGGTTCTGGACGCTGCCGTGGACCTCCACGACCTCGTCATAGAGCGTGACGATCAGGCGGTTGGTCGTGGTCCCCTGTTCGGCGGCGATGCCGGCCAGGACGTTCCAGAACAGGTTCTCCAGCCGGATGCTGGTCACCATCCCGTGGATGCGCACCGAGCGGGAC
Organism: uncultured Azospirillum sp.; assembly: GCA_966212305.1. Taxonomy (GTDB): domain Bacteria; phylum Pseudomonadota; class Alphaproteobacteria; order Azospirillales; family Azospirillaceae; genus Azospirillum. Next base: position 57,105 of record CBIHQY010000025.1, read on the forward strand.
CGCGCCTCGTACAGGATCGGGTCGGTGTTGACAAAGATTTGGCACATGCGCCGACACTCCTCCAACGATGGACCTGTCCCATATCGAACCCGGCTCACCCCCTGCGAACGGCGCCTCGCTGGATGCCGTGCTGGCTCATCTTGCGATACAGGGTGCTGCGGGAAATCCCCAGCACCGCCGCGGCGTCCGACAGGTTGCCACCGGTGGAGGCGATCACATCCTCGATGGTCCGCTGTTCGGTCACCGTCAGCGACATGGCGACCGGGCCGGCCGGCCCCGCAACCGCCGGATAGGGCGAGGGCCACCCGCCGGTCTCCAGGCAGCCGCAGGTGTCGCGCAGCTCGTCCGGAAGATCATGGACATCGACGGTCCCGCCGGTGGACAGCAGGATCGCGCGCTCCACCACATTCCGCAGTTCCCGGACGTTGCCCGGCCAGTCGTGGCCTTGCAGCAGATCCAGCGCCGTGGCGGCGAAGCGGACGGGGACGCGGCCATGCCGCTCCGCCAGCACGCCGTTGAAGTGGGAGATCAGGCGCGGCACGTCGCCATGGCGCTCACGCAAGGGCGGCACCCGCAGCGCCGTCACGGCAAGGCGGTGGTACAGGTCGCGGCGGAAGCGGCCGGCGGCGACCTCCTGCCGCAGGTTTCGGTTCGTCATGGCCAGCAGCCGCACCGACACCCGGCGCGGGACGTTGTCGCCGATGCGGTACAGCACCCCTTCCTCCAGCACCCGCAGCAGATAGGGCTGAAGGTCCAGCGGCAGCTCGCCGATCTCGTCCAGGCACAACGTGCCGCCGTCCGCCAGTTCGAACCGGCCGATCCGTCCCTCCGCCGCTGCGCCGGTGAAGGCGCCGCGCACATAGCCGAACAGCTCGCTGCCCAGCATCTCGCGCGACACCGCGCCGCAATTGAACGGAACGAAGGGTCCGCCGGCCACCGCGCTGTGGCCGTGGATGGCGCGCGCGAACAACTCCTTGCCGACGCCGGTCTCGCCTTCGATCAGGATGGGGACCGGCAGCGGCGCCAGACGCTCCCCCTGCCCGATCACGGCACGCAGGCTGTCGCTGGCCCCAACGATGTCGGCGAAGCGGCAGCGGCTGTGGTCGGACTCGTCCGGCACCGCCCGGCGCCCGGCGGAGGGGCGGGACGACGCCGAACCGGGAATCACCAGCAGCGTTCCGCGCCGCTCGCCGTCCAGCATCAGCGGACGGACCCAGTCGGACGGAACCGGCAGCCGGCCGCCGGCGCCGCCCTCCAACCCGACAAGGGGCAGCTTCGTCCCCCGGTTCAGCGGCGGCAGCTCCGATCCAAGGCTCGCCTTCAGCAGATTAGCCGCCTTGCGGCTGGCGAAGAGAAGACGGCCACGCGCATCCAGCGCGATCAACCCCTCGCCGGCGTATTTCTGGCTGTCCTCCAGGCAGGCCTCCAGAAGCCGCACATGTTCGGCCTCCGTCTGGCGGGCGAGGTTCCATTCCACCTGCCGGGCGGCGACCACGGCGAGCGCCAGCGCCTGCCCGCTGAAGCTCTGTTTCAGGCCGGAGATGTCGAGCAACCCGACGACCGATCCGTCGACCGGGTCGTGGATCGGCGCGCCGGCGCAACTCCACCCCTTGATGCCGGCGCAGTAATGCTCCGCCGACTGGACCAGCACCGGCTGCTTGGAGGCGAGCGCCGTGCCGATGCCGTTGGTGCCGGCGCAGGTCTCGCCCCACTGGCCACCGCAGGCGAGGCTGATGTCGCGGGCCGCGTTCATCGTCGCGCGGTCGCCGGCGGCCTCCAGCACCACGCCGTTGGCATCGGTGATCAGCATCACCGTCCGTGTTCCGGCCAGCAGGTTCGCCGCCTCCGCCAGGGTCGTGGCGGCGGCCTGCAGCAGGTCGCGGTTGTCGCGGCGCAGGGCCTCGACAAGGTCGCTGCCGACCACCGGTGCGGCATCGGCCCGCGCGTCGACCAGAAAGCTCTGGCAGCGCGCCCAGGATCGGATGACCACGTCGCGCACCGGCAGATTCTCCCGCCGGGAACCGGAAACGAAATCCTCCCACGCCTTCATCGTCGCCGTTTCGCCGTCCACCAGCGCATGGAACGCCGGACCGGACGAAGCAACGGCCAGACGGCCGATACCGACCTGTTCGTTGGCCAACACAGTCCCCTCCCTGCTTCCCGGCGTCTTTCGTGGATTTCCCGTGGCGCCGATTATCCGTGAACGGGGTGCGGAGACTCGCCCCGATTTGCTCCGCATCCGCGATTGTTTGTGTAGGAAATTATAAGCCGGACTTAAGCGGGAGCGGTAGTAGCGGAATACTCTATGGCCTTTTTCCTGCGTTTTTCCCCGAAGGTGGAGGTGAGCCGTCACGGCATAGCGGGTTCAATTGCGCCCGTACCTCTCCATCCCGCCGCCGCGGGCCGGGCCGGCGGTGGGGTCGACATCGTCGGGGATGTCGGCGACCAGGGTGTGGGTGGTCAGGATCAGCTTGGCGACCGACACCGCGTTCAGCAGCGCCAGCGTGGTGACCTTGACCGGATCGATGATGCCGGCGGCGAACAGGTCGCCGAAGCGGCCGGTGCGGGCGTCGAAGCCGGAGCCTTCGGGAAGCTCGGCGATCCGGGCGGCGACACCGGCCCCGTCCAGCCCGCCATTCTCGGCGATGCAGACCAGGGGCTGCAGCATCGCCCGCTGCACCAGCTTCACCCCGGCGCGCTCGCCCTCCCCCACATCCCCGGCCAGCCGGTCGAGCAACGGGGCGACGCGGGCCAGCGCCGTGCCGCCGCCGGGCACCACCCCTTCTTCCAAAGCCGCGCGGGCGGCGGCGAGCGAATCCTCCAGAAGCTGGGCGGTGCGTTTCTGCTCCACCGGCGTGGCACTGCCGACTTCGATCAGGGCGGTGCCGTGCGTCAGCTTGGCGAGGCGCTGGGACAGCTTGTCCCGCTCGATGTTGGGCGGCGCCTCCTCCCACTGGCGCTGCACCAGGGCGCGGCGGGCGGCCAGCGCATCCGGATCGCCATGGCCGCGCAGAAGGGTGGTGCGGCCGGCGGTCACCTCGATGCGGTCCGCGCTCCCCAGATCCTCCGCCGTCACGCTGTCGAGGCGTCCGCCGAGGTCGCGGGCGATAACCCGCCCACCGGTCAGGATCGCGATGTCCTCCATCATCGCCTGACGCCAGTGGCCGAACTCCGGCGGATTGATCGCCACCACCGTGGCGCGTCCGTCGCGGCGCAGCGCCATCAGCGCCGCCACCACCTCCGGCGCCACGCTGTCGGCCATGATCAGCAGGGGGCGCTCGTCGCCAAGCCTGCCGATCAGGCGCAGGAGCGGTTCCGCATCGGCGATCTTGTGGTCGGTCATCAGGATGCGGGGCCGTTCCAGCACCGCGGTCTGGCCGGTCGGCTCAGTCGCCATGTGATGGGACAGGAAGCCGCGGTCGAGCACCATGCCCTCCAGCACATGCAGCGCGGTCGGTGCGCCCGGCTGACCGTATTCGATGTCGATCACACCCTCGGTTCCCACCCGGCGCAACGCATCCGCCACCAGACGGCCGAGCACCGGATCGGTCGCCGCGACGGTCGCCACCTGCTCCAGCTGCGCATCGCGCTCCAGCGGCCGGGCCATGCCGCGGAGGTGGTCGACGACGAATCCGCAGGCGCGCTCCATCCCTTCGACCAGCTCGACCGAGCCATGGCCGTCCGCCAGCACGGCGACACCATCCTGGATCAGCGCGTCGGCCAGCACGGTGGCGGTGGTGGTGCCGTCGCCGGCCACGTCGTTGGTCTGCTTCGACACCTCGCGCACCACCTGGGCGCCCATATTCTCGAAGCGGCAGGGCAGCTCGATCTCGGCGGCGATGCTGACGCCGTCGCGGGAGATCATCGGCGTGCCGATGGGGCGGTCGATGATCGCGTTCGTCCCCTTCGGCCCCAGCGTGCCGCGCACCGCCAGCGCCAGCTTGCCCACCCCACGGGCAAGCGCGGCCCGCGCCTCGGCACGGTGCAGCATCATCTTCGGCATGGCGTCTGTCCCTCCCATTCTTGATTTTGCGGTTTTGAAAAAGAGGCGGAGCCCGCCGGACCTGAAGCAGGCCCCGCCTTCCCGAGATCACTCGTAGGCCAGCGCGTCATCCATGTTGCCGAAGAGGACGACGGTGTCCTCGTCGATCATGACCATGCGGCCATAGTGGGTGGAGGTGGAGATTTCGAAGATGTGCGGGGTCATCTCGCGGCCGAGAGCTTCGCCGATCTCGCTCATCTTGAACTCGATCTTGCCCTCGCCGTCGATGCGGATCATCGCCGGCAGATAGGTGACGGTGATGCCGGGCTTGGTCTCCATCACCTCGGCGATGCAGCGCGCCTCGACGCTGTCGTTCATCGTCACGCCGCACTGGTGGGAGATGGTGCCGTTCTGGGTGATGTCCTTCAGCGGCTTGAAAAGCTGCTGCACGGTGGTGACGCTCATGGTCTTCGTCCTCTTGTGGCGGAGATGCGGGAAGGCTCACTCGGCCGCGGCGTCGGTAACTGCAGCCGCAGCGGCAGCCGGAGTTGCGACCTGCCCGACTTCGACCGGCGGCAGGGCCGGCAGGTCGGCGTCGATGCCGATCTCGCGCCCGATGGCGGCAACGCGGTTGCGCGCCCGCTCGAAGGCCTCCGCGAAGCTCGCCGCCTTGACCCGCGGCAGCGACCACAGCGGCTGAAGCTGCAACGCCGCCTTCACCGCCAGCCCGCCGTGATGGGTGAACCAGCTCTGCAGCATGGTGCGGTTGTCCTCTCCATGCGCCGGGTCGCGCAGCAGCAGGGCGAACAGCTCCACCGCGTTGGCGAGGTTCCGTTCATAGTCGGCCTCCGCCGCCGAGATCACCGACGGAGTGGAGAAGTCGTTCTGCGCGGCGGCGACCTGCATGACGAAGCCGCTGCGGAACAGCTCGCCGACCAGCGGTTCGAAAACCACGTTGACGGCGAAAACCTGCTCCAGGAAATCGGTGGCGGCGCGGATATGCTCGACCGCCTCGCGGCAGGGCTGCCAGATCGGATCGTCCAGCCAATGCGCCTTGCCGGCGTCCAGGTCGAAGCCGCCGATGTCGCTGCCGATCTCCGCCAGATAGAGCGTCAGGTCCTGGGCGAAACGCAGCTTGTAGGACGCGTTGGTCAGGATGGCGTTGTTGACCATCTGGGTGTAGCCGTAGCGCTGCGCCCGCATCAGCGCGGTGCCCAGCCCATATTCGGCGTGCTTGAAGGCGCCGACATGGTTCTGGAGCACGGTGACCCAAGCCTTGTCGAAGCGCTGGGGCGCACCGGCGCGCCGCGCGTTGTCCACCACGTTCTGGATCATGCCGACGATGGTGGACTGGCGCTGATAGTGTGTGCGCTCCCACTCCTGGTCAGGCGCGCGGAAGCCGTGCCAGTCCGTGCATTTCAGCGCGGTCCAGTCCTTGGAATAGGTCGGCGTGCCGTCGCCGAAGGAGATGATCCAGTTCTGGAGCAGATAGCGCTCCGGATCGGGCTGAACGTCGACTGTCACGTCCTCGTAATGGGTGGCCTTGCGGCCCTTCGGCTCGAAGTAGTTGTAGCGGCGGCTGTCGGAACCGGGAAAGGCCTTGGCCCCGGCGGCGGCGGATTTGGTTTCGGTTTCCTGCGTGGTCATCGTCTTTCCTCCCGTATTTGCAAAATCCCAGCTCAGCGGGTGGCGGGGGTGAACTTGTCGAAATAGACGCGCGCGGAATCGACGCCGGCCATCTGCAGGACCGGCAGCACCGCGTCGATCATCGGCGGCGGCCCGCAGGAGAAGACGTCGGCCTCCTCCGCGTCGCCCATGTCGGACAGGTGCCGGCGCAGCACCTCGTGGATGAAGCCGGTCTCGCCGGTCCAGCCGTCACCCTCCTCGGCATGCGACAGGGCGGGGATGAAGGCGAAGTCCGGCAGGCTGCGGGCGAATTCCTCGAACAAATCGAGGTGGAACAGGTCCCTGCGGCTGCGGGCGCCGTAGAAGAAGCGCACCGGCCGCGTCTCGCCGCTGGCGGCCTGATCGCGCAGGATCGACAGCAGCGGCGCCATGCCCGACCCGCCGCCGACCAGGATCATCGGCCCCTCCCGCCCCTCGCGGCGGAAACAGGTGCCGTAGGGACCGCGGACGCTCACCCGGTCGCCGACCGACAGCCCGCCGTCCAGCTGGCGGGAAAAGGCGCCGTCCGGGTATTTCTTGATGATGAACTCCAGCCGGTTGCCGTCCGCCGGCGGGTTGCCCATCGAGAAGGACCGGGTGAGGCCGATGCCGGGCAGCGTGATGTCGACGTATTGCCCGGCCCAGAACTTCATCGGCTGGTCCATCTCCAGCGCGATGGCGACGATGTCGTGGGTGAGCGGCTCCACCGCCGCCAGCCGGGCGTTGAAGTCCTTCACCGGGATGGAGCGGGAAAGCAGATCCTCGTCATAGTTCAGCAGTTCCACCGCCACGTCGCTGTAGGCCAGCGAGCGGCAGAGCAGGATGTGGTTGCTGTCGCGCTCCGGATCGGAGAGCGCGAAGGTGGAGTATTTCAGCATCTCCACGTCGCCGTCGATCAGCAGGCATTTGCAGGCGGAGCACTGCCCCTCCTTGCAGCCATGCATCAGCGAGACGCCCTGGCGGAAGGCCGCGTCGAGGATGGTTTCCCCTTCCGCAACCTCCATTTCGATGCCGACCGGCTCCAGCCGCACCGTGTGGACGGCCGGACTGTTGTGCAGCGCTTGTGCGGTCATGGTCTGTCGATCTCCGCGGTGATGTCCGCCTGTGATGTCCGCAGGGGCTCCCGTTCCCCCTCTCCAGCCGGAAAGGGGGGCCGGAAAGGGGGCGGACCCGAGTGAATGGGCGGGGGATCAGACCCGGCGGATCTTGAAGCCCTTGCGGTATTCCTCGACATGCGCCTGACGCTGTTGCGGCGTCATTTCGCGGAGGGCCAGCAGCGGGCTGCGGATGGTGTGGCCGCGCACATGGTCCAGCGTCCACATGTCCTTCTCCTCGAAGGACAGGTGCGGCTGGGCGACCAGCGTCTTCCCATCGGGACGGACAAAGCCCATGTCCTGGATGGCATCGGCGAGGTCCCAGCCGTCATAGACCTCCTCCCACTGGCGCCGGCCGGAGAAGCGGCCCATCGCCGGGGTCGGACGGCCCTGGTATTCGGCGGCGAACGCCTCCTTGTGGGTCCAGCGGTCGACCTCGGAGGCGTAGGTGAAGAGTTCGCCGTCCACCTCATCGACCTGGAAATCCTCGCGGATGACGCAGGGCACGAGGCTCGACCAGCAGCGGTGCGGATAGACGTAGCCGGTGTCGGCGAAGGTGATCGGCACGCTGCCGGGCTTGCTGAGCTTGGCGTAATTCTCCCACCAGACGCCGAATTCGTCGTACCAGCCCGGATACTTGCTTTCGAACCACTCGAAATCGCGTTCGGTCATCGCCTCGATGCGCCAGAAATTGGCCCACCAGCCGGCGGAGAAGAACTGCGCGATCTTGTGGACATAGTTCTTCTTGACGATGCTGTCGAAAGCTTCGTGGACGTCGTCGTGGTGGATCTTGATGCCGTACTTCTCCAGCGGCAGCATGTAGGTGCGGTAGTAGTCCTCGAAGATCCAGCGGTGCCACAGCTCGGCGTAGGATTCCTTGTTCTTGTCGCGGTGCTTGGTGCCGTATTCGATGATGGTGCCGACGGCGGCGTCGACGATCATGTGGTTCTGCCAGAAGGAATAGCGGATGTCGCGTTCCAGCAGCAGGTGGTTGTCCGGCTCCTTCAGCACCGACATCAGCATGGAATGGCCGTTGCCGATGTGGCGGGATTCGTCGCTCTGCACCGACAGGAAGACGGTGGGCAGGGCATAGTCGCCGTTGCGCGCCGCCTCCGACGGCATGGCGACGAACAGCGTGTTGGTGAAGGCGGTCTCCGCCACGACCTGCAGGTAAATGTTCGACGCGGTGATGGCGTCGCCGGTCAGGAAGGCTTCACCGAACTGCCGGCCGATGGTGGTGGCGTAGCATTTGCCGAACGCCTTCTCGGTGATGTCGAAGCCGGCCGGGTCGATGTAATTCTCCATGTACCATTTCTTGAGGTTCATCTGGATCGTCGAGTGCCGAAACTCGTCGATCATCTGCATGGTGAAGCCGGTGCGCAGATCGTCGCCCGGCGCCAGTTGGCCCAGCGTCGCCATCGACCGCGCCGCCGAGATCTCGGGGAAGGGGATGATCGCCAGGAACAGCTTCATCCATTCGATCCAGCGCGGCTCCACATTGCGGAACATGTCGCCCCGCAGCGCCGCGTCCAGCGCGCCATAGACGCGGTTGTCCTTCTCCTCCTGCATCGGGAAATAGGAGCGCAGGACCTGCTTCATCGGGTCGCGCGGCGCCTTGGAGATCTTGTAGTCGGTCGGGAAGGCCATCGCCTCCTTGACGTAGGACGGCGTCCAGCCGAGATCGGCGACGCGGCGCGCCGCCTCGGTGATGCCGATGCCTTTCTGGCTGGTGATCTTGTTCAGCGTCAATCCATCCGGCATGTCGTCTCTCCCCATGATTTTGGTGATGGTGTTCCGATGGTCGGGCTTGTGGATCGGGCCTGAAGGATCGCGTCGGCCGCGCATGCCGGATGACGTGACACCGGCAGTCTGAAGGGCGGGATCGGCAATGGCGCGACGGTGACGGCGCGACGACGTGGTGCGCAGCCTCAGGCCGCCTGCGGCCGCCGAACCGGGGCAGCCGCAGCGCCAGCCCCATAAAGCAACCGGCGTGCCAGAAGCCCGAGCCGCCGGGGATCGCCGATTTCAAAGAAAGCTTGCGACACGCACTGTCTCATTACGGGACGATCTGTCGCGCCGCGGTGTCCCAAAATGAAACAGTCGGGACGGTCGGCACCGGCGAAATCGGCCAAGACCGGCTCGCGCGCTTGTCCTGTGCGGCTTTCCGCAGCGTGGCATGCCCCTTGCTCTACCCGGTCGACGGCGCCGCTCCGGCTGGTCCGAAATGCCGGCGCCCCGCTTCGGGAGGATTTTCAAACGATGAGGCATGCGATGCACGCGAGGATGTCGCCGCACCGCTGGGTGATGTTGCTGCTCCTTCTGTCCATACCCTTCTCGCCCTTCACGCGGAAATCCGCGGCGGCGGATGGCGAAGTGCTGTTCCGGCAGCAATGCGGAACCTGCCACTCGGTGAAGAAGGACGACGGGCCGCGCGCCGGGCCGCCGTTGTACGGCGTCATCGGCCGCAAGGCCGGCACGGCCAACGGTTTCGAGTATTCGGATGCGCTGCGCGGTGCCGGTTTCGCCTGGGACGCCGGCCATCTGGAACGCTGGCTGGCGAACTCCAACCAGTTCGTTCCCGGCAGCTACATGAACTACCGCCAGGACGACGACGCCATCCGCAAAGGCATCGTCGAATTCCTGGAGGCCAAAGCCAAAGGCTAACTCTGTCCCACCAAAGATTTCGCAGGAAGCATCATGGCCAAGATCATCCACATGATGGTGCGCGTCCTCGACGAACAGCGGTCGCTGGACTTCTACGCCAAGGCCTTCGGGCTCGAACCGGCCGAGCGGCTGGCCTTCGACGGCTTCACGCTGATCTACCTGCGCAACGCCGAAAACGACATGGAACTGGAACTGACGGTCAACCACGACCGCACCGCGCCCTACACCCACGGCGACGGCTACGGCCACATGGCGGTGGCGGTGGACGATCTGGACGGCGAACACGCCCGGCTGACGGCCCTGGGTTTCCCGGTGACGCCGGTGAAGGAGTTCGCCCCCGGCGGCACCTTGCTGGCCCGCTTTTTCTTCATCACCGATCCGGACGGCTACAAGACCGAGGTCCTGCAACGCCACGGCCGCTACCGCTGAGCTTTGACAGCAAAAACAATCCACCTGGGAAGGAGACGTCGATCATGCGCGTTCTCGACAAACGGATACGGCTCAACCGGCGCAATTTTCTGAAGACTTCCGCCGCGTCGATGGCGGCGGCCGGCGCGGTTTCCGGCGGCATGGTGTCGATCGGAGCGACCCCGGCCTGGGCCGAGGCGCTGACCGCCATCAAGCCCGACGCCGCCAAGACCCTGCTGGTGATGGTGCGCGACCTCTATCCGCACGACCGGCTGGGCGACGCCTATTATGAGGCGGCTCTGGCCTCGATGGATCAGGCGGCGGCCAAGGACGCCACCGTGGCCGGCCAGCTCAATGAAGGCACGGTGGCCCTCGACGCCGCCGCGCGCAAGCTGCACGGCACGCCCTACGCCGCCATCAAGGCGGAGGCGGATCGGGTCGCCGTGCTGAAATCCATCGAGACCACGCCCTTCTTCGCCAAGGTCCGCGGCGACATGGTGGTTGCTCTCTACAACCAGCCGGAGGTGTGGGCGAAGCTCGGCTACGAAGGGGCGTCGGCCGAATATGGCGGCTACATCCACCGCGGCTTCGACGACATCGACTGGATCAAGGACGCCTGACGGCAAGGTTGCCTGACGGGGCCGGCGGCCGGCCTGAATGAACGCCCACTGAATACCCGAAAAATGGGGAGGACCGAGACATGGTCGCGAAATTCGCAATGGATGACGACAGCGTCGTGGTGGTGATCGGATCGGGTGCCGGCGGCGGCACCCTGTCGAACGAGCTGGCCCAGAAGGGCATCAAGGTCGTCTGCCTGGAAGCCGGCAAGCGTCACGAAATCCAGGATTTCGTGAATGACGAATGGAAGAGCTTTTCGCAAATCTCCTGGCTGGACAAGCGCACCACGTCCGGCAGCTGGCGGGTGGCGAAGGACTTCCCCAACCTGCCGGCCTGGATCGTTAAGGCGGTCGGCGGCTCCACCGTGCACTGGGCCGGCGCCTCTCTCCGCTTTCAGGAGCACGAGTTCAAGGCCCGCACGACCTACGGTGAGTTGGAGGGTGCCAACCTGCTCGACTGGCCGGTGACGCTGGCGGAGATGGAGCCCTATTACGACAAGGCCGAGTACAAGATGGGGACGACCGGCACCAACGGCATCCCGCGCCTGCCTGGCAACAACAATTACAAGGTGCTGGCGGCCGGCGCCAAGAAGCTGGGCTACAACGAATTCCACACCGGCAACATGTCGATCAACAGCAAGCCGCGCGACGGCCGCGGCGCCTGCCAGCAGATCGGCTTCTGCTTCCAGGGCTGCAAATCGGGCGCGAAATGGTCCACCCTCTACACCGAGATCCCCAAGGGCGAGGCCACCGGCAATCTGGAGGTCCGGCCGGACGCCCAGGTGCTGAAGATCGAACATGACGCGAAGGGCAAGGTCAACGCCGTGCTCTATGCCGACAGCACCGGCGCCATCCACCGGCAGAAGGCCCGCATCGTCGCGGTTGCCGGCAACTCCATCGAAAGCCCGCGCCTGCTGCTGAACTCGGCCTCGACGATGTTCCCGGACGGGCTGGCCAACTCGTCCGGTCAGGTCGGACGCAACTACATGCGGCACATGACCGGTTCGGTCTATGCAATGTTCGACAAGCCGGTCCACATGTATCGCGGCACCACCATGGCCGGCATCATCCGCGACGAATCCCGCTTCGACCCGCGCCGCGGCTTCGTCGGCGGCTACGAGATGGAGACGTTGTCGCTGGGCGTGCCCTTCATGGCGGCCTTCCTCGATCCCGGCGCCTGGGGCCGCGACTTCAGCTCGGCGCTGGACGCCTACGACCATATGGCCGGCATGTGGCTGGTGGGGGAGGACATGCCGCGCGAGACCAACCGCGTCACCCTGCACGGGACGGACAAGGACAAGTTCGGTCTGCCCATCCCCAACGTCAATTTCGACGACCACCCCAACGACATCGCGATGCGCACCCATGCCTATGGCCGCGGGTCGGCGGTCTATGACGCGGTGGGGGCGGTGCGGACCATCCACACCCCGCCCTACCCCTCCACCCACAATCTCGGCACCAACCGCATGAGCGCCAGCGCCCGCGACGGCGTCGTCAACAAATGGGGGCAGGCGCACGACGTCAAGAACCTATTCGTATCGGACGGCAGCCAGTTCACCAGCGGCGGGTCGGAGAACCCGACCCTGACCATCGTCGCGCTGGCGATCCGGCAGGCCGACTACATCGCCGACCAGATGGGCAAGCGTGAGATCTGAGGTCCGCTAAAGCCGTGCCCGCGCCTCCTCCGCCACCCGTTCCGGCGTGATGCCGAAGTGGCGGTAGAGGTCAGGCACCGCGCCGGACGCGCCGAAGCCGGTCATGCCGACGAAACCGCCATCCTCACCGATGTAACGCTCCCACCCCTGGACCACCGCCGCCTCGACGGCGACCCGCACCGTCGACCGGTCGACGACGGCGCGGCGATAGGCCTGATCCTGCTGCTCGAACAGTTCCCAGCAGGGCATCGAGACCACGGCGGTCGGCACCCCGCCGGCCTGCAGCAGATTGCGCGCCTGCAACGCGATGGCGACCTCCGACCCGGTGGCGAGCAGGGTAACGCGACGGGCACCGCCCTCCGCCTCGGCCAGCACATAACCGCCGCGTCGGCAGCGGTTTACTGCGTCGCCGTCGCGGCGCACGGGGTCGAGCGGCTGTCGGGCGAAGACCAGCGCGGTCGGGCCGGAGCGATACTCCAGCGCGATCTCCCAGCACTCCGCCGCCTCCACCGCATCGGCCGGGCGCAGCACCAGCAGGTTGGGAATGGCGCGTAGGGCGGCCAGCACCTCCACCGGCTGGTGCGTCGGGCCGTTGGTGCCGATGCCGATGGAATCGTGGCTGAACACGAAGGTGACCGGCAGCCCCATCAGCGCCGCCATGCGGATGGCCGGGCGTTCGTAATCGCAGAAGGCGAGATAGGTGATGCCGGTCGCCACCACCCCGCCATGGGCGGCCATGCCGTTCAGCATGCTGCCCATCGCATGCTCGCGCACGCCGTAATGGACGTATCGGCCGGCGCGGTCGTCTGCCGTGAAGGCGGCCAGCCGCCGCTTGTGCAGGGTGGCGCCCTCCAGGTCCGGCGCGCCGCTCAGCATCTCCGGAATGACCTCCGTCATCAGATCGACGATGTCGCCGGAGATCTTGTATCCGTGGTCGCTGTGCCCGCTCTCCGCCATACGGCGCTTGAAAGCGTGCAGCGCGCCGGCCCAGCCGTCGGGCAGCCGCCCCTCGCGCAGCCGGTCCAGCTCGCGGCGCTTCTCAGCGGGCAGCGCTGCAACGCGGGCCTGCCAGGCCTGCTGCTCCGTGCCACCCCGCCGTCCAGCCTCCAGCCAGGCGGTCCTGACATCGTCGGGAATCTCGAAGGCGGCATGCGGCCAGTCGAGTGCCCGGCGGGCGGCGTCGGTGTGTTCCTTGAACAGCCGGGCGCTGTGGGCGGCGCGCTGGCCCTCATGCGGCAGGCCGCGGCCGATGCTGGTGGTGCAGGCGATCATCGACGGCCGCGGGTCGAGCCTGGCGAGGCGCAGCGCCTCCGACACGGCTTCGATGTCGTGGCCGTCGACCTCCTGCACATGCCAGTTGCTGGCGCGGAAGCGGGCGGTCATGTCGTCGGACAGCGCGAGGTCGATGCCGCCGTCGTCGGTGATGCGGTTGTCGTCCCACAGATAGGTCAGCTTGCCCAACCGCAGATGCCCGGCAAGCGCGATCACCTCCTGCCCCACCCCCTCCTGCAGGCAGCCGTCGCCGACCAGCGCCCAGGTCCGGTGATCGACGATGCCGTCACCGAAGCGGTGGTTCAGGAAGGCCTCGGCCAGCGCCATGCCGGCGGCGTTGGCGATGCCCTGCCCCAACAGCCCGGTCGTCACCTCGATCCCGCAGGACTGGTGGATTTCCGGATGGCCGGCGGTGTGCGATCCCATCACCCGGAACCGCTTGAGTTCGTCCAGCGTCATCGCCTCATAGCCGCTGAGATGCAGCAGCGAGTAGATCAGCATGGAGCCATGGCCGTTCGACTGGACGAAGCGGTCGCGGTCGAACCACAGCGGATCGGCGGCGTTGAACTTCAGGTGCCGGGTGAAAAGCGCCGTCGTGATGTCGGCGGCGCCGAGCGGGGTGCCGGGATGCCCCTCGCCCGCGCGCTCGATGGCATCCATGGACAGAAAGCGGATCGCGTTCGCCATCCGGCGCGGATCGACGCTGGTCATCATGTGGTCCTTTCGGGAATGCGGAATGGTGCGGAGCTGCGCCGTCACGTCACCAGATTGATCGGCCGCCCGGCCGCGAAGGCTTCGATGCAGGCGGTGACCTGATCGGCGACCGCCTGCCGCGCCTCGACGCTGGCCCAGCCGATGTGCGGGGTCAGCAGGAAGTCGGTGCGCCCGGCAAGGCGGAGGAGGGGGTGGTCGTCCGGCGGCGGCTCCACCGCCGTGGCATCGACGGCGGCGCCGGAAATCAGCCCGCCTTCCAGCGCGCGGACCAGCGCCATGTCGTCGATCAGCCCGCCGCGCGAGGTGTTGATGACCAGCGGCCGGCGCACCATCCGGGCGAACTCCGCCTCGCCCAGCAGATGGCGGGTGGCGGGGGTCAGCGGGCAATGCAGGGTCAGCACATCGCTCTCGGCCAGCACCCCGTCGAACGGCACGTGGTCCGGTCCGCTGCCCGCCTCCCCCTTGCGGCCGGCGAACAGCACGCGCATCCCGAAGGCGCGGGCAATGGTTGCAACCGCCTGCCCGATGGCGCCGCGCCCGACGATGCCGAGCGTCGAACCGTGCAGATCACGGATCGGGTGGTCGAGCAGGGTGAACTGGCCGCAGGCCTGCCACGCCCCCGCCGCCACCGACTCCCGGTAGGCCGGCAGGGACCGGCGCAGCGCCAGCATCAGGGCGAAGACATGTTCCGGCACCGTGTGGATGGCATAGGCGCGGACGTTCGACACCGCAACGCCCCGCGCGGCAGGCGGCGACATCGACATTGTCGGTCCCGGTCGCAGCGACGGCGACGAAGCGCAGGTCGGGCAGAAGCTCCAGCGTCTCGGCGCGGATCGGCACCTTGTTGACGATCAGGACGGTCGCCCCGCGCGCGCGTTCGACGATCTGCTCCGGCGCGGTGCGGCCGTATTCACTCCACTCGTGCGGCATGACGGGACGGCGCAGCGCGATGTCCGCCCCCATGGTGTCGTGGTCGAGGAAGACGATGCGCTCCATCATTGCCTCCCCTCGGGCCGCCCCCCGGTGGTGCCGTTGACCGCGTGATAGCTGCGGATGACTTGGCTGTCGTCCATCGCCCCTTCGCCGCGGCCGGAGGTGGCGAGGAACATCTGGTGGGCGACGGCGGCCAGCGGCAGCGCCGCCTTGGCATCGCGCCCGGCCTCCAGCACGATCCCCAGATCCTTGACAAAGATGTCCACCGCGCTGGTGATCTCGGGATCCGCCTCCAGCATGCGCGGGCCGCGGTCCTTCAGCATCCAGCTCGACGCCGACGACCCGCTCATGATCTGCAGCAGGATGTCGAGATCGACCCCGACCTTGGCGGCCAGCGCGAAGGCCTCCGCCACCACGGCTATGTGGACGCCGCACAGCAGCTGGTTGACGGTCTTGACCGTGGCGCCCTGTCCGGCCTTTTCGCCGACATGGAAGACCTTGTCGCCCATCGCCGCCAGGATCGGGCGTACCCGCTCCACAACCATGGCGTCGGCGGCGGCCATGATCGACAGCGTTCCCGCCACCGCTCCCACCACCCCGCCGGAAACCGGCGCATCGACGAAGCGGCGGCCGGCCGCCTCCACCCGTTCGGCCAGCGCTGCGACCGCACCCGGCGGACAGGTCGCCATCAGGATCACCGAACCGCCGGCCGGCAGTGCCTCCAGCGCGCCGTCGGCGAAGAGCGCGGCGTCGGCCTGCGCGGCATTCACCACCATCAGCACCAGCGCGTCCGCACCAGCCGCCGCCGCCGCCGCGTTGGAGGCGCCCTTTCCGCCGGCGCCTTCCAGCACGCCGAGGCTTTCGGCCCGCACATCGAAGCCCTGAACGGCGAAGCCCTTCGCCAGCAGATTGCGCGCCATGGGCATTCCCATGGAACCGAGGCCGATGAAACCGACTGTCGTCATCGTGTCATGATCCTTGGATTGAGGTGCCGCCGGCTCAGTACAGGATGGTCGCCGGCACGTAGGACACGAGGCCCAGCACGACCAGCGCCACCAGATAGAAGGGCCACAGCTCGCGCACGATGGCGCCGATGGGCTCGCGGGAGATGGCGGCGGAGATGAACAGCGTGGTGCCGATCGGCGGCGTGAACAGGCCGATGCTGAGGTTGACCGCCATCATGATGCCGAGTTGGATCGGGTCCAGCCCGATGGCGCCGCCGACGGCGACGAAGGTCGGCCCCAGCAGCAGGATCGCCGCCGGCAGGTCGAGGAACATGCCGACCACCAGCATGATCAGGTTCATCGCCAGGATGATCAGCCACGGTTCCTTCAGCACGGTCTGCGCATAGGCGGCCACCGCATTGGGGATCGCTTCGGTGATGAGGACATAGCCGACGAGGTTCGACGCGGCGATCACCAGCATGACGACGCCCGTGGTCACCACTGTCCCCATCAGGGCGGCATGGATGCGCTTCCAGGTCAGGTCGCGGTAGATCAGCACGCTGACCAGCAGCGCATAGGCGACGGCGACGACGCTGACCTCCGTCGGGGTGGCGATGCCAAAGCGCAGCAGCACCAGGATGAAGGCCGGCATCAGCAGCGCCGGCAGGGCGGAAATGGTTGCCTGCCCCAGCGCCCGCAGTCCGCCCTCGCTCTTCAGCAGGGGGAAATTGCGGGTGCGGCCGCTGACGTAACACACCACCATCATGCCGGCGGCCAGCAGCAGGCCGGGCAGGATGCCGGCGAGGAACAGCGAGGCGATGGAGGCGTTCGACACCGCGGCATAGAGGATCAGCGGGATCGACGGCGGGATCAGCCCGGCGATCACCGAGGAGGACGCCGTCGCCGCCGCACCGAACGCCGCCGGATAGCCCTCGCGCTTCTGCCAGGGGATCAGCATGGACCCGAGCGCCGACGCCTCCGCCACCGCCGAGCCGGACACGCCGCCGAAGATGGTGGAACCGACGACGGTGACCTGGGCCAGACCGCCGGGATAGCGCCCGACCAGGGCGGCGGCGAAACGCACCAGCTTCTGGCCCAGCGTGCCGCTCATCATCAGCGCGCCGGACAGGATGAAGAAGGGGATCGCCAGCAGCGGGAAGCTCTGGGTCGGCTGGAACAGCTTGACGACCGCGATCACGGTCGGCACCGACCCCATCGTCATCACCGCGGCGCCGGAACTGATGACCAGCGCGTAGCCGACGGGAAAGGAAAGCAGCAGGAGAAGGCCGAAGACGGCGACCATCACGACGGTCATATCTCTTCCTCCGACACATGGGCGCGGACGGATCGCGGGTCTTCGGCGATCAGCAGGCGCAGGAAGGTGGTGACGGCGGTCAGGCCGACGCCGACGAAGCCGGCGATCAGCGACAGGTAGGCCCAGCGGGCGCTGACGCCCGTCACCGGATAAATTTCACTGCCGGTGATCTCGATGACGGCGAGGCCGATGTAGGCGAGATAGAAGAAGGTCGCCCCCACCACCACCTGCATCGCCAGCAGCAGCGCGCGGGCCAGCGGTCGGGGCAGCAGGTCGAGCAGCAGCGTGACCGAAATGTGCGCGCCCTTCTGCGCCGCCAGCACCACGCCGCCCATCACCAGCCAGGGGAAAAGGATGTTCGGCAGTTCGGACGGCCAGCCCAGCCCTTGCGTCGTCAGGTAACGGACGACGACCTCGGCGCCCAGCGCCAGGAACAGCACGATCAGGGACAGGATCGCCACGACGGCGGAAAGGACGGCGATGGCACCGTCGGCCGCCTGGAGAAGGGTGGCGGGAAGTCCCGCCACCTCATGCTCCCTCTCGTGGGACACCGTCATTACTGCGCCGCTCCGGCCGCCGCTTCCTTGCGAACCAGGGCGACCAGTTCGGGGAACTGCTTCTCCCACTTGTCATAGACGGACTTGGTCTTGGCGATGAAGGGAGCCGGGTCCACCGTGTTGAATTTCACGCCGGCGTCCTCCATCTTCGCCTGCAGTTCCTTGTCGGCCTTGGCGGACATCTCGCGGTTCAGCTTGCCGGCCTCGGCAGCCGCCTCCAGCACCGCCTTCTGATCGGCCTTCGAGAAGGTGTCGAACACGATCTTGCTGGCCAGCAGCGGGGTCGATTCATACTTGTGTCCGGTCAGCGAGATGTATTTCTGCACCTCGAAGAGCTTCGACGAGTAGATGTTCATCAACGGGTTCTCCTGCCCGTCAACGACGCCCTGCTGGAGCGCGATGTAAAGCTCGGAGAAAGCCAGCGGCATCGGGTTGGCGCCGAGAGCCTTGAAGATGTCGACCGTGATCGGGTCCGGCGGCGTGCGGATCTTGATGCCGGCCAGATCCTCCGGCTTGGTGATCGGCCGGACGTTGTTGGAGACATGGCGGATGCCGTTGTCCCACATCGCCAGCAGCACCAGCCCCTTGGCCTTTGACGCCTCGTCCAGCTTCTTCGCCACCGGGCCGTCCAGCACCTTCCAGGCCTGCGGCAGCGACTGGAACAGGAAGGGCAGGCCCAGCACGGCATATTCCGGCACGACGCCCGAGGCGGTGCCCTGCGAATTGGCGCTGAAGGCCAGCGTGCCGAGCCGCATGCTGGTCAGCGCCTCGGCGTCGTCGCCATATTGGGCGCTGCCGCCGACCTCGATCTTCACCCGGCCGTCCGTCTTCTTGGCGACGAGTTCCGCGAATTTCAGCGAGGCTTCCGCCTTCGGATTGCCCGGAGCCGCGTTGTGGGCCAGGCGCAGGACCTGCTGGGCCCAGGCGGCCGGCGAAGCGACCAGGGCGGTGCCCACCATCAGCGACAAAAGCAGCTTCTTCATCGGATCTCTCCCTATGGATGTTTGTTGGTTGGTCGGGTGTGATCGGGTGGACGGATGTCGCCTTACAGCCATCCCTTGATGCTGGCCACCATGGCGTCGGTCGAGATGCCGTAGAGGTCGTGCAGGGTCGGCAGGGCGCCGGCCTTCAGGAACTCGTCGGGCAGGCCGATCTGGCGAAAGACCGGGGCGACGCCGCCGCGCAGCAGGGTGCCGGCCACCGCCTCACCCAGCCCGCCGATGACGGTGTGGTTTTCCGCCACCACCACCATGCGGCCGGTGCGTGCCGCCTCGCGCAGGATGGTCTCGGTGTCGAGCGGCTTGATGGTGGGGACGTGCAGAACGGCGACGCCGACCTTGTCGGCCTCCAGCAGCTTGGCCGCCTCCAGCGCCCGCATCGTCATGATGCCGGACGAGATGACCAGCACGTCGGCGCCGTCGCGCAGCAGTTTGGCCTTGCCGAGTTCGAACTTGTAATCGTACTCGTCCAGGACCAGCGGGACGTTGCCGCGCAGCAGCCGCATGTAGACCGGCCCGTTGTGGGCGGCCATGGCGGGCACCACCTGCTCGATCTCATGGGCGTCGCAGGGGTCGATGACGACCATGTTCGGCATGGCGCGGAACAGCGCCAGATCCTCCGCCGCCTGATGGCTGGGACCATAGCCGGAGGTCAGGCCCGGCAGGGCGCAGGCGATCTTGACGTTGCGGTTCTCCTCCGCGATCGTCTGGTGGACGAAGTCGTAGGCCCGGCGCGAGGCGAAGACGGCGTAGGTGGTGACGAAGGGCATCATCCCCTCATGCGCCATGCCGGACGCCGCCCCCATCAGCAGCTGCTCGGCCATTCCCATCTGATAGAAGCGGTCGGGATAGGCCTGGGCGAAGATGTGCAGGTCCGTGTATTTGGCGAGGTCGGCGGTCATGCCGACGATCTCGTTCCGCTGCTTCGCCAACTCGACCAGCGCATTGCCGAAGGGCGCCGGCTTGGTCCGCTGCCCCTCCGCCGCGATCGACGCGATCATGGCGGAGGTCTTCAGGCGCGGCTTTGCGGTGGTGTTTGCAGCGGTGCTCATGCGGTCCTCCCGGCGTCGAGCGCATCGAGCGCCAGCTGCCATTCGTGCGCGTCGACGCGGATGAAGTGGTTTTTTTCGCGGGCTTCGAGGAAGGGCACGCCCTTGCCCATCTTGGTGTCGCAGACGATCATCCGCGGCTTGGGCTCGGGGTGCGACTTGGCGGCGTCGAAGGCGGCGACCACCGCGTCCATGTCGTTGCCGTCCACCCGCTGGACGAACCAGCCGAAGGCCTCCAGCTTGTCCACCAGCGGCTCGAACGCCATCACCTGGGTGGAGGGGCCGTCGGCCTGCTGGTTGTTGACGTCGACGATGGCGATCATGTTGTCGAGCTTGTAATGGGCGGCCGACATGATGGCCTCCCACACCGATCCCTCGTCCAGCTCGCCGTCGGAGAACAGCGTGTAGACACGGGCAGCGGAGTTCTTGCGCTTCAGACCCAGGCCGATGCCGACCGCGATGCTGAGGCCGAGGCCGAGCGAGCCGCCCGACATCTCCATGCCCGGCGTGTAGCTGGCCATGCCCGACATCGGCAGGCGGCTGTCGTCGCTGCCGTAGGTCTCCAGCTCTTCCGCCGGGACGATGCCGGCCTCGATCAATGCTGCGTACAGCGCGATGGCGTAATGGCCGTTGGACAGCAGGAAGCGGTCGCGCTCCTCCCAATGCGGGTCCTCGGGGCGATACTTCATGGCGTGGAAGTAGGAGACCGCCAGCACGTCGGCGATGTCCAGCGCCTGGCCGATATAGCCCTGTCCCTGCACCTCGCCCATCAGCAGGGCGTTGCGGCGGATGCGGTAGGCACGTTCGGCCAGCGGCACATTGTGCCCGAGCGGGGTGGTGTCGAGTGCGGTGTCCACGGAAGGTGTCTCCAGCATTTCGGGATCAGTGGATCAGCATGCCGCCGTTGACGTCGAGCGTGGCGCCGGTGATGTAGGAGGACAGCTCCGACGCCAGGAACAGGCAGGAGCGGGCCACATCCTCGGCGTCGCCCAGGCGGTTCAGCGGGATGCCCTTCAGGATTTCCGTCCGCAGCTCGTCGGTCAGCTTGCCGCCGGTGATGTCGGTCTGGATCAGGCCCGGCGTCACCGAATTGACGCGGACATTGTCCGGCCCCAGTTCGCGCGCCATCGCCTTGGCCAGCCCCAGCACGCCGGCCTTGGCCGCGCTGTAATGCGGGCCGCCGAAGATGCCGCCGCCGCGCTGCGCCGACACCGACGAGATGCAGACGATGGACCCTGACTTGCGCTCGCGCATGTGGGGGACGACGGCCTGGCTCATGTACAGCGTGCCGCGCAGGCTGACGTCGGTCACCGCCTCGTAATTCTTCGGACCGATGTCCATGAACTTCAGCGGCTGGGTGATGCCGGCGTTGTTGACCAGCACGTCGATGCGGCCGAACTCCTCCACTACGCGGGTCGCGGCGGCGAAGCAGGCGTCGCGGTCGGTCACGTCGCAGGCAAAGCCGCGGTGCGCCTCGCCCAATTCGGCGGCGGCTTCGGCCGCCTGGGCGCCGTCGAGGTCCAGGATGATCGCGCGTCCGCCATGCAGCGCGAAAAGCCTTGCGGTCGCCCGGCCGATGCCGCGGCGCGACGCGGCGCCGGTGATCACGCAGACCTTGTTGGACAGCAGCATGCTCGCTCCCTCTTGTCGAAGCAGGCTCCGCCGTGGCGGCACAGGGGGTGCCGCGACGGAGCGTCGGTTTCGCTCGGTTGTGGTGATTTCGATCAGGCTGCCGATGATTCGTGCAGCCGATGATTGATGTGATCCTATGATCTTGAGATGAATTCGACAAACGAATAAGATCGCTCATCGATGAGCTGAATTCATCTGAAGGGTGCGATGCGGAAACGGGTCTCCATCAAGGCATTGCAGGCCTTTGAAGCCGCGGCACGGCTCGGTTCCTTCGCGACCGCGGCGGAGGATCTGGGACTGACGCCGTCGGCGATCAGCCATCAGGTGAAAATTCTGGAGGAACAGTTAGGGCTTCCGCTGTTCCATCGTGTTCACCGCGCGGTCACCCTGACCGACGCCGGCCGGAGCTATGCCAACGAGATCATCGGCGCCTTCGCCCGGATGGATGCGGCCACCCGCAACGTCACCAGCACCGGCAGCGGGACGACGATTCTCACCGTCCGGTCGATGCCCAGCTTCGCCACCCAATGGCTGATGCCGCGGCTGAACCGGGTGAAGGCGCTGCATCCCGCCATCGACATCCGCCTCCAGGCTTCGGTCTCGCCCATCGACCTGACGGCCGGGGCGGTCGACGTCGACATCCGCTACAACCCCGGACCGCCGCCGGCCGGCTGCGTGCTGGAGCAGTTTCCGGAGGACATCATCGTCCCGATGTGCTCGCCGGCGCTGGCGAACGGCCTCAACCCGATCCGGGAGCCGAAGGACCTCAGCCGCCACATCCTGATCCATTCGGAGGTCAACATCCTGGGCTGGCGCGACTGGATGCGCCGGCATCGCAGCGTCCACCTGGACATGGATCGCGGTCTGCGCTTCGACCGCTCCTTCATGGCGATCAACGCCGCGGTGAACGGCATGGGGGTGTGCCTGGACAGCCTGCTGCTCGCCCGGCAGGAGCTTCAGTCCGGCCAGCTCGTCGTCCCCTTCCCCACCCATGGATTGCGGGCGCAGGGGCATGGCTTCGTCACGCTGAAATCGACCGCCGCGTTGCCGAAGATCCAGCTGTTCCGCGACTGGCTGTTCGGCGAGTTGGAGGCCGGCCGCGAATGGGAGGAGCAGTATCTCGGTTCCCTAGGCTCGGTCGGCAGTTCCGCTGAGGATTGACCTCAACGGCGGAACATGTGGCCGATCCGCGGGATCCGTCCCAGCCTTGCTCCTTTTGGATGCGGCGCGAACTTGGCCTGTGCGCAGGCGTACTGGTAAGCCATCGCCAGCAACCCGAGGGCAAAGGCCGGTTCCAATGCCCGGGAGGACAACAACTCGTCACAGGAGAATCCCGTCCCGAACACGGTTTGCCAGAACACGTCGTCGTCCAGGAACATCACGTTCATCGACCAGGCCCCGAACCGTCGTCGTTCCAGTCCGTTTTCGGAATAGACGATCTGCATATGGTCGTGCCGCGTGTCGCGACGGACCCGACCGAATGTTTCGTCGACTTCGCGGGTATCCCCCTCGATAGCCTCCAGGAAAACCCCGCCGCATTCGACCATGAACCCGGTGACCCCAGCCTTCCTGTTGTTCCTGGCGGAGGCCAGACACAACTTTTGAATGTCGGTGTAGGAGAGCAGCCTTGTCAGCTGGCTGCGAAAGACGATCTGCAGCATGCCATTTCTCCGCCGGAGAAACTCTGCACTGTTTGGTCACTGACCGATTTCCATTAGACTATTCGAATTGAAAAGCCTGTCACTGCGCAAAAAAGCAGCATCGCTTTCCGTGCGGAAACGACAACGAATGGCTGTTTGCACACGGATCTTTTGGTCAGGCAGCGTGCGGCCGTGATCCGGCCAGTCCAGGCGGGAAGCGCGGCCGCACGCTGCAGTCACTCCGCGGCTTCGCCGTAGGCCCTTGCCTTGGCGAGGCTGGTCGGCGCGATGTGCAGGGTGCGCTGCGGGAACGGGATGCTGATCCCCAACTCGTCGAAACGCTTCTTCATGCGGCCATTGAACTCGCGCCCGACATTCCACTGCTGGATCGGCAGGGTCTTGATGCGCGCCTTGATCAGGACGCCGGAGTCCTGGAAGGCATCGACGCCCAGCACCTCCAGCGGTTCCAGGATCAGCGGGGCAAAGCGCTGATCGGCGCGCATTCCCGCCCCGATCTCGTGCAGCACCGACACCACGCGGTCGACATCCTCGCGATAGGCCACGGTGACGTCGAACACGTAGAAGCTGAAGTCCTTGGTCATGTTGGAGATGCTGGTCACCGCGCTGAACGGCACGGTGTGCACCGTTCCGTCGAAATCGCGCAGACGGATGGTGCGGATGGTGATGCCCTCCACCAATCCGCCCTTGCCGCCGACATTGACCACGTCGCCGACCGAGATGGTGTCCTCGAACAGGATGAACAGGCCGGTGATGACGTCTTTCACCAGCGTCTGGGCACCGAAGCCGACCGCCAGACCGACGACACCGGCGCCGGCCAGCAACGGCCCGATGTCCAACCCCAGTTCGGACAGTGTGATCAGCGTCACGAAGGTGAGCAGCACCACCATCAGGGCATTGCGCAGCAGCGGCAGCAGGGTGCGGATGCGCGCGCTTCGCTGGATGGCATGTCCATAGCGGTCGGTGGTCGCCAGATTCCGCTCGATTACGGCGTTGGTCAGCTCCCAAACCGCGAGCGCGATGCCAGCCACCAGCAGGATGGCGAGGCCGGACGCCAGGAACCGCCAGCCCATCGCGGTTTCCAGCGTCCCGCGCACGTCCAGCCCCCAGGCGTCCAGCACCACCAGTCCGGTCACCCCTGCCAGAACCCAGTGCAGCAACCGCGTTCCCGGCCCGATGTAGCGCTTTATCCGCCGGTCGCCCCAGGTGGAGCGCTGGCGGTCCAAGCGGAGCCGCAGAGCCGTCGAGCCACGCGCGATCCCGCGCCCGATCATCCGGGCAACCGCGACCGCAACCAGCGAAACGGCGGTGGCACGCAGAACGAACCACAGCCCGCCTTCGACATCCAGCGCCCAGATGCCGAACAATGCGACGATGTAGAGGATGGCGACGGCGTGCCAGACATTGGCCAGACGCCGGCCGGCGGCGCGCAGAAGGCGGCCGGGGCGCGTCGTTCTCGCCGCCGGCGCCGACGCCTGCCCGTGCTCCACAGGCGGGGGAACGGCCGAAATCTCCCCGCGCAGCCAGGAGGCGACGGCGGCACGGCTTTGCAGAACCAGCACCATCAGCATGATGGCATCGGCAAAGCCGACCAGCTTGACCAGGGTGTCATAGGACTGCTCGGGGAGTCCCAGCGTGCGCGCCGTCCCGGCCGCGAACAGGCCATAGACGGTCGAGACCGCGATGGCGCGGCTCCACACCAGCAGCCGCCGCGCCGCGGCGTCGTTCATCGGGATCAGCCGCAGGTTGGTGGAGCGTGGTGACAGAAGCCCCCGCATCACCAGGACCACCACCTGCACAAACAGGCTGGCATTCAGGAAGGCTACGCCCAGCAGCCGCACGGTGCCGGGCGGGTCGATCAGCACCAGCACGCCGAAACCGGCCACGGCGAAGGCGGCAATGGGCGCCAAATCCATCAGCGCACGGACCAGCAGCAGCGGAATCTTGGCGATGGCGGACTGGAACGGCCGCGCCGCCAGGACCGACCGGGGCCGGCGCAGCAGGTGCGTCGCGACCAGCCGGGCGGCATGTCCGGCCACTACGACCAGCGCGAGTTCGGCGAACAGCCAAGCCCATGTCGCCCGCCGCGCCGGGTCCAGCGCCTGCCGCTGCAGCCAGCGCATTCCCTGCGGGGCATTCAGGACCACATCGCCGGTCGTCCGGACCTCCTCCCCCAAATCGTCCAGGCGCGACGACAGCATGGTCAGCAGGCGCGTGCCGAGTCCCTCCGGATCCCGGTCAGGCTTCACCGCCTGTTCGGCCTGTTGCAAAGCCTTGAGCTGATCGAGCAGCGCCTCGCGCTTCGCCGGGGTCTGCAGCGAGTCGATCAGGCGGCCGATCTCTTTCGGGTTCGGATCCTGTGCCGGCGCGGGCGCAGCCGGCGTGGACTGCGCAAAGGCGGAGCCTGCCGTTGCGATGACGGACAGGCACAGGAAAACGAGGCAGATCAGGATGGTGAAAAGGCGGTTCGTCCGTCCGCGGCGGTCTGCGGGCGCTTGCGCGCTGCATTCGACAAAAGCCATGGTCTCCTGGGGCGTTGGATAAATGCGTGGATGGGCGATCCAAGGACAACAGGCGGGAAACGCCTCATGTCACGCACCCACACGCTCTGCGACGGTATAGCCCGTACGCGGGAACGCCGATCACCAACAGGCCAGGGGTGGAGCGTCCGGCCGCCGTGACAGCCGAACCTCACGCGCGGGCGCGGACGCGCCGCTGCGGGTTGCCAGGAACCCATCCATGGGCCAGACTCACCGCGACCGCCACCCCGCCAGCCACCTACAAGGGAAACACCGCAATGAGCGTTCCGCCGAGCGATCAGGTGCAACTCGTCGCCTATCTCGTCGCCAAGCCCGGTCAGGAGCAGGCATTGGCCGACGCCATCGCCGCCATCGTCCCAGCCGTACTGAAGGAGCCGGGCTGCCTCGCCTACTCCGCCCATGTCAACCGCGAACGGCCCGGCACCATCGTGATGTACGAGGTCTGGCAGGATCAGGCCGCTCTCGACACCCATGCCAAGGGCGCGGCCTTTACCGGGCTCGCCGCGCAGTTCGACACGCTGCTGGGCGAGCCGCTGCGGATCGAGTTGCTGCGCCGCATCGCCTGACCCGAGGGGGCGGCTATTCGCCGGCCGCTCCCGGCCTGCCGAGGCTCTCGCGCGCCGCTCCCAGAATCTCCTCCGACAGGGCGGGATCGTCGACGGCGCGCGAGAGGATCAGGGCGCCGACCATGCCCGACAGTGTGGCGAGGGCGGCTTTGCGCTTCGCCTCTGCCGAGCGGCCCGGCACCAGCCGTTGCAGCCGGTCGATGAACGGGCGCAGGCCCCGGGTAAAGGCGCCGCGCACCGCCCCGCCCTGCCGGGACACATCGACGCCGAGCGCGGCAATGGGACAGCCGGCGGCGCTGTGGTCGCGGTGACGCGGCGACAGGTAACCGTCCAGCAGTGCCGACAGGCGGTCGTCATCCGTCGTCTCGGCCGAATCGCTCCAGCGCTCCGCCATCACCTCCATCGCGCGGGCACAGGCCTCCGCCGCCAAATCCTCCTTGGACGCGAACTGGCCGTAGAACCCGCCATGGGTCAGCCCGGCCTCCTTCATCAGGTCGGCGACGCCGATCCCATTGAATCCTCGTTCGCGGAACAGTGCGCTTGCCACCTCCACGACCCGGCGCCGGTTCTCCGCCGCCTGCTCCTTGCTCACCCGCATGATGCACCTTCCGTGACCGGACCCTGACCGGTGCCATTTACGAAAATCGCCTGAAGACCCATTGACAAATTATATGACGATCATCATCAATTATGCAAACATGACGATCATCATTTATTCTGCGCCCGGTCGGGACGCAGATCCGGAGACCGCGACCATGCACACCCCGTCCAACCAGGATCCCGTCGTCATCGTGTCCGCCGTCCGCACGCCGCTCGGGCGCTTTCAGGGAGAGCTTGCGGCGCTGCCGGCAACCGTACTCGGCGCCCGCGCCATCGCGGCGGCGGTGGAACGGGCCAGCCTGCCGCCCGTCAGCGTCGACGAGGTGCTGATGGGCTGCGTGCTTCCGGCGGGACAGGGGCAGGCACCGGCCCGGCAGGCGGCGCGCGGCGCCGGACTGCCCGATGCGACGGGGGCCACGACCGTCAACAAGGTCTGCGGTTCGGGCATGAAGGCCACCATGCTGGCCCATGACCTGATCCGCGCCGGTTCGGCCGACATCGTGGTGGCCGGCGGCATGGAATCGATGACCAACGCCCCCTATCTGCTGGCGAAGGCGCGTGGCGGCTATCGCATCGGCCATGACCGGCTGCTGGACCACATGATGCTGGACGGGCTGGAGGACGCCTATGAGGGCGGCCGCGCCATGGGCGATTTCGGCGAGGCGACGGCCGAGGCCTATGGCTTCACCCGCGCCGAACAGGATGCCTATGCGGCCCAAACGCTGACGCGCGCCCGGACGGCGGTGGAAAGCGACGCCTTCGCGGCGGAGATCGTGCCCGTCGCCGTTCCCGCCAAAGGCGGCGACCGGCTGGTTGAGCGGGACGAGAACCCGCTGAAGGTCTCGCCCGACAAGATCCCGACCCTGAAGCCGGCCTTCCGCGCCTACGGGACGATCACCGCCGCCAGTTCGTCCGCCAATGCCGACGGTGCCGCGGCGCTGGTGCTGACCCGTCGCTCGGTCGCCGAAGCCGCCGGCCTGCCGATCCTCGCGGAAATCCGCGGCCATGCCACCCACAGCCAGGATCCGGCCTGGTTCACCACCGCCCCCATTCCGGCGATCCGCAAACTGTTGGACAAGGTCGGCTGGTCGGTGGGCGACGTCGACCTGTTCGAGATCAACGAGGCCTTCGCCGTCGTCGCCATGGCGGCACAGCGCGACCTGGGCATCGCGCCCGACCGGCTGAACGTCAATGGCGGAGCCTGCGCGCTCGGCCATCCCATCGGCGCCACCGGCGCGCGGCTGGTCGTGACGCTGCTGCACTCGCTGGCGGCGCGCGGGCTGACGCGCGGCGTGGCCTCGCTTTGCATCGGCGGCGGAGAGGCCACGGCCATCGCCATCGAACGCGTCGGCTGAGGCCGGATCGTCCGAAAAGGAAATGGGGCCGCACCCTTCCCGGATGCGGCCCCATCGTCTTTTGTACGCGCCGTTAATTTCCACTCTGGCCTTCAAGCCGATGCGGGCGGCTTACAGCGTCGTGCGTTTAATATGAAACACACGACGCTGAAGCTTTATGTTTGGCGATCGGATTCACTCTCCAAATCGATTCCGATTTTACGCGATCCGATCTAGCGCGACGTACCGTTCGGCGTGGTCGCGGTCCCGCTGGAACCGGCGGCACGGTTTCCACGCCCATCATGCCGGTCCACCCGCCGCCGCGTCCGTCAGGTCGATATCAGATCGTCGATCCGGATCGGCAGGTCGCGGATGCGCTTGCCGGTCGCATGATAGACGGCGGCGGCGATGGCGGCGGCCGTGCCGACATTGCCCAACTCGCCCAGTCCCTTGACCCCAGCGGGATTGACCGCCCGGTCCTCCTCCGGCACCAGGATCACCTCAAGCTGTTCGATGTCGGCATTCACCGGCACCAGATATTCGGAGATGTTCTTGTTGACGTAACGCGCGGCACGCCGGTCGATCTCCGTCTTCTCGTGCAGGGCGGAGCTGATGCCCCAGATCATGCCGCCCATCAGTTGGCTGCGGGCCGTGCGGGTGTTCATGATCCGCCCGGCGGCGAAGGCGCCGACAATGCGCGGCACGCGAATCTCGCGGGTGCGGGCATTGATGCGGACCTCCACGAACTCCGCGCCGAAGGCGTACATCATCTTGTCGCCTTTGGAGCCGCCCTTCAGCGTGCTGCTGCCATTGTAGAGCTTGCGCAGGGAATCCGGCGGAACGCCTTCCGGCATCCACTCCGCATATTCCTCGATGGCCCCTGTTCCCATGCGGCCGAACAAATCCGCCAGTGTTTCCGTCGGACCGCCGGCACCACCGCCGAGGGCCAGGCTGCCGTCGCGCAGATCGAGCGTCGCGGGATCACGGCCGGCGAAGGGACCGTCCTTGGCCGACACCGCGGCGTGGAACAGCTTGCTCCGGATGGTGTCGCAGGCGGTCAGCACGGTGGAGCAGACCGTCGCCGTGGTGTTGGAGCCGCCGGCCACCGGCGCCGGCGGCAGCTCCGTATCGCCCAGATCCACAATCACCGCCTCGACCGGCACGCCCAGCCGTTCGGCCGCCATCTGGCCGATCACCGTGTAGGCGCCGGTGCCGATCTCGTGCGCCGCGGTCTGCACCCGCACGCTGCCGTCGGCGGTCAGCCGTACCCGCGCCGCCGCAGCCCCCATGTTGGTCGGATAGACCGCGGTGGCGCAGCCCCAGCCGATCAGCCAGTCGCCGTCGCGCATCGCGCCCACCGCCGGGTCGCGCTTGGACCAGCCGAAGGCCTCGGCCGCGGCGTCGTAGCACTCCATCAGCGACCGGCTGGTGTAGGGCTTGCCGCCGATGGGTTCGGTCATGGTGTCGTTGATCCGGCGAAGCTCCACCGGATCCATCTTCAGCGCCACCGCCAGCTCGTCCATGGCGCTTTCCAGCGCGAAGACATAGGGCGTCTCGGGCGGAGAGCGCATATAGCCGGGGGTGTTGCGGTCAGCCTTCACCATGTTGACCCGCGTCCACACCGCCCCGTAACCGTAGAGCCGGGCGGTGGTGTCGGTGCCGGCCACCACATAGGGGTCGGGGCGCGAGGTGATCTCCCATCCCTCATGGCCGAAGCCGGTGATCTTTCCGTCCGGGGAGGCGCCCATGCGGATGTGGTGGCGCGTCTCCGCCCGGTAGGTGGCCGTGGTGAAGCCCTGGGCGCGGCTGACCACGCAGCGCACCGGACGGCCGATCCGCCGCGAGGCCAGCGCCACTATGCCCGTGCGTGGCGTCATCGGCCCCTTGGAACCGAAGGCGCCGCCGATGAAGCGGCTGACCACCCGCACCTTCTCCGGATCGATGCCGAGCTGCCTGGCGACATTCTCGCGGAAGCCATAGACGAACTGGCTCGGCTCATAGACGGTCAGCCGGTCGCCGGTCCAGAAGCAGGTGGTGGAAAACAGCTCGATCGGATTGTGGTGCTGGGTGGGGGTCGAATACGCCACGTCGATGGTCACGGGCGAGGAGCGCAGGGCGGCCTCCAGGTCGCCGACCGCCGGGTCCTCCTTGTGGCTTTGCACCGCGTCCCTCGCCAGCACGGTTTCGGTGCCCGGCGCGTCGAAGCCGGCGCTCGGCTTTTCGGCCTCATACTCCGCCTTGACGCGGTATGCCGCCTCGCGCGCCGCCTCGAAACTGTCGGCCAGCACCAGGGCGACGATCTGGCCGTCATGCCATATGCGGGTGTCCGTCAGGGGAGAGACCGATGTGGCCATGCCATTGCCGAACTTCAGCTGGTGCAGGCCGCCGGCGTTCTCATGGGTCAGGATCTCGATGACGCCGGCGACGGCCTGCGCTTCCGACAGGTCGAGGCGCGTCAGTCGCCCCCGCGCGATATCGCTGGTCACCAGCACGCCATGGGCGACATTGTTCAGCGGCTCGTCGGCCGGATAGCGCGCCTCTCCAGTCACCTTCAGCCGGGCGTCGTAGCGGGGGACCGGACGGCCCATGTTCCGCTTCGGCTCCGGCGCGGCGGCGTTCCGGTCCGACGCGGCTTTTTGATCCGGGCTCATCTCAGGTCTCCATCCGCTTGGCGTCCATCAGGGCGCGCACGATCGTCTGCTTGGCGAGCGGCACCTTGAAGGCGTTGTCGCCGCGCGGTTGCGCCCCCGCCAGCGCCAACTCCGCGGCGGCGGTGGCGGCCGCCTCGTCCAGCATCTTGCCGCGCAGGGCCGCCTCCGCCTCGCGGGCACGCCAGGGCACGGTGGCGATGCCGCCCAACGCGATGCGCGCCTCACGCACGGTTTCCCCGTCCAGATCCAGCGCCACCGCGGCCGAGGCCAACGCGAAGGCATAGGAATCGCGGTCGCGGATTTTCAGATAGAGCGAGCGCCGCGTCCACGAACCGGCCGGGACCGTGATGGCGGTGATCAGTTCGCCCGGCTCCAGCACCGTTTCCACCTGCGGCGTGTCGCCGGGCGGACGATGGAGGTCGGCCAGCGCGATGCGGCGGGAGCCGCCCTTCTCCCTCACCGTCTCCACCACCGCGTCCAGCGCCACCAGCGCCTGGGCGAAGTCGCCGGGGTAGGAGGCGATGCAGGCATCGCTGGTACCGAGCACCGCATGCAGGCGGTTCACCCCGTCCATCGCCGCACAGCCGCTGCCGGGATCGCGCTTGTTGCAGGGCCAGGAGACCTGACGGAAATATTCGCACCGCGTCCGCTGAAGCAGGTTGCCGCCGAGGCTGGCCATGTTGCGGATCTGCTGGCTGGCCGCCAGTTGCAGTGCCTGCGCGATCACCGGATAGTCCGTCTTGACCGCCGGATGCTCGGCCGCCTCGGCCATGCGGACCAGGGCGCCAAGCCGCAATCCGGACTCGGTCGCTTCGATCCGCCCGGCCGGTCCGCCGGCCGCCGGGTTGACGTCGACCAACCGTTCCGGACGCATGACGTCCAGTTTCATCAGATCGCTGAGCGTGGTGCCGCCGGCGATGAACTGGGTGGGGGCGCCGGAGCCGGCGGCCTTCACCGCGCTTTCCAGCGTGTCGGCGCGTTCATACAGGAATGGCCGCATGTCAGGCGCCCTCCATCTCGGACTTCGCCTGCCTGACGGCGGCGACGATGTTGGGGTAGGCGGCGCAGCGGCAGAGATTGCCGCTCATGTATTCGCGGATGTCGGCATCGCTTTGGGCATGGCCTTCCTTCACGCAGGCGACCGCCGACATGATCTGGCCGGGCGTGCAATAGCCGCATTGAAAGGCGTCGTGGTCGATGAAGGCCTGCTGCATCGGGTGCAACTCGCCGCCGGGACCGGCCAGCCCTTCGATGGTGGTGATCTCGTGGCCTTGCGCCATCACGGCGAAGGTCAGGCAGGACAGCACGCGGGTGCCGTCCACCAGCACCGTACAGGCGCCGCACTGGCCGTGGTCGCAGCCCTTCTTCGCTCCGGTCAGTCCGGCATGGTCGCGCAGCGCATCCAAAAGCGACGTGCGGGGATCGAGCGCCAGACGATGATCCTGGCCATTGATCCGCAGAGTGACATTGGTCGCCGCCCGCGGGTCCGCCTGCGGATTCGGGGGTGGCGTTCCGGACGACGGCGTGGCGGCACCGGCCAGGCTCGACAACAGGGGAAGCGTTGCGGCCGTCCCCGCGCCCACGCCGAGGAAGCCGCGCC
Source organism: uncultured Azospirillum sp. (assembly GCA_966212305.1). Taxonomy (GTDB): domain Bacteria; phylum Pseudomonadota; class Alphaproteobacteria; order Azospirillales; family Azospirillaceae; genus Azospirillum. Next base: position 89,553 of record CBIHQY010000025.1, read on the forward strand.
GGTCGAGTCCGCCGTGGTCGCGCTTCATGTCCATCTTCGGCCCTTTCGTCTGCGGTCAGATGCCGGGCGGTCCGCACGGCACCGACACCGGAGAGAACAGGGCTGCCGGCCTTTCGTCGCTTCTCCATCCCGCGAGGGCAGCGGAGACGCACATACTCACCGCGCCATGGGAACTCTGAACAGCACCGGGTTTCCTGAGAGGATCGGGTCATCATGACGAAAGCGACACAACCCAAGTACGCCACCACACTACGCCTCATACCGCATCCGGAAATTCCTGACTCGCGATGTCTGGAAGTGGATTGAGATGGCGGCTGTGGTGTGGTTCGCTGTCCCGACCGTTCAGCGGGGGAGCGGCGCTGCCAGCGATAGCGATCCAACAGGACATCTCGGTCGTGGAGTTGCGACGGCAGGCTCGCTTGGAGGAGGACGGGCGCGTGGCCGCGCGCCTATAAAACTTCCCCGACCAACTCGCGGCCATCGCTCAAGCCGAATGGCCTCCGAGAAACTCGGCGCGGTTCACCTGCCGGCGCGGGGTTGGACGCCGACCTGCACGGTGAGCTGGCCGGCGTGCTGGCGGTCTGCGAGGGCGCCGCTCAGCTGCGCAACGCCCTGACGCACGAACGCCCCGGCTCTTTCGAACCGGGGCGTCAAGTGTCGGTGGTTGCGGGGGCAGGATTTGAACCTGCGGCCTTCAGGTTATGAGCCTG
>CBIHQY010000026.1:0-88113 GCA_966212305.1 uncultured Azospirillum sp.
CCGAGGATTTCCCGGCCTTCATCGTCAACCGCATCCTGCTGCCGATGATCAACGAAGCGGTCTACACCCTGTATGAGGGCGTCGGCGGCGTCGAGGCCATCGACACCGCGCTGAAGCTGGGCGCCAACCACCCGATGGGTCCGCTGGAACTGGCCGACTTCATCGGCCTGGACACCTGTCTGGCGGTGATGCAGGTGTTGTATGAAGGCTTGGCCGACAGCAAGTACCGCCCCTGCCCGCTGCTGGTGAAGTATGTCGAGGCCGGCTGGATCGGCAAGAAATACGGCCGTGGCTTCTACGACTACTCGCAGACTCCGCCGGTGCCGACGCGCTGACGACTTCGACGTCCGTTTGGAAAGAGCCCGCTCCGGGAAACCGAAGCGGGCTCTTTCAGTATTGAAGCCAGCAATCCGTTACTGGAAATAGCGGCCGCCCTTGGCCAGCGCGCGCTGCCAGGCAGGACGGGCGTGCATGGCATCGACAAAGGCGGCCAGCTTCGGCCAGCGGCTGCGGTTTCCTTTCAGCATCGCCAGTTCGATCGGGAAGCTGAGCATGATGTCGGCACCGGTCAACCCGTCACCGACGAAGTGGCCGGACGGTCGAATCTCGGATTCCAGATACTCGAAATGGCTGGTCAGCTGCTCCTGGATGCGGGGGTGCAGCGGCGCGCCGGCCTCGCCGAGCCGGCCGACATAGAGATCGAGCAGGATCGGCGTCATCACCGAACCCTCGGCGAAATGCATCAGCTGCAGATGGCGCAACGCATCGTCCGAGCCGGCCGGCGGCAGGAAACGGCCGGCGGCAAAGGTTTCGCACAGGTGCTGGACGATGGCGCCGGACTCCATGACGATCCGGCCGTCGATCTCCAGCATCGGAGATTTCCCCAGCGGATGCACCGCCTTCAGTTCCGGCGGCGCCAGATTGGTCGTCTTGTCGCGCTGGTAGAACCGGATCTCGTACGGCAGTTCCAGCTCCTCCAGGAGCCAGAGGATCCGCTGCGACCGGCTGTTGTTGAGATGATGGACGACGATGGTCATTCGCTACTCTCTCGGGATCGATTGCACCGTGGCGGGTGGCGATCCAACACCACCCGCCACAGACATAGGCTTCACTTCGGCAACGCATAGGCGATCACCGAATCGCCCTTCTTGGTTCCGAGCGAGCCATGGCCGCCGGCCACCACCAGCACATATTGCCGGCCGTCCTCGCCCTGGTAGGTCATCGGCGTCGCCTGCCCGCCGGCCGGAAGGCGGCTTTCCCACAGCTGCTTGCCGTTGGACACGTCGTAGGCCCGCACGTAATAGTCGATGGTGCCAGACAGGAAGGCCACACCGCCCGCGGTCATGATCGGGCCGCCCAGGTTGGGCACGCCCATGCGCAGGGGCAGCGGGATCGGCGAGGCGTCGCGGGTGGTGCCGTTCTTGTGCATCCAGACGATCTTGCCGGTCGTCAGGTCGGCCCCGGCGACATAGCCCCAGGGCGGCGCCTGACAGGGCAGCCCGAGAGCCGAGACGAAGGGGGCGAGCTTCACCGCATAGGGCGCGCCGAAATTCTCGTTCAGCGCCGGCAGGCTGAATTTCGGCCGCTCCCCGCCCTGGACATACAGCTCGGTATCGTTCTTGCGCGGCACCAGCTGCGAGACGAAGGCGAGATAGGCCGGCGTGGTGAAAGCGATCTGGCGCTTGGGGTCGACCGCGACGCTGCCCCAGTTGAACACGCCGAAATTGCCGGGATAGATCAGAGAGCCCTGCAGCGTCGGCGGGGTGAAGCGACCGTCATAGCGCAGGCGCTTCAGCGCGATGCGGCAGGCGAGCTGGTCGAACATCGTCGTGCCCCACATGTCCGCCCCGGTCAGCGGCGGCGGATCGTAGGACAAGGCGGAGACCGGCTGGGTCGGGGCGGTGTGGTCACCCTCGGCGGCACCCTGCGGCGCCGGCTTCTCGGTCACCGGCAGGATCGGCTTGCCGGTGCGGCGGTCCAGCACGAACAGCTCGCCCTGCTTGGTCGGCTGCACCAGGGCCGGGACGGTCTGGCCGTCGACGGTCAGGTCGATCAGGCTGGGCTGCGCCGGCACGTCATAGTCCCACAGATCGTGATGCACGGTCTGGAAGACCCAGCGCACCTGCCCCGTCCCCAGATCGAGCGCCACCACGGAGGAGGAGAAGCGCTCCACCGCCGGGCTGCGGTTGCCGCCGAACTGGTCGGGCGGCTGGTTGCCCATCGGCACATAGACCATGCCCAGCTTCTCGTCCACGCTGGAGGTCGACCAGCTGTTGGGCGAGTTGACGGTGTAGGTCTGGCCGTCGGGGATCGGCGCGGTCTGGTCCGGCTTGGCCGAATCCCAGTTCCACACCAGATGGCCGTCATTGACGTCGAAGGCGCGGATCACGCCCGACTGCTCGTGGACCGACACATTGTCCAGCACCGTGCCGCCGACGATGACCAGGTTCGCCGTCACCACCGGCGGGGAGGTCGAATAATAGGCGCCGGGCCGGACATTCGGCATGTTGGCCCACAGGTTGATCTGCCCGTCCTGGCCGAAGCCGGAACAGACCGACCCGTCCTCCGGGTTCAGCGCGACCAGACGGCCGTCGGCGGTCGGCATGAACAGCTTCGACGCGCAGGGGCCGGCGCCGACCGGCGTGGTGCCGGAGGCGGGGGCGGCCGGATTCGGCGGCGTCGGGATGGTGGGGGCGATGCCGGAGGTGTCGGTGCTCGGCGCATCGGTGGTGGCCGGCGCCGTCCGCGGTGCTGCCGGACCGGGCGATGCGGCGACCGACTGCGAGGCCGCATGGTAGGACAGGCCGCGGCAGGTCAGATGCTGAAGCGCGAGGTTGCGCGGGTTGATCTCCAGATCGCGCCGCCAAATCTCCTTGCCGGTCGTCGCGTCCAGCGCGATCACCAGTTGGTGCGGGGAACACAGGAACAGCCGGTTGCCGATCTTCAGCGGCGTCACCTCGAAGGTGGTTTCCTTGGGATCGCCGGGCCGGCCGCGCAGGTCGCCGGTGTGGTAGGTCCAGGCGACGTCCAGCTTGTCGGCATTCTGCGGCGTGATGCCGGTCAGCGGCGAATAGCGCTGGCCGTAGCCGGTGCGGCCATAGGCCTGCCACTCCCCGTCCGGGATCGCCGGACCGGAGCCGGTGCCTGCATCCGAGGCTGAAGCGGTCTGCTGCCGCTGCGGAACGGTTCCGTCGATGCGGTGCGGGTCGGTGAACCACGAGACGACAGCGACCAGCAGCACGATCACCAGCGAGGCGGTCAGGGCGATGCCGGTGCCGCGGAAGGCGCCGACCGGGTAGGCGCCCGGCGCCGGTTCGCCGGCCACCGGTTCACGTTCGCCCAGCCGGCGGGTGATCCAGGGCAGCAGCAGCAGGAAGCCGACCACCGCGATCACGTCGCCGCGCGCCGACAGCCGCCACCAGTCCAGCCCCGCTTCCCACAGCGCCCAGATCAGCGTGCCGATCACCAGCAGCGCGTAGATCGACAGCGCCGTCGGCGACCGCTTCACCAGAAGCACGGCGGTGGCCAGGAACAGCACGCCTGCGATGGCGTAGTACCAGGACCCGCCGAGCAGGATCAGCCACAGCCCGCCGCCCAGCGAGCCGAGCCCAAGCAGCGCCAACAAGATAACCATCGCCCAGAGGGCGACGCTTCGTTTTGAATGTGTCATGGCACGTCCTCAGCCAAAGCCCTTTTCGAACCCAACTCCCGACCGTTGACTTGGTTGCGGCTTTTTTGAGCGGTAGCCGCCATGCGCCCGCCGGCGCCGTCGTGCGGCAACGCTTCGGAACGGGCCGGGGAACGGGCCGGGCGCGCCGACTGTTGAACGGCCAACGATCCCCAAACCACGAAACGGAGGCCGCCATGCACCGCCATCCCTGGAGCGAGGAGTTCGCGAAGATGAGGCCGGAGGCGCGCTATCGCGGCGTCGGCCCGCGAAACTACCGCCGCTCCGACGAACGCATCCTGGAGGACATCAACGAACGCCTGACCCACGACCACCACATCGACGCATCGGACGTCGGCGTGAAGGTGGAGGGCGGCGAGGTGACGCTGTCCGGCACCGTGGAGGACCGCGCCGCCCGCCGCCGGGCGGAGGACATCGCCGAGAGCGTGTCGGGCGTCGGCCATGTGCAGAACGACCTGCGCGTCGCCGGCCGCACCGCGCCGGGCCAGACCACCAGCGTCGGAATGGGCGAGCGGGTGGAGCCGGCGGCCCCGCAGGCCGAGGGCAGCGTGACCGGCCCCGGCGCCCCGGCGCGGGACGCGATGGTGGCGGCACTCGACAACAGCTCCATGGTGCTGGGCAAGCAGCCGCTGCCGGAGGACGACACCCTGCGGCGCGGCGACGCCATGGCGGGCAGCGAGAGGCGCGATCGTCGCTGAATCAACGGCTTGGGAGGGGGCGCCCGCCCCCTGCACCGGAAGCGCTGCTGCCCTGCGCGGAGGACCGGAGGGCGGGAGGAGGTGCTTAACCGTTGGTTAACCGGCGGGGACCATTGTCCCGCGGCCGAATAGAGTATCCCCTCTCAAGCCTTCTGGAACAGAGCAGCTGCCATCATGGGCAACAAGACCATCAAGCTTTCCGACAAGTCCGGCTACCGCGACGTCGCGCTGGACCAACTGCCGCGCAACGTCCGCGCCGCGGTAACCGACCTGTCGACCAAGAACCCGGTCGCCGACATCATCGTCGACCAGTCGGGCATGCTGTACCGCATCCACCTGTCGGCTCCGGCCAACATGTATGTGGACGTGCTGGCCGTCGCCTGACGCCGCACCTCGGTTTTTCAGCGTTCGGAAGGGCGGCTTGCAGCTATTGCAGCCGCCCTTCGTCGTTCCGGCCCTCCAGCCTGGCAAGCGCGCGGTTCAGCAGCCGGGGCGGCAGCATGGCCACCGCCCCTTCCAGCACCGCCCGCACATCCTCCAGGTCGAGCCCGGTGGCGACGGCCAGTTGGCGGTCGTCCATCCCGCGGTCTTCGGCCAGGATCATGATCCATCCCGCCAGCGTGCGGGCCTGGGCCAGTTCGGTGCGGTCGTTGAACCAAAGGCCGCCGCCGTTTCGCCCAGCCACAGAACGGTCGATCGGGCGGCCAATCGGCGTTGCGTTTTCGAAAGGCATGTCGGGATCGAAAGACGTCATGGACGCACCTCCCCTCAGCAGTTTCTTTCGCACTCGCAGCAAAAATACAGGCTCATCGGCAGGTTTTGTTCCGCTTCATTTATGAAGTCTGCAACCGGCCTTCCAGAGGGTGGTAGGCAATATTCGGCACCCCCAACGATCTTTCTCCTGTCTTTTTGCGCTGCGGCATGATCGGAAGGCGCCGGACGCCCCCCTTTCCGGGATTCTTTGAAACTGTCTTCACCGGCCGGGGGCTAGGGCGGAGCGGCGGCTTCGGCGTATAACCGGGGGCATCGTCCTGTTTCCCCCGCGCAGTCCGGACCCGCCGATGCCCGAATCCCCGCTCTCTGGACCGGCCCTTCTCGACCGCATCGACGCGCTGGCGGCGATCAGCGCCGAGGACGGCCGGCTGTCGCGCCTCTACCTGACGCCGGAGCACCGCCGCGCCAACGACCTCGTCGCCGCCTGGATGCGCGAGGCGGGGATGAGCGTGCGCGAGGATGCGGTCGGCAACATCATCGGCCGCTATGAGGGCGAACAGCCGGGGCTGCCGGCCCTGCTGATCGGCTCCCACCTCGACACCGTGCGCGATGCCGGGCGCTATGACGGCATGCTGGGCGTGCTGAGCGGCATCGCCGTGGTCGCCGACCTGAACGCCCGCCGCCGGCGCCTGCCCTTCGCCGTCGAGGTGATCGGCTTCGGCGACGAGGAGGGCACGCGGTTCCAATCGACCCTGATCGGCAGCCGCGCCATCGCCGGCACCTTCGACCCGGCGGTGCTGGAGACGCGCGACGCCGCCGGCACGCGGCTGGCCGACGCCATGACCGCCTTCGGGCTTCAACCCGCCGCCTGGGCAAGCGCGGCCTACGAGCCGCATGCCGTCCTGGCCTATGTGGAACTGCACATCGAGCAGGGGCCGGTGCTGGAGGCGCTGGGCCGGCCGGTCGGCGTCGTCACCGCCATCGCCGGCGCCACCCGGCTGGCGGTGACGGTGGAGGGGATGGCCGGCCATGCCGGCACCGTGCCGATGACCCTGCGACGCGACGCGCTGGCCGCCTCCGCCGAGATGATCCTGGCGGTGGAGCAGCTCTGCTCCGGGCAGGAACGGCTGGTCGGCACCGTCGGCCGGATCGAGGCGTCGCCCGGCGCCACCAACGTCATTCCCGGCAAGGTCCGCTTCACCATCGACCTGCGCGCCGACCGTGACGGGCTGCGGCTGGAGCGGGTCGGCGCCGTCCGCGCCCGGCTGGAGGCCATCGCCGACGCCCGCGGCGTCGCCATCGGCTTCGAGACCCTGCATGAAAGCCCGGCGGTGGCCTGCCACCCGGCGCTGATGGCGCAGTTCGCCGACGCGGCCGCCGCCGAAGGGCTGGACGCGCCGGAACTGCCGAGCGGCGCCGGCCATGACGCCATGGCGGTGGCGGCGCTGACCGACATCGCCATGCTGTTCGTGCGCTGCGAACGCGGCATCTCGCACAACCCGGCCGAACGCATCACCGCCGCCGACGCCGAGGCCGGCGCCCGCGTGCTTGCCCGCTTCGTCGACCATTTCCAGCCCGCAACCTCCACCCTGTGACGGACCGCCTGCCATGACCGACCTGTCCCCCTCCCTCGCCGCCACACTGGACGAGGCGGTGAATGCCCGCTTCGACGACGAGGTCCGTTTCCTGGCGGAGCTGGTGAAGGTGCCGTCCGACAATCCCCCCGGCGACTGCGCCCCCCACGCCGTCCGCGCCGCAGAACTGCTGGAGGCGATGGGCTTCACGGTGGAACGCCACCCGGTGCCGGCCGAGCTGGTGCGGGCCAACGGCATGATCAGCGCCACCAATCTGGTGATCCGCCACCGTTTCGGCGATGGTCCTACCGTGGCGCTGAACGCCCATGGCGACGTGGTGCCGCCGGGCGAAGGCTGGTCGAGCAATCCCTATGGCGCGGAGATCCGCGACGGCGTGATGTATGGCCGCGGCGTCGCGGTGTCGAAGTCCGACTTCGCCACCTATGCCTTCGCGCTTCAGGCGCTGATGGCCTCACAGGCGCCGCTGAAGGGCACGGTCGAGCTGCACCTGACCTATGACGAGGAGGCCGGCGGCGAGATCGGGCCGAAATGGCTGCTCGACCAGGGGATTTCCAAGCCGGACTATGCGGTGTCGGCCAGCTTCGCCTATTCGGTGGTGACCGGGCACAATGGCTGCCTGCATCTGGAGGTCCAGGTCGACGGCAAATCCGCCCACGCCGCCCGCCCCGACACCGGGCATGACGCGCTGGAGGCGGCGACCGGCATCCTGACCGCGCTCTACGCCCACCGGCCGGAACTGGCGGAGCGCCGCTCGGCCGTCGCCGGTATCACCCACCCGTCGCTGACGGTCGGGCTGATCCAGGGCGGCATCAACACCAACGTGGTGCCCGACCGCGTCACCTTCCGCCTCGACCGCCGCATGATCCCGGAGGAAAACCCGGCGGAGGTGGAGGCCGAGCTGCGCGGCCTGATCGAGAAGGCTATCGGCGGCCGCGAGGGAATCCGCGTCACCATTCGCCGCATCCTGCTGGCCCGCCCCTTCCGCTCGGTCGGCGACGCGCCGCGGCTGGCGGCGCTGTTCGCGGCCCATGCGCAGGAGGTGCTGGGCGTGCCGGTCGGCCAGAACGGCATCCCGCTCTACACCGACGCCCGCCATTATTCGGAGGCCGGCATCCCCACCATCCTCTACGGCGCCGGCCCGCGCGACCTGCTGGAGGCCAACGGCCACCGCGCCGACGAGAAGCTGGTGCTGGAAGACCTGCGCCGGGCGACCCAGGTGGTGGCGCGGTCGCTGGCGGAGCTGCTGGGGTAGGCGGCCCCCTACCCCACCCGCTCGCCGGACGGCAGCCCCCCCGATGGCAGGCCGAGGCTCCAGCTGGTGAGGCCGCAGGCGGCGGGATCTGAATGGGCGGCGGATTCCAGGCAGGTCAGATGGCGGTCGATCAGCCGGTCCAGGCGGTCGCGCGCCTCCCACACCGTCAGGCTGTGGTCGGAGCGGTCGAGATAGACCACCTCGATGCCGGGCAGGCCGTCCAGGGAGCGGCCGCCCTCGCCCAGATGCAGGTAGAATTCGGCCAGAGTCATGTCGTCGCTGCTGTAGACCACCAGCACCCGCCGGCCTTCCGTCGACAGGCGGCGGAACATGCGCAGGGCGTGGCGGGTCAGGCCGGTGCGGAGAAGCAGCTTGCGGACGAAACGGCTGGTCAGACGCTTGGCCAGCCCGATGGTGCGGGCGGGCTTGCGGATGCTGGCGCGCAGCCGGGCCGGCTTCAGCGCCTCCAGCAGATATTCCTTCGTGGAGCGGAAGGCGACCGACCGCATCAAATCCATGACGGCGATGCCGCCGCCCAGCTCGAACCGGCCGGGATTCAGCACGATCTGCCCGACGACGCGGTCGTCGCCCAGGCCGGCATGCAGCGCCGGCGTGCCGCCGGCGCACAGGCCGATGACGACGACGCGCTCGTGCCCCTGCTCCTCCAGCCAGTTCAGCGCGGCGCGGACGTCGGTGATAACCTCCTTGTTGTAGAGTAGATTGTCCGGGAAGCCGGGCCGGTCGGGGCTGTCGCCGATGCCGGCCGCGTCGATCCTGAGCGAGACGTAGCCGCGCGCCGCCAGCCGCCGCGCCTGGACCACGGTGGCGCGGCCGGAGCCGACATGGTGGGTGGCGCCGCTGTTCAGGAACAGGATGGCCGGCCGGTTGCCGGCGGGATCGGCCAGGACCGGGGTGCTATAGATGCCGAACAGTTCCGGCGCGCTGCCGAAGAAGACCGGCCGTTCGACCGCCGTCGGCATCATCAGGCCGGCCGGCCGGTCCGGCGGCGGGGTGGCGCCGGTCGCGACCGGACCGGCGGCGATCCAGCGCAGGACGGGGTCCAGCACCGCGGCGGCCTGGGCGCCCTGGGGCTGCTGGACCAGTTCCATCACGCCGCTGACGCCCATCGGCTCCGCCACCGCACCCATGGCGCGCCAGCGGGTGGCGAGCTTCACCGGCGTCTTGCCCTCCGGGCGGTCGGCGATCAGGATGCGCGGGGCCGGCAGAGCCGGCCGGTCGAACGGGTTGAGGGCGCCCAGCGCCAGCGCCGTTTCGGGCGTCACCGGCATGCCAATCACGTTCAGCCAGGAGGCGCGTTCCGGCGGCTCCGGATTGCAGACCGGACGCAGCACGATGGCCGCCAGGGTCTGGAGTTCACGCAGCGCCTTGCGGCCCGAGGTGATCGGCGATACCAGAACCAGCGTGTCGACGCCCTGCCCCTCTTCCGCCAGCTCCTGCGCCGCCGCGGTGGCGAGCAGCGAGCCCATGCGGTAGCCGACCAGGGTCAGTTCGGTGACGCCGGTGTCCTCGCGCAGGCGGTGGACCGCGGCCTTGACGCCGTCCAGCCAGGCGCGCACCCGGTCGGGTTCGCTGTCGTCCCCGGCGGAATCGCCGGATCCGGGATAATCGAAACGCAGTGTCGGCAATCCGGCCGCGGCCAGCCCTTCGGCGAAGCGTTTCCAGGCGCGGTGCGCGCACAGCTCCTCGTAGCCGTAGGGACCGCACAGGACCACCCCACGCAGACCCTGCGCCGGATGCAGCCATCCGAAACAACCATCGAACACCACCGGTGTCGGCTTCATGCGTTCCCCCTGTAGCGGACGGGCGCCAGCGCGTTCAGCGCATGGACCTCGCCATTCGGCACCGGTCGCCCGGCCGATGCCATCCCGTCCTCAACCCCTGAACCTGCCCTCGGCCGCAGACGGACGACCCGCTCGACACCGGACGGAAGATGGAACCAGGCGTCTTCCGCCTGGAACCGTTCGTCCTCCACATGCACCGAACAGGCGAACCGCGCGGTGGCGAGCCGCAACGCCCAATCCTCTCCCTGGCCCTCCACCACCGCGGTCAGACCGAGATCGGACCGCGGCAGCGAGCGTCCCTTGGGGAAATAATGAGACTCGTCAATTGGTTCCGCGCCCCTTTCGGCCGACAGCAATTGCGCCGTCACCACATCATGTGAGATAGGCCCAAACCGGTAGGCGTAAGTCGTGTCAAAAAAGCGGTCGGACAATTCGGCGGCGGCCAGCGTCGCCACTCCCCTTGCCGGCAGCATCACCGGCCGCTCCGCCTTCAGCACCGGAACCGCCCCGTCCCGCCATGCGGTGAGCCGCAGCAGCGCCTCCACCGGTTGGGCGGTGTCGTTGACCAGATGCACCGCCAGCCCGTTGACGCCCTCGTCGGTCAGGATCACCCGCAGCGGCCGGAAAGCGCGTTTCAGCGCATGCCAGGCCGGCTTCGGCGTGCCGTCGGCGGCGACCACGCCCCAGCCGGCGCCCCAACCGCCACTGGGCCAGGGATCGCGCCACTGCCAGACCAGCCCGCCGGCGCAAGTCGATCCGGCGCGCCGCCACTCGTCGAACACCGCCTGTATCACCTCGCCTGTCACCGCGCGCGACAGGCGGCGGTAGCGGTCGGGGTCCTCGTAGCGCAGACGGCGCGGATCGACGGCATAGAGCGCTTCCAGATAATGCTCCCGCACATCCTCGAAATCCCAGGAGGCGCCGGGGTCGCGCGGCACCCGCTCCTTCCAGCGGGGATGGTGGAGCGCCGGAACGCCCAGGGGTTCGTCCTCCGGCAGATTGGCGAAGGCGAGGCATTCGCTGGCGAAGCGCACGCCAGCACGCCGGGCATCCTCCAGCGGCCTGAGATAGGCGCCGACGCCGTAGTAGTGGGTCACCCCGGCATTGGCGATGAACGGCAAGGCCCCGCCGCTGGGGGAGTTGGCGACGGGGATCAGGTCGGGCCGGCGGGCCGTCACCTCTTCCGCGATCACGGCGGTCAGCGCCGGCTGGCTCCAGGAGGCGCGGGGCAGGCCGAGCATGGCCGCCTGCTGCTCCATCTCGCTGCCGCCGCACAGCACCGCCAGCGAGGGCGACGCCTGGGTGCGGTCGAGCAGCTGCGCGATCTCCACCCGCACGCTATCGAGGAAGGCGGGGTCGGTGGGATAGTCGAAGTTGGCGAACATGGCGTCCTGCCAGACCAGGATGCCCAGCTCGTCGCACAGCTCGAAGAAGGCGTCGCCCTCATACAGCATGGTGCCGCCGACGCGGACCATGTTGGCGCCGGCCTCCCGCATCCGCCGCAGTTCGGGCTCATAGGCGGCGCGGTCGGACGACAGCCCGACCAGATCGACCGGCACCCAGCAGCCGCCACGGCAGAACACGCGGACGCCATTCACCAGCAGGGCGAAGCCGTTGCCGTCCGGACCACGGTCGACATCCAGCGAGCGGAAGCCGACGCGGCCGAGATCGACCTCGGTCATTTGCCTTGGCGATCCAATGCGGGCGACCACGCCGTGCAGGACCGGCTCGCCATGGGTGTGCGGCCACCAGGGCTCCACGCCCGGCAGGGTCAGGTCGGCGCTGAACCCATCGACGCCGTCGAAGACCAGCGGCGCCATCCGGCCGGCGACCTCCACCGATCCGGTGGCGCCGGCCGTGGCCCCCTCCACCGTCAGGCGCAGCGACAGATGACCGTCCCGCCCGTCATATCCGCTGCGCAGGTCGGCGCCGAGCACACGGCAAGGCCCGGTCTCCTCCACCAGCTCCACCGGGCGAAAAGGGCCGACGGCGTGGATCGGCGGGCACCAGCCGGGCATATGGCCCAGCAGGGTGGTGCGGACGAAGCGCAAGCCCGCCGGCTCGGCCAGCTTGGGCCGCCAGCGGGCGCGGCCCTTCTTGGCCGCCAGCACCGGATGCAGGGCATGGAAGCGGATGGACAGCTCCGCCTCGCCGTTCAGCATCACCGGCACCTCATGGGCCAGATACATGCTGTCGGAGGTCAGGATGCGCTCGCCGTCCAGCCGCACCTCGGCGATGGTGGCGAGGCCGTGGAAGCGCAGGATGCGCGGGCCATGGCCGGTCAGGCGGGTGCGGTAGACGACATCCCTGTCATGGAGCGGGGCGGGATCCTCCGCCGACCACAGGCCGGCGGCTTGGAGCGCCTGCGCAACGGTGCCGGGCACTTGGGCGGGGATGCCCTCCGCGCCGTGATCCAATCCGCTGTCCGATCCGCCGGGTGCCGATACGGTCAGAGTCCATCCCTGGTCCAGAAGGGTCTGCCGGCGTCCGGTGACGGATCGGATACGGGCCATCGCCACTCACCCGTATCGGCGGGCCAGACTGCCCAGGACGGTGTCGTAGCCCCGTTCCAGCCGGTCGAAGCTGTCGGTCAGGTCGGGCGCCTTGCGCCGGGCCACGGTCCGGGCCAGCTGGAACTGCATCGCCTTGGCGCCCTCGGCGATGGAGCGGCAGGCCTCCACCGCGTCGGCCGGGCCGTCGAGCCAGCGGACATGGGCACCCAGCAGCTCGAAATTGGCGCCGAGCTGGCGCAGCAGGTTGAAGGCGTAGAGGTGGAAATACTCCATCGGCCGGCTCAGCAGTCGGTCGAGATGCTCCGGGAAGGCGGCGCGGTAGGCCGTCACCGGATTGCCGGCCGGACGGCGGGCGAGGTGGCGGCGCAGCAGGTCGAGCGAGGCGGTAACCAGCGCCCCACCCTCCAGTGGCGGGGTGCCGGGCTTCACGAACTCCACATAGGGGAAAAGCGGGCCAGCGGCAGCGGCGGCGACGCCCTCGTAATCGGCGCCCTCCAGCCGGTAGAAGCCGGCATTGTGGAAGTAGTCCATCGTCCGCGCCGCCGGATCGATGCGGACGATGCCGACCGTCGTCTTGACATGGGTGGTGCCGTAGGAGGTGCCGCGGGTGTCCGGCAGGTGGAAGCCGTCGACCTCCACCAGCACCAGCCCGCCATCCGGACTCCGCCGCAACTGCTCCGCCACATGGGCTTCGACGCTGTCGTAGATCGCCAGCTCCTGCACGCGCAGGCCGTACAGCGTCTCCAGATCCTCCAGCGGCACCTTGAAGAAGGTGAACTGGTCGCCTTCGAAATCCTGGGTGACGGTGAAGCCCAGCATCGCCCGCGGTTCCAACCCGCGGGCGTGCAGCGCCTCGATCCACAGATCGACGTAGCAGTTGGTCTCCGGCCAGATGCGTTCTTCCTGGCCGCCCTGGTGCAGGGGATGGCGGTCGTAGCCGTCGGGCCGGTGCGGAGTCCACATGCTGGCGGTCACCCCCACAGGACCTTGCGAACCGAGGCCGGCCACTGCGCGGTGTCGAAGCCGTGGTGGCGGAACAGCGCCAGCGCCACGCGCTCCATGCCGAAGCCGACGCAGGCGGTGTGGGCGACGCCGCCGTCGGCGGTGTGGATGTCCCACAGATGGCCGAAATGGTCCTGGTGATAATTGAAGCTGAGGCAGGCGGTCGGCTTTTCCTGGCTGGTGATCGGGATCAGCAGCTCGAACTTCAGCTTCTGCTCGCGCTGGCTGCTCGACAGCATGGCGCCGGCCCGGCCGAAGAAGGGATCGTTGGCGACGTCGACGTCCAACGGCACCTCCAGCGACCCCATCATCTCGCGCCCGCGTTCCAGCCACAGTTCGCGGAATTCCACGACCTGATCGGGGGTGCCGACGCGGATGTACTCGCGCATGCGGAACAGCTGCATGCGGGCGGGGTCGATCGACGGCTCGCGCCGGAAGCAGTAGGAGAAGACGTCGATCAGCTTGCCGTCATCGGGCAGCGCGCCGCGCCGGGCGATGGTCGGATAGACCGGGTAGCAGGCGGCCGGGGTCATGACCACGTCGGTCGCGACCTGATCCTCGGTCCAGTCCTGCCCCTCCTCCAGCCGGCGCAGCAGGGTGCGGTGCGCCTTCTCGTCGCCGCCGAAGCTGTGGATGGTGCCGGCCAGATGGGGAAAGCTCTTCAGATACTCGCTTTCCTCGAAATACTGGCGGTTCAGGGCCGGCGGGAAGCGCATCACCTCCGCCCCGTCCTGCCCGCCCCAGCGGGTGACCAGGGCGTCGAAACGCTCCACCACATCCTCGAAGACGCCGCTGCGGCCATAGAGGCCGTCCACCCCGGTGGGGATCAGCAGCCCGGACTCCACCAGCTCGTCGCGATAGGCGGCTTGGGCCGCGGTGATGTCGACCATGTTCATTCGAAGGGCCCCAACCCGTCCCGCTGGACGAGAAGCTGAGTGGCGACATGCGACATGATGCGGTCGTTGCCGATCATGAGCGCGGCGGAATGGGCATCGCGCAGGTGGCGACCCAGGCTGTAGGGGGTATCGTTGCGGTAGCCGGCCAGCCCGCAGGTGCGGATCGCCGCCTCCACCACCTCGCGCACCAGCTCGGACGTGGTGACCTTCAGCGTGCTCATCGCCGTGGCGAAGGACAGGCCGGTCAGCTGCTCCGGCGAGCCGCAGGCCATCTCGTACTGGCGGATGGCGGCGAGGATCACGGCCTTCATCTGCTGCAGCTTGGCCGTCGCCTCCGCCAGCCGCACGGCCGACGCCGGGGTGGTGCCGGGCTTGCGCTTGGCCTCCGAGCGGACGAAGGCGCGGGCGCGGCTGACCGCGTCGGCGGCGATGCCGAGCCAGGTGCTGCTCCACAGGATGTGGGTGACCGGCAGCATGGTCTGGGCCGACAAATCGGCGTAGGGCAAGGGCAGGATCTGGTCGATCACGCCCGCCGCCTCCAGCCGGTAGCCGTCGGAGCAGGTGCCGCGCATGCCCATCGCGTCCCACAGCGAGGTCTTCTCCAGCCGGTAATCGTCCTTGGTCACCACCACCAGCGCCTGATCGGACGACGGCGCGTCGGGGTTGCGCCGCGCGGTGACCAGGATCACGTCGGACTGGTCGCCGTAGGAGATGACGGACGCGTTCTTCGCCAGGGTGAAGCGCCCGCCGTCTGCGTGAACGGCGCAGACGCTGTTGCGGATGTCGCCGCCGGTCTCCTTCTCCGTCGTGGCGGAGCCGAGCAGGAGCTGTTCGGCGGCGAGGCGCGCCATCAGCGCGCGGTGCCAGTCGTTGGTGCCGTGATTGACCAGGCAGGCGACCTGGATCTGGTGCATGGCATAGATCATGCCGGTGGCGGCGCAGCCGCGGGCCAGCGCATGGCAGGCCGCCGCCACGTCGAACAGCGAGGCGCCGCTTCCGCCAAGCTCCGCCGGGACCATGACGCCCAGCAGCCCTTGCTCACGCAAGGCGTCGAAGGCCTCGGTGGGGAAGCGGCCGTCGCGGTCGACGGCATCGGCATGGCGCGCGGCGATCTCGGCACCGACGGCGCGCGCACGGGCCGCGACATTGACCGGAGCGGGAGCTTGCACCCGCTCGGCCAGGGCGGCCGGGGCGGCGTTCACGCCTCGCCCCCGTCGACCAGACCGCGCACCGCGTCGCGGATCGCAGCGATGCTTTCGAAGGTGCGGCGGTTCAGCAGCTTTTCCGGAAACTCGACGTCGAACTGCTCCTCCAGCCCCAGCATCAGGCCGACGCAGCCATGCGAGGTGAGGCCGGCGGAATAGAGGTCGTCGTCGATGGCGAGGGTGCCGGCATCGACCGCCAGCCCGCCGCACTCCGCGAGGACGGAGCGGATGCCGGCGACCATGCCGTCGTCCGTTCCTCCGGTTGCGGATGGGGGAAGCCCGGTGGTCATTGAGCCCTCAAAGGACGGATTGGCGAAAGGCTGGCTGGCATCCTGCGGCATTCTCGAAATCCCTTGGGTAACGTGCTGATCCCAAGCTAGCCACGCCATCCCGGTGCTTCCACTCGGCATCGGTATTGCAGTCCCGCTATCCAAGTGATCGGTTTTTCACCGGTGGGGGTAAGCACACGGATAAGGTCGGTCGATGGCCCGCATGCCTTTCGTGCTGCCCGCTATGGCCATGAACCACACGCATAGGCCTGGGCTTGGCGGTTTGGAAACGGCTTACGGAGTTTCCCGCCGAAGAAATTTACGCACCTGCGATGAACAGGTTTTCCGCATATCGGAAGGTCTATGACTATCTTTTCGCGCTAACGGAAAAGAGATTGACGGCTGCTCACCGCCTCGAAAATCATGCAAGGGCCGGTGTGGCCGATGGTCGCAAGCATGTCATAGCGCTTGCAGTTCCATGATTGCGCACAATGCGGGCTTGCGGCCGGCAGCGACGATATCCGCCCCTACCTGCTCTTCCATACCTGTTCTCTGGGGAAACCGACGCCATGACCACTGCCGCACCCGCCGTCCCACAGTCCGGCACAGCCAAAACCGGGCGCCGTCTCGGCGTGCGGGCCAAGCTGATGCTGTCCTTCGCCGGCATGGCGGCGATGACGGTGGCGGCCAGCGCCGTCGGCCTGATGTCCTTCTCCGCGGTGGAACGGCCGATGACGCAGATCGCCGACACCAGCCTGCCGGAGATGGAGCTGGCGACCCGGCTGGCCGGCGAAAGCGGCGCCATCGCCTCGGCCGCCCCCATGCTGGACGGCGCCGCCAGCCAGGAGGAGCGGGAGCGCATCCGGGGGGAAGCGAAGGAACGCGCCCGCGGCTTCCTGTCGCTGGTCGACGAGCTGGCCGGACGCCGCCCGCAGGACCCGCTGCTGACGGAGGTGCGCGAGACCGGCAACGCGCTGATCGCCACGCTGGACGGCATCAACGACGGCGTGGCGCGGCGCCTGTCCGTGCATGACCGGCGCGAGGCCGCGTCCACCCGGCTGGCCCAGAGCTATGACGGCTTCCTCAAGACGCTGGCGCCGCTGGTCGATGGCGCCGGGGAGGCCTTGCAGCAGAAGGGCATGGCGCTGGACGGCGGCACCGATCGCGACATGGGGGCTCTGTCGGACGCCGTGAGGTCGATGATCGCGCTCTACGACCTGCGCAGCGGCATCGCCGGCGCGCTGGACGCCATGAACCGCTCCGGCACGGCGCAGGACGCCAAGACCATCGGCGAGCTGCAGCAATCCTATCTGGAGGCGTCATCGCAGGTGACGGCCACGCTCGGCACGCTGGGCGACCGCCTGCCGGCCGACAGCGCCGGCAGGATCGATACCCTGTTCCTGTTCGGCTATGGCAAGGACAATGTCTTCGACCTGCGCCGCGCCGCGCTGGACGGCACCGAGAATAGCAGCGGGGCGGTCGACCGCCGGCTGGCCGAGCGGCTGACCGCCGCCAGGACGCAGGCCGCTCAGCTGCTCGACGGGCTGAAGGCGCCGCTGCGCAAGGTGCAGAGCGACATCAAGCGCGCCAACTTCGACATCCGCTCCCAGGTGCAGGGGGCGGTGCAGGACCTGCTCGGCAGCGGGCTGGAGCGTTTCCGCACGAATCTGGAACTGTCGACCTACGGCACCGCCCTGACCGGCGCGCTGAACGAGGCGGCGCAGGCCCCCGACGCGGCCCGCCTGGATCTCCTGGAGAAGCGCTTCACCGCCGCGTCCTCGTCGCTCTATGAGCGCATCGGCACCCTGCGCGGCCAGTCCGGCGACAATGCCGCCGGCACCGAGGTGCTGACGGCGCTGGCAAAGGCGCTGATCGGCTTCGGCCGCGGCGAGGAAGGGGTGATCGCCCTGCGCCGCGCCGAACTGGCGGCGGCGGCCGACACCGAGCGGATGCTGGCCGAGAACCGGGAATTGGCCCAGCGCTTCGCCGCCACCGTCGACCGCGAAATCGCGGCGATGCGGGATGAAGCGAAAGCGGCGGTCGCCGGCACCGAAGGCACCATCGCCGCCGGCCGCCACATGCTGATCCTGTTCGCCGTCGGCAGCCTGATCGGCGCCGCGGCGCTGGCGTGGCTGGTGGTCGGCCGCCACATCGTCGCCCGGCTGAGCGCGCTGTCCGACGCCATGCGGGAGATCGCCGAGGGCCGGCTGGATGCGCGGATCCCCAAAGCCGGCGCCGACGAAATCGGCGACATGACCCGCGCCCTGATGGTCTTCCGCGACACCGCCAACGAGGCGAACGCCGCCAATGCCCGCGCCGAGGCCGAACGCGGCCGGGCCGCCGGCGAACGCCGCCGCGCCATGGTCGAGATGGCGGAGAATTTCGAGAGCAGCGTGCGCGGCGTGCTCGGCCGCGTCGCCCAGGCGGCCGGCGAGATGCAGGACATGGCCGAACGCATGACCCGCAGCGCCGACCTGACCGCCGGGGAGGCGACGACCGCCGCCGGCAGTTCGCAGCAGGCGGAGGGCAACGTCAAGGCGGTCGCCGCCGCGACGGAGGAGCTGTCGGCCTCGATCCAGGAGATCGGCACCCAGGTCCATGCCTCCAGCCGGATCGCCCGCAAGGCGGCGGACGAGGCGGAGCGCACCGACCGCACGGTGGAAGGGCTGGCCCAGACCGCCGGCCGCATCGGCGAGGTGGTCGGGCTGATCCAGTCCATCGCCGGCCAGACCAACCTGCTGGCGCTGAACGCCACCATCGAGGCGGCCCGCGCCGGCGAGGCCGGCAAGGGCTTCGCCGTCGTGGCGAGCGAGGTGAAGGGCCTCGCCACCCAGACCGCCAAGGCGACGGAGGACATCTCCGCCCAGATCGCCGCCATGCAGTCGGTGACGCAGGAGGCGGTGGACGCCATCCGCTCCATCGCCGGCACCATCCGCGAGGTGAACGAGATCGCCGCCACCATCGCCGCCGCGGTGGAGCAGCAGAGCGCCGCCACCCGCGAGATCGCCCGCAACGTGGGCGAGGCGGCGGACAGCACCCAGCATGTGCGCGGCAACATCGATTCCGTCGCCGATGCGGCGCGCGAGTCGGGGGAGTCGGCCAACCGCGTGCTGTCGGCCTCCTCCACCGTGCAGGACCAGCTGCGGACGCTGGCCGGTCAGGTCGACGGGCTGGTGGAGGAGATGCGGGCGGCCTGAGGACGGCGTTCGGATCCAGGGGGGCGGGCTACGGCCCGTCCGCCAGTTCGCGCAGGGCGTCCACGTCGCAGCGGAAGCGGTTGGGCCGCAGCTCGTCCAGCAGGCCCTGCCGCTTCAACTCGGCGACGACGCGGCTGGCGGTCTCGGTGGTGATGCCCAGCACGGCGCCGACATCCTCCCGCCCGAAGAAGTCGCATTCGCCCTGGTCGTCCACCAGGGTCAGGAACAGCCGGGCGACCCGCGCCCTGGCGCTGCCGGTGCCGAGTTCGACCAGAAAGGCGTCGGCCCGCTCCACCGCCTGATGCCAGCGGCGCATCAGCTGCTGGTGCAGGTGCTGCGTCTCCTCCGACAGGCGCTGGATCACCGCGCGGGGGATGCGGCAGGTCAGCACGGGGTGGATGGCGATGGCGGTGTGGCGATAGGGCTCGCCCAGCGCCGCCTCCAGCCCGGCGGTGTCGCCGGTGCGCAAAAGCCGGACGATGCGCTGGCCGCCGTTCGGCAGATACTGCACCAGCTTCACCAGCCCGCCGCGCACGGTGAAGAGCGCCGCCGGCTCGTCGCCGACATGGTAGAGCGCGGCCCCCGGCGCCACCGTCATCTCGTCGATGGGCAGGTGGATCAGGTTGAAATCGGATTCCGTCAGGTCGGCGAACAGCGCCGATTCCCGGATGCCGCACCCCCGGCAATTCGCCAGCCCCCGCCATGCCGCGTTGATGCTGGTCTTCTTCACGCTCATGTCCATGGTTGTGCGGGGCGGCGATGCTGTGGGTACGAACGGTGTCCGCCGCGCAGTGTGGCAGCTTTTTGGATGTGTTCCAAGTTTCCGGAAAAGAATAGGGTCAGGCCGCGCTTTCCGTCGCCGGCAGGACGTCCCGCACCTCCTCGCGCAGGGTGACGGCGCCGTTGGTGCGCTCCAGAACCAGCTTGCGGCCGTGGTGGGCGTCCAGCCCGACATGGTGGCCGATGGTCAGCAGGGTGGCGTGCGGCAGTTCCCGCTCCATCAGCGTCAGCAGCTCCTCCTCCGCCGGGGGATCGAGGCTGTCGGTGGCGTCCTCCAGGAAGATCCAGTCGGGGCGGCGGATCAGCAGCCGGGCAAAGCCCAGGCGCTGGCGTTCGGGCACCGACAGCACCTCGTCCCAGCGGTCCAGGCTGTCCAGCCGGTCGACGAGGTCGGGCAGCCCGACGCTGACCAGCGCCGCCGTCGCCCGGTCGTCGGCCACCGAAGCGGCGGTGCCGGGATAGGCCAGCACCGCGCGCAGGCTGGCATGCGGCAGATAGGGGCGTTCGGGCATGAAGAAGACGCGGGTGTGGGCCGGCAGGGTGATCAGCCCGCGGCCCCAGGGCCAGACGCCGGCCACGGCGCGGAACAGGCGGATGGTCGCCGTCGCGTCGCCGCCGATCAGCACGCGGTCGCCCGGCCGCACCTCCAGGTCGAAGGGGTGGACGACGGCCGTGCCGTTCGGCTCGTCGATGGCGACGCCGGCGAAGGTCAGGGATTTGTGCTCGTCCGCGCGCACGACCTGGATATGGCCGTCCGGCACGTCGCAGACCTCGCGGTCGAGCCGCACCAGCGCGTCGTGCAGGTTCAGCACGCGCTCCACCGACGCGCGCCATTCGGCGGCGCGCGGCAGATTGTCGATCGGCCAGGACAGGGCGCCCACCGTCTGCTGGAAAGCCTGCGCCGTCTGCATCAGCACGCCCAGCGTGATGGCGCCGGTGATGTAGCGGGGGGCGGCGACCAGAATCGGGAAGGCGGCGGACAACACGGAATAGCTGGCGCTGAACACCATCATGTTGGCGAGCGCCGCGGTCTGGCGGTTCCAGCCCCGCGCCACCCCGGCGAACAGGCCGGTGAGATGCCCGCGCTCGGCCGATTCCCCGTGCAGCAGCGCGATGGTCTGGCCGTTCTCGCGGATGCGGGCCAGCGCGAAGCGGAAATCGGCCTCGTAGCCCTGGCGCCGGTTGACGGCGTTGACCAGCGGCTGGCCGATCAGCATGGCGATGCTGGTGCCCACCACGGCATAGATCAGCGCCACATAGAGCAGATGGCCCGGCACCGACAGCTCGGACCCGAAGACCGTGACCGTCAGGGTGCCGGACAGCATCCACAGGATGTTGGTGAAGCTGACCAGCAGAAGCGCGCAGTAGGTCAGCGAATGGCCCAGGTCGATGGCGACCTCCGCCGTGATGCGGATGTCCTCGGCGATGCGGCCGTCGGGGTTGTCGTGCTCGCCCGGCATATAGGCGATCTGGTGATGGCGGCCACGGCGCAGCCAATCCTCCAGCAGCTTGCGGGTCAGCCAGTCCCGCCAGCCCATCTGCAGCCGGCGCTTCACCCGCAGATGGAACACGACGATGACGATGTTGTAGACGATGATCAGCCCGACGACGCCGATCATCGTCATCAGCCGGTCCATGGAGCGCTGTTCGAGCGCGTCGAACAGCCGCTCGCTCCACAGATTGATCAGCACCGGGATCGACACCTGCCCGATCGTCAGCACGATCAGCGCCACGGTCAGCGCCCACACGGTCACCCTGGTCCGTCCGAACCAATAGCCGCCCGCCAGCCGCAGGAAGCGGCGGGTGAAGCCGGGTGCGTCGGCGGCGGGCCTGTCGCCGCCTGTCTTGCCGTCTGTGTCGTCGGTCATGCCGCCCATCCCGGGCCTCCGCCCTCGAATCTTCTCCGTCCGTATGACTAACGAATAGGACGTATATTGCCAAAAGTACAGGGTCAGGGGCGAAAGAAGGGTTAAAGCCTCCCCGTTCTCACAACCTCGGCGAGGAAGCGATAGCTGTCCTTCGGCGTGCGTTCGAGCGTATCATAATCTACGCGCACGATGCCGAACCGCTTCGACAGGCCGAAGGCCCACTCGAAGTTGTCCAGCAGGCTCCAGCACAGATAACCCCTGACGTTGCAGCCGTCGGCCAGCGCCTTCGCCACCGATTCCAGATGCTCGCGATAGAACAGCACCCGTTCTGCATCGTGGATCTGGCCGTCCGGAGTCACCACGTCGTCATAGGCGCAGCCGTTCTCCGCGATGAAGACGGCGGGGTTGCCGTAGTCGGTGCGGAGTTCGCTCAGCAGGTCGTACAGCCCCTCCGGCTGCACCGGCCATGCCATGCCGGTCCAGCGCCGGCACTGCGCCTCGCCCCAGCCGACGTCGAAGGGCCGGCCCTCCTCATGCTTCATCGTCATGCGGGAGTAGTAGTTGATGCCCAGCAGGTCGATGGGATAGCGGATCGCCTCCTCGTCGCCGGGCAGCACGAAATCCGCCATCCGGTCGGCCAGCAGCGCCGGAATTTGCCCGCGCATCAGCCCGTCCAGCGTCACCCGGTTCCACACCGCGTCCCAGCGGGCGGCGGCGGCCACATCCTCCGGCCGGTCGCTGTCGGGAACGCTCGGCTGCAGGTTCAGGACGGTGCCCAGCGTCAGGCCGGACTGCTCCGCCGCGATGGCGCGCAACGCCGCGCCCTGCGCCAGATTCTGGTGGTGCAAGGCGCGCAGGATGCCCTGTTCACCCAGCTTGTGGCCGGGGGCATGCTCCCCCACGCCATAACCGAAGATGGCGACCACGTTGGGCTCGTTCAGCATCATCCAGGTCTTGACCCGGTCGGCCAGCCGGGCGGTGACGATGCGGGCGTAGTCGGCAAAGGGGCCGACGATCTCCCGCCCCTGCCAGCCGCCGGCATCCTCCAGCGGCTGCGGCAGGTCCCAATGGTAGAGGCAGGCCATCGGCGTGATCCCGGCCTCCAGCAGCCCGTCGACCAGCCGGTCGTAGAAATCGAGGCCGCGCGTCTCCACCGCCCCCGTCCCCGTCGGCAGGATGCGCGGCCAGGCGATGGAGAAGCGGTAGCTGTCGAAGCCCGCCGCCTTCATCAGCGCGATGTCCTCCGGGTAGCGGTGGTAATGGTCGCAGGCGACGGCGGCGCTGCTGCCGTCCATGATGCGGCCTTGCGCCGTGAAGGTGTCCCACACGCAAGGCCCGCGCCCGTCGGCGTTCACCGCGCCTTCGATCTGGTAGGAGGCGGTGGACGCGCCCCAGCGGAAATCGGGCGGGAAACTCAGCGGTCTGGCATCGGCGGCCTGGGACACGGGCTGGCTGAAGCTGTCCATTGCTATCCTCCCACGGGGACGTTCGTTTTTCCCAGCATGCCGCAGCCGGACCGTCTTCGCCATGGGACAAGCATGCGCCCGGCGCGGGCGCGACGCGGTGGCGCAGACAGGAACGATTGCACGCGGGGACTGTGCGGACCCGTCCGAAAGGCGTAGCCTGTTTCGATAAGACGGCGGTCAGCCGCTCCGCTCACGGAGGAAACCCGACATGCCCAACACCACGAAGATCGTCTTCATCGGCGCCGGCAGCGCCGCCTTCGGGCTCAGCCTGTTCCAGGATCTGTTCTCCACCACCGAACTGGCCGGCAGCACCCTGACGCTGGTCGACACCAACCAGGACGCGCTCGACCGCATGGCGGCGCTGGCCGAGGTGATGAACCGCCATGGCGACGCCGGGATCACCATCGAGAAGACCACCGACCGCAAGGCGGCCCTGCAGGGCGCCGGCTTCGTGCTGTGCGCCATCGCCATCGACCGCAACCGGCTGTGGAAGCTGGATTTCGAGGTGCCGAAGAAGCACGGCATCCGCCACACGCTGGGCGAGAACGGCGGTCCCGGCGGGCTGTTCTTCACGCTGCGCACCCTGCCGCTGATCGTCGACATCGTCCGCGACGTCGAGGCGATCTGCCCCGACGCGCTGTTCATCAACCTGTCGAACCCGGAAAGCCGCATCGTCCTGGGCCTGTCGCGCTGCACCAGCGTGCGGACGCTGGGGCTCTGCCACGGCATCTTCCTGGCGCGCTGGTTCATCTGCCAGATCCTGGGCATGGCTGAAAAGGAGGTCGATGTCTGGGGCGCCGGGCTGAACCATTTCCAATGGCTGACCGCGATCCGCGAGAAGGCGACCGGGCGCGACCTCTACCCGCTGCTGCGCGAGAAGGAAGCGACGCACGATCCGTCCTTCACCCCGCTGGCGCGGCGCCTGTTCCACGCCTTCGGCCTGTGGGTGACCCCCAGCGACGACCACACCGGCGAGTTCCTGCCCTATGGCTGGGAGGCCGGGGAGCATGGCTTCGACTTCAAGCACGACGAAGAGGGCCGCATCATCCTGCGCGACCTGATGGACGGCGTCATCGACGGCAGCAAGCCGATCCCCGACGACTGGACCAAGCCGTCCTGGGGCGAGCGGGCGGTGGCGGTGATCGCCGGGCAGCTGCACAACCAGAAGCGCTTCATCGAAAGCGGCATCGTCATCAACCGCGGCGTCATTCCCGGCCTGCCCGACGAGCTGGCGGTGGAGGTGCCGCTGGTGGCGGACGCCGCCGGGGTTCACCCGGTGTCGCTCGGCCGGCTGCCCGACGGCATCGTCAAGCTGCTGTCGGTCCAGGCCAACGTGCAGCAATTGTCGGTGGAGGCGGCACTGCACGGGTCGAAGGAGCTGGCGCTGCAAGCCCTGCTGATCGACCCCGTCATCAACTCCAGCACGGCAGCCGTCGCCATCCTGGACGAGCTGTGGGAGGCGAACCGGCCCTATATCCGGGCTTGTTTGTAAGGAGCGTTTAAGCCCGCCCCCGCCGGATCAGCCGGGCCGAGGCGAAGCCCAGCCCGGCGGTCAGCGCGCCGACGCCGAGGAACAGCGGGCCGAAGCCGGTGTGGGTGGAGATATAGCCGTACAGCACCGGGCCGATCCCCTGGCCGATGAAGAAGCTCGACGCGAACAGGGCCAGCGCCGACCCGCGGGCGGTCGGCGCCAGCTCCGTCGCCTGGGTCTGCATGGTGTTGTGCAGCATGTAGAAGCCGAAACCGGCGACCAGGAAACACAGGCTCACCACCGGCCAGGGCACCGGGAAGGCGATGACCAGATAGGCGAGACCGGCGGCCAGACCGCCGGCCTTCATCATGCCCCATTGGCCGAGCGAGGCGATCAGCCGCCGCACCACGGCGCTGTAGGCGACGCCACCGATGGCGAAGGCGGCGATGGTCAGCCCGGCCTGGAAGGCGCCGGCCGCGCCATGTTCGATCAGCACCGGCGCCACGAAGGGGAAGACGCCGAAGATCAGCAGCCCCTCCGCCGCCACCGTGGCGAAGACGAACAGCGAGGCCGGGTTGGTCAGCACCGTGGCGTAGCGCCGCTGCGCCTCCGCCACCGACAGGGGGGAGCGGGTCTCCACCTCGCGCGCCAGCCCGATCAGGGCGGCGACGCAGATCAGCGCGGTCAGCCCGGCGGACAGGCCGAACACCATGCGCCAGCCGAACGCCTCGGCCAGCGCGCCCGACACGGCGGAGCCCGACATCTGCCCGAGGATCACCGCCAGCAGGAAGCGGCTGATGGCGATCTGGCGCTCCTCGTAGGGCACGCGGTCGCCGATCAGCGCCATCGAGGCCGGGATGATGCCGCCGGCGAAGGCCCCGGCCAGGATGCGCCCGGCCATCACCGTGCTGTAGCTCGGCGCGATGGTGGACAGCACAAGGCCGACCGTCAGAACCGACAGGGCCAGCCGGACCAGCCGCGACTTGCCGATGGAGTCGCCGACCGGCCCCAGCACGATCTGCATCAGCGCATAGGGAAGCGTGTAGGCCGAAGCCAGCAGCGCCGCCTGCCGCACCGTCACGCCGAGGTCGTCGGCGATCAGCGTCAGCATCGGATCGGTGGTGCGCAGGGAAAAGGCGCTGGCGAACCCGGCTAGGCCGAGCAGGAAGATGAGGCGCATGGAGGATCCGGACGGCAACGGTGACGGCAAAGGTGATGGATTTGGACCTTAGCCGGATCACCGGCACGCGTACCGCAGCGCGACGGTGATGGCAGGCATGCGCGCGCCGCGTGATCGTTCGTGTACGGCATTACCTGCCACGTAATCGATTCAGCTCCCGCCATCGGGCAATTCTGGGTTCGCCGGGACAATCCGGCGGCCAGGACAACGAACCGAGAAAGGGACCTGACGATGACCGACGCGACCCACACCCCCGCCGCAATCGCCGACCTCTACATCGCCGCCTGGAACGAGACCGACCCGCAGCGGCGCCGCACCCTGATCGCGCAGGGCTGGAGCGAGGATGCCAGCTATCTCGACCCGCTGGCAGGGGTGAGCGGCCATGACGGGCTGGACTCCCTGATCGACGCGGTGCAGCGGCAGTTCCCCGGCCTGCGCTTCAGCCTGCTGGGGGCCGTGGACGGGCACAATGACCGGCTGCGCTTCTCCTGGGCGCTGGGACCGGAGGGCGGCGAGCCGCTCGCTCGCGGCACCGATTTCGCCCTGCTGGCGGCGGACGGACGGCTGCGCAGCGTCACCGGCTTCCTCGACCAAGTGCCGACGGCCTGATCCGGAAACTTTTGCAGGGAGATCGATCATGGGCTTCATCCAGACCGACGACGGCGTGCGCCTGTTCTACCGCGATTGGGGCAAGAAGGAGGGCAGCCGGCCGATCCTGTTCGTGTCGAGCTGGTCGCTGACCTCCGACGCCTGGGCCTATCAGATGGCGCCGTTGTCCGAACAGGGCTGCCGCTGCATCGCCTTCGACCGCCGCGGGCATGGCAAGTCCGACGAATCGCCGTCCGGCTACGGCTTCGACCGGCTGGCGGACGACATCGCCGCCGTGATGGACGGGCTGGATCTGCGGGAGGTGACGCTGGTCGGCCATTCGATGGCGACGGGGGAGATCGTACGCTACCTGACCCGGCATGGTGCCGGGCGGGTGGCGGGCGTGGTGATGGTCGGGACGATCACGCCGCTGATGGCGCGGACCGACGACAACCCCGACGGCGTCGATCCGGCGCTGTTCGAGGCGTTCCGGACGGAGCAGCTGCTGCGCGATTTCCCGAAATGGCTCGGCGACAACATCGACCCCTTCGTGAACGGGGAGACCTCGGCGGAGATGAAGGGGTGGATCACCGGGATGGCGCTGCAATCCTCGCTGTTGGCCCTGCTGGAGTGCAACCGCGCCATCACCTCGGCCGATTTCCGGACGGAGCTGCCGGCCATTACCGTGCCGACTCTGGTCGTCCATGGCGACCGCGACGTGACGACGCCGCTGGCGCTCGCCGAACGCACGGTGGCGCTGATGCCGAACGCCACGCTGTCCTTCTATGAGGGGGCGCCGCACGGCCTGTTCATCACCCGCCGCGACCGGTTCAACGCGGAACTGCTGGCCTTCGCCCGCGGATGACGGCAACGATGGCGGAAGATCCCGGTTCGGAGCACTCACCATGCCCCATGGCACCTCTCAGACCACCGCCCGCAATGGCAGGGTGCCGGCGGGGCCGCCGGTCGGCGCCCTGCTGCGGTCCTGGCGCCAACGGCGCGGCCTCAGCCAGCTCGATCTCGCCTGCGAGGCCGACATCTCCACCCGGCATGTCAGCTTTCTGGAGACCGGCCGGTCGCAGCCCAGCCGGGGCATGCTGATCCATCTGGCCGAGCGGCTGGACGTGCCGCTGCGGGACCGCAACGCGCTGCTGGTCGCCGCCGGCTTCGCCCCGGTCTACAGCGAACACAGCCTGGACAATCCGGCGATGGAGGCGGCACGCAAGGCGGTCGATCTGGTGCTGACCGGCCACGAGCCCTTCCCGGCGCTGGCGGTGGACCGGCATTGGCACCTGCTGGCGGCGAACCGGGCGGTGCCGCCGCTGCTGGAGGGGGTGTCGGCGGAATTGCTGGCGGGGCCGGTCAATGTGCTGCGCCTCAGCCTGCATCCCGACGGGCTGGCCGGCCGCATCGGCAACTGGGCGCAGTGGCGGGAGCATGTGCTGTCCCGCCTGACCCGCCAGATCGAAGCGAGCGCCGATCCTGTGCTGGTGGCGCTGCGCAGCGAGTTGCAGGGCTATCCGGCGCCGGCCTCGCTTTTGGAGAATGGCGGTGTGGACGGGCACCACCCCGACGTGGTGGTGCCGTTGCGGCTGCACACGTCCATTGGGTTGCTGAGCCTGTTCAGCACGACGACCGTCTTCGGGACGGCGGTGGACGTTACCCTATCGGAATTGGCGATCGAGGCGTTCTTTCCGGCCGACGCCGAAACGGCGGAGCGGTTGCGCGGGGCGCTTGGCGGAGTCCCCTCTCCCCCCCCGGGGAGAGGGTTAGGGTTAGGGTGAGGGGGGTGCGCGGCGAGGATCTTCAAGAATCGCCCACTCTCCACTCCCCACCAGATCCACGCAATGCATCCCCCTCACCCCGACCCTCTCCCCGGGGGGAGAGGGGGATTTCCCCTTCCCGCTCTCAGCTCATCGCCACGAGGCTGGCGTTGCCGCCGGCGGCGGTGGTGTTGGTGCTGACGGAACGCTCGTTCATCAGCCAGGCGATCTCCACGCCCTCGCCGCCCATGGGCACGCCCTGGGTCAGGACGATGGGGCCGGGAAGCTCGGCGATGCGGCGGTTGGCGGCCAGCAGGCGGGCGGAATCGCCTTCCACCAGCGCGCCGGCCAGAGGACCACAGGACAGCCAGTTCGCCGTCACCCGGACACGGGCGGCAAGCTCCGCCGGCAGGGTCTTCAGGCCGGCGGTCACAGTAGCGTCGCCATCCACCACCACCTCGTTGCCGGTGGCGAGCGCCGCGCCCAGCAGCCGGTACAGACCCTCCTCGGTCTGCGGCAGCAGCAGGATGCGGCCGCGCGGGATCAGGCTGTAGATGTTCTGCTCACCCACCGGGCCGGCCAACTCCAGGCTGCCGCCGACGGGAGAGCGCTTCGCCAGAGACCGTACGTCGGTGGCGATGGCCGCCTTGCCCTGGTCGGACAGCCAGTCGGCGAAGGCGTGGGCCGGCGCACGTACGGCGTCGCTGCCGCGCATGCCCAGCTCCAGGGACGGACGTACGGACAGCAGGCGGGACAGGTACAGCGGGCCGCCCGCCTTCGGGCCGGTGCCGGACAGGCCGTGGCCGCCGAAGGGCTGTACGCCGACCACCGCGCCGATGGTGTTGCGGTTGACGTACAGGTTGCCGGCCTCGATCCGGCTGGTCACCCGGTCGATGGTGGCGTCGATGCGGGTGTGCAGGCCGAAGGTCAGGCCATAGCCGGTGCCGTTGATGGCATCGACCAGCCGGTCCAGATCGTCGCGGCGGAAGCGCAGCACATGCAGGACCGGGCCGAACACTTCGCGCTCCAGGTCGGCGATGCCATTGATCTCGATGATGGTCGGCGCGACGAAGGTGCCGTTGGCGGTCTCCGCCGGCAGCGGCAGCGACTCCACCCGGCGGCCCTTGGCCCGCATCGCCTCGATATGGCGGGTGATGCCGTCGCGCGCCTCCGCCGTGATGACCGGGCCGACATCGACGGCCAGCCGGTCGGGGCTGCCGAGGCGCAGCTCGCGCATCGCGCCCTTCAGCATGGTCAGGGTGCGGTCGGCCACATCCTCCTGCAGGCAGAGGATGCGCAGGGCCGAGCAGCGCTGGCCGGCGCTGTCGAAGGCCGAGGCGATGACGTCGCCGACCACCTGTTCGGCCAGGGCGGAGCTGTCGACGATCATGGCGTTCTGGCCGCCGGTTTCGGCGATCAGCGGGATCGGCGCGCCGTCCGGCGACAGGCGCCCGGCCAGCTGGCGCTGGATCAGGCGGGCGACGTCGGTGGAGCCGGTGAACATCACCGCGCGGGTGCCGGCATGGCCGACCAGGGCGGCACCGACTTCGCCCGCGCCGGGCAGAAGCTGGACCGCACCGGCGGGAACGCCGGCGGCGTGCAGGATGCGCACGGCCTCCGCCGCGACCAGCGGGGTTTCCTCCGCCGGCTTGGCCAGCACCGGGTTGCCGGCGGCCAGCGCCGCGGCGACCTGACCGGAGAAGATGGCGAGCGGGAAGTTCCACGGGCTGATGCAGACCACCGGACCCAGCGGGCGGTGGCTGTCGTTGCCGAAGCCGTCGCGGACGCGGGCACCATAATAGCGCAGGAAGTCGATGGCCTCGCGCACCTCGGCGATGGCGTTGGCGGTGGACTTGCCGGCCTCGCGGATGATCAGGCCCAGCAGGGTCGGCATGCGCGCCTGCATCGCGTCGGCGGCGCGGAACAGGCAGGCGGCGCGCTGGGCCGGCGGGGTGGCGGCCCAGACCGGGGCGGCGGCCTCGGCGAACAGGAAGGCGTCGGCGATGTCGGCCGGACCGGCCTCGACACAACTCCCGACGACGTCGCGGTGGTCGGCCGGGTTCAGCACCGGCTGGGCCTTGCCTTGGCGTTCGCCGTCGGCCAGCAGCGGGGCGGCGGTCCAGGCGACGGCGGCGCTGTCGCGCATCGCGGCGGAAAGCTCGGCCAGCGTGGTCTCGTTCGACAGGTCGAGACCGGCGGAGTTCGCCCGCTCCACGCCGTAGAGATCCCTGGGCAGGGCGATCAGCGGGTTCTTCTCGCCCACCGGCAGGGTGGTGCTGGCCAACGCCACCGGGTCGGCGACAAGATCGTCGATCGACACGCTCTTGTCGGCGATGCGGTTGACGAAGGAGCTGTTGGCGCCGTTCTCCAGCAGGCGGCGGACCAGATAGGCCAGCAGCGTCTCGTGCGTGCCGACCGGGGCATAGACGCGGCAGGGCCGCTTCAGCGGGCCGACGACTTCCTTGTAGAGCGGCTCGCCCATACCGTGCAGGCACTGGAACTCGTACTGGCCGACCTTGAACGCGCCGTTCAGATGCTCGGCCATCCGGTAGATGGTCGCCAGCGTCTGGGCGTTGTGGGTGGCGAACTGCGGGAACACCGCGTCGGGCGCCGACAACAGCCGGCGGGCGCAGGCGGCATAGGACACGTCGGTGTGCAGCTTGCGGGTATAGACCGGGAAATCTTCCAGCCCGTCGACCTGGGCGCGCTTGATCTCGCTGTCCCAATAGGCGCCCTTGACCAGACGGACCATCAGCCGGTGGCCGCTGCGCCGGGCCAGATCGACGACGAAGTCGATGACATAGGGGCAGCGCTTGCCATAGGCCTGGACGACGAAGCCGATGCCGTTCCAGCCCTTCAGATCCGGATCGAAGCACAGCGATTCCAGCAGGTCGAGCGACAGCTCCAGCCGGTCGGCCTCTTCGGCGTCGATGTTCAGGCCGATGTCGTAGCGGCGGGCCAGACGGGCCAGTTCGGTGACGCGCGGCAGCAGCTCCGCCATCACCCGGTCGGCCTGGGCGCGCGAATAACGCGGGTGCAGGGCCGACAGCTTGATCGAGATGCCGGGGCCGTCATAGATGCCGCGGCCGGCCGAAGCCTTGCCAATGGCGTGGATCGCCGTCTCGTAATCGGCGTAGTAGCGGTCGGCGTCGGCGGCGGTGGTCGCCGCCTCCCCCAGCATGTCGTAGGAATAGCGGAAGCCCTCGGCCTCCATCTTGCGGCTGTTGGACAGCGCCTCGTCGATGGTCTGGCCGGTGACGAATTGCTCGCCCATCATCCGCATGGCCATATCGACGCCGCGGCGGATCAGCGGCTCGCCGCCGCGCAGGATCAGCTTGGTCAAGGCGGAGGACAGCGCCTGCTCGCTGCCGAAGCTGTCGCCCAGCACACCCGTGACCTTGCCCGTGACCAGCAGCCCCCAGGTCGCGGCGTTGACGAACAGCGACGGGCTGTTGCCGAGATGGGCGCGCCAGTCGCCGCCGGCGATCTTGTCGCGGATCAGCGCGTCGCGGGTGGCGCGGTCGGGGATGCGCAGCAGCGCCTCCGCCAGGCACATCAGCGCCACGCCCTCCTGGCTGGACAGGCTGTATTCGTGGATCAGCCCCTCCACCCCGCGGCCCTGCGGCTTGGCGCGCAGCGCGGCGATCAGCGAGCGAGCGGTCTCGGCCGCCGCCGCCGTCACCTCGGCCGGCAGCGCCGCCTGATCGACCAGCCACGCCACGCACTCCGGCTCCGGCCGGCGATAGGCGGCGGTGATCGCCTGACGCAGCGGACTGGCCGGACGGACGACGGGGGCGAAGGCGGCGAAGGGGCCGGCGCCGGTGGAGAGGGTCGGCTCGGAGGCGGGTACAACGCTCGGATCGGTCATCTGGTTCATCGCGTGGCTGGCTCTGGTCGGGGGCTTGGAGCGGCACCTGTCCGGCGGGTTGCGGAGGCCGATCCGATGCCTGTCAGGCTAACCGATTTTCCGGGATCCTTTCCAACTGGTATTCATGCCATTTCTGCGATTTAAATTCTGTATGTAGGCGCTGACGCAGAATGAATTACGAGCACTGCGGCAAAATCTCAGAACATCCGGCCGGTTTTTGGGGCCACGCGGCAGGAGCATCCGTTTTTACCGAATAAAAGTCGGCAGCGCAGGCCTCCGGCCGACGACATAGGGGGAATTTCGGGCAGGATTCCGCAATTTCGATGGATTGATGGACCGAATGCCCGAACAGCCGGGAGTCAGCCCTTCAGCGGCTTGGGCCGGCTGGTTTCCGGCGGCTTGCGCACGGGGATCGGCGGTGCGGCCTTCTCCATGCCGCTCTCCCCCAGATAGGTCTGCGCCGCGGCGACGACGGAGCGCCAGGGCCGTTGCAGCGGGAATTCCGGCCAGCCGTTGGCGAACAGACCGGAGATCATCCAGCCCGCCATCAGCGTCACCGCCAATTGTTCGGAGAAACCGCCGGTCTTCAGGATCGGCAGCGCGAAGTTGCGCCGCCGCTTGATCGGCCACAGCAGCGGCAGGCCAGCCGGGGTCAGCAGGTCGCCGGCCAGATGGGTGAGATAGCCGACGATGAAGGGGATCAGCAGCCGCTGGTAGGCCGCATGTTCGTGCAGGACCCACAGACAGCCGGCGATGGCCAGCGCCGAATGGGTGACGCCGCGATGGCCGAAGATGCTGGAGATCGCGGTGGACAGCGGCTTGACCATCTGCCCCAGAGTCGATTTCGGATGGTCGATGTCCGGCGCCAGCGCCCCCAGAATCGCCGCCCCGAAGGCGACCGCATCGAAGGTCATCCCGTACCGGCTCGACAGGTAGAACCAGGTGGCGCCACCGACGATTATGTGAGAGGACGCCATCACCGTCGGGTCACCGGGGCCTGAAGCTGGTCTCTGTCGGGACGGCTCCTGTGCCGGACCCGAAATTGTGGGGAGTTTGACCTTAGAATACTTTCCGGCCCAAGAACAATAATTCAAGCAGAAACAAGGGATTCCCTAAACGCATAACCTCCATGCGTTCGGCAACGGTGGGTTGCCGGAAGACCGGCGTCGGCCGGCGATTCACTCCTGTTCGTTCTTTGCCTGGGTCGCCTCGATTTCGTCCAGCACGGCATCGGGGGCGACATCCTGGCGGATGACGTCCAGTTCGGCGTCGACCTCCGTCTCCACCCCCAGATGGTCGGCGATGGAGGAGACCAGCGTGACCAGCTTCGTCACCTCATGCTCGGCCAGCAGGCTGATCTGAAGGTCGAGGTCGGCGCGCTTGTCGGATGCCGCGGCCATGCGGTTCTGGCTGATGAGGACGAAGGTGGAGAGGAAGATCGCCTCCACCGACGCGATCATCGCCAGCACGACGAAGGACGGATCCCAGGGCCTGACGATGGGCAGCCAGCCCAGATTGACCAGGATCCAGCCGCCGAACAGGATCAGATGCAGATAGACGAAGCGCATGCTGCCGGTGAAGCGGGTGACCCTGTCGGCGATGCGATCCTGCAGCGTAGCCTCCACCTCATCCCGTTTGCGGCGGGCTTGCAGCGCCTGGATGTTGCGTTCCAGCACCGCGCTGAGGCCGGGAGCATGGGGCGGCGGATAAGTGGGCGGGCGTTGTGGCGACATGGCGTCTCCGGGAGCCTCGATGATCTGCGGCGGTCCGGCCGTTGCCTGACCGGCGCCGACTCAAAACCGTGGCTGCCCGCAGGCGTTCCGGCCCCTGTCCGTCGGGCGAGTGCCGGAACTCCGGCCCGACCGGCATGTTGGCCGAAGGACAACCGCAACCCGGGAGGACCAGATGGACAGGCAAAAAGATCAGGATCGGGACCGCCACGTCTCCAACGCCGACAGCCCCAATCCGGGCGCGCAGGGTGGCGGCCCGGTCACTCCCGGCCGTGCCGGCCAGGGCATGGGCATCGGCACCGGCAGTTCCGACGACCTGCCGCACAGCGTCGGCGGCGGGCCGTCGACCACCGTCACCGTCGGCGAGGGCACCGGCCAGCGCCGGGACCTGCCCGACCAGCACGCCGCCCCGCCGACACCAAAGGAGGATGCCGGCAAGCGGCCGCGCAACCGGGAGGCGGGCAAGCCGGGCTGAGCGATTCCGCGCGAGGCCCCTGCTTCCCGCCCCTTCTTTCTTCCTCCGAACGCGCCGGCGCCGCCGCGGCGGGGTAGCTTGCTACCGCCGCGGGTGCCTGGCGTTTAATGGCATTACTCCCATCCGGCACGGGCGGGGCACATTCCCCATCCGCAGTGCTCTGGCATAGTTTCGCGGACCTGCCGGCAGTTGAAGCCGGGCACAACGCCAGGGAGTGGTCGCCGATGGACTCGAAGGAATTCGCAAGCGCGGCAGACGGATCATTGGATGGGCCGTTGGGCAATGGCGGCGGTGCGGCGGTCGGCGTCATCGGCAACCACCGCTTCGCCGCCTGGATGCTGTCGGTCGCGTTTCTGTTCGTTCTCAGTGCCGACACGCTGCTCGGCGTGGTTCTCAGGCCTTTTCTGGATGCAGGGCTCGACACCACGGTCTGGGACGTCCTGCTCCTGATCCTGGGCAAATCGCCGGAACATCTGCCGCTCGATTCCTGGGAACCGATGATGACGGCCTTCACCTGGCTGCATGACAATGGGCAAGGCAACGTCTACGACGCCATCTTCTTCACCAAGCATGTGAAGTTCCAATATCCGCTGACCTCGCTGCTGGTTCTGGAGGCGATGTCGGCGGTCGGTCTGCTCCATCTGCGGATCTATGCCCTGATCAACCTGCTGATGGTGGTCGCCACCGCCGGCGGCATGGCGCTGCTGATGCGCGAACTGGCGGAGCGCATGGGCTTCGACCAGACCGTGCGCAACGGGGTCAGCCGGCTGACGCTCGCGGCACTCGGCGCGGTGGCGACGCTGTGCTTCTTCCCGATCGTCAAGGCCTTCGCCGTCGGCCAGATGCAGGTGTGGCTGAACGCCGCCTTCGTCTTCGCCACCCTGTTCTACGTGCGCGACCAGCGGGTACTCGCCGGCGCCATGCTCGGCGCATCGACGCTTATCAAGCCGCAGATGTCGCTTTTCCTGATCTGGGCGCTGCTGCGCCGGGAATGGGGGTTCGCCATCGGTTGGGCGGCGGTGGTGATTCCCGGCTTCGCCGCCGCCAGCGCCCTCTACGGCTTCGGCGCGTCGCTGCATTACCTCGACGTGCTGTCCTTCCTGGGCCAGCATGGCGAAAGCTATTATGCCAACCAGACCTTGAACGGGCTTCTGCACCGCCTGCTGCAGAACGGTCCCAACCTGCTGTTGAACACCAACGGCGAGGCCGAATGGCGGGGCAGCGCCTTTCCGGCCTACAATGCGCTCGTCCATGGCGCGACCCTGATCTCCGGCATCCTGTTCGTCCTGTTCGGCCTGCTGTGGCGGATCAGGGACGGGGCTGGCGGCCAAAATGGAGGCGGCCGGCGGCTGCCCATCGCCTCCTTCCTGGTGGCCGGCACCTGCTTCACCATCGGTACGCCGATCGCCTGGATCCCGCATTACGGCGTGCTGCTGCCGGTCTGCGCCTATCTGCTGTTCGTCCTGATCGACCTCGCCGCCCAGGATCGACGCCGCGGCCTCGGCAAGCTGCTGCTGCTGGGCATCGGATTCGCGATCGTGAGCAACGACTTCTTCCATCCCCTGAACGAGCTTGCCAATACCCCGCTCAACGTCCTGCAATCCTACCTGTTCTTCACCGCCCTGCTGCTTCTGCACCTGCTGGTGACGACCGCGGACACACCGCGGGCGGCACGGCAAGCCTCCGCTCCGCCTCTGCCTGCCGCCTGACCGCCCGCCGGAACGCCGGGGCTCGCGCGCCTGTTGGTGAGCCAGATCACCCAACCGGCAGGAAGGAGCCCCGCCATGGCACGTTACTCGGGAGCAGGCTATTCGCACGGAGACGATACGGGCTGGCTGTCGGCGCGCGGGCTGGCGATGATGGCCGGCGGAGCGGCGCTGGCGCTGGTGGCGAGCCGGCTGCTGCCGCCGGTGGTGGCGCAGCTGGCCGGCACCGCCCGCCACGCCGCCGGCCGCGACGGCATCGACGCGCTGATCGACGATCACCGCCACATCAAGTCGCTGCTGGTGGAGATGGTGCAGACCCCGATGGACGCGCCGGGCCGCCGCACCCAGCTGCTGCTGCGCCTGAAGCGTCGGCTCGCCGCCCATGCGATGGCGGAGGAGGACGTCGTCTATCCGCTTCTGCACGACCAGGCGCGCAAGGAAGAGGACGCCAAGCATCTCTACGGCGAGCATGCCGAGATGAAGATGCACCTGTTCGACCTGGAACAGACGCCGAAGGACGATCCGCGCTGGCTCGCCGTCGCGCTCGACCTGAAGCGCATCATCGACGGCCATATCCGGCAGGAGGAGGAGATCGATTTCCCCGCCCTGCGCAACAGCCTGGACGACGGCCAGACCGCCATCATGTCCGGCGGCGTCGCCCGCGAAAAGGCGCTGATCCTCTGACCATCGCCTTTCGGTAAGGGGCCGGACGGGACCGGAACGCTCCGGCCGCCGGTCCTGTTGCTGAACACGACCGTCAAGAAGGCAAGAGTCGGGGAGACATCGATGAGAGCACTGGTCTGGCATGGCGCCAACGACATCCGCTGCGACACGGTTCCGGATCCGAAGATCGAGCATCCGCGCGACGCCATCGTCAAGGTGACGACCTGCGCCATCTGCGGGTCCGACCTTCACCTGCACGACAATTTCA
This sequence comes from uncultured Azospirillum sp., assembly GCA_966212305.1. Classification (GTDB taxonomy): domain Bacteria; phylum Pseudomonadota; class Alphaproteobacteria; order Azospirillales; family Azospirillaceae; genus Azospirillum. The sequence goes on from CBIHQY010000026.1 coordinate 36,658, forward strand.
TGCCGGGCATGGAGAAGGGCGACATCGTCGGCCATGAATTCATGGGCGAGGTGATGGAGGTGGGATCGGAGGCCAAGAGCGCGCTGAAGGTCGGCGAGCGGGTGGTGGTTCCCTTCACCATCTGGTGCGGCGAATGCGACCAGTGCAAACGCGGCAACTATTCGGTCTGCGAGCGCTCCAACCGCAACAAGGCGCTGGCTGACAAGCTCTTCGGCCACACCACCGCCGGGCTGTTCGGCTACACCCACCTGACCGGCGGCTATGCCGGCGGGCAGGCCGAATATGTGCGGGTGCCCATGGCCGACCGCACCCACATCAAGGTTCCCAGCGGGCTGACCGACGAGCAGGTTCTGTTCCTGGGCGACATCTTTCCCACCGGCTGGCAGGCCGCCGCCCAGTGCGACATCCAGCCGACCGACACCGTGGCGATCTGGGGCTGCGGCCCGGTCGGACAGATGACGATCCGCAGCGCGATCCTGCTCGGCGCCAAACAGGTGATCGCCATCGACCGCGTGCCGGAACGGCTGGCGATGGCCAAGGCCGGCGGCGCCATCACCATCAATTTCGAAGAGGAAAGCGTCGTCGAGCGGCTGAACGAGCTGACCGCCGGCAAGGGTCCGGAGAAATGCATCGACGCCGTCGGCATGGAGGCGCACGCCACCGCCACCATCGACAGCATGATGGACCGGGCCAAGCAGGCGCTGATGCTGGAAAGCGACCGCGCCCATGTGCTGCGCGAGATGATCTATGTCTGCCGCCCGGCCGGCACGCTGTCGATCCCCGGCGTCTATGGCGGGCTGATCGACAAGATGCCCTTCGGCATGGCGATGAACAAGGGACTGACCTGGCGCATGGGCCAGACCCACGTCAACCGCTGGACCGACGACCTGCTGAACCGAATCCAGGAGGGACAGATCGACCCGTCCTTCGTCATCACCCACACCGTTCCGCTCGATCAGGGACCCGAGATGTACAAGACCTTCCGCGACAAGCGGGACGGCTGCATCAAGGTGGTCCTCAAGCCCTGAGGTGAAGAGATGGCCTATTACAACCACTCCTCGGCCGGAGACAACCTCGCCCGCGGGCTGGGCTGGTTCAGCATCGGCCTCGGCGTCGCCGAACTGATGGCCGGCCGCAGCATCGCCCGCTGGATGGGGATGGAGGACAAGACCAACCTGATCCGCGCCTATGGCGTGCGGGAGATCACCGCCGGCGTCGGCCTGCTGGCTCTCGGCGATCCCAAGCCGTGGATCTGGGGCCGCATCGCCGGCGACGCCGTCGACATGGCGACACTTGCCGCCGGAATGCAGGACAATCCGCGCGCCGGGAATGCCGGCATCGCCTTTGGTGCCGTGCTGGCGACGACGGCGGTGGACATCGTCTGCGCCCAGAAGCTGCACCAGGAGGAGGCTTATTACCGCAGCCTGCCGGTGCCCAACTACAGCGACCGCAGCGGCTTCCCCCGCCCCGTCTCCGCCATGCGCGGCGCGGCCAGCGACGCCCCCATCGCGGACGACATGCGGACGCCGAAGATCCTGCAGTTCCAGCCGGCGGCCGGCCAGTCGGCAAGCTCCTGACGCCGATGCATCCGGCCGACCTGTTCATGAGCCTGCGGCGCCGGTTGCAGGAGCGCCGCGACGAGGTCCGCAATCTGGCTCGAACGCTGGAGGCGGACCACGACCGGGCCGGCCGGCTAGCCGACAAGGCGGCGGAGCGCCTGCGGTCCGGTGTCCGGGCGCTGGAGGAGTGGGTCGGATCGGAGTTGGACCGGACATTGGCGGCGGCGCAGGCCATCGACTCCTGGTTCGCGCCGCTGGCCTCCCGTTATGACATCAGGGGCGACGATCCTCTTCCGGCCGAGCGGCTGGAGGCACGTCGCCGCCTGAACCGTGACGGGCGGTTCAATGCCGATGCCGCCGACGGGCAGCTGATCCTGCGGCCCGGCCTGCTCGCCCGCGCCATGAACATCCGCGAGACGGCACCACCTGGCGCCGATCCTGAGGCTTTCGATCCCGTCGATTTGTTCACCAACCTGCTGGCGGTGCCGCCCAGCCTGACCATTGAGGCGGAGCGCGAGGGCGATCCGAAACGGCGCATCGCGGTGGAGTACCGGCGCATCGCCGCGGTGTCCGACCAGGACCCTAGCGACCCCGCCTGGATGCCGGTCGTCGGCATCGTCCCGCTGGCCGAGGCGGAGGACGACCTCGCCATCCGCCGGTTCCGCCGCGACGGCGAGGACTGGTACGATCCCGCCCCACGCGCGCTTGGCCGCCGCGCCGCCGATGCCATCGCCGGGCTGGCGGAGCAGGGCGCCACTTTCGTGCTGTTCCCGGAGGTCTCGGTCCATTCCGACTCGCTGGCCGCGATCCAGCAGGCACTGCGCGCCCAGGCGGTGGACGGGCCGATCCGCTATGCTCTGCTCGGCGTGAAAGAGGAGGTGGAGGGCCGGCCGCGCAATCGCGCGATCCTGCTCGACCGCTGCGGCCGGGTGGTCGCCGAACAGACCAAGCTGCATTGCTGGGACCTCGACACCGACCAATGCCGCTCCTACGATTTGCGCGACCGCAACGGCCGGCTGCTGGACTGCGCGCGCGAGGACATTGAGACCGGCGACCGCTTCACCCTGTTCGAACTGCCCGACCTCGGCCGGCTCGCCGTCGCCATCTGCGAGGATCTGGGGCGGACGGAGCCAAGCGCCTGGATCGCCTCGGGCATGATGGTGGACTGGCTGGTCACCCCGGTGATGGACAGCGGACTGACCACCGAACGCTGGCAGGCGAAGGAGGGCGGAGCCTCGTCGCGCGCCGGCTATTGCCGGGTGATCGTCGCCAACAGCATGGCGCTGTCGCACCGCTTCAACCGCTACTGCCGCGCCAACGGTGAAGAGGACAAGATCATCGAGGAGTGCGGCGTCGCCCTGCTGTTCCAGCCGCGGGCGAGCCAGGCCAGCGCGCCGCGCATCGCCTGCCTGACCCTGCCGCTCGCCGATCCGGCGCCGGGCTATGCCTGCGCCCGCTGGACGCCGGCCGACTGGCCCGCCCTGCCAAACCCGGAACCGGAGGGAAGCGAATGAGCGCGTTGGAAGCGGCGTTGCGGACGCTGGGCGACGAGCTGCTCGCCGCCGTCGGGCGGGGGGATTGGGCGGTCGCGGATGCGGAATTGGAGACGTTGGCTCAGGAAGCGGCGGCTGCCATCGTCGCCGGCCGGAGCGACGATCTTGCCGTGTTCGCCCGGATCACCGCCCGCTGCCACACCGCGCTGTCCTTGCAGGACGATCCGGGCGGGGAGGCGATGCAGCGACTCGGTCAGTTGCGCATGCTGGCGGTCATGGTCGCCGCCGCCCGCAGCCACACCCCGCCGCGCCCGGCCGACACACTGTCCGCAACCGCCGGCGCGGTGCTGACGGCGCTGGCAAGCGGACCGCAGACCTGCCCCGCCATCGTCGAGGCGACCGGGCTGTCGGCGGAGCAGGTCGGCGCCGTCCTGCCGGAGCTTCGCGCCGCCGGCCTCATCCGCTCCTGGCCGGCCGGCCGGCTGACCGTCAACGCACTCGAGTCGCGCTGACGTCAATCCACCGTGAAGGTGTTGCGCAGCGACCCGTCGGCATTGACCATCTGGTAGCGGCCGTCGGGAAGCTTGTAGATCTCCATGCATTGCTGGCGCGGATCGATGTCCAGCGTCAGGCAATAGCGGTCGCCGGACACGGTCCAATGGCCGTATTCGTTGCCCTTGGAGCCGGAAATGACGATCGACCCGTCCTTGGAAAAGCGGTTCATGTAGGACTTGCCGCGCGCGTTGACGATGCTCAGCGTGTGGCCGCCGAGCAGCGTCGACACCTCCGGCCCGGTCAGGCGCTGGGCGCCCGGCTTGCTGTATTCCGGCTCGAACCCGGCGCAGGCCGACAAGCCCGCCAGGGCGGCCAGCGTCACCACGAGCAGGAGACCCCGACCAGGGGTCGCGGGACGGGTATGGGATGACAGTCGCATGGGGTCGGGCCCCCTTTTCCGGTTCGTTGCACCGTTCAAGATTGGCGGCCAACGCGTATCCGACAAGTCATGAGGGTTGCCCGCCCGCCGCAAGAGTGGCGGCGGGCGGACGCAACCCCGTCAGGACGACAGCGTCTTGTTGATCCGCAACGCCACCAGCGTGCAGATCGCGCCCGACAGCAGGTAAAGGCCCGACGCGATCAGCCCGAAATGACTGGACAGGTACAGCGCGACGAAGGGCGCGAAGCCGGCCCCGAACAGCCAGGCCAGATCGGAGGTCATCGCCGACCCGGTGTAGCGGTACTGCTGGCTGAAGCCCGACGCCACCGACCCCGACGACTGGCCGAAGGACAGGCCGAGGATGACGAAGCCCACCACCATGAACACCGCCTCGCCCGTCTGCCCGCCGTCGAGCAGCAGCGGGGCGAAGCCGCTGAACACCGCAATCGCCGCCGCACAGCTGCCGAGCAGCGTCCGCCGCCCCACCTTGTCGGCGATGTAGCCGGAAGCGACGATGGCAAGCGTGCCGAAGACGGCGGCGATCACCTCGATCATCAGGAAGACGCCGGTTTCCTGATTCGCATACAGGAAGATCCAGGACAGCGGGAAGACGGTGACCATGTGGAACAGGGCGAAGCTCGCCAGCGGGGCGAAGGCGCCGATCACCACGCGCTTGCCTTCCATCTGCAGCGTTTCCACCACCGGCGCGGGCTGCAGTTCGCGGTTCAGGAACAGGCGTTCGAACTCCGGCGTCTGCACAAGTCGCAGACGGGAGAACAGGGCCACGACGTTGATGGCGAAGGCCACGAAGAAGGGATAGCGCCAGCCCCAGGCGAAGAAATCCTCCGCCGACAGGCTGTTGACCATATAGGCGAACAGGCCGCTCGCCACGATCAGGCCGATCGGCGCGCCCAGCTGCGGGATCATGGCGTACCAGCCGCGCCGATTCTCCGGCGCATTCATCGCCAGCAGCGAGGCCAGACCGTCCCAGGTGCCGCCCAGCGCAATGCCCTGGCCGATGCGCGACAGTGCCAGCAGCCATGCGGCGGCGACGCCGATGGCCTCATAATCCGGAAGGAAGGCCAGCGCCACCGTGGAGATGCCCAGCAGGAACAGGGCGATGGTCAGCTTGGCGCTGCGCCCGTAACTCTCGTCGATGGCCATGAAGATGAAGGTGCCGATCGGTCGCGCGACGAAGGCCAGCGCGAAGATGGCGAAAGACCAAAGGGTCCCGGTCAGCGGATCGACATAAGGGAACACCAGCTTCGGGAAGACGATCACGGAAGCAATGGCGTAAACGAAAAAGTCAAAGAACTCGGATGTTCGGCCGATGATCACGCCGATGGCAATCTCTCCGGGGTTGATCCCGTGATGCCGCGCGTTCACCAGCCTCGCATCCCGTTCAACCGCCGCAATCGATGAAGTCATCATGTCGGCTCCGGCTGCGTTATTTCGCTTGCGATGATCCGCAGATCATACAATATGGGGCACCAACTTTCAGTGCCCTGTCAAGCGCGCAGGCGTGAGGCATTGGACAAATTGTCCAATGTCACAGCTGGGCTATTGCCGCTAGCTGTCTCCCCAAAGCAAACCTTATGAAACAGGTCCTGCCTTGAGCCGTTATCGCGCAATCGCCCTGCTGCCAGTGATGGCGGCGTTGAGTGGCTGCAACCTGGTCGTGCTGAACCCGGCCGGCGACGTTGCAAGCCAGCAGGGAGACCTTGTGGTCATCTCCACCCTGCTGATGTTGCTGATCATCGTCCCGGTCATGGCGCTTACCGTGCTGTTCGCCTGGCGTTATCGTCAGTCCAATAACACGGCCCGCTACGAACCGGACTGGGACCATTCGACGCAGCTTGAACTGGTGATCTGGGCCGCCCCGCTCCTGATCATCATCTGCCTGGGTGCCATCACCTGGGTGACCACCCACAAGCTCGATCCCTACCGCCCGCTCGACCGCATCGCGGCGGACAAGCCCGTCCCCGCCGGCGCCAAGCCGCTGGACGTGCAGGTGGTGGCGCTCGACTGGAAATGGCTGTTCGTCTATCCGGAATACGGCATCGCGTCCGTGAACGAGATGGCGGCGCCGGTCGACCGGCCGATCCGCTTCAGCATCACCGCGTCGTCGGTGATGAACTCCTTCTACGTTCCGGCGCTGGCGGGCATGATCTACGCCATGCCGGGCATGGAGACGAAGCTCCACGCCGTGATCAACGAGCCGGGGACCTACAAGGGCTTCTCGTCCAACTACAGCGGCGCCGGCTTCTCGCACATGCGCTTCAACTTCCTCGGCCTGTCGAACGAGAATTTCGACGGCTGGGTGTCGAAGGTGAAGTCGGCCAACGGGTCGCTCGACCGCAACGCCTATCTGGCGCTGGAGAAGCCGAGCGAGGCCGTTCCGGTCCAGCATTACGGCAGCGTCGATCCGAAGCTGTTCAACGCCGTCGTCAACATGTGCGTTCGTCCCGGCACCATGTGCATGAGCGACATGGCCGCCATCGACCGCGCGGGCGGGCTGAACGCGGGCGGCAAGGCCGCCGCCGAGGCGATCCTGCGGGCCAACACGCTGGCCGGTTTCCCGGACACCCAGCCGACCGGCCTGTGCACCGTCGCCGAGGCCGTTGAAGCCGCTGCGTCAAACTCGGGCGCCGTGCAGCGCCCCACCGTCACGCCGATCAGCGCGTCCGCCACCCCGGCCGGACCGCAGCGGCTGGCCAATCCCTGATTGGGCACACCGGCATGCTTGAGACACTGACGACCTTCCTCTTCGGGCGCCTCAGCCTGGAGTCCTTCCCCTATCACGAGCCGATCGTGGTCGCGACCTTCTTCGCGGTCGTGCTCGGCGGCATCGCGCTGGTCTCGGCCCTCAGCTATTTCAAGCTGTGGGGCTATCTGTGGACGGAGTGGTTCACCACCGTCGACCACAAGCGCATCGGCATCATGTACATGGTGCTGGGCCTGATCATGCTGCTGCGCGGCTTCGCCGACGCCATCATGATGCGCGCCCAGCAGGCCATGGCCTTCAACGGCAGCGAAGGCTATCTCAATTCCCACCATTTCGATCAGGTCTTCACCGCCCACGGTGTGATCATGATCTTCTTCGTCGCCATGCCGCTGGTGACGGGGCTGATGAACTATGTCGTGCCGCTGCAGATCGGCGCCCGCGACGTGTCCTTCCCGTTCCTGAACAATTTCAGCTTCTGGATGACCGTCGGCGGCGCCGTGCTGATCATGGCCTCGCTGTTCGTCGGCGAGTTCGCCCGCACCGGCTGGCTGGCCTATCCGCCGCTGTCGGGGCTGGAAGCCAGCCCGGACGTCGGCGTCGACTATTACATCTGGGCCTTGCAGGTGGCGGGCGTCGGAACGACGCTATCGGGCATCAACCTGATCTGCACGATCGTGAAGATGCGCGCCCCCGGCATGACCATGATGAAGATGCCGGTCTTCACCTGGACCTCGCTCTGCACCAACGTCCTGATCGTCGCCTCCTTCCCGATCCTGACCGCCGTGCTGGTCCTGCTGTCGCTGGACCGCTATGTCGGCACGCACTTCTTCACGAACGACATGGGCGGCAACCCCATGATGTACGTGAACCTGATCTGGATCTGGGGCCACCCGGAAGTCTACATCCTGATCCTGCCGTGCTTCGGCATCTTCTCGGAAGTGACCTCCACCTTCACCGGCAAGAAGCTGTTCGGCTACACCTCGATGGTCTACGCGACCGTCGTCATCACCATCCTGTCCTACCTGGTGTGGCTGCACCACTTCTTCACCATGGGTTCGGGCGCCAGCGTGAACTCGTTCTTCGGCATCACGACGATGATCATCTCGATCCCGACGGGTGCGAAGATCTTCAACTGGCTGTTCACCATGTACCGCGGCCGCATCCGGTTCGAACTGCCGATGATGTGGACGCTCGCCTTCATGCTGACCTTCGTGATCGGCGGCATGACCGGCGTGCTGCTGGCGGTTCCGCCCGCCGACTTCGTCCTGCACAACAGCCTGTTCCTGATCGCCCACTTCCACAACGTCATCATCGGCGGCGTGCTGTTCGGCCTGTTCGCCGGCATCTACTACTGGTGGCCGAAGGCCTTCGGTTTCCGCCTGGACCCGTTCTGGGGCAAGATGTCCTTCTGGTTCTGGGTGATCGGCTTCTACTTCGCCTTCATGCCGCTCTACGTCCTGGGCCTGATGGGCGTCACCCGCCGCCTGCGCGTGTTCGAGGATCCGTCGCTGCAGATCTGGTTCCAGATCGCCGCCTTCGGCGCGGTCCTGATCGCGCTCGGCATCGGCTCCTTCCTGATCCAGATCGCCGTCAGCGTCCTGAAGCGCAACCAGCTGGTCGACGTCACCGGCGACCCGTGGGACGGCCGTACCCTGGAATGGGCGACCTCCTCGCCGCCGCCGGGCTACAACTTCGCCTTCACCCCGGTCATCCATGACAACGATGCCTGGTGGGACATGAAGAAGCGCGGCTATGCCCGTCCGCTGGAGGGCTACCGCCCGATCCACATGCCCAGCAACACCGGCACCGGCGTCATCCTGGCCGGCATCAGCACCGTGCTCGGCTTCGCCCTGGTCTGGCACATCTGGTGGCTGGCCGCGGTGAGCTTCATCGGCCTGCTGGCGGTCGCCATCAACCATACCTTCAACTACAACCGCGACTTCCACATCCCGGTGGATGAGGTGGTGCGGACCGAGAGCGAGCGGACCCGTCTGCTCTCCGGACAGGTGTAAAGCATGACGACGACCGTTGAAGCCATGCACGGCAGCCACGCGGGGCACGACACCCCGCGTGACGCCACCCCGCCCGTCTTCTATGTGAGGGACGAGCACGCCCACGAAGCCGCCAGCACCGCGCTCGGCTTCTGGATCTACCTGATGAGCGACTGCCTCATCTTCGCGGTGCTGTTCGCGACCTACGGCGTGCTGGGCACCAGCTACGCCGCCGGCCCGACGCCGAAGGAGCTGTTCGACCTGCCGCTGGTGGCGCTGAACACCTCCATGCTGCTGCTGTCCTCCATCACCTACGGCTTCGCCATGCTGGCGATGGAGAAGGGCCGCACCGGCCAGACCCAGGCCTGGCTGTTCATCACGCTGCTGTTCGGCCTCGCCTTCCTGGGCATCGAGCTGTTCGAGTTCGCGCACCTGATCCACGAGGGGGCCGGCCCCTGGCGCAGCGCCTTCCTGTCGTCCTTCTTCACGCTGGTCGGCACCCACGGGCTGCACGTCACCTTCGGCAGCGTGTGGCTGGTGACGCTGATGGTCCAGGTCGCCCGCCGCGGCCTGATCCCGGCCAACCGCCGGCGCCTGATGTGCCTCAGCATGTTCTGGCACTTCCTGGACGTCATCTGGATCGGTGTGTTCACCTTCGTCTATCTGATGGGAGCGCTGCGATGAGCACCCACGCGCACAGCGACCACCACGCCCATCAGGGCCATGGGCACGACCATGCCGGTCACGGCGGTCATGGCCACGACGACCACGGCCACCCCGCGGGCGCCCACGGCACCTTCGGCAGCTATATGATCGGTTTCGTCCTGTCGGTGATCCTGACGGTCATTCCGTTCTGGCTGGTGATGAACGGCACGCTGGACAATGCGACCACCACGGTCGTGATCCTGGCGCTGGCCGTCGTCCAGATCATCGTCCACATGGTGTATTTCCTGCACATGAACGGCCGCGTCGAAGGCGGCTGGTCGATGCTGGCGATGATCTTCACGATCATCGTCGTCTTCATCATGTTCTCTGGTTCGCTCTGGGTGATGTACCACCTGAACTACAACATGATGCCCGGCATGACCCACGACATGAGCAAGATGCCGTGACCGGACTGCCGTCCGCGCCCCCTGCGGGCGGCACACCGAAGAGGGCCCGCCCGGTCTGGGCGCTGGCCCTCTTCGGCCTTCTGGCGCTGGCCGGCATCGCCGGCCTGACCGCACTCGGCATCTGGCAGCTCGAACGCCGGGTGTGGAAGCTGGATCTGATCGAGCGGGTGGACGCCCGCATCCACGCCTCTCCGGTGCCGGCACCGGGTCCGGAGGCATGGCCGTCGGTCTCGGCCGCGTCGGACGAATACCGCCGCGTCGCCGTCACCGGCCACCTCATGAACGACCGCGAATCGCTGGTGCAGGCCGTCACCGACCTGGGCGGCGGGTTCTGGGTGATGACGCCGCTGGTCAGCGACCGCGGCTTTACCGTTCTGGTCAACCGCGGCTTCGTGCCGCCGGAAAAGCGCGACCCGGAATCCCGTGCCGAGGGGCAGCCGCAGGGAGAGGTGACGGTCACCGGCCTTCTGCGCATGACCGAGCCGAAGGGCGGATTCCTGCGCAGCAACGATCGGGCCGCCGGCCGCTGGTACTCCCGCGACGTCGCCGCCATTGCCTCATCGAAGGGGCTGGAGCAGGTCGCCCCCTATTTCATCGACGCCGACGGCACCCGCAATCCCGGCGGCTGGCCGGTCGGCGGGCTGACGGTGGTCAGCTTCCCCAACAGCCATCTCAGCTATGCGCTGACCTGGTTCGCGCTGGACCTGATGCTGATCGGCGCAATCCTCTACGTCGTCCGCAGTGAGATGCGGCGCCGGAGGGCATGAAACAGGCGCACCGAAAACTCTGCCGAAATCTCCCCGACCGCCGCTCACTCTCTATATATATCGGTGGGCTGATGAACCGGGTGAGGAACAGGACGTCTTTCGTGCGCGACACCACCGACCGCAAAAACCTGTTCCTGCTCGTCCAGCTGCGTTGGCTCGCCGTCGTCGGGCAGATCGTAACGATCCTGATCGTCCATCTGCAGATGGGCATCAGGCTGCCGCTGCTGCCGATGGCGGCGGTGATCTTCGTGCTGGTCGCGCTGAACATCGCCAGCCTGATCCAGATCCGCCGCAGTTCCGACGTCTCCAACACCCAGCTTTTCCTGGAACTGCTGATCGACGTCTGGGCGTTGACCTTGCAGCTCTATCTCAGCGGTGGGGCATCCAATCCCTTCATCTCGCTATATCTTCTTCAGGTGGCGCTGGGGGCGGTGCTGCTGGAGGCATGGTCGGCCTGGGCGCTGGTGCTGGTGGCAACCGCCGGCTTCACTTGGCTGATCGGCAATCATCGGCCGCTTCCCCTGCCCCACGCCTATGAGGGCGAGCTGTTCAGCCTGCACATCCAGGGCATGTTCATCTGCTTCGTGCTGGCGGCGAGTCTGCTGGTCCCCTTCCTCACCCAGATCAACCGCAACCTGCGCGCCCGCGATGCCTATCTGGCGGAACTGCGCCAGCGCTCCATGGAGGAGGCGCATATCGTCCGCATGGGGCTGTTGGCGTCGGGCGCGGCGCATGAGCTGGGAACGCCGCTCGCCACCCTGTCGGTGATCCTCAATGACTGGCGCCGCATGCCGTCGCTGATGGCCGACCCCGATTTGTCGGAGGAGGTGGCGGAGATGCAGAACCAGATCGACCGCTGCAAGACCATCGTGTCGGGCATCCTGATGTCGTCGGGCGAGGCGCGCGGCGAGGGCACGGTGCGCACCACGGTGAAGGGCTTCCTCGACGGGCTGGTGGAGGATTGGCTGTCCAGCCGCTCGCCCGGCCGCTTCGACTACGACAACACCGTGGGGCCAGAGGAGCGGATGATCGCCGACCTCGCCCTGAAACAGGTGCTGTTCAACGTGCTGGACAATGCGATGGAGGCCTCGCCCGACTGGATCGGCGTCGCCGCTCTGCGGCAGGGCGACAATCTGGTGGTGGCGGTCAATGATTGCGGCCCCGGATTCGACCCCGCCATCCTGGACGAACTGGGCAAGCCCTACCGCTCCACCAAGAAGCGGCCGGGCAGCGGGCTCGGCCTGTTCCTGGTGATGAATGTGCTGCGCAAGCTGGGCGGCACCGTCACGGCCAAGAACCGGGCCGCGGGCGGTGCCACCGTGACGCTGACCCTGCCGCTGTCCGCCCTGTCGCCGGGAGGCTCCGATGGAGACGACTGAACTGGAGACGCCCGAGCTGGAGGGGGGCGAGCGCACCCTGCTGATCGTCGAGGACGACGAATCCTTCGCCCGCGCGCTGCGCCGGTCTTTCGAGCGCCGCGGCTACGAGGTACACGCCTGCGCCGGGCTGGAGGAGATGCGGGAGATCCTGCAGACGCTGGACCCCGACTATGCGGTGGTCGACCTGAAGCTCGCCACCGGGTCGGGGCTGGAATGCGTGAAGGAGCTGCACGAGGCGGACGAGGAAACCCGCATCGTTGTGCTGACCGGCTTCGCCAGCATCGCCACCGCGGTGGAGGCGATCAAGCTGGGCGCCTGCCATTATCTGGCGAAACCGTCCAACACCGACGACATCGAGGCGGCCTTCGAACGCACCGAGGGCGACACCTCCATCGCGCCGACCGTCCGCACCACCTCGATCAAGAATCTGGAGTGGGAGCGCATCCACGAAACGCTGGTGGAGACGAACTTCAACATCTCCGAGACCGCGCGGCGGCTCGGCATGCACCGGCGCACGCTGGCGCGCAAGCTGGAGAAGAAGCGGGTGCCGTGACCGGGCGCCCGCCCCTGCCCCCTTACGAGAACTCCCGCACCGTGTGCAGGTGGTTGAGCGGGCCGTGGCCGTGGCCGAAGCCGGGGGCGGTCAGGATCGCCGTCTCGACATAGCGCCGCGCGCGGGCAACGGCGTCGCGGGTGCTCAGGCCCTGGGCCAAACCGGCGGCGATGGCCGAGGACAGGGTGCAGCCGGTGCCGTGGGTGTGGGGGGTGTGGACGCGGCGGCCCTCGAACACCGTCTCGCCCTCCTCCGTCAGAAGCAGGTCGTAGAGGGTGTCGTCCTCCAGATGGCCGCCCTTCAGCAGCACCGATTTCGGGCCGAAGCTGAGCATCAGTTCGGCGGCGCGGCGCATGTCGTCCAGATCGCGGATCGGCAGGTCGGTCAGCGCCTCGGCTTCCGGCAGGTTGGGCGTCACCACCTCGGCCAGCGGCAGCAGCCGCTTGCGCAGGGTCAAGACGGCGTCGGGGTCGAGCAGATGGTGGCCGCTCTTGGCGATCATCACCGGATCGAGCACCAGCGGCACGTTGACCGCGCGCTCCTCATACTCCGCCGCCACCGCCTCGATGACGGGAGCGTTGGCGAGCATGCCGATCTTCACCGCATCGGCGCCGATATCCTCCAGCACCAGCTTCATCTGCAAGGCGACGAAGGCCGGATCGACCGGAACCACGCCATAGACGCCGGTGGTGTTCTGCGCCGTCAGCGCGGCAATGGCGGTCATGGCATAGGCGCCGAGCGCGCTGACCGCCTTGATGTCGGCCTGGATGCCGGCGCCGCCGCCGGAATCGGAGCCGGCGACGATCAGAACGCGGCCGTTGACGGTGTTGCCGCTCACGTTGCCGGCACTCATTGCGCGGCCTCCAGGCTGCGGGCGGCGCTGGCCTGGATGGCGTCGGCGATGTCGGCGACCACGCTGTGGACCAGCGTCTCGTCGTCGCCCTCCGCCATCACGCGGATGACCGGTTCGGTGCCCGACTTGCGGATCAGGATACGGCCGCTGGACGCCAGACGGGCCTCGCCGTCCTTGATCGCCTGCTGGACGACGGCATCCTCCAGCGGCTTGGTCCCGGCGGAGAAGCGGACGTTGGTCAGCTTCTGCGGCACCGGATCGAAGACGCGGCAGACCTCGCTGGCCGCGCGGCCATCGGCCTGGATCAGCACCGCCAGCACCTGAAGCGCGGCGATCAGCCCGTCGCCGGTGGTGGAATAGTCGGACAGCACGACATGCCCCGACTGCTCGCCGCCGACGTTATAGCCGCGCTCGCGCATCAGCTCGACGACATAGCGGTCGCCGACCGGGGTGCGGGCCAGATGCAGGCCGAGGCCGCCGAGATGACGCTCCATGCCCAGGTTGGACATGACGGTGGCGACGACGCCGCCGCCGCGCAGGGTCTGCGACCGCGCCCAGGAGGTGGCGATCAGGCTCATCAGCTGGTCGCCGTCGATCGGGCGGCCGGCCTCGTCCACCATGATGAGGCGGTCGGCGTCGCCGTCCAGCGCGATGCCGAGATGGGCGCCGTGGGTGACCACCTGTTCCTGCAGCGCCTGGGTCGCGGTGGCGCCGCAGCCCTTGTTGATGTTGGTGCCGTCCGGGTTGACGCCGACGGGGATCACGTCGGCGCCCAACTCGTACAGCACCTTGGGCGCGACCTTGTAGGCGGCGCCGTTGGCGCAATCGACGACGATCTTCAGCCCGTCCAGCCGCAGGCCGCGCGGGAAGGTGTTCTTCACATACTCAATGTAGCGGCCGGTGGCGTCGTCCAGCCGGCTGGCGCGGCCGAGGTCGGCGGGGCCGGCAAGGTCGGGGGCGAAGGGCAACGCCATGCGCGCCTCGATGGCGGCCTCCACCTCGTCCGACAGCTTGTAGCCGTCGGGGCCGAACAGCTTGATGCCGTTGTCCTGATAGGGGTTGTGCGAGGCGGAGATCACCACGCCCATGTCGGCACGGAGCGAGCGGGTCAGCATGGCGACCGCCGGGGTCGGCAGCGGACCCACCAGCACCACGTCCATCCCCATGGAGATGAAGCCGGCGGTCAGCGCCGGTTCCAGCAGATAGCCGGACAGCCGGGTGTCCTTGCCGATCACCACCCGGTGGCGGTGGTCGCCGCGGCGGAACTGCAGCGCGGTCGCCATCGCCACGCGCAGGGCCGTTTCGGCGGTCATCGGGTCGATGTTGGCGGTGCCACGGATACCGTCGGTGCCGAACAGGTGTCGCGTCATGAAAACCTCGTGCAGAGACCGTCTCCAGCCCGATGTCGGATCGGGTGGCGGGAAGCGCAAGCGAAGGATGTTTCTTCGCCCGGCAGCCCGGCCGGGTCAAGACCCCTTCGGCGGCTGCGCGAAAGGGTTACAGGGGTGGTTCAGCGCGGATGCAGCGCCTCCCAGACGGCGCGGGCCTGCGCCGTCTCCGCCACATCATGAACCCGCAGGATCTGCGCGCCCTGGTTCAGCGTCTCCAGACCGGCGGCGAGCGAGCCGGGCAGCCGTTCCTTCGGCGGTTCCGCGCGCGACAGCCGGCCGATGAAGCCCTTGCGCGACAGCCCGATCAGCACCGCGCAGCCCAGCGCATGGTACAGCGAGGTGTGGCGCAGGATGTCCAGATTGTGCGCCGTCGACTTGCCGAAGCCGATGCCGGGATCGACGGCGATCCGCTCCGGGGTCACGCCGGCCGCGACGCAGCGGGCTACCCGCTCCTCCAGCCAGTCGAACACGTCGAGCGCGGCGTCGCGGTAGGTCGGGTTGGCCTGCATGGTGCCGGGATCGCCCTGCATGTGCATCACCACCACCGGGGTGCCGGTGCGCGCGACGACCGGCAGGGCCTGCGGGTCGGACAGCCCGGCGATGTCGTTGACGATGCGGGCGCCGGCCGCGGCGGCGGACTCCATCACGCTGGCGTGGCGGGTGTCGACGGAGACGGTCGCCCCCTTGTTGGCGAAATGGCGGATGACCGGCAGGACGCGCCGCTCCTCCTCCTCCGGCGGGACCGGATCGGCGCCGGGGCGGGTGGACTCGCCGCCGATGTCCAGGATGTCGGCGCCGGCGGCCAGCATCGCCTCGCCATGGGCGATGGCGGCGCCGGGGTCGAGGAAGTCGCCGCCGTCGGAGAAGCTGTCCGGCGTGACGTTGACGATGCCCATGATGAGCGGCCGGTCGGTCGCCAATCCGGCGAAGGGCGCGCGGGCACGGGTCAGGGCGCCGAGCTGGCGGTCCAGCGCCTCCGCCACCGTGCGGGAACGCTCCCAACCCCAGGCCATGATTTCGGACAGCGGCGCGAAGGCGCGGTCGATGCGGGAGCCTTGGTCACGGACGATCAGTTCGGCGGTGGAGAAGGCGAAGCGCCCGCCGGCCAGCGGCACCGCCGCCCCCTTGGCCCAGGCGGCGATGGGCATCAGGCCGACCGGGCGAAGATAGACCCGCACGCCCTCCTCTCCCGCCCAGGGGCAGAAGCCGGCCAGCGATCCGGCGGCGGATTTGGAGGCTGCGGCTTTGGGGACGGGTCTGGCGGCGGGCTTGGCGGAGAGCGGCGGCATCGGGGGTCCCCATCACGTCACGGAATGGCGACACCGTTCCTGGCACGCGACCGGCGGGATGGCAAGGGTGCCATCGCGGACGGCCCCCTCCCCCACGCCAGGACCGGGAGGAGATCGCCGGAGGATGGAACAGCGTGGAACAGCTTTCGGCGAATGGTCCATTTGGCGGCCACCGAAAGGTTGCGGAGATGGATCACAGATGGCGCATACGGGTGTTTTCTCACCGGCTCGGCTGAGGAAGATAGGAGTTCTCCCCCACATCCTTTAATTACATCTTAAGAACCAATTACCAAAGTCCGGCAAGACAACTTTACATCCAGGCTTTTGCAATAATGGGTATCGAGAGCAACATTTGCACCAAACCATGTAATTTTAAATCTGCAGCCGCCTTGATTGTTGATTGCAATGCATTATCCAGCGATTTAATGGAAAGAACCCTTTCTGGCCTTAAATTGAAGAACATCTACCGCTCATTCTCCACCGAAGACGCTCTCTCGCTTCTTTCAGAGAAAGAGATCGACATTGTCATCATAAACGCAGATACAATCCGTGAGAAAGCGCTTCAATTTTTGGATATGGTCAGATTCCGACAGACAAAAGACCCAACCCTAGAAGCGAAGATAAAGCATATCTCCATAATTCCATTCGTAATCACCAGCTCTTCAGTGACACCGAAAATGGCGGAAAAAGCTGCAGATGCAGGGATATGCGCGTTATTCTCGATGCCGTTCAAGCCAATTGATTTTATGAATAAAGTCAAAAATCTACTTTATGTTCACTGTAAAGACAACTGCTTCAGCATGACAAACTCGTCGCTCGAAGACGCCGACTTCCTGCAGGACCCCTGCAGCCTCCGCTGACGTAAAACCAGACGCTTTCTGCCCTCGACGGCGGCCTTTGATGAGACATCCTCAAGGGACCGTACCGTGCGGTTCTGTCGGCATGGTCCAGCGATCGATCAGCCCCGCCGTGCCAGCCCACCCTTCAGCTTCAGCACATAGGTGATGACCTCCGCCACAGCCTGATAGTGCTGGAGCGGGATGGTGGCGTCGACCTCCGCCGAGGCGTGGAGGGCGCGGGCAAGCGGCGGGTTCTCGACGATGGGGATGCCGTGTTCCTGGGCCAGCGCGCGGATGCGCAGCGCGATCAGGTCGGCGCCCTTGGCGAGGCAGATCGGGGCGGCGGTGCGGCCGCGCTCGTACTCCAATGCCACCGCGAAATGGGTGGGGTTGGTGATGACCACGGTGGCGCGCGGGACGTTCGCCATCATCCGCTTCTTGGAGCGCGAGCGGCGGATGTCGCGCAGGCGGGCCTTGGCGTTGGGGTCGCCCTCGATCTGCTTGTACTCGTCCTTGATCTCCTGGTGGCTCATGCGCAGGCGGCGGCGCCATTCCAGGCGGTTCCACAGCACATCCACCGCCGCCATCAGGACGGTCGCCAGCAGCACCGCCAGCAGCAGCCGCAAGGTCACGTCCCGCAGCAGCACGGGCAATCCGGCGACGTCCATGCCCACAGTATCCTCCGTCCATGCGATGTAGGGCGCCAGCGCGTGCCAGGCGGCAGCGCTGATGATGGCGAGCTTGACCAGGCTCTTGGCGAATTCGACCAGCGCCGGGCGACCGGCGATCCGCTTCCAGCCCGACGCCGGCGACAGATGCGACCATTTCGGCTGGATGCGGTCGCTTGCGACGACGAACGGCCCCTGCCCCAGCGCCGACACCACCACCCCGCCAAGCAGGATTCCAAAAACCGGCAGCAGAGCCACCGCGACGCCGCCGATCAGCCAATACAGGCTGTGGATGACGTCGATGGCGCTGCCGTCGATGCGGATATCGTCGGGGTTCTCGATCAGCGGCAGCAGCAGGGCCGACAGGTTCGACGCGACGCCGGGCACCGCCATCAGCACGATCATCCAGGCGGCGACCATCGCCGACAGCAGGCCGACGTCGCGGGCGCGGGGGACATCGCCCTTCTCCGCCGCCTCGCGCAAGCGTTTCTCTGTCGGTTCTTCGGTTTTCTGCTCGTCGTCCTGCTCCGCCATGGGTCAGGACCCCGACAGCCAGCCGCCCAGCGCGGCGACGAAGGCGGTCAGCATGGCGCCGGCGGTCGCCATGAACAGGCCCATGCCCACCATCAGCACGCCGGGGGTGGCGACGAAATAGACGGGCATCGCCGGCATCACCCGGTTGACCAGCCCGAGCGCCACATTCACCACCAGCCCATAGAGGATGAAGGGCGCCGCCAGCCCGACGCCCAACCGGAAGGTGGTCGCCAGCAGCTCGGCGAAGCGCTGGGCAACCATGCCCAAATCGGGGAACACCCCCGCCGGCCAGGAACCGTAGGAGCGCGCCAGCGCGCCGATCATCAGGTAATGCACGTCCGATGCGAACAGCAGAGCCAGCCCGCCGATCAGCAGCACGCCGGACAGCACCGACCCGCCCTCGAACCCCGCCGCCTCCATGGAGAAGGGGTTGCTGAGGCCGACGACCTGGGCCGTCAGCGCGCCGGTGGTCTGCAGGGCCGCCATGAACAGCCGGGCACCGAGCCCGAGATAGGCGCCGACCAGCGTTTCCCCCGCCAGCGCGCGCAGCATCTCCACCGGCTGGTCCGGCATGCGGTCGGGCAGGCCATCCACCCCCGGCAGCAGCACCAGCGTGACGATGATCGCCAGCGCCGCCCGCACCCGCATCGGCACCGCCGCCTCGCCGAAGCCCGGCAGCAGGCCGATGGCCGCCGCCACCCGCGCCAGCACGATGAAGCCGCGGTAGATCTCCAGGGTCAGGAACTGGCTGAGATCAACCATCCGGCTAGACCTGATCGACGGTCTTGAGCGACGCCTTGCGGTGAAGCTCGGCATGGCTCAGCACCGGGGTCATCGGGCTGACCCGCTCCAGCAGGGAACGGACGAAGGGCCGCACCTCCGCCCCGACCAGCAGGGCGGGCCAGACCTGCGAGGTCGCGTGCTTCTGGATTTTCAGGCGGACGGCGGTCAGGAACTCCTGCACCTGACTGGGCGGCATGACGAAGCGGCGGTCGTCGCCCTCCACCACGATGTGGTCGAGCAGCGCCTGCTCCCAGCGTGGGCTGAGCGCGATGACCGAGACGAAGCCGTCCGGCCCGGCCAAGCCCTGGTGGATCTGCTGGCCCAGCCGCATCCGCACATGTTCGGTGATGAGGGTGATGTGGCGGGTCCAGCCGACCGCCTCCGCCACCGCCTCGACGATGGCCGGCAGGTTGCGGATCGAGACCCGTTCCGAGAGAAGCTGTTGCAGCACGCGCTGGATCACGACCAGCGAGATCTGGCTCGGCACCATGTCGTTGATGAGCTTCTGGTACTCGCGGCCCAGCCCGTCGATCAGCTTCTGTAACGCGGCGAAGGTCAGCAGGGTGGAGAGGTTGTCCTTGATGACCTCGGTCAGGTGGGTGGTGATGACGCTTTCCGGATCGACGACGGTGTAGCCCTTCGCCACCGCCTCCTCGTGGCGGGCCGGGTCGATCCATTTGGCCTGGAGGCCGAAGGTCGGCTCGCGCGTCGCGTCGCCGGCGATGTCGGGCACGGCGCCGCCGGTGGGGTCGATGGCGAGCAGATGCTTGGGCCGCACCTCGCCCTTCGCCGCCTCCACCCCCATGATGCTGATGACGTAGCTCTTGGGGGCCAAGAAGCTGGAATCCTTGATGCGGACCGACGGCAGGACGAAGCCGAACTCGGTGGCGAAGCGCTTGCGCAGGGTCTTCACCTTGGTGGTCAGCGGGCCGTTCTTGTTGAGGATCAGCGGGACGAGGTGGTTGCCGACCTCCACCTTCACCTCGTCGACCTTCAGCATGTCCTCCACCGCCTCTTCCAGGGCGGCGGGGGGCGCCTTGCGGCTTTCGTCCAGCTTGGCGAGTGCGGCGGCGCGGGCCTTGCGGCGCGGGGCGTACCAGCCGAGCGCGGCGAAGGCGGCGCCGATGGCCAGGAAGGGCGCCATCGGCAGGCCCGGCGTCAACGCCAGCGCCCCCAGCAGCCCGGCCGCCACCAGCAGCGCCTTCGGGTAGGCGCCGAGCTGGTCGATCACCGCCTTTTCGGCGGAGCCGATGTTGCCGCCCTTGGTCACCAGCAGGCCGGCGGCCAGCGACACCACCAGCGCCGGAATCTGCGTCGCCAGACCGTCGCCGACCGTCAGGGTGGTGTAGGCGGACGCCGCGGCATCGAAGCCCATCCCCTTCTGGACGATGCCGATCGCCATGCCGCCCAGCACGTTGATGACGGTGATGACCAGACCGGCCACCGCGTCGCCGCGCACGAATTTGGAGGCGCCGTCCATCGCGCCGTAGAAGGTGCTTTCGTCCTCCAGTTCCTTGCGGCGGCGGCGGGCCTCGGCCTCGTCGATCATGCCGGCGGAGAGGTCGGCGTCGATCGCCATCTGCTTGCCGGGAATGGCGTCGAGGGTGAAGCGGGCGCCGACCTCGGCGATGCGGGTGGCGCCCTTGGTGATGACGACGAAGTTGATGACGACCAGGATGCAGAAGATCACGACGCCGATGACGAAGTTGCCGCCCATCACGAACTGGCTGAAGCCCTGGATGACGTGGCCGGCGGCGCCGTGGCCGTGATGCCCCTCGCTGAGGATCAGCCGGGTCGAGGCGATGTTCAGCGCCAGCCGCAGCATCGTCACCACCAGCAGCACGGTGGGGAAGGACGAGAAGTCCAGCGGGCGCGGGATCCAGAGGGACACCATCAGCACCAGCACCGCCACCGAGAAGGACAGCGCCAGCCCGAGATCGAGGAACCAGGACGGCACCGGCAGGAACAGCACCGCCAGCACCAGCAGGATGCCGACCGCGAACAGCACGTCGCGGTTCGCCAGCCCGATGTCGCCGAGCAGGCTGAACCGGCTGCGGACGTGATCCGTGAGGGTCATGAGGGTCCGGTTGGGTTCGAGGGAGGGACACTTGTCCGGCAACGATAGGCGGGTGCGGTAAAACCGGGATTTAAGCTGCTGCCGGACGGCTGCCGGGGCCTGTCACTGGTTCGGCAGCAGCGGGCGGGCCGGGCCGTCGGCGAACAGACCGGACAGGAAGCTGAGACGGCCGCGCTCCGCCGCGGTCCAGGTCGGGGCGGCGCCGCCGGGGCCGGCCGCCAGCGTTTCCAGATAGCCGAGCGCGCCGGCGACCCAGCGCAGGTTGCCGGTCACCCGCTGGCGATAGGCCTCGCCGCGCTCGGACTGGGCGGAATGGTAGCGGGCGATGGCGGTTTCCAGCGAGCCGTGGTCGCGCCGCAGGGCCGACAGGAAGGACGCGGCATAGCGGGCGTTGGCGACAGGATCGACGGCGGTGGCAAGGTCGGGGAAGGCGTCGGGGTGCCAGCGCAGGTTCACTTGCAGGCAGCCGACGTCGATGGACCGTACGCCGCGCGCCTGGGTCTCGCGCACGAAGGCCATGGCGGCGTCGCGGGTCGGGAAGTAGTGGGAGCGGCCCTCGGTGTTGACGGTCCAGGGCCAGGCGGTGAACAGCCGGTCCTCCGTCCGCCGGCCGGATTCGGTGAAGCCCATCGCCAGCAGAAGGTGATCGGTGATGCCGGCCGCCTTCTCCGCGTCGAGGATGGCGGCGATGCATTGCGCTTCCGGCGGCAGGGCTTTGCCAGACGTTTGGGGGGCGGGCTGGGACGGCGGTTTCGGCGGGGCGTAGAGCGCGGTGCTCCACACGCCGATCTGCGAATGGTTGGCCGGCGGCGCCGCCGCACCGCCGGCCGGACTTACGAGCAGCCCGAGAAGGGGGACCATGACCGCTCGCAACCGGAACATCAGTCGATGGCGACGATCAGGTCGCTCAGCCGGTCGGCGTAGGTGGCGAGCGTGCCGTACATGAACGGCAGCGCCAGCACCGTCACCACCAGGATCGCGACGATCTTCGGCACGAAGGTCAGCGTCATCTCCTGCACCTGGGTCAGGGCCTGCACCAGCGAGATCGTCACGCCGACCACGACGGCGACGATCAGCGGCGGCGCCGCGACCAACAAGGTCGTCCAGATGCCGCTGCGCAGCACCTCCAGCACGTCGGCCTGGTTCATGGGGGGTCCTTGTCTTCCGCGCGACCGCTCACACCGCGATGCGCATGATCTCCTGGTACGCCTGGACCATCTTGTCGCGGATGGCGACGACGCTCTGCACTGTCATCTCGGCGGCCAGCACCGAGCGCACGACGTCCTGCGCGCTGGCCTTGCCCGATACGGCGGCGAGCGAGACGCGCTCGCTCTCCTTCAGCGTGTCGACGGCTTGCGAGATCGACTTGTCGAGGAAGCCGCCGAAGTCGCTTTCGGCACTGGCGGCCACCGCGTCGGTCTGGTTGGCCGCCGACAGGGGCGAGGTCGCCGCCTGGGTCTCGGCGAGGCCGCTGACAGCGGGGCTGCGGTTGGCGGCGTAGGCGGCGGCGACGCGGCCGACGGACATCTCGATCATGGGACGGCTCCTCAGCTGCGCAGCAGGTCGACGACGCGGTTCATCATCGCGCGCGACTGTTCGATGACGTTCATGCTGGCCTCGAAGGCGCGGCCGGCTTCGCGCATGTCCATCATCTCGATCAGCGGCTGGACGTTGGGCTTCTTGACATAGCCCTTGTCGTCGGCCGCCGGGTGCGAGGGGTCGTAGGCGAGCTGGAAGTCGCTGCGGTCGCGGCCGATCTGCTTGACCTGCACCAGCTCCGCCCCGACACCGCGGTCCATCACGCTGTCGAAGGACACCGTCTTGCGGCGATAGGGGTCGCCGCCCTTGGCAGTGGCGGTGGAATCGGCGTTGGCGAGGTTTTCCGCCACCACGCGCAGGCGGGTCGATTGCGCCTGAAGCCCGGCACCGGCGATCTTCAGCGTGGCGCCGAGAACATCGTTCATCATCGCTCGTCTCCGTCCTAAAAAGCCGTCAGCCATTTCTCCAGGCCATGCGCAGCATCTGCACATTGCGCTGGAACAGGCTGGTGGTCAGCGCGAAGGCGTCGCGGGTCTCGCTGCCCTTGATCATCTCCTGATCCAGCGACACCGCGTTGCCGCTGGGGGTCGATTCCCACAAGCCCGCCTTGCCTTCCTCGCGATAGGGCGTGGTGGAGCGGCTGCCGACCAGATGAAGGCCGGAGGTGCGGGCGGTCTCCACCGGGCGGATGCCCTCCATGACGCTGTCGAAGGATTTCAGGTCGCGCGCCTGGTAGTCGGGCGTGTTGGCGTTCACGACATTTTCGGCGATCAGCTTCTGCCGCTGCGCCAGATAGTCGAGGCGCGTGCCGGCAAGCTGGAATAAACCGATTTTACTCAAATCCATTACGACCTCGTTCCACCACATCTCACCGGAACACGAGGCGGACGATGACCCCGCCCGTTTAAAACCGGATTTAAATTCGCTGCTCTAGGCTGTCTCCATTGATGAGCATGATGGAGACAGCGCCGATGCCGGCACTCGCCACCCTGGCGGCCGAACTCGACCGGCTGCCGACGCGCCAGTGGCGCGGGGAAATCCGCTCCGCCGCCGGCATGACGCTGGAGGTCGACGGGCTGCAGCGCGTGCTGTCGGTCGGCGACAAATGCCATGCGGAAACCCTGCGCGGCGGGCGCGTGCTGTGCGAGACCATCGGCTTCCGCAACGGCCGCTCGCTGCTGATGGCCTTCGACACTCTGGATGGGGTGGCGGAGGGCTGCGCCGCCGTCACCGACGACACCGCCTTCATGCTGCGGCCCGGTCCGGGATGGCTCGGCCGGGTGGTGAACGCGCTGGGCGAGCCGATCGACGGCAAGGGTCCGTTGCACAATGGCGAGCATCCGCGAGCCTTGCGCCAGCCGCCGCCGGCCGCCTGTGCCCGGCGCCGCGTGGGGGCGCGGCTGGACAGCGGCATCCGGGTGATCGACAGCTTCGTCCCGCTGTGCCGCGGGCAGCGGCTGGGCGTCTTCGCCGGATCGGGCGTCGGCAAATCGACGCTGCTGGCGATGGTCGCCCGCCATGCCGAGGCCGACGCCATCGTCATCGGCCTGATCGGCGAGCGCGGGCGCGAGGTGCGCGAATTCATCCAGGACGATCTGGGACCGGAGGGGCTGGCACGCTCCGTCGTCATCGTCGCCACGTCGGACGAGCCGCCGCTGATGCGTCGTCAGGCCGCGCTGCTGACCATGACGGTGGCCGAGGAACTGCGCGATTCCGGAGGCCAGGGGGGCAAGCATGTGCTGTGCCTGATGGACAGCGTCACCCGCTTCGCCATGGCCCAGCGCGAGATCGGGCTGGCCGCGGGAGAGCCGCCGACCGCCAAGAGCTATCCGCCCAGCGTTTTCGCCGAGCTGCCCCGCCTGCTGGAACGGGCCGGGCCGGGTCCGGAAGGGAGTGGCGAGGGCGACATCACCGCGATCTTCACCGTGCTGGTGGATGGCGACGACCATGACGAACCCATTGCCGACGCGGTGCGCGGCATCCTCGACGGGCATCTGGTGCTGGATCGCAAGATCGCCGAGCAGGGGCGCTATCCCGCCGTCAACCTGCTGCGCAGCGTGTCGCGCACCTTGCCCGGCTGCCATAACGCGCGGGAGAACCGCATCGTCGGCCGCGCCCGCGCGCTGGCCGCCACCTATGACGGCATGAAGGAGATGATCCGGCTCGGCGCCTACAAGCGCGGCACCGATCCGGAAACCGACGCCGCCATCGACCTGCACCCCCGGCTGGAGGAGTTCCTGCGCCAGGGCAAGGACGATCCCTCGCCATCCGCCGAGAGTTTCGCGCACCTCGACGCGCTGCTCGCCGCCATCGGAGATCAAGCATGAGCGTGAATACGAAACTGGCCGCCCAGGCCGTCACCCCGCCCACGGTACAGCGCAAATCCAATGAGCCGGAGGAAACGCTGGCCGACAGGATGAGCGTCGGGTTCGACGACCTGCTCGACGTGGTCAACCCGCTCCAGCAATTGCCCGTGGTGTCGTCGGTCTACCGCGAGGCGACGGGCGAAAGCATCTCGATCCCGGCGCGGCTGGCCGGCGGCTTCCTGTTCGGCGGCCTGCCCGGCCTGATCGGCAGCGCCGCGATGGTGGCCTTCGAGGAGGTCACCGGCGACAGCGTGCTCGGGCATATCGGCAGTCTGCTGGAGGATGGGACAGAGAGGGCAGCGGCGGAGGGTACGCCGGCCGGGAGGCTGCCCTGGATGAACGGTGGCGGCGATGGCGCGGACTCCGCCCTGCCCTCCCCTCAGTCCTTGGCGGAGGCTTTGCGCCGCAAGTCCGGCGCAGCGGCGGGAGACGGGGCGGCAGCGGTGCCGGCGGGCGAACAACCGGCGCCGCAACTGCTGGCGAAGCTCTACAGCATGGAGGCTACGGCCAAGGCCGGCGCGCCGGGGGTGGTGCGCAAGGCCGGGTGACCAACCCGGACTTGCACCGCACCGCCGGGCACGGTTCAATGATCCGGAACCGGGATGCATGACGAACGGGCGGTCGGGCAGTGGACGGAAGCAATGGCATGGGAAAGGGACGGCGGCGGCTGTGGCTCCTGGTCGGCCATGGCGCGGTCGGTCTGGCAACCGCCGGGGCGTTCCTGCCCATCCTGCCCACCGTCCCCTTCCTGCTGGTCGCCGGCTGGGCCTATGCCCGCGGCAATCCCGAACTGCGGGAGCGGATGCGCAACGACCCGCGGTTCGGCCGTACCGTGCGCGAGTGGCAGGACCGCGGCGCCATTCCGGTGAAGGCGAAGGTCATGGCGGTCGGCGGGATGTCGTCCAGCTTCGCCGTGCTCGCCCTGTCGTCGCCCGGATACCCGGTGCTCGCCGGCACCGGGTTGGCCATGACGGCCGTGGCCGTGTATGTGGTGTCGCGTCCGCCCCCTTCCGGCAGTTAGGCTCCCCTCACCAGCCCAGCCACTTGCCGTATTCGTGGACGACGTCCTGGGTGATCGCCTCGCGGGTGGTGCGATCCGGCGGCAGGTACTTGTGAAGACCGCCGCGCAGGATCACCTCCACGCGCCGTTGCCAAGCGGCGCGGTCGTCCTGCATCTCCGGGAAGGCGAAGGTCATCGGATGGTAGGCGCGGGCGCGGATGGAGTAGGAGAACTCCTCCTCCCCGTTGCGCAGCACGGCGATGCCGGCGCTGAAGGCCCCCGTCTCGATCTCGACGCGCCGGCCGTGCCGCTCCAGCTCCAGCGCCACGTCGCGCAGCGCCGGCTGCACCGTCTCGGCGATGAAGCGGGCGACCTCCTGCCGGGCCGCCGTGCCGCCGGGGGGAAGGGAAGTCTGCGCCGCCGTCCGGCGTCCGACCATCGCAGCCAGCCGCTGCCGCCAGTCGCCGTCGACGGCCGCCGCCGGCTGTGGCGTCACCGCCCCATCCGCGGGTTCACCGGCGGGAGTTCCGGGACCTATGGATTCACGGGTCTTGCGCGGGTCCTGCGCCATGCTGCGCTCCTCGCGCAGGCTGATCACCAGACTGATGCACATCAGCACCATGACCACCGCGAAGGGCAGCGCGGTGGTGACCGCCGCCGTCTGCAATGCCTGCAACCCGCCGACCAGCAGCAGGATGGCGGCGACGACGCCGGACAGCACCGCCCAGAAGATGCGGGTGGCGATGGGCGGATCCTGGTTGCCGCCGGAGCCGATGATGTCGATGACCAGCGCGCCGGAATCGGCCGAGGTGACGAAGAAGGTGATGACCATCAGCGTGGCGATGGCGGAGGTGATCGTGCTGAGCGGCAGGCGGTCCAGCATGACGAACAGTGCGGTGGGCACGCTGTCGGCCACCGCCTTGGCCATGCCGCCGCCTTCGAACATCTGGATGTGGATGGCGGTTTCGCCGAACACGGTGAACCAGACGAAGGTCAGGGCGACCGGCGCGAACAGCACGCCGCCGATGAATTCACGGATGGTGCGGCCGCGCGACACCCGCGCGATGAACATGCCGACGAAGGGCGCCCAGGAAATCCACCAGCCCCAATAGAACATGGTCCAGCTGGCCTGCCATTCGGCACCGGAATAGGGCAGCGTGCGGAAGCTGGTGAAGGGGAGCGTCCACAGATAACGGCCGATATTCTCGACCAGGGTGGACAGCAGGAAGACCGTCGGACCGAGCAGGAAGACGAAGGCCAGCAGCAGAAGCCCGGCCAGCATGTTCAGCTCGCTCAGGCGGCGGATGCCCTTGCCGACGCCGCTGACCGCGGACACCGTGGCAATCGCGGTGATGACCGCGATCAGCACCATCTGCTGCACCGTGCCGACGCTGAGCAATCCCAGATACTCAAGCCCCGCGTTGATCTGCATGACGCCGAGGCCGAGCGAGGTGGCGATGCCGAACAGCGTGCCGAAGATGGCGACGATGTCGACGATATGGCCGGGCCAGCCGCGGATCCGGTCGCCGAGCAAGGGGTAGAGCGCCGAGCGGATCGTCAGCGGCAAGTCATGGCGATAGGCGAAATAGCCCAAAGCCAGCCCGACGACGATGTAGATGCCCCAGGCATGCAGGCCCCAATGCAGGAAGGCCAGATTCATCGCCTCGCGCGCGGCGTCCGGCGTTCCGCCCACGCCGACGCGCGGGTTGGAGAAATGCAGCATCGGCTCGGCGACGCCGTAGAACAGCAGGCCGATGCCCATGCCGGCGCTGAACAGCATGGCGAACCATGTGGGATAGCTGAATTCGGGCTCGTCATCGTCCTTGCCGAGCTTGATCGCGCTGTAGGGGCTGATGAAGAGCCACAGGGCGAACAGCAGGAATCCGGCGACGGTCAGGACATAGAACCAGCCGAAATTCCCGACGATTGCAGCCTGCACCGCCGAAACGCGGGCGCCGAACGGTTCGGTGAACAGCGCCGCCACCGCAACGAAGAGAAGAATTATCCCCCCGGCAGTGAAAGATACGGTTTTGTTGATCCCATGCATAATGGCACTCCGAAACAAGCCCGCCCAAGCGTAAGCGTGTCGAGACGCTGACAGCACAACGACCCGGGTGAGTGAATGTTGCGAGCCCGCCAGGATAAGCCAGTGGTCGGCATCCGTACGCAAACTGCTCGCATCGCGCGAATCAGGCGGTCGCACAAATCGAAGCACGGGATCATACATATTTTCCGGGTGCCGTCAAACATCTTGACCTGAGCCATGAGATCATCTGG
Organism: uncultured Azospirillum sp.; assembly: GCA_966212305.1. Classification (GTDB taxonomy): domain Bacteria; phylum Pseudomonadota; class Alphaproteobacteria; order Azospirillales; family Azospirillaceae; genus Azospirillum. The sequence continues at coordinate 64,787 of CBIHQY010000026.1, forward strand.
CGCCGGCAATCCTCTAGTAACTATCTCCCTTCTTCTTCTATGAGCCTCGATATGAAGTAATAAAGCGGCTTTTCTTCGGAACTCTCCCGCACAATCCAAAAAGCCCTCCGATCAGTACAGAGCTTTTCACTCCGCAATCCGCGGCGCGGACAAAGAAAAAGGGCCGCCGTTTCCGGCAGCCCCCTTCCCTTCCGTCCTCGATCCGCCGGTCAGGCGGCGACGCGGTCCTGCCCCAGATGGGCCATGCGGGCCAGAATCGCCGGCTCGATGGCCACCCGCAAATGGGCGTGGCTGTCGTCGTCGCTGCGGCCGACCACCTCGCCATGGGCGTAGAGCCAGGCGAGAGTCGCACCGTCGCCATGCTCGACATCCAGCTCCACCAGCTCGCGGCCGGCGGTCATCCGGTCGTCGAGGATGCGGAACAGCGTGTCCAGCCGCCCGCCGGTCGCGGCGGACACCGCACAGGCGTTGCCGGCCCGTTCGGTGCGGGCCAGCACGGCGTCAAGCTCCGCCCCGTCCAGCAGGTCGATCTTGTTGGCGACCTCGACCACGCGCGGGTCACGCTCCGGATCGATGCCGAGATCGGCCAGGATCGCCTCCACGTCGGCTTTCTGCGCCTCGGAGTCGGGATGGGCGATGTCGCGGACATGCAGGATGATGTCGGCCGACTGCACCTCCTCCAGCGTGGCGCGGAAGGCCGCGACAAGATGGGTCGGCAGGTCGGAGATGAAGCCGACGGTGTCGGACAGGATCACCTTGCGCCCCGACGGCAGCACCACCTGACGCATGGTCGGGTCGAGCGTGGCGAACAGCAGGTTCTGGGCGAACACGTCGGCACCGGCCATCCGGTTGAACAGGGTGGATTTGCCGGCGTTGGTGTAGCCGACCAGCGCCACCACCGGGTACGGCACCTTGGCGCGCGCCTTGCGGTGCAGGCCGCGGGTGCGGCGGACGTCGTCCAGTTCCCGCTTGATCCTGACGATGCGATTGCCGATCAGGCGGCGGTCAAGCTCAAGCTGCGATTCACCGGGGCCGCCGAGAAAGCCGAAGCCGCCGCGCTGGCGTTCCAAGTGGGTCCAGGACCGCACCAGCCGCGACTTCTGATAGCTCAGCGACGCAAGTTCGACCTGAAGCTGACCTTCATGGGTGCGGGCGCGGGCGCCGAAGATCTCCAGAATCAGGCCGGTGCGGTCGATGACCTTGGCGCCGAAGGCCCTCTCCAGATTGCGCTGCTGCACCGGGGTCAGCGCATGGTCGACGATGACGAGGTCGATGGCCTCGTCCGCCTCCCGCGCCTCTTCGATCAGCTTTGCATACTGCTCGATGGCGCCGCCGCCCAGCAGGGTGGCCGGGCGCGGCTGGTTGACCTTGACGACCGCGGCCTGCGCCACATCGAGGTCGATGGCCGCCGCAAGGCCGACCGCTTCCTCCAACGAGGCTTCGGGGCTGCGGTCGGTCTCGGCCCCGCGCAGGACCGGATGGAGGACGAGGGCGCGGCCCAAAGCGGAACGCGCGGTTTCGGTGGTTTTCAAATCGACGGTCTGATGCGTGCCCATAGGGTTCCTTTGTCCGCCCCGGCGCCGGATGCGCGGGGCATGCGCGCATCCCTCGCGGATGCGAAGCTCGGAAATTGGGAAAAAAGGGGTCCTCTCCGACCCCACCGGCGGCGCCACGGCACGGGGGAGGGTCGCGGCGGCCTGCGCGTCACGGGGTCGGAGAGGAGAGCGTCGGCACACCCGAGGCGGGAGGCCGAACCGGGAAACTTAGATCAAGGGAAGTCACCGAAGTTGCCGCGCCGGCCGGGATAGGGGCCTCGTCACGCGATACTGCACTGGGACAAGAGCGTCGCCGCCCACAGAGGGTTAGATGAGAAGATCGGCGCTCAAAACAAGGGCGTGGGGACGATTTTCCGGGGGAATCCCCTCACCGGCCCATGCTGTTGCGGGACGCCTGTTCGATGGTCTTGATGTGGGCGAGGCCAGGGAGGATTTCCGAGCGGATGAACTCCAGCCGCCGCACCGGGCCGCCGCCGCGGGCGAAGCGGTGCTTCCACAAATTCATCTTCACCGCCAGCCCGCACAGAACGCCGCCGATGGTCAGGTGATGGGTGACGATTAGGTCGCGGATGCTGCGGAAGCTCTCCGGGTTGATGTCGCGCCAGAAATCGCGGGAGCGGTTGTCGAAACTCTCGAACCGCCCGGTGATGGAGGTGGCGATGTCGGTCAGGTCGTGGCCGATCTCGTCCAGCATGCGGCGCTGGCGGGCGTCGCGCCGCACCTCGCTGACCTGGAACAGCTCCGCCATCCAGCCGAGAAAGCCCTGCACGTCGGGCACGATGTCGTCCAGGCAGCGCTTGAAATAGGCCAGCGACAGGAAGATGTCGGCATATTCCTCCAGGAAGGCCGGGATTTCCTGCAACGGGATGTCGAGCCGGTCGGCGGTCATCTGCAGCCGGCGCCGCGCCTCCTCCACGTCGGGCTGGGCGAACAGGCGGACCAGCTCGTCCATGCTGGCGATGTCCGCCCCCTGCGCGCCATAGACATGCTCCACCAGCGGCCGGGTGAAGACGCGCATGTAGCTGGTCAGCTCCGCCCGCTTGGCGGCCGACAGGCGGAGCGCGCCCGCCTCCTCCACATCGATGTTCAGGCGGCGCAACTCCAGCCGCAGGCTGTAGACGTCGAAGCTGGCGGCCTCGCCGATCCGGACGATCTTGCGCAGGTCGCGGCGGAGTTCCGGGCCGTCGATGCCGAAGCATTTCGATAATTGGTCGAGGCCAATCTGGCCGCTGCCGGTCTGGGCGTCGTTGAACAGCTCCGCCACCGTCTCCAGCCGGACGTTCTTGATCAGCCGCGCCCGGCGCAGCCCCGGCGTTTCCAGCGGCAGGATCGACAAGGGCAGGATGTGCAGGGCGTCGCGCCCGTCATCCTCCTCCGCCGCCGAGGATCCGCGCAACTGCACGGCGGCGGCTCCCGTGGTGGCGGGCGGGCGGATGCGGTCGCGGGGCTTCCGGTCTTGTAAGTCGCCGGACCTGCGGTCCTGTAAGTCGCCGGGCCTGCGGTCGGGTGGACTGCGATCCTGGGGGGTGCCCGCTGGCGGCTGCACGGCTGGACTCCTCCCGCTTGGCCGAGCCCCGCGGCCTGTCAGAAGCGCGGGAACCTCATCAGCGTCATGGTGATGGACGGATCGATGGAGATGACCGAGGCACGGCCATTGCGGGAAATCGGGCCGATCGAGGGCATGGCGGCGGTCGCGGTGGCGCCGCCATTCTGCATGTCGTACATCGCGGCGAAGCGGTCGAGGAACTTGGCGACCTTCTCCGGGCTCTTCAGGTCGGCGATGTCCATCCGCTTTTCCAGCAGCGCCTTCTGCTTGTCGACATCCAGCAGCGCCGTCTGGTCGGGCAGGCCCAGCGTGGTGTAGACCACCTTGCGCAGGGCGTTGTCGGCCATCACCTGATACCAGTTGGAGATGTTCGACGACCGCCGCTGGAAATAGAGGCCGAGGCGCACCGCCGGATTGTTGTCCTCCGATTCCACCTCCAGCGTCACGTTGACGTAGCGGTCGATGATCGCCTGGACGACGGCCGGCTGTTTCAGGTTGTCGCCGCCGTTTTCGGCGAAGCCGAGCACGGTCGCCATCTCGCGGAACTTGGTGTCGCTCATTCGGTTGGCGGTGGAATACTGGTCGCTCACCCCCTCTTCCAGGACCTTGCGGATCAGGCCGCGCGACTTCGCCTGACTGCCGAGATCGAAGGCGTCCAGGACGAAGCGATAGAGCTTGTCGTCCTTCATGAAGTCTTCGGTGCTGGTGATCTTGCCGATGTTGTCCTGGAAATAGGAGATGGCGCGCTGCACCGCCGGCCGGCTGCGCACCGCCTGTTCGTAGCGGTCGTGGTTCTTGGTGACGACGCGCAGGTCGACGAGGGTGGTCATGGCGTCATCCCCCCGCGTGATGGCCCGTAAGATGATCGAGGCCGTCCGTTTGGAACGAAGGCGCCGGAGCGGAGGGAGCCGGCGACAGCAGCGTGCCTTCATACTCCATCACCGGACGCAGGGCGGCCAGCGCCTTGTAATAGTCGCGCTCGCCGATATGGCCCATGGCGCGGGCGATACGGTCCTGGATGTCGGGGCGGGTGAAGGTGGTGTAGAGCTGCGCCATCATCGCCGCCGCCGCACCGCTGCCGTTGGCGGCGATGGTGGGATCGAGCAGCATGCTCTGGATCAGGAAATAGGCGCGGCGCACCGGGGTCACCGCATCCTCTTCCTGCAGGATGTCGCTGCCGCGGATGATCTGGGCGAAGTTGGAGATGGTCAGGGTGTAGCGGCGGTTCTCGTTCTGCACGACGCAGCCGTTGATGACCACCCGCTCGCACGGCTTCAGGCGCAGCTTAAGTGCCATAGGACAGATCCTCCGTCACCAGTTCGCGCGCGCCATGCGCCGCGCCCTCGGCAGCCCCTTGCAGCCCTTGCATCACCGAACGGTTGATGTGGAGCAGCAGGTCGATGCCGCCCTCGCCGCGCAGCACCCGCTGGGTGTTGCGGTTCACCGCGAAGGACAGCGAGACCAGACCGGCGCGCAAGGCCTCCGGCAGGGCGTTGCCGTCCTCCAGCAGGTCGGCGCGCAAAGCGTTCCACAGCTCCAGGTTCCGCCACAGCGCGTCCTTCAGCGCGGCGGAGCGCCAGTCGGCGTTGCGGTTGTTCTCCAGCGCCAGGGTGATCTGCAGGAACACCCGGTACTCGATCTTTCGCGGATCGTCGCACTCGGCGATGGTCTGGTGGTAGGCGGCGATGCTCATGGGCGCACCCCTGCGATGGGGGTCCTTGGCGGCGGAATGCCGGACCGGTTGCGGTGGAATTGTTGCGATGGAGCTGGGGGATGGACGATGAGCCGACGGGGCGGCGCCATCGTCCAGGGGGTTGGCCCCTGTTTTGGACGATGACGCCGCCCGTCAGGGGCTTAGCGGAACAGCGACAGGATGTTCTGCGGACCCTGGTTGGCGATCGACAGAGCCTGGATGGCGAGCTGCTGCTGGACCTGGAGGGCCTGCAGACGGCTCGATTCCTCGTTCATGTCGGCGTCGACCAGAGCGCCGATGCCCTTGTTCATCGAGTCGGTCAGCTTCGACACGAAGTCGTTCTGCACCGACACGCGGTTCTCGATCGAGCCGATGACCGACGCCTTGCCGATGGCGCTGTCGAGCAGCTTGTTGATGACTTCCAGCGACTTCTTAGAGTTGTTGACCACGTCGATCTGGGTCAGATCGGCGAGGCCGCCGAAGGCGTCGCTCTCCTTCGAGCCAACCCACAGGCCGGACACCTGGGCGGTGAAGTTGCCGTCGGTGTTCTTGTCCTGGTCGGTGAAGGTCAGCGTGTCGCCGGTGAAGGCGACCTGGAAGTCGCCGCCGGCGGCGGTCAGGGCGGTGTTCACCGCCGTGGCGATGTTGCCCTGGGTGGTCGCCAGATCGGTGTCGTAGGTCTGGGCCGACAGGTCGACCGTCACGTCGGCCTTGCTGCCGTCCTCCTTGGTCACCGTCAGCGTCAGGCTGCCGAGGCCGAGGTTCTGGCCGTCGATGAAGGTGTCGCCGGGGGCGCCGAACTTGATGTCGACCGAGGCCTTGTCGGCATTGGTCGAATCGACCTGCTGCTCGATGGTGGCCTTGCCGACGATCGATTCCACGCGCATGTCCTGGCGCTGGAATTCGATGTAGCTCGGATCGACGCTGCCGTCGCTGCGGCTCAGCGACGCCAGGATGGCGACGTTCTTGTCCTTGGCCGTGCCGTCGTTGGAATAGGCGACGCGCAGCAGGTTGTCGCCGTTGAAGGAGGCGTCGGCGGCGGCGCCCTTGATCAGCTTCACCAGCTGGTCGACGTCGTTCTGGATCAGCGACTTGTCGACGCCGTTGGTCTGGCCGGCGATGACGCGGGCCTTCAGCGTCTGCAGGTTCTCGACGATGTTCTTGGAGGCCACCGACGCGGTGTTGGTGGTGCCGGACCCCAGCTCCAGCGATTCCTTGACCGCCTTGAAGCCGGCGACGTCGGCCTTCATGGTGGTGGCGATCGACCAGTAGGCGGCGTTGTCCTTGGCGTTGTTGACCTTCAGGCCGGTCGAGATGCGGTCCTGCGTGGTCTCCAGATCCCCGGTCACGCGACGCAGGGTCTGCAGCGCGGTCATGGCGGAGGTGTTCGTCATAATCGAGGCCATGGGTATCTCCATTCGCGAGATGCATGGCGCCTTTCTGACGCCGGGGCCATTCACGCCGGCCTTCCCGATCCATTGTGCGGGGGCGCGAGCGGCAAATTCGAGGATGACCGAGCCGGTTTAAGCCGGGGTAAAAAATCGCGGGCGTTCGGGACGGCGGGCGGGGTCAGCAGCAGAGGTTCAGCGGTTCACGGCGCGGGCGGCGCTGCGCGGGACCACCGGCGGAATGAAGGGCACGCGGGGGCCGGCCAGCCCGCCGGCGCTCGACCAGCGGTCCAGCATCAGCTGGGCGCGGTCGGGAGCGACATGGTCGGGCGGCGCCTCGAACTTGTAGCCGCGGCCATAGACCGTCTCGATGTAGCGGCCGCCGCCGGTCGCCGTGTCGATCTTCTTGCGCAGCTTGCAGATATAGACGTCGATCACCTTGTCGAGCGGGTCGGAGCCGGACAGGCCGTAGACCTCCTCGTAGATGTGCTCCTTCGACACCACGCGGCGGTGGTTGAGGGCCAGCACCGACAGGATCGCGTGTTCCCGCTGGCTGAGGCGCAGGCGCTCGCCATCCACCTCCGGGTCGCGACCGTCGAGGAAGACAGTCAGGCGGCCGACCGTCACCGCGTTGCTGGTCAGCCCGTAGGAGCGGCGGCGGATCGCCTCCAGCCGGGCGCGGATCTCGGTGCTGACCACCGGCTTCACCAGCACGTCGTCGGCGCCTGCCCGCAGGATGCCGGCGGTGGTGTTGGCGCAGCGGCGTTCGATCAGGCAGATGATCGCGGCGGTCACGTTGCGGGCGCGGAGCATGGCGACGCAGGCCTCGGTATCGCCGACGTCGCCGATGATGATCGCGTCATGGCCGATGTCGACCGCGCCATGCCCGCCCACCAGATCGCGCAGGCCATTCAGGTCCAGACGGTCATGGTTAACCTTGCACAGGGCGAGTTGCTTGCCGATGGCGTCGGCGATCAGATCGGCTGGCTCAATCAGCAAAGCCTGCATTGGATTCTCCATTGTCGAGCAAGCGCTGATAAGCATTGATTTTTACGCAATTGCGTTGATGTCACATGCTTATCACAGCCTCAAAAGAACCCATCAAAAGGCAATGTGTCAACACTTTGGGGTAGTCGAGTTGATATAGGACATTCGAGCGTTTTACGCCGCTTTAACATTTTCGTTTGGATAAACACTGGATAAATTTTTATGCACCGTGGGTTTTACTTTCAAATTCGGCATGACTTTATAATGATCATCACAAGCAACCAGCACTCATTCCTCCGCCCATGGTTAACGACAGTAATCGGGTGGAAAACCAGCCCCTGCGAACATGAACGCTGGTTTAACCTTGGTGTCCTACGGTGGCCGCGCATGCGTGTTCCAAGCGGGTCCATGTCCGAAATGACGGCGCCCGTCTTTCCGGCAGTCACGGCCGCTGCTTGCCTGCCCATCCCGGCAGGGTGCGCGGAATCGACGCAGGCGCCCGACGGCGATCACCGTCAAGCCCTTGAAAAATCGGCGGCGTCGTACGGTGGAGAGGGGGCGGCTGCTCCGGCTACAGCGCCAGATCGGACGACAGGGGCCGGTCCAGCCCCAGCCAGGAATCGGCCAGCGGGCCGATGGTCAGCGCGCCGTCCAGCCGGCAGTCGGTCAGGGCGGCGCGGAAGGTCTCGTGAAGGTCGGCCAGGGCGGAGGACGGCAACCCCGCCGCCAGACGCAGCGTCACGTCCAGCCGGCGGCCGGCGAGCGTCGCCATCAGCTGCACCGGACCCAGCCGCTGCGGCCGGGCCTGAAGCACCAAGGTGATGCGGTCGGACAGGCCGTCTTCGATGCCGACGCCGCACAACAGGCTGTCGTCGCTGTCCAGAAGCGGCACGCGCGACAGCCGCCACAGCCGTCCGTCCACCGGCTGGAAACGCGAGGCCAGCGCCCGGTCGCAGTCGTCGAGCAGCAGCCCGCCGTCGAGATCCGCCAGCCGGGCCGCCGCCTCCGGTCCCAGCCAGCCGCGGCTGCCTTCCGCCGTCGCCGCCAGGAACAGGGCGAGCGCGGCGCCGAAGGTCGAATCGCAGCGCGGCAGGCATCCCCGCGCCAGCCCCGCATCGGCCGGCGACAGCGAGTCCAGCAGGTCGAGCAGGCGGCGCACGAGCGGTCCGGCCTCGTCCCCGTCATCCGCGGCGCGCGGGGTGGGTGACGGCGGCGCGGCGAAATGCGCGGCCAGCAGCTCCGGCGGCGGCACATGCCGGGGGACGAGGTCGCGCGCCCCCATTCAGTTGGTTCCCATTGCTTGCCGTTCCGCTCAATAGACGACGGCGTCGGCGTCGTCGGATTGCGGGATGATGATGGTGCCGTCGTCGGCCATCGCCTTGGCGACGCGGACGATCTCCGCCTGGGCGTCGTTGACGTCGCGCATGCGCAAGGGACCCATGTTCTCGATCTCGTCCAGCAGGATCAGGCGGGCGCGTTCCGACAGAACCGACAGGAAATGGTCGCGCTGTGCCGCCGGCGCCCCCTTCAGCGCGATGGCGAGCTGGCCGGTGTCGCAGCGGCGGATCACCGCCTGCAACGACACGCGGTCCAGCCGCATCAGATCCTCGAAGGTGAACATCAGCTGTTTGATGCGCTGGGTCGGCTCCGGCATCACCGTTTCCAGATCGTCGAAGATCTCGGTCAGCGTCTCGCGGTCGATGCGGTTGAAGATGTCGGCCATCCGCTCCAGCGAATCGTTGCCGTGGGTGCGGGCGTAGTTCGCCATGAACTCATTGTGCAGGATCGATTCGATGTCCAGCAGCACCTCGCGCTGCACCGATTCGATCTGGATCATGCGCTCGATCACCTCGGTACGGATGATGGGGGGCAGCAGGACCAGCACCTTGGCGGCGTGGTCGGCCCGCATCTTGGACAGGATGACCGCCGCCGTCTGGGGATATTCGCCGGCGAGATAGCTGGCGAGCACCCCCTCGTTCACGTTGGACATCTTCTCCCACATGGTGCGGCCGGCGGGGCCGCGGATCTCGCCCATGATCTCCGTCACGCGGTCGGCCGGCAGGAAGCGGTTCAGCATCCGCTCCGTGCTGTCGTAGGAGCCGATCACCGAGCCGGCATTGGCGAAACGCTCGGTGAAGATGCGCATCAGCGTCTCCACCAGATTGGAGGTGACGTTGCCCAGCGTCGCCATTGCCCGGCTGACGAGGCGGATTTCGTCCTCGTCCAACCGCTCCATCAGCCGCGATCCGCGCTCCTCCCCCAGCGCCAGGAAGATGACGGCACTCTTCTCCACGCCGGTCAGGCTCTTGTAATTCTCACGGATCTTGATCGGCGTTCCCATGACGGCACCTCAGAAGGAGTAATCGGCGGAGGGGACGGAGGACGGGGCGGGGTTGGACCCGCCATCGAAGGCATCGGCCGGCGGCAAGGCCAGCGCGCGGTCGTGGCGGAAGGCGACCGCCATCACCGCGCCGGCAACCAGCAAAAGCGGATGCGGAATCAACGGGTTGGGGTCCAGTGCGGACAGCAGCCCGGCGACCGAGCCGTCCTCCGGCACCGCGACGCCGCGGCGGCGGGCCAGGGCGAGAAGGCTGTCGGCGAGGCTGGCAGAGGGATCGGCGGGGGCATCGTCCATCCTCACACCCCGTAGGAGCGGATCAGGCTGCCGGCGATCAGGAACCAGCCGTCGGTCAGCACGAAGAAGATGATCTTGAAGGGCAGCGCGATCATCACCGGCGGCAGCATCATCATGCCCATCGCCATCAGGATCGCCGCCACCACCATGTCGATCACCAGGAAGGGCAGAAACAGCAGGAAGCCGATCTCGAAGGCACGACGCAGCTCCGACAGCAGGAAGGCCGGCATCAGCAGCCGCAGGTCGACGCTTTCCGCCGTCACCGGGCGCTCGTCCTTGGCCGGTGCCGTGTCTTCGGCGGCCGGCTTCGGCTTTGCCGTGAAGGCGGCGAAGGCGGCGAGGTCGCGTTCGCGGACATGGGAGGCCATGAAGCCGCGGAACGGCTCGATCATGCGCTCCAGCCCCTGTTCCTGGGTGACCTGCTCGTTCAGCAGCGGGCGGAGGCCGTCCTGCCAGGCGCTGTCGATCACCGGCCCCATGATGTGGAAGGTCAGGAACATGGCGAGGCTGACCAGCACCATGTTGGGCGGCGACTGCTGCAGGCCGAGGGCAGAGCGCAGCAGCGACAGCACGACGATGATGCGGGTGAAGCAGGTGACCATGATGAGCAGGCCGGGCGCGACGCTGAGCACCGTCAGCAGCACGATGCCCTGGACGATCCGCCCCGACAGGCTGGCGCCATCCGTCAGCGATCCCAGCGCACCGAGGTCGAGCGGCGCCGCGGCGGCGGGGCCGGCCGCGAGGAGGACGGCTGTGAGGAGGACGAGGGTGCGGAGGCGCATGCGGGGGCTTTCGGGGATTCCCCCTCTCCCCCCCGGGGAGAGGGTCGGGGTGAGGGGGATGCACTAATTGGATCGGCAAGGATGCGAGGAGCTGCTCAGCCGACTAAGGCACGCCATGCGTCCCCCTCACCCTAACCCTCTCCCCGGGGGGGAGAGGGGATTCTCCTCAGTCGATCTCCAGCTCGGTCCGCACGATCTCGGTCAGCGTCACGCCCAGGCGCTGGTCCTCGACGATCACCACCTCGCCTCTGGCGACCAGACGGTGGTTGACCAGCACCTCGACCGGTTCGTCCACCTTACGCTCCAGCTCCAGCACGGCGCCGCGGCCGAGCTTCAGCAGTTGCGCCACCAGCATGCTGGTGCGGCCCAGGACGACCTGCACGTCCACCGGCACGTTGTAGATCGCATTCATCGGGCCGTCGTAAGGCTTGTCGCCAATCCTGTCCGGGGCCTTCTCAGCCTGCTTGGGATCGTCGTCGAGCATGTCGAGGTTCAAGGGAGGCATGAGGGTTCTCGCTTCGGATCGTTAAAGGTCGGGGGACAGCGCCGGTGTCAGGGCAGCGGCGGCGCGGTCGGTGAGGTCGGCGACGGCGGCCTCGATGGCGGCGGGATCGCGGCGGAGGGAGCCGGCGCCCCAGTTCGCCTCCACGGCGCCGACCGCCAGCGCCGGATCGCCCTGGATGTCGAGACGGCCCTGGAAGACGCCCTGCCCGGCCAGCCGCTCTTCCAGCGGGCGGCAGAGCGAGGGGTGAAGGCGCAGGGTCAGCACGGGGGCCTGTCCGGCGGCGCGCAGGGCGTCGGCGGCGAGACGCTCGACCTCGGCACGGGCGACCTGATCGAGCAGGCGCGGCGCCATGCGACGGACCAGCGCCAGCAGCACAAAGGCACCCTGGGCCTCCAGCCGCTCCATCAGGGCGGCATGGTCGGCGTCGAGCGCCGCCATCCGCTGCGCCAGCCGGTCGAGGGTGGCGGACAGCTCCGCTTCGATCCGGCGGGCGGCGGAGAGTTCGCCGTCGCGGCGGCCCTGGGCGAGACCCTCGGCCAGCGCGGCCTCGCGGGTACGGTCCAGGGCGGCGCGGTGCTCGCGTTCGGACAAAGTCGGCAGGTCGAGCGGGTCGGCCGTCTCCACCTCGGCAGGCTCCGCCACCGCGGCGGGTGCGCCGAAGCCGTGGTCGAAGCGGTAGCGCGGGTAGGCGGCCATCACGCCACCTCCTCATAGAGCCAGGAGCGCAGGATATCGATTGCCTCGTCCGGATACTGGTCGACCAACTCGCCCAGCCGGCGGATGGAGGACGCGCGGACGCGGCCCTCGACGGTGCGCAGCTCGATCAACTGGTCCATCGTCTCTTCGATGCCCAGCTGCGGCGCCATCGGCGCGGCGGCAAGGGAGGCGGCATCCGCGTCCTCGCCGTCGGCGGGCATCGTGCCGGCGGCGGTCGCCGCCATGGCCGGGCCGGTCAGTTGCGGCATGGCGCCGCCGGCAGGAGCGGCCAGCGCCGGGGCTTCCGCCACCACCGGCTCGGGGGCGGGGAAGACGCGGCGGATCAGCGGACGCAGGCCGACCAGAATCACCAGGGCGGACAGCACCAGCAGGATCACCCACTGGATCAGCGTCATGATGTTGCGGGTCAGCGTCTCGGCGATCTCGTCGCCCAGCGGGCGCGGCGCGAGGTCGGGCGCCAGATCGACGAATTCCAGATTGTCCACCGTCACCCGGTCGCCGCGCGCATCGCTGAAGCCCATGGCGGAGCGGACCAGCTCGCTTAGGCGCTGAAGCTCTTCCGCGGTGCGCGGCTCGTACTGGCGGGTGCCGTCGGCGGCGGTCTTCCAGGTGCCGTTGACCAGCACGGCGACGCTGAGACGGCGGACATCGCCCGGTTCGATCACCGTCTCGCGGCTGACGTTGGAGATCTCGTAGTTGACCGTCTCCTCCTGCCGCTTGCTGTCGTTGGAGGATTGCGGCCCCTGCGACTGGGCGCGGACGTCGCGCTGCGGCAGGTTCTGTTCGGCGGTGACCGGCGGTTCGCCGTTGGTGTCCTGGCTGCGGTCCTGCTCCTGCACCGTCTGGGTGGAGCGGACGACCTGGCTGTTGGGGTCGAAGGTCTGGCTGCGCACCACCTCGCGCTTGGTCTCCACCTCGGCGGCGACCTGGACGCGGACATTGCCGGCGCCGAGCCGGGCGGTCAGCATCTGCTCCACCGCGCGGGCGACGCGGGTTTCCGCCGCGACGCGCAGCCCGTCGGTGCGGGCCGAGGCCAGCCCGGGGCCGTCATCCTCGGTCAGCAGAAGCTCACCGGAGGAATCCATCACCGTCACGGCGCTGGGTTTCAGGTTCGGCACGGCGGCGGAGACGAGGTGGCGGATCGACAAGGCCTGCTTGCGGTCCATCGATCCCCGGCCGCGCATGCGCACCACCACCGAGGCGGTGGGCTTCGGCGCGTTGCGCGAGAACTCCTCGCGTTCCGGCAGGACGATGTGGACGCGGGCCGCCTCGACGCCGGACAGCGTCTCGATGGTGCGGCCGAGTTCGCCCTCCATGGCGCGCAGGCGGTTGATGCGCTGCATGAAGCTGGTGATGCCGAGCGGCTTGTCGGTGTCGAACAGCTCGTAGCCGACGCCGCCGTGGGACGGCAGGCCCTTCTCCGCCAGTGCCATGCGGACGCGGGAGACGTCGGCCTGCGGCACGCTGATCGTCGTTCCGTCGAAGCCGGCGTTGACCGGCACGCCCATCTCCTGCACCGCCTTGGCGATGCGGCCGGCCTCCGCCGGTTCCAGGCCGCTGTAGAGCGCGGTCATGTGCGGCTGCGATAGCAGCAGCGCCATGCCGGCGACGGCCAGGACGATGCCGAGACCGGTGCCCGCCAGGACGAGCAGCCGACCGCGCCCCAACGACCGCAAGGTGTCGATCAGACTGTCCACGGTTCCCCGCACCTTTAAAGTTTCTGAAAATCGGCGGGCCTAGTCTTCGCCCTGCACACCCCGTCACGCTAACGGCGCGACTTTTAAGCGGAGTAAAAAACGGAAGCGGTGCCGAAGAAAAAACTTCTAAAACTTTAACCGTTTCTCGATTGACTAAAATTTTCGGCAATGTCCGGCGGGATGGAGCGATGATTACACGACTTGGCATCGCGGGTACGGCGGCGGCACGGGACGAAGTCCTGAACAGGCTGCGCGGATCGGGGCGGATCCTGGTGATCGCCCTGCCGGTCGCCCGGCTGCTGGCAGGATTGGTGGCGCTGGGCGCGGTGGCGGCGGCCGGGCTCGGCGGCTATTGGCTGGCGGCGGGCACTGAAGCCGTCGAGCGGCTGTGGGTGCCGTCGGCGGAGACCGCGCCGGCCGACACCGTGGTCGACATGCCGGAGCTGGTCGTCAACCTGCGCCGCGACACGCCGTCCCGCTTCCTGAAGATCGGCCTGTCGCTGACCGTAGCCCACGGCGACCGCCCGACGCTGGAACGGGCGATGCCGCAGCTGACCGACAGTCTGCAGGAATTCCTGCGCAACCTGGACCAGGACGACCTGGAAGGGTCGGCCGGGCTGCACCGCCTGCGCAGCGAGATCAGGCGCCGCTTCAACCTGATCCTGTCCGACCCCGCCGGCCGGCGCGACGTCGTCACCGACGTTCTGCTGCGCAGCCTGCTCACGCAATAGCGACCTCCAGAGGCACCGGATGACCGACACCCCCGCCCCGACCACCCCATCCATGGCCGCCCCGTCCATGACCGCTCCCCAGCCCGTTCAGGCCGAGGATGCGGACTGGTCCGACGCCGCGTGGGAACTGGCCGCGGCACGGCAGACCGCCGCGCCCGCTCCTCCCCCGGCCGCAGAGGCTGCGGCGATGGCCGAGGCGATGCAGCAGGCGCTGAGCGGCGAGACCAAGACGCTGAGCCAGGAGGAGATCGACCGGCTGCTGAATTTCGGCGCGCCGGAAGGCGGCGGGCCGGAGATGAGCGCCATCCAGCGGCTGGTCAGCTCGACCACGGTCAACAAGGACCGGCTGCCGATGCTGGACGTGGTGTTCGACCGCATGGTGCGGATGCTGAACACCTCGCTGCGCCAGTTCGCGTCGACCAACGTCGAGGCGTCGCTGTCGAAGATCGAATGGCTGCGCTACACCGATTTCCAGGATGCCATCGAGCTGCCGGCCCTGATCGGCGTCGCCCGCGCCGAGCCGTGGGACAACCAGATGCTGGTGACCATCGACAGCGCGCTGATCTATTGCATGATGGACGTGCTGCTGGGAGGACGGCGGTCCAGGCCGGGTCGGATCGACGGGCGCGCCTACACCTCCATCGAACGCAAGATGACCGAGCGGATGATGAAGGTGGTGCTGCAGGATCTGGGGCAGTCCTTCGATCCGCTGGCGCAGGTCGACTTCGTCTTCGACCGGCTGGAGGTGAACCCGCAGTTCGCCACCATCACGCGGGCCACCAATGCCATCATCCGCGTGCGCATCGCCGTGGAGGTGGAGCGCCGCACCGGCCACATCGACATCGTCATCCCCTATGCCACGCTGGAGCCGGTCCGCGGCAAGCTGGTGCAGATGTTCATGGGCGAGAAGTTCGGCCATGACACGGTGTGGGAAAGCCACCTGAAGAACGAGCTGATGCGCTCCAAGCTGGAACTGGTCGCCGTGCTGGCGGAGACCAAGGTGCCGCTGGGCGAGGTGCTGGCCTGGCAGAAGGGCCAGTCGCTGAAGCTGCGCATCAATCCCGATTCCACCGTCCTGGTCTTCAGCAAGACCATCCCGCTGTTCGCCGGACACATGGGACAGCGCAACGACAACATCGCGGTGAAGATCGACACCGATCTCGACACCAAGCAGGAGCTGATCGATGGTCTCCTTTCTCATTGACGCGGCCCTGGCGGTGATGCTGGTCACGGCGACCGTCTATCTGGTCATCGTCAACAAGCGGCTGAAGCTGCTGCGCACCGGCCAGTCCGAGATCAACGCCCTGGTGTCGACCTTCTCAAAGTCGATCGACGATACCGACGCCTCGATGAAGCGCATGGTGGCGTCGGCGACCGAGATCGCCGCGCGGCTGTCCGACGATCTGGACCGCGCCAAGGGCATGAAGGAGGACATGGCGCTGATCCTGGGATCCTGCGAGCGCACCACCGCGCGCATGGAGGAGTCGGTCCAGCATGCCCGCGCCCTGCTGCGCCGCCTGGATGAAGGCGCCATGGGGAGCGTGGCGCGCTCCACCCGCAACCGGGCGCGGGCGGAAGGCGTTGAGGCCGTGGAGGGCGTGGCGAAGCCGGCCGGGGTGGTTGCGGAGGCCCCGGCAAGCTCCACCCTGGTGTCCGCCTTGAAAGCGGCCGAGGTCGATCATGGCGAGTTCCGGGCGCTTGAAACCGCTCTGCGTGCCGTCGCCGGCCAGCCTGCCGAAGCCGCCGCTCCCGCCGGTCCGGCGAAGGCGGCGGCCAGCGCCTTCTATGCGCGGCTGCGCAACGTGGGGTCGGAGGCGTCGGCATGATCCCGCGCATCCTGCCCATCACGCTGGTCGCCGTACTGATGGTGTTGCCGCTGAAGCTCGGCGCCCTGGTCGACGGCTTCCCGGTGATCGCCCAGCAGTTCGACCGCGAATTCGGCGCCCATGAACGGCCCTGGGCAACCGACCTGAAGGCGACCGATGCGAAGGCGGCGGAGGCGGCACCCACCCCGGCGCCGGCTCCGCTGCCGGTTTCCACGCCGGTTGCGGAGATCCCGCCGCCGGTGGCGCTGGCGCCGCCGAACTGCACCGATCCGCTGCTGCGCGCCGCCATCGACGAGCAGAAGGCCGACAGCGTCGGCCGCCAGAACCGCCTGCGCGAGGCCGAAGCGGTGCTCGCCGCGACGGAGGCGCGGGTCGGCACGCAGATCCAGCGGCTGAACGGCGTGAAGCGCGAGGTCGAGGCGCTGATGACCCAGCGCTCCAACCTGCAGCAGGACGACCTGAAGCGGATGGTGTCGATCTATGAGGCGATGAAGCCGCGCGACGCCGCCCGCATCCTGACGGACATGGAAACCGACATCGTGGTGGATGTGCTGGATCGCATCGCCGAACGGCGCGCCGCCCCGATCCTGGCCGAGATGGCCGACGCCAAGGCGCGCGAGGTGACGCGGCTGATCCTGCAGCGCCGCGCCCTGCCCGGCGACCGCAAGGCCGCTCCGACCGTCGTCGGGGCTTCGGTGCCCGTGACGGCCGTTCCGCGCCCCACCCTGACGAATTGAGCGCCATGACCAGCATGCCCGATGCCGTCTCGGCTCCGTCCCGGCCGGCTCCGACCCAGCGTGGCGGTTCGCCCGGCGACGATGCGCGCGACGAGGACTTCGCCAGTCTGGTGGACGAGGCCGCGGAGGAAGAACCCGACGACGGCACCCGCCCCGACCGGCTGCGCAAACGCAAGGAGCCGAGAGCGGACGACCCCGTCGCCGCGCAGGGTGCGATCACCCAGGCGGTGGTGCAGGCGAGCGGCACCGATGCCCCATTGATGCCGTGGATGATGGCCGCCGCTGCGACCGCACCGGCAACGGCTGTGCCGACGGCAACGGTCGGCAACGTGGCGGCACCGGGTCCCGCCGCCGCTCCGCAGACCGCAGTGCCGACCAGCGATGGCAAGCACCCTGCGGGACAGACCGCCGCGAGCGCACCGGCAACCACGCCGCAACCGGCATCGGCCACCGCCGCGCCCAATGCGCCGGCCGGACAGGCTGAAACGGCGGCACCCGCAGGCGCCGATGCCACGGCACAGGGCGGCGCCGACCGGGTTGCCGAGGTGCCGGCCCCGAGCCAGACCGTGCAGGCCGGTTTGCCGGCCATGGCCGCCGCCGCGCCGGGCGCGACCGCCGAAGCAGCCCCTTCCCCGGACGGACGCGAGAGCCGGCGCGACGAAAGCAGCGATCCCCGTATCGCGGTTCGCGGTGCGCATGGCGCCGGCCGTCAGGGCGCCGCCGCCGGGAAGGCCGAACAGGCCGCCGGCGCGCCTGCCGCCCCTCAATCCCCACAGCCCGGACAGCCGGCTCCCGATGCCGCTCCGGCTTTTTCCGCCCGCGACCCCGCCCCGCCCTTCTCCGCTCCGCCGAGCGCGGGCAGTGGCGATGCGGCGGCCACCGGCTTCGAGGCGGTGCCGACGCTGCCGGCCCAGGCGGCCACCCACTATGCCGCCGCCGCCGCGTCCGGCCGGGCCGCAACCGCGCACAGTCCGGCGATGGCGCAGCTGGCCGCTCCGCTGGTCCGCGTGGCGGAGAGCGGCGGCGGCGAGTTCCACATCGACCTCGCCCCGGCGGAGCTTGGCCGCATCCGCGTCGTCGCCGACGTCAGCGACGGCAAGGTCTCGCTGACCGTCCAGGCCGAACAGGCCGACACGCTGGCCCTGCTGCGGCGCGACCTGACCCAGTTGGAACGCGCGCTCGGCGATGCCGGGCTGTCGCTCGACAGTGCCAACCTTCAGTTCTCGCTTCAGGGCGACGGGCAGTCGCGCGGCTTCGCCGCTCCCGACCGGGACGGCAGCGCCGGCGGCTGGCGCGTGCAGGCCGGGGTCGTTCCCGAACCCGCCTCCGAATCCGTGACCGACCGGCTGTTGCGCCCGATCGACGGGCTGGTCGACGTCACCGTCTGAACAGGAAAGACTTTCCCGCCATGACCACAACGCCCAGCACCGGCCTGATGACCGCCGCGAAGACGAATGCGGCGGCTGCCAC
Source organism: uncultured Azospirillum sp. (assembly GCA_966212305.1). Lineage (GTDB taxonomy): Bacteria > Pseudomonadota > Alphaproteobacteria > Azospirillales > Azospirillaceae > Azospirillum. The sequence continues at coordinate 83,057 of CBIHQY010000026.1, forward strand.
CGAAGAGACCAAGAAGCCCACCGTCGATTACGAATCCTTCCTGAAACTGCTGACCGCCCAGCTGCGCAACCAGGACCCGCTGGCGCCGATGGACGCGACCCAGTTCATGACCCAGTTGGCGCAGCTGTCGACGGTGGAGCAGTCGATGCGCTCCAACGACACGCTGGGCAAGGTGCTGGACACGCTGAAGAGCAGCGGCATGCGCATGGACATGGCCCTGCTCGGCCGCAAGGTGGAGGTGGCGTCCGACCAGCTGTCGCTGTCCGACGGCAAGGCGCAGGCCGCCTACACGGTCGACGGCACGCCGGCCAGCGTGAAGCTGGAAGTGCTGAGCAGCGCCGGCAGCGTCGTCTACAGCAGCCCCGGTTCGCTGAAGACGGGCCGGCAGGTCTTCGACTGGACCGGCAGGACGGCGAGCGGCGGCACCGCGCCGGACGGCGTCTATACGCTGCGGGTGACGGCGAAGGACAAGGACGGCAAGGCGCTGAACACCGCCACCGTCGTCACCGACACGGTGGCCGAGGTGCGCAGCGTCGACGGCGCCAGCAAGTTCGTGCTGAAGAACGGCGCCACAGTGGATTCGGGCGCGGTGCTGTCGGCGTCGTGAGGTGTGGCATGCCCTCTTCCACTCTGGGGATTCCCCCCCTCTCCCCCCGGGGAGAGGGTCGGGGTGAGGGGGATGCACTGCGTGGATTCGGTGGGAATCGGGGAGTTCGCGATGCTTGAAGATCCTCGCCACGCGACCCCCTCACCCTAACCCTCTCCCCGGGGGGGAGAGGGGACTCTTCCGGGTGGGAGAGGGCATGATCACAAGCGCGTGTTGTCCTGGCGCAGCAGGCGGTCGATCAGCACGGCGCGGATCGGCTGGACGTTTTCCCGGCCGAAGGAGCCGTTGGCGCCGGCCAGGAGCGCGGTGGCGACGCCTTGCGGATCGACCGCCGGGCCGTTGAAGCGGCCGTGGCCGGCGAGGTCGAACAGGGACTCCAGCATGGCGCTGCGGGCGTGCGGCAGACGGCGGCGGACCAGAAGCGCGTCGTCGGCGCTGGACGCCTCCAGCGTGACCTGGGTCAGGATGAAGGCGATGGTCCGCCCGCGCTCCAGCATCGGCACCACCAACTGGCCCGCCTCGACGTAATAGGGGCCGCCGACGGTTGGTTCGGCGGGAGCGGCGGGGGCGGAGTCTTGCGGGGCCTCGATGCGGCCGAAGCCGTAGCCGCCGCCGAAGGCGAGGGCCGCGGCGACGGCGAACAGCAGGACGGCTTTCATGGCGCGGATTCCCGGGCAGGCAGAGGCATCAGAAGGGTAGAATCACGTCCAGCACCTGCTGGCCGTAGCGCGGCTGCTGAACGTCGGTGATCTGGCCGCGGCCGCCATAGGTGATGCGCGCCTCGGCGATCTTGTCGTATTCGATGGTGTTGGCGTTGCTGATGTCCTCGGGGCGGATGACGCCGGCGATGCGCATCTCGCGCAGTTCGTAGTTCACCCGCACCTCCTGCCGGCCGGCGATGACGAAGTTGCCGTTGGGCAGCACCTGGGTCACCACGGCGGCGACGCGCATGGCGATGCGTTCGTTGCGCTGGATGGTGCCGTTGCCGCTCGACGTGCTGGAGCTGTCGAGATCGACCAGACTGGACGGGTCGACTGCGTCGGGCAGCACGGCGGGAAGGCGGCTTTCCAGCCCGAAGAAGTTGGGCAGGCCGGCCTTCTCGTTGTTGGTGCGCCCGCGCTGGGTGCTGTTGCGCAGCTGCGCCTGGTCGGAAATGTCGATGACCACGGTCAGCAGGTCGCCGACCGCCTTGGCGCGGGGATCGCGGAAGAAGTCGCGCGATCCGGTGCGCCACAGCGAGCTTGGGATCTGCTCGGCCGTCGAGGGTCGCGGCATCGGCAGCGAGATCACGCGGGCTTCCGGCTGCAGCGCCGGGTTGGAAATCTCCGACAGGGCGGGAGCGCTGCCGATGTCGGCCAGCCGCGCGCAGCCGCTGGCGCCAAGCGACAGCAGCAGGATGGGGACGAGCGCGGTGCGCATCTGGGAAGCTCCCTTGCTGAGATTAAGGCCGTGCTGCTTGCGGCACGCGCGGGCCGCTCACCGAAACGGTCTCGGCCCCGGTGACGGTGCCGGTGACGACGGTGCTGCTGGCGATGTTCATGACGCGGACGGAGTCGCCGACGCCGCCCTCCTGCAACGCACGCCCGCGCGCCGCCAGGATCAGCGCGCCATCCTCGTAAACCAGCGTCACCGGCCGGTTGCGCTGGACGACGATGGGGGCGCCGACCGAGCCGACCTGCACCAGCCGCCCGGTGGAAAGCTGGCGACGCGGCGACTGGCCGATCAGCGAATCGGCCGAGGCGATGAAGCCGGCACCGGCGCGGTCGAGCGACAGGCGAATGGTGGTCAGGTCGGACGCCTCGATGATCTCGCCCGGCCGGATGCGGCGGACCGGCACCGGCATCGTCACCTCGACGTCGGCCCGCCCGCTCAACTCCACGACATGACCGCCGCTGAGGATGCGGGCCTGGAAGATGCCGGTGCGGGGGTCGAGACCGATGTCGCGCACGGCATCCACCGGCCCGTCGAAGGGGCGGCCCAGCGTCAGCGCCACCTGGGCGTCCGGCGGAACCGAGGGACCGAGCGAGGCCAGCAGTTCCTCCGCCAGCCGCGTCTCGACCGGTCCGGCGGCGGCCGGGAGTGGAAGCGCCAGCATGGTCCCGAGCAAGAGGCCCGACAGTGATTGGCGGAGGGTTCGCGGCACAATCGTCACCGCATGTTGGTCATGGTGGAGGCCATCTGGTCGCCGGCCTCGATCACCTTGGCGTTCATCTCGTAGGCGCGCTGGGCGGAAATCAGCTCGGTGATTTCCTGCACGACGTTGACGTTGGAGGATTCCAGATACTTCTGGCGGATGGTGCCGAAACCGGCCTGTCCGGCCAGGCCCTCCTGCGGTTCGCCCGACGCCGGGGTGGCGCGGAACAAATTGTCGCCCAGCGCCTCCAGCCCGCTGTCGTTGACGAACACCGTCATCGCCAGCTGGCCCTGGTTGACCGGCTGGGCCTTGCCGTCGACATAGGCCAGCACCTCGCCGGAGCGGTTGATGACCACCTCGCGCGTGCCCTGCGGCACGGTGATGCCGGGGGCGACGGTGAAGCCGTCGGCGGTGACGATGGTGCCCTCCGGCGACAGTTTGAAGCTGCCGGCGCGGGTGTAGACGGTCTCGCCGCCGGGCTGGGTCACGTTGAAATAGCCGCGCCCCTCGATCGCCAGATCCAGCTCGTTGCCGGTGGAGGTCAGGTTGCCGGTGGTGTTGATGCGGTTGACCGAGGTCGGCCGCACGCCCAGTCCCACCTCGACGCCGGTCGGCACGATGGTGCCCGAATCGGTGGATTGGCTGCCCTGCCGGCGCTCCGCCTGATACATCAGGTCCTGGAATTCGGCGCGCGAGCGCTTGAAGGCCGTGGTGTTGATGTTGGCGATGTTGTTGGAGATGACCTCGACGTTCATCTGCTGGGCCATCATGCCGGTGGACGCGATGCTGAGCACGCGCATGGACGGACTCTCCCTTCGGGACTTTAAGAGGATTTGCCGAGGCGGTTGATGGCGGAGCGCAGAAGATCCTGCCCATCGTCCACCATCTTGGTCACCGCCTGATAATCGCGGGTCAGGTCCATCATCCGGCCGATCTCGACGATGCCCTGCACGTTGGAGCGCTCGACCTTGCCTTCCACCAGACGGGTGTCGGGGGCGGGGCGCGCCTGCATGCCGTCCGCCGGTTCGAACAGCAGGTCGCCGGTCTGCTTCAGCGCCTGCGGATTGTCGAAGCGCGAGACGGCGATGCGGGCGATCACGTTGCCGTCGGCCGACAGCAGGCCGTCGGAGCCGATGCTGATCTTGCTGGCGTCGGACGGGATGGCGATGGGCCGGCGGCCGTCGTCCAGCACCGGGTGGCCGTTGGGGCCGACCAGTGTGCCGTCGGCATCGCGGCGCAGCCGGCCGTCGCGGGTGTAGCGCACGCCGTCCGGCGTCTGCACCGACAGGAAGCCGTCGCCGTCCAGCGCCACGTCATAGGGGTTGCCGGTTTCGGTGAAGGCGCCGGCGCGCAGATCCGTATAGGTGGAGCGATCGATGGTGAAGGCGATGCGGTCGGTCGGCTTGCGCCCGCCGGCCTCCATCGCCGCTTCGAACAGGGTGCGTTCGCCACGGAAACCGACCGTATTCATATTGGCGACGTTGTTCGCCACGACGTCCAGCTGCCGCCGCAGCGCCATCTGGCGCGACAGTCCGATGTAAAGCTGGTTCTCCATCGCCGAACACTCCGGTTTTGAACTCCGCCTTAATCTGGACGAGGCAGTTTAAAGCCGGGTTTCAACCTGGGCCGTTCCGGCCGATGCCTTGCCGGACTTGGAGCAGGTTTGGCAATCATTTCGATAAAATGCGAGACGACTGTGATGAGACGGCGCCCGGATACCGCACTGACGCTTGGTTCGACGCTGGTTCTCGCCCTGCTGTCGGGGACGGCGCAGGCCGCGACCGTCCGCGCGCAGCTGGGCGACCATGGCGACTATTCGCGGCTGGTGCTGTCCTTGCCGAAGGACATGGCGCCGGTGGCGGTCGTTGATGGCTGCGTGTTGCGCATCAGCGTGCCCGATCCGCTGCGCTGGCCGCTGGCGAGTTTGCGCGACAGCTTCTCCCGCCGGCTGTCGGACTTCGTGACGGCTGATGGAGGACGCAGCCTGACCGCGACGGTGCCCTGCGGGGCGCGGGTGGCGAGCGTCATGGAGCGCCGGACCCTGATCGTCGATGTCGGCGGGCCGCCGGTTCCCGGGGTTAAGCCGGGGGCGCCGGAGGATGGGGCGGTGGAGGGAACGCCGGAGGTGGTTGTCGCGACTGCGCCGCCGGAGGTTGTACCGTCTGTCAGCACGCCCAGTGTGGCCGCGATTGCCAATGCTTTGAATCCCGTTGGCACGGCGAACGCAGCATCCATCGATCTCGCACCCACGGCGGAATCCCCTCTCCCCCCCGGGGAGAGGGTTAGGGTGAGGGGGGAGCGTGGGGAGGATTCTCG
>CBIHQY010000027.1:0-84456 GCA_966212305.1 uncultured Azospirillum sp.
CCTCCGCCTTGGCGCGGTAGTCCGACGGTGCGAGCGGGCTGCGCGAGACGCCGATAATGCGGCTGCCGTCGGCCACCTGCCCCGCCTTGTCGCGCAGATAAAGCGCCGGCAGCAGCTTACGCAGGGCCAAATCGCCGGTGCCGCCGAACACCGTATAGTCGAAGGGAGGCAGTGCGGGGGCTGCGACGGTGGAGCGCGGGGGCATCTTCGGACCTCTCGACGTCGATGGCACGGTGCCTTGGATCAGCCCGTGCGTCATGGTGCCACAGGGATGGGCCGGTCACAATGCGGGCCGGCATGGCCCGATGCCGGCCCAAGGTTCCAGGATTTTGTCCCGCCAGGTCGGCCCGGCAGGATTCAGCCCAGCAGGTTGAGGACGGACGCGCCGCTCTCCGCCGGGCCGGCATTGTTGCGGAACAGGGAGAACAAGTCCCGCCCGCAGCCGTGGGAGGCATCCTCGCTCGGCGGCGGGGGAGCGCCGCGGCTTTCCCACTCGGCGGCATCGACCAGGGCATTCAGAGTCCCGGCCTCCGCATCCAGCCGCAGGATATCGCCGTCGCGCACGCGGCCGAGCGGACCGCCGCCCTTCACCTCCGGCGTGACGTGGATCGCGGCCGGCACCTTGCCCGACGCGCCGGACATGCGGCCGTCGGTCACCAGCGCGACCTTGAAGCCCTTGTCCTGCAGCACGCCCAGCGGCGGCGTCAGCTTGTGCAGCTCCGGCATGCCGTTGGCGCCGGGACCCTGGTAGCGGACGACGACGATCACGTCGCGGTCGAGTTCGCCGGCACGGAAGGCGGCCTGTACGGCCTCCTGATTGTCGAAGACGCGGGCCGGTGCCTCGACGAGCCGATGCTCCGGCTTGACCGCCGAGATCTTGATGACGCCGCGGCCGAGATTGCCGGTCAGGACGCGCAGGCCGCCTTCCGCCGCGAAAGGAGCCGCGGTGGTGGCGACGACGGACGGGTCGCCGCTCTGGTCGGTGGCCGCGCGGGTCCAGGACAGGGCACCGCCCTCGTCCAGTTCGGGCATGGTGCGATAGGGCTCCAGTCCGCCTTCCCCGTAGATGGTCGAGATGTCGGTGTGGACGAGGCCCGCATCGATCAGCTGACCGATGATGAAAGGCATGCCGCCGGCTTGATGGAAGCGGTTCACGTCGGCGGTGCCGTTGGGGTAGACGCGGGCCAGCAGCGGGACGACCGCCGACAGTTCCGCAAAATCCTCCCAGTTCAGCTCGATGCCGGCGGCGGCGGCGATGGCCGGGATGTGCAGGGTGTGGTTGGTCGAGCCGCCGGTCGCGAGCAGCCCGACGATGCCGTTGACCAGCGCGCGCTCATCGACGATGCGGCCGATGGGGATGCCGGCGCCGGGCGTGGTCATCGCCACCACCCGGCGGGCCGCCGCATCGGTCAACATGTCGCGCAGCGGCGTGTTGGGGTTGACGAAGCTGGCGCCCGGCAGGTGCAGGCCCATGATCTCCATCAGCATCTGGTTGGTGTTGGCGGTGCCGTAGAAGGTGCAGGTGCCGGGCGCGTGGTAGGACTGGGACTCGGCCTCCAGCAATTCCTCGCGGCCGACCTTGCCCTGGGCGTAGAGCTGGCGCGCCTTGGCTTTGTCGGAGTTCGACAGGCCGGACGGCATCGGGCCGGCAGGCACGAAGATCGTCGGCAGATGGCCGAAGGCGAGCGAGCCGATCATCAGGCCGGGAACGATCTTGTCGCAGATGCCCAGGCACAGCACACCGTCGAAGGTGGCGTGGGACAGCGCGACGCCGGTCGCCAGGGCGATCACGTCGCGGCTGAACAGCGACAGTTCCATCCCCTCGTAACCCTGGGTGACGCCGTCGCACATGGCGGGCACGCCGCCGGCGACCTGCGCCACGCCGCCGGCCGCGCGCACCGACTCACGGATCATGGCGGGATAGCGCTCGTAGGGCTGATGGGCCGAGAGCATGTCGTTGTAGGCGGTGACGATGCCGATCGACGGCTGGGTCTCGCCGCGCAGCGCCGCCTTGTCGTTCGCCCCGCAGGCCGCGAAGGAGTGGGCGAGGTTGGCGCAGCCCAGGCGGTGGCGGCGCGGCTTCCCGCCGGCGCTCTCCAGCCGCGCCAGATAGGCGGCACGGCGGTCGCGGCTACGCTCGGCGATGCGCTCCGTCACGCGGGCGACGACAGAATTCAGGGGGGCGGGCTTGCTCATGATCGCGTCTCGACCGTTTGTGGGAGGCGATGATTTCCGGAACGGACCATACGCCAGGGGCAGCAGGCTGTGAAGAAAATTTTTTTCATATATGGGGTGAGGCAGCTGGATTTCTCGCCATACACGGCAAATTTCTTCATAGTGACAGGAGCGCTCCTTGCCGCACCGCGCCTGTCCGGCCACCAGCAGGTCCGCCCTATCCAGGGAGTTTACTTTACGTCATGGCACCCCCGGTCAACAGCCCAGCCGCCAATCCTGCACCAATGGACATATTGGATGAGGTTCGCCGGCTGCGGGGCGACCTGAAACGGTCGGAGGGGCAGATCGCCGATCTGGTTCTCAGCGATCCGCGACGGGTGCTCGACCTCAACGTCACCTCGCTGGCTCAGGCGGCCGAGGTCAGCGAGGCGACGGTCGTGCGGTTCTGCCGCAGCGTCGGTTGCGGCGGCTTCCCTGATTTCAAGCTGCGGCTCGCCGAATCCCAGGCCCGCGATGCGCTCCGCGGCGAGGTTCGCGGCGGCACCCCCTATGTCAGCCAGGATGTGGCAGCGGACGACGATGTCGGCACGCTGGCGCGAAAAATTTTTTCATCGAGTGCAGCCGCCTTGACCGCTGCGTCCGCCGCACTCGACGATTGGGCGCTGGAGCGGGCCATCGCGCTGCTGGCGGATGCGCCGCGCGTGCTGTGCGTCGGCACCGGCGGGTCCAGCGCGCTGGCCCAGGACGCGGCGCACAAGCTGCTGCGTTTCGGCGCCGACGCCCAACCCTGCGCCGACCCGGTGCTGGCGCGCATGCTGCTGGTCAATATGGCGGCCGGCGGGGTGCTGCTGGCGCTGTCCAACACCGGGCGCAGCGGGACGATCAACGAGCTGGCGGCGGCGGCGCGGGCGCAGGGCACTGCCGTGGTGGCGATCACCGCGCCGCGCTCTCCGCTGGCGGCGATGGCGAGCGTAGTCATCGCCAGCCAGCCGGTGGAAGACACCGAGATGTACACCCCGATGGCTTCGCGGCTGGTGCATCTGACGCTGATCGACGTGCTGTCGACCGGCGTGGCGTTGCGGCTGGGTGACCCGGCGGTGCGGCAGCTGGCCAAGGTGAAGGCGGCGATCAATGCCGGACGGCTGCCGCCGCTGACCTGACGACAGTGGCCCTGACGACCGCGGACATCGCGACCCCCGGCCAGCGGCGTGCCGTATGCGTCATCCGACCATCGATCAAGACGCGATGGCGTAAGCGTGGCCGCGCAGGCCGCTCTTGTACCATCGTCGAATAATTACGCGAACGAACGATTGCTATCCTCGGCCGCAATCAGAACCGGCAACCGTCCAGCGCACCCGCGAAACCGGGATCAGCGGCGGGACGACAAGCGGGAGCCGAAAGACGGATGCAGGAAGAGGACGCAGAGATGACGCACAGGTCCGCCACGCCGCCCAAACCCCGCCGCCGTCTGGCGCCCTTTGCTCTTGCCGGCTTGCTGGCGGCAGGCCTCGCCGGTCCGGTCTTCGCCCATGGCGATGTCACCCCGCAGCCGGTCGACACCACGGGGCTGGAGAAGCTGGGCGAGACCTGGCGGGACAGCAATCCCTATCGCGGCAACGAGCGGGCCATCGAGATCGGCGCGTCGGCCTTCAACCAGAACTGCGCGCGCTGCCACGGCCTGGGTGCGGTGTCCGGCGGCATCGCTCCCGACCTGCGCTATCTGGAAAAGGGCGACGGCGGCGACGAGTGGTTCAAGGAGCGTGTCACCAACGGCTCGATCCGCAACGGCGTGACCTATATGCCGAAGTTCGGCGAGGCGCTGGGCCAGGAGGCTCTGTGGTCGATCCGCTCCTGGCTGGAAACCGTGCACGAGGAATGACGGCAGGATCCAGACGATGGGGGTACGTCCGATGACAGTGCGACATGTTCGCGCACAAAACAATTGGCGCCATTCGCTATGTTGCGCCTCCCCATTTTCGTCTGACACAATGGATGCGGGAAGCCTTCCCGCAGTTCGTTCCATCCGCCGCTGTGCAAGGAACCGCAGGCCATGACCCGGATCCTGATTGCCGATGACCATCCGATGGTGCGCGATGCGTTGCGCAGCGCGGTGCTTTATTCCTGTCAGGCCACCGACGTGATGGAGGCGGACCGGCTCGAAAGCGTTATGCAGGCGCTGGAGGAGCGGGGCGATCTGGACCTCGTTCTACTTGACGTCAACATGCCGGGAATGAACGGGCTGGTCGGGCTGCGCACCTTGCGCCAGCGCTTTCCGGCCACTCCGGTCGTCGTCGTCTCCGCCCATGAGGAGCGCCGCTGGGTGCGCGAGGCGATGGAGAGCGGGGCCGCCGGCTTCATCCCCAAATCGACCCCGCGCGACGCCATCGCCGCGGCGCTGCGGCAGGTGCTGAACGGTGAACTCTATGTTCCGCCCTCCGCCACAGACGAGGACGCCGCCGAGGATCTGGAAGATGCCGAAACCGCGGAGATCGCGCGCCGCATCTCCACGCTGACGGCGCAGCAGTTGCGGGTGCTGGAATTGCTGGGCACCGGCAAGCTGAACAAGGAAATCGCCTTCGACCTCAGCATCACCGAGACGACGGTGAAGGCCCATGTCTCCGCCATCCTGCAGAAGCTGAAGGTCTACAGCCGCACCCAGGCGGTGGTGATCGCCAACCGCGTTCTGGCCGACCGGCGGTGAGGGGCTTGTGCTGCTGTCAGCGCTCCGGACTGGCTTGATGAGGGGAAAGAACATCCTGAAATTAACCACTCTCCTCGTCGCCCTCACCCTCGCACTCGCCACCCCCGCCCTCGCCGCCGGTGTGCCGCAGCCGGAAGGCTACCGTCTGTCCGACTACCGCTCCCCCACGCCGGACGGCGTCGCCGGAGCCGATACGGTCGACACCCCGGCCGTGCAGTCCCTGCTGTCGCAAGGCCGCGTCATCCCGATCTTCGTCCAGCGACTGGAGCGCAGCACGCTCCCCGGCGGTCCCTGGCTGCAATCCAAGCCCTACCGCCAGATCCCCGGCAGCGTCTGGCTGCCCAATGTCGGCGTCGGCGCGCCGGATTCCGCGACGCTCGGCTGGTTCGAATCCCATCTGGATCGGCTGACCGGCGGCGACCGGGCGCGTGATCTTTTGTTCTACTGCCTGTCCGATTGCTGGCTTTCGTGGAACGCGGCAAAGCGCGCGGTGTTGCTTGGGTATGCCCGAGTCCATTGGTACCCGACGGGCATCGACGGCTGGATGGAAGCCGGTCTGCCGACGGAGGAGGCACATCCGCTGCCGCCGCCGGCCGCTGCCGCTCCCTGACGCCGGGGGTGGTCCGACGCCGAAAGAGGTGGCGGATTACACCATGGTAGCATGGCGGTCGGTCGCCCCGGACCGCTACTCTTCACCTTGCCAACCATCATGGTCAGCAACAGTCAGCAAGCAGGAGTATCACGCGATGAAGACCTGGCGCAAACCGAAGACCACCGAGATCGCCGTCGGCACCGAAATCAACGCCTACGCCTGCGCCGGCCTGTAAGCCGGACAATCGGGATCCGGGGAAGGACGGCGTGACATCCTCTTCCCCGGCCCTTCTCTCCCAGGCCCTTTCTCTCAGGACCGTGCATAAGACGGTGGCCATGAAGATTCTCGTACTCGGTTCGGCGGCCGGCGGGGGCTTCCCGCAATGGAACTGCGCCTGCGAGGGATGCCGCCGTGCCCGTTCCGGCGACCCGGCGGCGAAGCCGCGCACCCAATCGTCGCTGGCGGTCACCGCGGACGGCGAACGCTGGCTTCTGCTGAACGCCTCGCCCGACCTCGGCGCGCAGCTGCTCGCCAACCCGCAGCTTCATCCCCAAGGCGCCTTGCGCGGCAATCCGATCAGCGCGGCCCTGCTGACCAACGCCGACATCGACCATGTCGCGGGGCTTCTGACTCTGCGCGAATCCCACCCCTTCGCCGTCTATGCCACGCCGCGCGTCCATGGTGTGCTGGCTGCCAACAGCGTCTTCAATGTGCTGAACCCGGAGCTGGTCGCCCGCCGGCCGATGGCGCTGGGCCAGCCCTTCCAGCCCGCCGGCGCCGATGGCCGGCCGCTGGGGCTGGAGGTGGAGGCCTTCGCGGTGCCGGGCAAGGTGGCGCTCTATCTGGAGGATGCATCGGCCGGCCCCGGCTTCGGCTCGGTCGCCGAGGATACGGTGGCGCTGCGCATCCGACCGACCGACGGCTCCAGCGACGGCTTCTTCTACATCCCCGGCTGCGCCGGGATGCCGGGCTGGCTGGCCGACCGGTTGTTCGGTGCGCCGCTGGTGCTGTTCGACGGCACCACCTGGACCGACGACGAGATGATCCGCAGCGGCACCGGCATCAAGACGGCGGCGCGGATGGGCCATATGCCGATGTCGGGACATGCTGGCAGCATGGCCGCCTTCGCGCCGCTGAACGTGGCCCGCAAGATCTACATCCACATCAACAATACGAACCCCGCCCTGCTGGAGGATTCGCCCGAACGGGCGGAGGCCGAGGCGGCCGGCTGGCGCATCGCCCATGATGGGCTGGAGCTGACCCTATGACCGAATTGATGTCCCGTGAGCAGTTCCGCGCCGCCCTCTATGCCATCGGCGAGCGGCAGTATCACGACCTCCACCCGTTCCATCAGCTTCTGCACGGCGGCAAGCTGCAGAAGGGGCAGATCCAGGCCTGGGCGCTGAACCGCTTCTATTATCAGGTGTCGATCCCGCGCAAGGATCTGACCATCATGTCGCGCATGGACGACCAGGCAATGCGCCGCGCCTGGATGCAGCGCGTGCTGGACCATGACGGGCTGACCCAGACCGGCGAGCTGGACGAGACGAAGGTCGGCGGAATCGAACGCTGGCTGCGGCTGACCGACGGGCTGGGGCTGGATCGCGACTATGTGAAGTCGCTGGAAGGCATTCTGCCCGCCACCCGCTTCGCGGTCGCCGCCTATGTCAACTTCGTCCGCGACCATTCCCTGCTGGAGGCGGTGGCGTCCTCGCTGACCGAGCTGTTCGCGCCGTCGATCCACCGCGAGCGCATCGCCGGATTCGAGCAGAACTATGCCTTCGCCAACGACAGCACCCTGTCCTACTTCCGCAAGCGGCTGGACGAGGCGCCGCGCGACGTGGAGTTCGGGCTGGACTATGTGCTGACCAACGCCAGGACGGCGGAGCAGCAGCGGCAATCCATGCGCGCCCTGCGCTTCAAGACGGAGTTGCTGTGGGCGCAGCTGGACGCCCTGCACCATGCCTATGTCACCCCCAACCTGATCCCGCCCGGCGCCTTCGTGCCGGCGGACATGGAACCGACGCGGTACAGCCGGTGAACGCGATCGCCCCCCACATCGCCGAGACCGACCGGCTGCGGCTGGCGCCCGGCGTCATGCTGCGCAACGATCGCCGCCGCGACCAGTGGATGCTGATGGGGCCGGAACGGCTTCTGGTGCTGGACGAGATGGCGCTGGCGATTGTCCGCGCCTGCATCGGGCCGGAGATCGCCGACGTGGCCGCCGGCATCGACCGGCTGACCGTGGAATATGATGCCCCGCGCACCGAGGTCGCCGCCGACGTGCTGGAGATGCTGACCGACCTGCGCAACAAGGGCTATGTCGTCGCATGAGATGCGTCCCCAGGAGGACCGTTCAATGAGCTGCGCCCTGCCCGCCTTCGCCGCCGCTTCCAATGCCGAACCGGCCCCGCCCTTCGCCGTGCTGATGGAGCTGACGCACCGCTGCCCGCTGCGCTGCCCCTATTGCTCCAACCCGGTGGCGCTCGACCCCGCCAGCGCCGAGCTGGACACCGCCACCTGGAAGCGCGTACTGGAGGAGGCGGCCGACGTCGGCGCCCTGCAGGTCCATTTCTCCGGCGGAGAGCCCTGCGTCCGCAAGGATCTGGAAGAGCTGGTCGCCCACGCGACGGAGATCGGGCTCTACAGCAACCTCATCACCTCGGCCGTGCTGCTCGACCAGCCGCGGCTGGAGCGGTTGCAGCGGGCCGGGCTTCAGCATGTGCAGATCAGCCTGCAGGATGCGGAGGCCGCCGCGGCCGACCGCGTCGGCGGCTTCAAGGGCGGCCATGTGAAGAAGCTGGAGGTTGCGCGGGCGGTGGTCCGGCAGGGTCTGGCGCTGACCATCAATGCGGTGCTGCATCGCCACAACATCGACCGGGTGAACGACGTCATCGATCTGGCGATGGATCTCGGCGCCGGGCGGATCGAAATCGCCAACGTGCAGTATTACGGCTGGGCGCTCGCCAACCGCGCGGCGCTGATGCCGTCGCGCGAGCAACTGCTGGCGATGGACGCCGCGGTGCGCGCCCGCCTGCCGGAACTGGCCGGGCGGATCGTGGTCGATTACGTCGTGCCCGATTATTACGCCCGCCGGCCGAAAAGCTGCATGGGCGGCTGGGCGCGCCGCTTCATGAACGTGAACCCGCGCGGCCGGGTCCTGCCCTGCCACGCGGCGGAGACGATTCCGGGGATGGAGTTCGAGACGGTGCACGACCGCAGCCTGTCCGACATCTGGCGCGACGGCCCGGCCTTCACCCGTTACCGCGGCACCGACTGGATGCCGGAGCCCTGCCAATCCTGCGACCATAAGGAAGAGGATTGGGGCGGCTGCCGCTGTCAGGCATTGGCGCTGGCGGGCAGCGCGGATGCCACCGACCCGGTGTGCGAGCTGTCGCCCGCCCATGCCGACGTGGCGGTGCTGCGCGACCGCGACGCCGCGGCGCTGGACAGCGATTGGACATATCGCGGCGCCTGACCTTCGGTCTCTATACGAAACGTTCGAGCACCATCTGCGTCGTCACGTCGGCGACGCCGGGCAGTCCGGCGATGGCGGCGCGGATCACCTCGATTCCGCGGATGTCGGGCGCCTCCGCCCGGATGACCAGATCGATGGCCCCGGCCACCGCATCCATCGCGACGATGCCGGGGATCCGCCGCAACTTGGGAACCAGTTGGGCACAGCTCCGCCCAGGCTCGTGGCGCAGCAGGAAATAGGCGGCCACACCGTCGGCGGCCGGGCCATCCTCGACCGTCGTGAAGCCCCGGATGACGCCCGACTTCAGCAGCCGGTCCAACCGTTCCTGGGTGGCGCTGCGCGACAGCCCGACGTCGCGGGCCAGCGCCACCAGCGTGCGGCGGGCATCCTTGCGCAAGGCCGCCAGCAGAAGCCTGTCCTTCTCGTCCATCCCCGCCCCCACACCCCCACACCCTCGCCCGGCGGCGAAATGCCGGTCGGCCGGCATCTTGCCGGGCTGCAACCGGCCGCCTTTCGGCGGAACTTAGCGGACAGGGACCATGGACGATTTGAACGGAGTATCCAATGACCTTGCTTCCGGACGCCTCCCTTCTTCTGCTGGTGGATATGCAGCGCGCCTTCGATGAGCCGTCCTGGCCGCGGCGTTGGAACCGTGCGGCCGACCATAACGCCCTGCACCTTCTTCAAGCATGGCGGCGCAGCGGCCGACCGGTGATCCATGTGCGTCACGATTCGGCGGAGCCGGCCTCCACCCTTCGCGTTGGCCAGCCCGGCAACCGCTTCCGCGAGGGATTCGAGCCGCTGGACGGCGAAGCGGTGGTCAGCAAGAGCGTCAATTCGGCTTTCATCGGCACCGACCTGGATTTGCGGCTGCGCCGGCTCGGCATCGAACGGCTGGTGGTGTTCGGCATCTCGACCGACATGTGCGTTTCGACCACGATCCGCACCGGCGCAAATCTGGGATGGCCGATCACGCTGGTCAGCGACGCCTGCGATTGCTTCGAGCTGCCGGACGGCCAGGGCGGAACGATCCCGGCGGAGCAGGTCCACGCCGTCCATGTCGCCACGCTGCGCTATGAATTCTGCGAGGTGACCACCACCGCCGGGATCATCGAGAGCCTGTAACCCGCCGAAGCCGGTCGGGTGGCGGCAGTTCAGGCCCCGTCGCCCGATCCCCCCTTCTTGCCGCCGCCGTCCTGCTTGTTGACGGTCGCCCAGGCGCGCCGTTCCGCCTCCTCCTGGGAGACGCCGCGCTTCTCGTAACCTTCCTCGATATGCTCGGCCTTGCGCTTCTGCTTTTCGGTGTATTTGTCCTTGTCGCCCTGGGACATCGGGTTCTCCTGTTGCGATTTCCCGCTCAACAGTCTCCGGCAATGGGAAGTTCCTCTGGGGAATAGGCTGAAACGCATATCCGGGATCGGACAGACGAAAAGCGCGGCTTGCCGTAAGCGGCGCCGTCACCCATCCTTTCCCCAATACTTTCAGGGGGAGGTTCAGGGGTGTTCACGATCTTCAACAAGGGCCGCGCCATCATGGGGGCGGCGGTGCTGGCATTCGGGCTGGTCACCGGTACGGCGCAGGCGGCGGACGCGGTCCGCGTCGGGTCGAAGCTGGATGCGGAAAGCGGACTGCTCGGCACCATGATCCTTCAGGTGCTCCAGTCCAACGGCATCCCGACGGAAAACAAGATTCAGCTGGGTCCGACCAAGATCGTGCGTGGCGCGCTGCTGTCCGGCGAGATCGATATCTATCCCGAATACACCGGCAACGGCGCCTTCTTCTTCAACATCGACAGCGATCCGGTCTGGAAGAAGGCCGGCGCCGGCTATGACAAGGTCCGGCAGCTCGACAAGGAGAAGAACGACATCGTCTGGCTGAAGCCGGCCCCCGCCAACAACACCTGGGCGCTGGCCGTGCGCCATGACGTGGCCGACGCCAACAAGCTGAAGACGATGGAGGATTTCGCCAAGTGGGTCTCCGGCGGCGGCAAGGCGAAGGTCGCAGCCTCCGCCGAGTTCGTGGAAAGCCCGGCGGCCCTACCCTCCTTCCAGCAGACCTACGGCTTCACGTTGAAGCCCGACCAGATGCTGATCCTGGCCGGTGGCGACACCGCCGCGACCATCCGTGCGGCGGCGGAGCAGACCTCCGGCGTCAACACCGCCATGGTCTACGGCACCGACGGCGCCATCGCCGCCTTGGATCTTGTCGTCCTCGCCGATACCAAGGGCGCGCAGATGGTGTATGAGCCGGCGCCGACCGTCCGCGCCTCGGTGCTGGCGGCGCACCCGAAGATCGCCGACCTGCTGAACCCGGTCTTCGCCAGCCTGGATGCCGAAACGCTGCGCGGTTTGAACGCCAAGATCTCGGTGGACGGGCAGGACCAGAAGCAGGTCGCCACCGACTACCTGAAGTCCAAGGGCTTCCTGAAGTAAGCCGACGACGTGACCAGCCGCCTGCGCCTGCACAACCGCGTCGCCCTGCTGATGGCGCTGGCCGCTCTGGTCGGCGCCGTCGCATTGCCGTTCCTCGGCTTCGCGCCGAACCGTCTGCTGTCCGGACGCCCAGTGCCGCTGTGGAGCGCGGTGCAGGGCTTGGCCGGGGCCTTGGCACTGCTGCCGGGACTGGTCCTGTTGGCGACGCCCTTCCTGCGGCCCAGCCGCTTCGGCCTCGGCCTGACCGTCTCGGCCGGCGGGCTGTTCACGGCCGGGCTGGTCTGGCTGGCGGGTGCCCAGGCGGCGGCGCTGGCGCAGGGAGCGTCGGCAGCGGCGCGGACCTCCTTCGCCTCCGGCTTCTGGGTGATGGCGGCGGCGGGTCTGCTGGCGGCGGTCGATGCCGCGCGTCGGCTGGGGCTGGGCGCCGTCGGCCGGATGGCGGTCGGCGCGGCGATCGCCGGGCTGGTGGCCCTTCAACTGGTTTCCGGCCATCTCGACGCGCTGTCGATCCTCAAGGAATACGCCAATCGGCGGGACGTGTTCGCCGACGCCGTGCTGCGTCACGCCATGCTGGTGGCGGCGGCGCTGGCGCCGACGCTGCTGATCGGCGTGCCGCTGGGCGTGGCCGCCCATCGGGTGCAGGCGGTCGGACGCGCAGTGTTCCCGATCCTGAACGTGGTGCAGACTGTGCCGTCCATCGCCCTGTTCGGATTGTTGATGGCGCCGCTGGCCGCGCTCGGCGCCATGCTGCCGGGATCGGGGATCAGCGGGGTCGGGCCGCTGCCTGCGGTGATCGCGCTGACGCTCTATTCGCTGCTGCCGATCGTCCGCAACGCCGCGGTCGGGCTGGACGGCGTTCCCGCCCCGGTGCGGGAGGCCGCGCGGGGCATGGGGCTGACGCCGCGCCAGATCTTCCTGCGCGTCGACCTGCCGCTGGCGCTGCCGGTCTTCCTGTCGGGACTGCGCATCACCGTGGTCCAGGCGGTCGGACTGGCGGCGGTCGCCGCGCTGATCGGCGCGGGCGGCTTGGGCGCCATCATGTTCCAGGGGCTTTTCGCCAACGCATTGGACCTCGTGCTGCTGGGGGCCGTTCCCGTCATTCTGCTGGCGGTGGCGGCCGACGCCCTGCTGTCCATCGGCATCGCCGCCGCCACCCACCGCATCGGCGTTCTGCCGGGAAGGAGTGCGCCATGATCGAATTCGAGCGCGTGACCAAGCGCTTCGGCTCCTGGACGGCGGTCGATTCCGTGTCCTTCACCGTGGCCGAGGGCGAGTTCCGCGTGCTGATCGGGCCGTCCGGCTCCGGCAAATCGACGGTGCTGCGGATGATCAACCGGCTGATCCCCGCCGACGAGGGCGCCATCCGCATCGACGGCGAGGACATCGCCTCGCTGAAGCCGGAGGAGCTTCGCCGGCGCATGGGCTACGTCATCCAGTCGGTCGGCCTGTTCCCGCACTGGACGGTGGAGCGCAACATCGCCACCGTCCCCGGCCTGCTCGGCTGGCCCAAGGCGCGCATCCGCGACCGGGTGACCGAACTGCTGGAGTTGCTGAACCTCGACCCCCGGCGTTACCGCGGCGCCTATCCGCACCAGCTGTCCGGCGGGCAGCAGCAGCGCGTCGGCGTCGCCCGCGCGCTGGCGGCGGAACCGCGCATCCTGTTGATGGACGAGCCGTTCAGCGCGCTCGATCCCATCACCCGCGCCAGCCTGCAGACGGAGCTGTCGGCCATCCATCGCCGCACCGGCACCACCGTGGTCTTCGTCACCCACGACATGGACGAGGCATTGCTGCTGGGTGACAGCATCGCGGTAATGGACCATGGCCGGCTGATCCAATGCGCCAGCCCGCTCGACATCCTGACCCGCCCGGCCAGCCCGCTGGTGCGCGACCTCGTCGGGCGCGAGGAATGGGGATTGAAGCGGCTGGCGGTGGAGACGGTCGGCGACCGCGCCCGCCGGCAGGAAAGCGCGGCCGGCGAACCGCTGGCTGCCGAGACCCCGCTGCACCGCGCCCTGTCGGAGATGGTCGCCCGCGGCACCGAACGGCTGCCGGTGGTGGACGGCGACGGCCGGCCGGCCGGGGTGCTGCACCTGTCCGACCTCGTGCGCCCCAACACGGGTGGAACGGCATGACCGTCGCCGGCATGGCCCCGCGCGCGTTTCTGACCGACCGGCTGATGCTGGGTCTGGTGGCGCTGGTGGCGCTGGTGCTGGGCATGCCCTCGCTGAAGCCGCTGTTCGCCACACTCTATCCCGGCCTGGACCGACCGCTCTACGAGGCGGAGAGCTTCGTCCGCCTGACCCTCGACCACATGGCGCTTGTCGGAATCTCAAGCCTTGCCGCGATCCTGCTCGGCGGCGGGGCCGGCATCGCCGTCACCCGCCCCTGGGGACGGGAGTTCCGCGGCCTGCTGGAAACCGTCGCCACCATGGGCCAGACCTTTCCTCCGGTGGCGGTGCTGGCGCTGGCGGTGCCGGTGATGGGCTTCGGGGCGGAACCGGCGCTGATCGCGCTGACGCTCTACGCGCTGCTGCCGGTGGTGGAAAACACGGTGGCCGGGCTGGACGGCGTTCCGGCCCCGGTGCTGGACTCCGCCCGCGGCCTGGGCATGGGACCGGCGGAGGTGCTGTTCCGGGTGGAGTTGCCGCTGGCCGCCCCGGTGATCCTGGCCGGCGTGCGCACCGCCGTCATCATCAATGTCGGCACCGCCGCCATCGCGTCGACCGTCGGCGCGAAGACCCTCGGCCTGCCCATCATCGTGGGGCTGAACGGATCCAACCAAGCCTACGTCATCCAGGGCGCCTTGATCGTTGCCGCGCTTGCCGTGGTGATCGATGCCGGTTTCGACCGTCTGGCCGGATGGCTGACGCGCTGGTCGCAGCACTGAAAAGCCACGATATTTCAGATAGTTATCTTGCGCGAGACACTTAATAATCTTTTAGCATTCCGGTAAGAAACAGTTAGTACCCGAAAGCCGATTAGCGCGCTTATGGTCGCTTCCGAACACAGGCCGTTCGGAATGCAACATCGCCGCATGCTCCGCCGCTTCGATGAAGAGCGGGCATGAGGGCGCCGCGAAGAAGAATTCCCGCATCCGGACGGTCGCCAATTCAGGGAGACCGCCACCATGACCATCCTTCCACTGGACCCCGTCCAGGCCCTGGAACGCATGATGCTGATCCGGGCCTATGAAGAAACCTTGATCGATCTGCACGGGCGCGGACGCGCCGCCGGGACCTGCACCTCGGTCGGGCAGGAGGCGCCGGCCGTCGGCGTCGTCTCTGCGCTGACCGCCGACGACCTGATCCTGACCAACCACCGCAGCGCCGGCCATCTGCTGGCCCGCGGCGCCGACCCCGGCCGCATGCTGGCGGAGGTGATGGGCAAGCAGGACGGTTATTGCGGCGGCAAGAGCGGATCGCTGCACATCTCCGCCAAGGAGCTGGGCGTCGTGCTGACCTCCACCATCGTCGGCGGCGAACTGGCGCTGGCGACCGGCGTCGGGCTGTCCCGAACCATGTTGAGCCAGCCGGGCATCGTCGCCTGCTTCTTCGGCGACGGGGCCGCCACCGAAGGGCGCTTCCAGGAATCGCTGAACCTTGCCGCGGTGTGGAAACTGCCGATCCTCTATGTCTGCGAGAACAACCAGTGGCAGGCCTTCGTCCACCGCAAGGAGACGATGCTGGCCGACGGCATCGCCGGTCAGGCGGCGGCGCTGGGGGTGGAGAGCGCCGTGGTCGACGGCAACGATCCGCTGGCGGTGTTCGATGCCGCCAGCACCGCCATCGACGCCATCCGCCGCACCGGCAAGCCCTTCCTGCTGGAAGCGATGACCTACCGCCTGCGCGGCCATTTCGAACCAGACGACCAGGGCTATGTCGACAAGGCCGAATTGGCCCACTGGCGCGACCGCGACCCGATTCTGTGCCTGCGCGCCCGGCTGGAGCGCGAAGGGCGCCTGACCGCCGACGGTGTCGCCGCCATCGAAGCCCGCGTCCGCGCCGCGATGGAGGCCGCAACGGCCTTCGCCGACGCCAGCCCCTATCCGGGCCTCGATGCCCTGACCACCGACGTCTACGCCTGAGCGGAGGCCCACCATCATGACCACCATGACCGTCAACGACGCGATCTCCGCCGCCCTGGCCGAGGAGATGCGGCTCGATCCCACCGTGATGATCTTCGGCGAAGGCGTCGCCACCAAGCGCCACGACCTGCTGGCGGAATTCGGCGCCGCCCGCGTCCGCAACACCCCGCTGGCGGAGGGCATCATCGCCGGCACCGCCGCCGGGGCCGCCGCCACCGGCCTGCGCCCGGTCGTGGACCTGCTGTTCGCCCCCTTCCTCTGCTATGCGATGGACGAGATCGTCAACAGCGCCGGCAAGCTGCGCTACATCTCCGGCGGACAGTTCAAGTTTCCGATGGTGGTGCTGGCGATGACCGGCGCCGGATGGGGCGTCGGCGCCCAGCACAACCACAACAACGAAAGCTGGTTCGTCCACAGCCCCGGCCTGAAGATCGTCATGCCCTCCACCCCCGCCGACTTCAAGGGGCTGATGAAATCGGCGATTCGCGACGACAACCCGGTTCTGGTCTTCTCCGACATCGCGCTCGGCTACAGCGCCGGGGAGGTGCCGGAGGATGCCGAGGCCATACCGCTGGGCAAGGCGGCGGTGCGGCGCGAGGGCCGGGACGTGACGCTGGTCTCCTACGCCAAGACGGTCGGCACCTGCATGGCCGCCGCCGACACGCTGGCCGCCGCCGGCATCGATGCCGAGGTGATCGACCTGCGCAGCCTGAAGCCGCTGGACGAGGACGCCATCCTGCGCTCCGTCGCCAAGACCGGCCGGCTTGTCGTGGTGCATGAGGCGAGCCGGCTGTGCGGCGTCGGTGCGGAGATCGCCGCCCTGGTTGCGGAAAAGGCCTTCGCCAGCCTGCGGGCGCCGGTCCTGCGCCTGACCGGCCCGGACGCGCCGGCCCCGGCCAGCTTCCCGCTGGAGCAGGCCTTCGTGCCGCAGGCCGATGCGGTGGTCGCCGCGGTCCGCTCGCTGGTTGCAGAACCGGCGACCGCCTGACCGTGCGGGCCGGGTGCGGGGTGCGGCGCCGGCCGTAAGGTCAGCGCCGCACCCCGGCGGCGATGCGGTCGGCCAGCGTCCCGACCGCTTGGCTCATTGCGCGGACCTGGACATCGGGTCCGGTTCCGGCTGACGGCACCTCGACGATTTCGCGCGTCGGACCGCTCTTGCGCCCACCGGACCCACCGCCCGGCGACAGGCTCCATTGCGCGTCCAGAACCACTTTGCCGGTGGCGTCGGCATCGAAGCGCAGCACGGTGACGGCCAGCACCGCCGTTCCCTCCCCCACATTGCTTCCGGCCGTCGGCAGCACCGTCGTGCCGGGCAGGCGCGCCGACAGGTCGCCGGCCAGGGTGGAGCGCAGCCCATCGGCCAGCGGCTCGGCCCAGCGGTCGAACTCCAGCGTTTCCACCCGGTTGCCGTCGATCCGGCGGACGATCTGCGGCCGGTCGATCAGCATCGGCAGGTCCAGCGACCCCAGCGCCAGCGTTTGCGGCGCGGACCGCACCGGCTGCGCCACCTCGACCGGCGGGACCACCGCCAGCGTGTAGAGCCGGCTGTCCGGCGTCGACTGGCAGGCTGCCAGCACGAGAAGCGGCGCCGCCAGCGAGGCGTTCCGCAATCCGCGCACCCAATCCATCACCCTCTCCTCCCCCATTCCGTTACCTCTTGCCCCGAAGCAACGCCTCCGGGTGGCGTTCCAGATAGTCGGCCAGCACGCGGAAGGACCGCGCAGCATCGTTCAATTGCCGCATCACGCCGGCCAGATCGGCCTGTCCACCTCCGCCGCCCAGCAGCCCGTTGGCGCTTTTCAGCGTGCCCTGGGCCGCGGTCGCCACGCCGCGCAGGCTCTTCACCAACTGCGGCAATTGCCGGTCGGCGTCGCGCATCAGGGCGTCGGCACTGCCCAGCGCCTTGGCGAGGGCCGCCAGCGAGCGCGCAAGGTCGGGTGAGCCGGCAACGCCGCTGATCGACTGCAAGGTGCCGCGCAGATCGGCGATCAGTGCGTCCAGCGGCAGCGCCGCCACCTTGTCCATCACCTGCCCGGCAGACGCCATGATCGAATCGAGGTCGCTGGACGCCACCGTCGGCAGTTCCGACCGCTCCGATCCTGGTGAGGGCGGCAAGCCGGGCGCATAGTCGAAGGACACGAGCTTCTGCCCGGTGATCAGGTTGCCCGACGCCAGCCGGGCCCGCAGTCCCTTCTGCACCTGGGTGGCGATCAGCTTGCGCACCGCCGCCTCGTCCATCGGCTTACCGTCGATCACGGCGTAGGTCCGCGCGACCAGATCGGGTTCGAAGTCGATATCGACCGGGATGTGCAGTTCCTGCTTGGCCTCGTCATACTCCAGCCGCACGGCGGCGACGTGGCCCACGGTCAGGCCGCGCATCAGCACCGGCGCACCGGCCTGCAATCCCTGAACCGAGCCGGGGAACTCCAGCCGATAGCGCACACGCAAGCGGTCGCGCGCAGCCGCGGCCGACGCCTGATCCTCGTAGAGGGTGAAGGTGGCCCAGTCCTTGGCCTGCGCTCCGGCCTCCGGATCGGGCGGGGTTTCCAGAACGACGCCGCCCAGCGCCAGCGACTTCAGCGATTCGGTCTGGAACTTGATGCCGTCGGCGCCTGCGGAGAACTGGATGCCCGACGACCGCCAGAATCGGCTTCCCTCATGCACCAGTTCCTCGTAAGGCGCGCGGACGAAGACCGACACCGACACCGTGCGATCCTGCGGCGACAGGTTGTAGCCCATCACCTCGCCGATCTGGACGCCGCGGAAATAGACCGGCGAGCCCTGGGCCAGCGATCCCAGTTGTTCCGTCTTCAGGTTGAAGCTGCGGCCCGGCACGTCGGCGCGGATCACCGGCGGCTCGTCCAGCGCGTCGAACACCCGCCGGTCGTCGCCGCCGCCGGGCTCCATCTCCACATAGGTGCCGGACACCACGGTGCTGAGCCCCGACACCCCGCCCAGGCTGAGGCGCGGCGACACCATCCAGAAGCGGGTCCCCTCCTTCAGGTGGCGCGTGGCGGTGCGGTCCATGCGGGCGGTGGCGATCACCTGCGACAGGTCGTCGGACAGCCGCACCGATTCGATCACGCCCAGATCGACGTTCTTGTGCTTGATGCGGGTCCTGCCGGCCTCCAGCCCGTCGCCGGACTGGAAGGTGATGACGATCTGCGGCCCGCGTTCCTCGAACCAGCGCCAGCCGAGCCAGCCGGCGATCAGCACCGCCACCAGCGGCAGAATCCATAAGGGCGACAGCCTTCGGCGCGTCGGCGTGGCGACTTCCGGTGGATGGCTGGCCGGCGGATGGTTGGCCGGCGGATGGCCGTTCGGGGTCTCGTCAGCCATGCCGCGCCACCCCCGCCTGTTCATCGGGCGCCGGATCGGGGGCGCCTTCCTCCGCCCGGTCCCACATCACGCGCGGGTCGAAGACATGACTCGCCAGCATGGTCAGCACGACCACGGAAGCGAAGGCAATGGCGCCGGGATCGGCGCGGACGGAGGCGACGGCGCCGAACTGCACCAGGGCCGTGAGGATGGCGATCATGAACACGTCGATGTTGGACCAGCGCCCGATGGCGTCGATGATACGGTACAGCCGCGTCCGCGCATGCAGCCTCGCGGCCGAACGCCGCCACGCGGCCAGAAGGAACCAGCCGAGCCCCGCCAGCTTCAACACCGGCACGGCGACGCTGGCGACGAAGACCAGAATGGCCAGCGGCCACAACCCGGCTTCCGCCAGCTCGTGCACGCCGCTGAGGATGGTGCTGGGGGCGCCCTGGCCGAAATTGATGACGGTCATCACCGGCAGCAGGTTGGCCGGAATGTAGAGAACGGCGCCGGCCGTCACCAGCGCGGCGGTGCGCTCCAGGCTGTTCGGCTCGCGCGGGTGCAGGCGGCTGTGGCAACGGGTGCAGCGCTCCGGCGCAGGGCCATGGTCGCAGCCATGGACCCGCTGGCAGACGGTGCAGGCGATCCAGCGCGCCGGTGCCGGCGCATCGGATGGCGGCACATGGTCGATGGCCTGCCAGATCCGGCGGCTGTCGAGCGACAGGTCCATCAGCGTGCGGACCAGCACGAAGCCGCCCAGCGCCAGCCCGCCGGACAGGAATTCGGCATTGGCGAAGCCCTTCAGCCGCGAATAACCGACCAGCAGTCCCAGCAGGAAGACGTCCAGCATCGCCCAGGGCCGCAGCCGCTCCACCCAGGCGAACAGGCGCGCTGTTTCCCGCATATGGATGGGTGGACGCCCCTCGTGCAGGCGCTGCAGGACGGCGATCACCGCCATGTTGCGGGCGAAGGGGGCGGCCAGCACCAATGCACCGACCAGCAGCGCCAGCGGCCACATGCCCTGGTCCGCCAGCGTTTCGACCCCGGTGACGACCAGGCTGGTCCGGTCGTTGCCCTGGATGTTCACGCCCATCAGCGGGTTGGCGACGATCAGCAGCAGCAGCAGGGCGCCGGCGATCGCCACCGGCAGCGCATGGTGCAGCCCGCCCCGGCTGTGCCGGAACAGCACCGCCCCGCAGCGGGTGCATTCGGCCCGGTGGCCCGGTGCCGGCAGGCGGATGCGGTGCAGGCGTCCGCAGTCGTGGCAGGCGACGAGATCGTCACGCACCTCCGCCACCGGCCCCCTCAACCCTTCCTTGCCCGATCCGACCAGCATGCACGCACTCGAACCTTCAAATCAGCGAAACCCGCTCTCCAATTGGCTTTTTTGAACGGCTGCGCAAGCCCCTGCGAAGCGGATAGGCGGAAATCCGCCGCACCGCAGCATAGCCAAAGCCAAGTTCGGGAATTCGCGATTGACCGAAAGTTTATGTACATACATTATCGCTGAAACGTCACATCGCAACGCGGCGCGGAGAGCGGGGTGCAGGGGTTGGTACGGCAAGGCCTGACCGGACAGGACCACGGTGGCGGACCCGCTTCCCAGCCGGGCGATCCGGTGCAGGGCGGCCTGACCCTTGATGGTGCCCTGGATGGCCGCGGCCCCCTGTTCGACCAGATCAAGCGCGCCGTCGCCGGCCAGATCCTGCGCGGACGCTGGCAGGCCGGCCAGCGCCTTCCCAACGAGGCGGAGTTGTCGAGCCTCTACGGCGTCTCCCGCCAGACCGTGCACAAGGCCATCGCCCTGCTGGCGCGGGAAGGGTTCCTGGTCCGCCGCCGCCGCGCCGGCACCTTCGTCGCCACCAGCCGCCGCGACCGCTTCGCCCTGCCCATCGAGGACATCGGCGACGTGGTGGCGCGGGACGGGCGCGTCTATGAATTCCGCATCCGCGACCGCAGGACGCTGCGCAACGGCGAGGGCATCCGCTGGCCGGACCTGCGCGACGGAACGCCGATCCTGACGCTGGAATGCCTGCATTTCAGCGACGGGACGCCGATCCAGCACGAACGCCGCCTCGTCAACCTCGACGTCGTGCCGGAGGTGGTTGACGAACCGTTCGACGTCGTGGCACCCAGCCGTTGGCTGGTCGACCGGGTTCCCTGGTCGTCGGCCGACCACACCGTGCGGGCGGTCAACGCCACGGCGGAAATGGCGGCGCTGCTGGGGGTGGAGGCCGGCACGGCCTGCCTGTCGATCCGGCGGCAGACCATGCATCTCAGCCGGCCGGTGACGCTGGTGCATTTCCTGTCGGTGGGCGACCGCTTCAGCCTCAGCGGGTCGTCGATCACCGACAGCGCGACAGAGTTGAATTTGTAAACACAAAAGGACCGGCGACAGCCGCCGGCCGCAACAGGGGGTCCTTTCATGATGGAGAGCAAGGCTATGGTTCGGACGATGGTCAAGGCGGCGCTGCTGGGCGCCACGATGCTGGTCGCCGGGGCCGCCGCCGGCACGGCGATGGCCGACACGCTGGCCGACGTTAAGAAGGCTGGCGTTCTGACCGTCGCCACCGAGATGCAGTTCCCGCCCTTCGATTTCCTCGAAAACAACGAATACAAGGGCGTCGACCGCGACCTGATCGACGAGGTGGCGAAGGAGCTGGGCGTCAAGGCCAAGTACATGGACCTGCCCTGGACCAGCGTGCTGCCCGGCCTGGAGGCCAAGAAGTTCGATCTGGTCATCGCCCCGGTCACCATCACGAAGGAGCGCGTGAAGCGCTACTCCTTCACCGTTCCGATTTCGGAGGCGACCGCCGCCCTGATGAAGCGCGCCGACGACAAGACCATCAACAAGCCGGAAGACATCGCCGGCAAGAAGGTCGGCGGCGGCAAAGGCACCTCGCAGCTGGCCCAGTTGAAGGAATACGGCCAGACCCTGCCGACCCCGCCGGACGTGCGCGAATATGTCGACAGCAACCAGTCCTACGCCGATCTGGCCGCCGGCCGCGTCGACGCCTCGGTCAACTCGCTGCCGAACCTGAACTTCGCGGCATCCAAGCGCAAGGACACCTTCGCCGTCGTCCTGCCGCCCTTCGGCAAGCCCTCCTACTTCTCCTGGGTCGGCCGCCTGGACGAGAACGACAAGAGCCTGATCGAGGCGGTCAACGCCGCCCTGGTGAAGATCCAGAAGGACGGCCGCATGGCCACCATCCAGAAGAAGTGGTTCGGCGTGTCGCAGGACCTGCCGACCACCGTTCCGGA
This sequence comes from uncultured Azospirillum sp., assembly GCA_966212305.1. Classification (GTDB taxonomy): domain Bacteria; phylum Pseudomonadota; class Alphaproteobacteria; order Azospirillales; family Azospirillaceae; genus Azospirillum. Next base: position 22,048 of record CBIHQY010000027.1, read on the forward strand.
ACCGCAGCTGTAAGCTAGCTAGACCGGGATTTCCCCCTCTCTCCCTGTCTTGGGAGAGAGGGGGAAATCCGCTTCCGCCGACGAAGGCCCACTCGATGAAGTTCAGCGTCATCATCGACGCCCTTCCCTATCTGCTGGGGGCGGCCGTCACGACCATCTGGGTCTCGCTGCTCGGCGTGCTGCTGGGGCAGGTGATCGGCGTCGTCGTCTGCGTGGCGCGCCAGTCCGGCGGCCGGGCGGCCGACATGGCCGGCGGCGTCTATGTCAGCTTCTTCCGCGGCGTGCCGCTGCTGATCCAGCTTCTGCTGATCTATTACATGCTGCCGCTGATCGGCATCGACGTGCCGCCGCTGGTCGCCTCCGTCGCCGCGCTGGGTCTCGCGTCCGGCGCCTATGTGTCGGAGATCTACCGCGGCGCGCTGAACGCCGTCCCGCACGGCCAATCGGAAGCGGCGCTGGCGCTGGGTTTCCCCGCCCAGTCGATCTGGACGCGCATCCTGCTGCCGCAGGCCTTCCGCATCTCGGTTCCCGCCCTGGTCAACGAGTTGATCCTGCTGCTGAAAGCGTCCTCGCTGATCTCCGTCGTCGGGGTGGCGGAGTTGACGCGGACCAGCCAGACCATCTCGGCCAGCAATTACCGCCCGCTGGAGATCTATCTGGCGGCCGGCCTCATCTATCTGGCGATCAACGGCGCGCTGGCCCTGTTCGGCACGCTGGTCGAACGCCGCCTGCAACAGGCCTGATCCGATGTTGGACCTTTCCCTTCTCGTCCAGTACGGCCCGGCGCTGCTGCGCGGCTTCGGCGTCACCATCCTGTGCTGGGCGGCCGGCTGCCTCATCGGCATGGTGCTGGGCTTCGTGCTGATGCTGCTGCGGCAATTGCCGGCGAAGCCGCTGCGCTGGGCCATCCGCGCCTATATCGAGGTGATCCGCGGCACGCCGTTCCTGATCCAGCTTTTCCTGCTCTACAGCGGCGGCCCGTCCATCGGCCTGCGGCTGGAGGCGACCACCGCCGGCATCCTCGGCCTCGGCATCTACGGCAGCGCCTATTTCGCCGAGATCTTCCGCGCCGGCTATCAGGCGGTGCCCAAGGGACAGGTGGAGGCGGCGCTCAGCCTCGGCATGTCCTATGGCTCCATCCTGCGCCGGGTGATCGTGCCGGCCATGCTGGTGTCGACCATCCCGGCCATCGTCAACATGATGGCGATCCTGACCAAGGAGACGGTGGTGCTGTCGATCATCACCGTGCCGGAACTGATGTACGAGATGCAGACGATGGCGGCGGAGACCTTCGCCACCTTCGAGACCATCCTGGGAATGGCGCTGTTCTACTGGCTGCTGGTCGAGGTGGTGTCGCGCCTGGGCCGCCGGCTGGAGGCGCGCGTCACCCGTTTCCTGACCCATGCCTCGCCGCAGGGGTCGTCGACCGAGACCGCAACCGCGAGGGCGTGATGACCGCCGTTTCCCAAACCGCCACGCCGTCGCGCTCCCCGGCCGCCGGCGATGCCGTGCCGATGGTCTCGATCCGCGGCGTCGGCAAAAGCTTCGGCACCAACGAGGTGCTGCGCGACATCGACCTGACGGTCAACAAGTCGGAGGTCGTCTGCCTGATCGGCCCCAGCGGATCGGGCAAGAGCACGCTTCTGCGCTGCGTCAACTTCCTGGAGGTCTACGACCGCGGCGAGATCCGCATCGAAGGCAAGCTGGTCGGCTATACCGAGGACACGCCGCGCCGCCGCCTGTCGAACCGCGACCTGCGCAGCCTGCGCCGCAACGTCGGCATGGTGTTTCAGCAGTTCAACCTGTGGCCCCACATGACCGCGCTGGAGAATGTGGCGGAAGCCCTGGTGCAGGTCCGCGGCATGGACAAGGCGTCGGCAGCTGCGCACGCCGGCCGGATGCTGGACCGCGTGGGTCTGGCCGCCAAGGCCGACGCCTACCCCGCCCGCCTGTCCGGCGGCCAGCAGCAGCGCGTCGCCATCGCCCGCGTCATCGCGATGGAACCCCACCTGATGTTGTTCGACGAGCCGACCTCGGCCCTCGACCCCGAACTGGTGGGCGAAGTGTTGCAGGTGATGCGCGATCTGGCGGCCGACGGCATGACCATGGTGGTGGTGACCCACGAGATGGGCTTCGCCGCCAACGTCGCCGACAAGGTGGCCTTCCTCGACCGCGGCCGCATCGCCGCCTTCGGCACCCCGCGCGAGGTCTTCCACGAATCCACCGAGCCGCGCGTACAGCAGTTTTTGCAGACCTATCACGAGCGGAACAGCTTCTGAGCTCTTACAGCGCATCACTTGGTATTGCCCCCTCCCTTCCCATGCTGACGCATGGGCCCCTTCCCTCCCCCGCCTTCGGCGGTAGAGGGAGTTGATGGCTGGGTAGCGGCAGTCCCCTCTCCCACGATCGGACCGGTCTACGGCCGAGCGCGGGGGAGGGTTAGGGATTTAGGGAGGGGGCATAAGTTGCGAATTTGGCAACTTCCCCCCTGGCACGCGCTTCATATACTCGCTAAGAACCTTTCGCATGCGCAACAGAACTGCAACGCGAAAGCCCCGTCTCCGTCGATGATCGAACTCCGGTCCGTCACCCACGCCTATGGCGACCGTCCCGTCCTGCACGACCTGTCGCTGCGGCTGATGGAACGGCGCATCGCCATTCTCGGCGGCAACGGCTCGGGTAAGAGCACGCTGGCACGGCTGCTGAACGGCCTGATCCTGCCGACCGCCGGCAGCGTCGCCGTCGACGGCCTGGACACCCGCAGCGACGGTCGGGCCGTGCGCCAGCGGGTCGGCTTCGTCTTCCAGAATCCCGACACCCAGATCGTCTATCCGACGGTCGAAGAGGACATCGCCTTCGGGCTGAAGGCGCGCAAGCTGCCGAAGGACGAGATCGCCCGCCGGGTCGCCGGGGCGCTGGAGCGCTACGGCCTCGACCGCTACCGTCATCAGCCCGCCCACCAGATGAGCGGCGGCGAGAAGCAACTGCTCGCCATCGCCGGGGTGCTGGTACTGGAGCCGGCCTATGTGATCTTCGACGAGCCGACAACGCTGCTCGACCTGCGCAATCGTCGCAAGGTGATCGAACTGCTGCGCGGGCTGCCGCAAACGGTGATCGTCGTCACCCACGACCTCGACATGATTGCGGATTTCGACCGGGCGCTGGTGCTGGAGGATGGCCGCGTCGTCGCCGATGGTCCACCGGCGGAGACCGTACCGGCCTACATCGAGCGGCTCGGCTGATGCTGGGGCTCTACCTGCATCGGGAGTCGGTCATCCACCGCCTGCCGGCGGGGGCGAAGCTGGGCGGGCTGCTGCTGGTCACGGTGGCGGTGCTGGCTCTGCCCGGTGCCTGGGGAGCGCTCGCCGCCGCTCTGATCGGTGCGGCTGTGCTTGTCGCGGCAAGGCTGCCGGCCGCACGGGTGCTGGCGGAGTTGCGGGCGCCGGTCGTGATGCTGACCCTGTTGTTCGGATTCCAGGCGCTGCTGGCCGGCGGCGGCTGGGAGGAAACGGCCATCGCCGTCGCTCGCTTCGCCGCCCTGATCCTGCTGGCGACGCTGGTCACGCTGACCACCCGCGTGATGGACATGGTCGATCTGTTCGAACGGCTGTTCGGGCTGCTGCGTCCGGTCGGGGTGAACCCGGCGAAGATGGCGCTGATGCTGGCCCTGACCATCCGCTTCATCCCGCTGCTGGGCGAACAGGTGCGCGAGGTGCGGATGGCCCAGCGCGCCCGCGGCGTGGAACGCAACATAGCCGCCTTGTTCGTTCCGCTGCTGGTCAAGATCCTCACCATGGCCGATGATCTGACCGCCGCACTGGAAGCGCGCGGCTACGACCCGGCCGATGCCGGACTCAAAAGCACCGAGACCAAAAACAGCACTCAACGATAAAGACACCAGCCGAAGGAAGCGTCCGCAATGTTGTCCACCCGCGATCTCGTCCTCTGCGCCCTGTTCGCTGCCCTGCTGGGCGGCCTTGGCATGGCGCCGCCGATCCCGCTCGGTTTCCTGCCGGTGCCGGTCACCGCGCAGACTCTGGGCGTCATGCTGGCCGGCACCATCCTGGGCGCCAAGCGCGGCGGCATCGCCGCCCTGCTGTTCGTGCTGCTGGTCGCGGCCGGGCTGCCCCTGCTGGCCGGCGGGCGCGGCGGCATCGGCGTGCTGATGGGCCCGACCGGCGGCTTCGTGCTGTCCTGGCCTGTCGCCGCCTTCGTCACCGGCTGGCTGGCGGAGCGGTTCGCCACCAACGCGAACCCGATCCGCCTGTTCGCGGTCAGCGTCCTCGGCGGCATCCTGGTCGTCTATGCCGGCGGCATCCCCTGGCTGTCGCTGGTCGCCGGCCTGCCGATCGAGAAGGCTCTGTTCGGCTCGCTGGCCTTCGTACCGGGCGACCTGATCAAGGCCGGCGTCGCCGCCGTCGCCGCCTCGGGCGTCCGCCGCGCCGGCATCCTGCCGATCCATGCCTGACAGAATGGCGCCTGACCGACCCTTTTCGGCCGGCAGCCATACAGGGGCGGACAACCTCGCCCGCCCCTTCGCACTGTCCGCCGAGCGGACGCCCGGCCATCCTGCGCTGATCTTCGGCGACGAGGCGGTGTCCTACGGCGCCTTGCTCGACCAAATGCGGCGGGTGGGGGCCGGGGTGTCCGCCCTGCGCCGGGACGGAGTGCCGCCGCGCGTGGCGCTCAGCCTCGGCAACCGGGCGGAACTGCCGTCGCTGTTCTTCGGCATCGTTGCGGCCGGCGGAATCGTCGGGCTGCTCGACCCGAAATGGAGCGCCACGCAGACCGCCGCAGCCCTCGACACTTTCCGTCCCGACCTGCACCTGACGACGGAGACGGCTTCCGCCTGGATCGCCAAACAAGCGTCGGGCTGGAGCATTCCCGCCGTCGACCCGAAGACGCCCTTCCTGGTCGGCTTCACCTCCGGCACCACCGGGCGGCCGAAGGCTTTCATCCGCAACCAGGGCTCCTGGCTGGCGACGCTGGAGGCGAGCTGGGTGGAGTTCGGCATCGGAGCCGACGACATCGTTCTGGTGCCGGGACCGCTGGTCCATGGCCTGGGCCTCTACGGCGCGGTGGAGGGGCTGTCGGCCGGCGCCACCGTGCGTGTGCAGCCGAAATTCGACGCACCGGATGCCGCCGCGCAGTTGGCGGAGTGCGGCGTCACCACGCTGGTGCTTGTGCCGACGATGCTGGTCGGCATCCTCGACGCGGCGGAACGCGACGGCAGGCGCTTTCCCGCCCTGCGCCGGGTGGTCTGTTCCGGCGCCAAGCTCGCCCCCGCGGTGCATGACCGGCTGTCCGCGCTCTGCCCGGATGCCGCAGTGCTGGAATATTACGGCGCGTCGGAACTGAGCTTCGTCAGCCTGCGCTCGTCGCGCGAAGGCGCCCCCGCCGACAGCGTCGGCCGGCCCTTCCACGGGGTGGAGCTGTGCCTGCGCGACGACGACGGCAATCCGGTGGAGCGCGGTCGACCCGGCACCGTCTGGGTTCGCAGCGGCATGCTGAGCGACGGCTATCTCGGGACCACCGACGGCGCCGGCTATCGCGAGCGGGACGGCTGGGGCACGGTCGGCGATTACGGCTGGATCGACGGGGAGGGCTGGCTTCGTCTGGTCGGCCGGGCCGGCGACATGGTCATCACCGGCAGCCTGAACGTCTACCCGGCGGAGGTCGAAGCGGCCTTGCGCGCCCATCCCGCGGTGGCGGAGGCGGTGGTGTTCGGCCTGCCCGATCCATATTGGGGCGACGCCCTGGCCGCCGTCGTCTGGTGGCGCGGGAGTGGACGCGCCTCGCTCGCCGAGTTGCGCGGCTGGTGTCAGGAGCGGCTGGAGGCCTACAAGGCCCCGCGCCGGGTGTTCGCTGCGGCCGACATGCCCCTGACCGGCAGCGGCAAGATCGCCCGCGCCGATGTCCGCGAGCGGGCGAAAGCCGGCGGGCTGGAGGAGGTGGGGTGAGCAACCGTCCCATCATCGTCGCCGCCCGGCGCACGCCCGTCGGCCGCATCGGCGGCACCCTGCGGGATCTTCCCGTCGAGGGTCTCGCCGCCCCGGTCATCCAGGCGGTGCTGGCCGACGTCGGGATCGACCCGGCGGAGGTGGACGAGGTGTTGCTGGGCAACGCGGTCGGCCCCGGCGGCAACGTCGCGCGACTGTCGGCGCTGGCCGCCGGCCTGCCGGTTTCGGTGCCCGGCGTCACGGTGGACCGGCAATGCGGGTCGGGGCTGGAGGCGGTCAACCTCGCCGCCCGGCTGGTCCAGTCCGGCGCCTGCGACATCGTCCTCGCCGGCGGGGTGGAAAGCACCAGCACCGCCCCCTGGCGCGTCGCCAAGCCGTCCAACCTCTATCGTAGCCCAACCTTCTACGACCGTGCCCGTTTCGCCCCCGACGAGATCGGCGACCCGTCGATGATCGAGGCGGCGGAGAACGTCGCCGCCGCCTATGGCATCGACCGCGCCCGCCAGGACCGCTACGCCTTGGACAGCCACCGCAAGGCCGTCGCCGCGCAAGCCACCGGCCGCTTCACGCGCGAGATCGTGCCGCTCACCCTGCGCGATGGCCGCATCATCGACCGCGACGAATGCCCGCGCGCCGACACCAGCCTCGACCGGCTGGCGGCCCTGCGCCCCATCCTGCGGCCCGATGGAACCGTGACCGCCGGCAACGCCTGCCCGGTCAATGACGGCGCCGCCGTGGTGGCGGTGGTGTCGGAGCGGAAATTCCGCGCGCTCGGCCTGACCCGCGGGTTGGCGGTGGTCGACAGCACGGCGGCGGGGGTGGACCCCAGGCTTCTCGGCACCGGCCCGATCCCGGCGGTGGCGAAGCTGCTGGCCCGCAATCCCGGCCTGTCCGTCGCCGACATCGACCTCATCGAGTTCAATGAGGCTTTCGCCGCGCAGGTGCTGGCCAGCCTCGACGCGCTCGCCATAGACCCGTCGCGCGTGTCGGTCGGCGGCGGCGCGCTGGCGCTTGGCCATCCCTATGGCGCGTCGGGGGCCATCCTGGTGACGCGCCTGTTCACCGAACTGCTGTTCCCGGCGGCGGGCACCACGCCACGCCGGGGCCTTGCCACGCTCGGCATCGGCGGCGGGCTGGGGCTCGCCACACTACTGGAGCCAGTTTGAATGACCAGCGCCGCCGCGGCCGGGGATAGTTTCCGGTCGGCTTTCCGTCACCGCGCCTTCGCCCTGTTCTGGAGCGCGCGGGTCTGTTCGATGCTGGCGATCCAGATGCAGGTGGTTGCGGTCGGCTGGCAGGTCTATGCCATGACCGGCGACCCGCTCGACCTCGGGCTGGTCGGGCTGTTCCAGTTCCTGCCGTCCCTGGCCCTGGTGCTGGTGGCCGGACATGTCGTCGACAACAACGACCGCAAAAAGGTGCTGTTCGGCGCCCTGTCGATCGAGATGATCGCGGTCGCAGTCCTGTTCCTGCTGACCATGGCCGGCGGGCTGTCGCCCCACGCGATCTTCGCCATGGTGGCGCTGATCGGCCTCGCCAAATCCTTCGAGGGGCCGGCCAACCAGGCGATCCTGTCGGCAACCGTGCCGGTGGAGGACCTTCCCAACGCTGTCGCCTGGCAATCGTCGGGGGTGCAGGTGGCGCAGATCTCCGGCCCGGCGCTGGGCGGCCTGCTCTACATCGCCGGCCCGGCGGCGGTCTACGGCGTCAGCACGGCGATGCTGGTGCTTTCGGTCCTGCTGATCGCCGCCTGCCGGCCGCGTCCGGTCACCATGACCAAGCGCGCCATGAGCATCACGAGCATGCTGGCCGGCGCCGCCTTCATCCGCAGCCGGCCTGAAATCCTGGGCGCCATCTCGCTCGACCTCTTCGCGGTACTGCTCGGCGGGGCGACGGCGCTGCTGCCGATCTATGCCCGCGACGTGCTGCATGTCGGGCCGTGGGGCCTCGGCCTGCTGCGCTCCGCGCCGGCGCTGGGGGCGCTCGCTATGGCGATGGTCATCACCCGCTGGGGCGTAAAGCGGCATGCCGGGCGCTGGATGCTGGTGGCCGTCGCCGGGTTCGGCGTCGCCACCATCGCCTTCGGCCTGTCGGCCGATCCGGTGCTGTCCTTCATCGCCCTGCTGGTGGTGGGCGCCACCGATCAGGTCAGCATGTTCGTCCGCCAGACGCTGATCCAGCTGTCCACCCCCGACGAGATGCGGGGCCGGGTCGGCGCCGTCACCTCGCTGTTCATCGGTGCCTCCAACCAGCTGGGCGAGTTCGAATCCGGCAGCGTGGCGGCACTGGTCGGCGCAGTTTCCGCGGTGGTGCTGGGCGGCGTCGGTGCCGTCGGGCTCGCCGGGCTGTGGGCGGTGATGTTCCCGGCCCTCCGCCGGGTGGACCGGCTGCTGGGGCGGTAACCTGCTCCGCCCCAGCCCGGTTTCCTTTACGAATACCGGATCGTCACCTTGTCCGCCGCCTGCTTGGCCAGCGCCCGCGCATCGTCGGTGTCGGTGCCGGTGGCGAGCGCCACGCCCATGCGGCGGTTCTTGCGGGTGGTCGGCTTGCCGAACAGGCGGACGTCGACCTCCTGTTCCGCCGACCCGAGCCGCAGCGCCTCGGCCAGCCCGTCGATGCGAAAACTCTCCGCCTCGCGATCGGCCAGGATGACGGCCGACGCCGACGGAGCGCGGCAGACGATGTTGGGGATCGGCAGGCCCAGGATGGCGCGGGCGTGCAGTTCGAACTCCGAAAGGTTCTGCGACAGCAGCGTGACCATGCCGGTGTCGTGCGGGCGCGGCGACAGTTCGGAGAAGATCACCTCGTCGGTCGTCACGAAGAACTCGACGCCGAAAATGCCGTAGCCGCCGAGATTGTCGACGACGCGCGCCGCCATCGCCTTGGCCTCGTCCAGCATCGCCGGCGGCATGGCCACCGGCTGCCAGGATTCCTGGTAGTCGCCACGCTCCTGCCGGTGGCCGATCGGCTCGCAATAGAGGATGCCGTCGCGGGTGCGGACGGTCAGCAGCGTGATCTCGTATTCGAAGGGGACGAACTCCTCGACGATCACCTTGCGGCGGTCGCCGCGCATGTTCGCCACCGCATAGTCCCAGGCGACCTCCAGCCCGGCGGCGTCCCGCACCGTGCTCTGTCCCTTGCCGGACGACGACATCACCGGCTTGACCACGCAGGGGAAACCGGTGTGCTCCGCCCCGGCACGCACCTCCTCCAGGCTCTCGGCATAGCGGTAGCGCGAGGTGCGCAGGCCCAGTTCGGTCGCGGCGACCTCGCGGATGCGGTCGCGGTTCATCGTCATGGTGGCGGCGCGGGCCGAAGGGACGACCGTGGTTCCGGCATCCTCGAACTCGTGCAGCACCTCGGTGCGGATCGCCTCGACTTCCGGTACGATATAGTCGGGTCGGTGCTTGGCGATGGCGGCGCGCAGAGCGTCGGCGTCCAGCATGGAGAACACCTCCGCCGCATCGGCGACCTGCATCGCCGGGGCATTGGCGTAGCTGTCGCAGGCGATGACCTCGCAGCCCAGCCGCTTGGCCGCGATGACGAATTCCTTGCCAAGCTCCCCGGAGCCGAGCAGAAGGATCCTGGCGGTGAACATCCACACACTCCCCATATTGGCGACAGCAGCCCGACCATAGGGCTTCCCGCCGGCCGGGCCAAGCCCCGCCGCAAGCCTTTCGCATGCGCCCGCCGGGCGGAACCGTTGCGGGATAAATATTTCTAAAATGAAATTATAATGCTACCGGATGAAAAACGCAGATCATGTGTTCATGCGTAAATGAAGCGCTATTCCGGGAGGCGGCGATGGGAACGGTGACACGGCGCGGAGTTTTCGGTGGCAGGACCGTGATGGCCGCGTGCCTGACGGTGTCGCTGGCCTTGCCCGGCTGTGCCGGCAACGGCAATGACGACATGGCGGGCGCCCTGCTGATCGGCGCCGCGGTGGTCGGACTGGGCGTGCTGGCGGCCACTGCCGGCGATGACGACGACGATGGCGATTACAACCGCGGCCGGCACCATCACCGTCGCGGCGGCTACGACAATGGCGGCTATTACGGCAACGGCTACGACACCGGGTACCGGGGCCGGGGCCACGGTGACTACAGCCGCTATGCCGGCAACGGCCGGTGCGACGATGCGCGTTACCGCACCTCCAACGGCGGGCGGGCGGAGGCCGGGACCGACGAAAGGGATTGCCGCCGTTTCGGCGACGGCCGCAAATGACCGCTCAGCGCCGCCGTCCCTCCAGATTCTTGCGGGCGATGCCGGCGATGATCAGCAGGAAGGCCAGCAGGCGCAACACATAGACCCAACTCTGCTCCTCCCGCTCCAGCCCGCCCAGCGCCAGCACGACCTGGTTGGTCGCCAACAACGCAAAAGCCAATGCGAAGCTGACGAACAGCGCATCACGCGTCCGCTTCCAGAAGCTGAGGAAGAACAGCCCCGCGACCGCATACAGCGCCGCCAGCGCGCCGGTGAAGAAACTGTAGGTGGTGGATATCATCACTCGGCATCCCAGATGAAGCCGTACAGCAGGATCCCGACCCCGGCCAGTGCGGAGAGATGCCGGAACGGCAGCAGGTCGACTTCCGTCGGCAGCACGACGACGTCGATGAACAGCAGCAGGTTGTTGATCGACAGGCCGACGAAGCACAATGTGCTCCACAGCAGCAGGCGGCTGCGCGACCGCAGGTAACTGCGCAGCAGCAGCACCATGCACAGCAGGCTGGCGGCGAAACACAGCAGATAGACCGCCGACTTCAGGACATCCATGTCAGCGTCCTTCCTTCCCTCTCCCCGGCGGGGAGGGGAGCCGATTCGGGTCGAGTACAGCCATCGTCTCTGTCCAATAAATCTCAGTCATTGAGGCGGAACCTGAAGGAGTCGGCAAAAATTTGCACCTTGTTGCCGGGTGCCGCGAAAATCTCGCGGATAATGGCGGACGGACGGGTGGCATAGGCCTGCGCGATCTCCTCAACCCACATGTCGAGAATCGGGGCGGCGGGCTGGTAGCGGTGACTGCCATCCGCCAGCGCCACCAGAAGCCCGGCACCGAGAAAGCCGCCCAGTGCCTCCTGAACCACGACGTCGCTGCCGCGCAGCTCCCTCACGAGGTCGCCATTCGACCAGTCGCGGTCGGGATGCCGGCGCAACAGCAAAAGCATTTCCAACGCCCAGACCGATCGAATGGAGCTTCTGAGCAGGGTAAGCGCGTCGTCGGACAAAACCATGAACCGGAACCTGACCTGATATGCACAACCGGCGGCGTGGGGCGGCGCCGCCCTCGATCCCCCTCATCATCCCCGGACGGCCTCCGTCGGGGCGATAGGGGCCTGCAAATCCAGCGCGCGCCGCAGGGCACGGGCCAGAACGCCGTCGCGGTAAGGCTTCGGCAGCGTTTCCGCCCGGCTCAACACGGCCCCCAGCACGGCGCCGGGATCGGTAGCGGCGGACGCGCCGGCCTCCGGTTCCGGCGCACTGGTTCCGTTGGCATAGCCCGACGCGAACAGCACCCGCAGCGACGGGTGACGGCGCAAACCCTCCAGCGCTAGTTCGCGCCCGTTCAGCCCACCGGGCATCACGATGTCGGTGAACAGAAGATCGACCGGCAGCCGGTCCAGCAGGGTCAGCGCCGCTTCAGCCCCGTCGGCTTCCAGCACGCGGTATCCCAGCGCCGTCACCGCCTGGACGGCGACCGCCCGCACGTCGGCATCGTCATCCACCACCAGCACCGTCTCGCCACGGCCGGCGAAGGCTTCGTCGGCGCCGTCGTCATCCGGAGCGGGGCCTTGCACGGCGTCCATCGACGCCCGCGGCAGATAGAGGCGGAAGATGGTGCCGGTGCCGGGGGTGCTGTCGATGCCGATCAGCCCGCCCGACTGCTTGACGAAGCCATGGATCATGGCAAGGCCGAGGCCGGTTCCTTTCCCTGTCTCCTTGGTGGTGAAGAAGGGTTCGAAGGCGCGCTCCAGCACGTCCGGCGGCATGCCGCATCCGCTGTCCGACACCGACAGCAGGATATAGTCGCCGGCCGGAACCGACATGCCATGCGCCGTCTGCGGCTCCTCGAAGCGGGTGTTCGCGGTGCGGATGCGCAGGGTTCCGCCGCCGGGCATGGCGTCGCGGGCGTTGATGACGAGGTTGAGCAGCGCCGATTCCGCCTGCGAACGGTCGACCGACGCCGTCCACAACGGCTCGGCATCGGCCGGTGGCGCCTCGATGGCGATGGCGACGGCCCCGCCCAGCGTGCGCTCCATCAGCTCGCCCATGCCGGCGACCAGCGCGCCGAGATCGACCGGCTCCGGGTGAAGCTGCTGGCGCCGGGCGAAGGTCAGCAGGCGCCGCGTCATGTCGGAACAGCGCAGCGCCGCCTGCAGCGCCATCTCCGCCCGCCGCGCCGCCTTCGGGTCGTCGGCGAGGCCGGGGACCAGACGCTCCAGGCTGCCGATCACCACCATCAGCATGTTGTTGAAGTCGTGGGCGATGCCGCCGGTCAGCCGGCCGACCATCTCCATCTTCTGCGCATGGGCGAGCTGCTGCTGGGCCTGGCGGGTCTCGGTCACGTCCATGATGGTGCCGAACAGTTCGGTCGGCACGCCGTCCTCGTCACGCACTACGACCGCCTGGTCCAACAGATGGCGTTCGCCGCCGTCCGGGCCGCGCCAGCGGTATTCCACCATGGTCAGCCCGGTCTCATGGACCGACTCCAGCTGGCGCAGCACGCGGCTGCGGTCGTCCGGATGCAGCCCGCTTTCCCAGAAATGGGGGTCCTCGACGAAACGGGCAGCGGGGCAGCCCAGCACCGTTTCGGTGGTGTCCGACAGGTAGCGGAACGGAATGCCCGGAGTCAGGTCGGCGGTGTAGAGCACGATGGGAAGCTGGCCCAGGATCAGCGCCTGCCGCTCCTCCGACCGGCGCAACGCCTGTTCGGCCTGCCGCATCTCGCGCCGCACCCGCTCATTCTCGTCCAGCAGGCGCTGCTTGGCCTCGACCTCGCGCTTCACCTCCTCGGTCTTGCGGTAGAGGTCGACGAACACCGCCACCTTGCATTTCAGGATCAGCGGGTCGACGGGCTTGAACATGTAGTCCACGGCGCCGGTGGCATAGCCGCGGAAGATGTGCGTCTCGTCCTTGTTGATGGCGGTCAGGAAAATGATCGGGATGTGGCGCGACTTCTCACGCAGGCGGATCAGCTCCGCCGTCTCGTAGCCGTCCATGCCCGGCATGTGGACGTCCAGCAGGATCAGGGCGAAGTCCTGCCGCAGCAGATGCTTCAGCGCCTCCTCCCCCGACCGTGCGAGCACCAGCTGCGCCCCCAGATCCTCCAGCGTCTCGCGCACGGCGAACAGGTTCCGCGGGTCGTCGTCGACGATCAGGATCGCGACGTCCGCCTTGTCGGGCTGGGGATTCGAATCGCTGGTCATGGTTCCGCTTTCCCATCCCGCGGGGACGGCAGCCGTGCCGGCGGGCGGTCGCACCGGCATCACGTCGGGTGCAGGCTCCGCCGGCATAAGCGTCTGGCGAACGGCATCCTCGCCGGGCGTCTGAACGCCGGCTGTGCCGAGCGGGGTCGACCGGCGAATCGGCGGCACCGGACAGGCGGGCGGCGTGACGACGGGGGCGCGTCGCACCCTCCGCATCGGTTGCATCTTGCGCCGGGTCATGGCTGCACCCCGCCGCGCGGCTGCGGCCGGTTGCCCTTGGCGGTCCAGATCCGCAGCAGCGACAGCAGATGGTCGATGTCCACCGGCTTGGCGATGTAATCGGTTGCGCCGGCTTCGATGCATTTGTCGCGGTCGCCCTTCATCGCCTTGGCGGTGACGGCGATCATCGGCAGGCCGCGGAACTCTTCGATGCCGCGGATGGCGCGCATGGTCTCATAGCCGTCCATCTCCGGCATCATGATGTCGACCAGCACGACGTCCACCTGCGGATCGGCGCGCAGTCGCTCGATCCCCTCGCGTCCACTTTCGGCATGCAGGACCTCGATCCTGTGGGCCTCCATGACGCTGGCGAGCGAGAAGATGTTGCGGATGTCGTCGTCGATCACCAGCACCCGCTTGCCGGCCAGCGCCGGGTCGTGCTGGCGCAAATCCAGGATGCTGCGGCGCTTCTCGTCGGGCAGCCGGTCGACGGCGCGGTGCAGGAACAGCGCCGTTTCGTCCAGCAGCCCGGCCGGCGACCGCGCACTCTTCAGCACCACCGTTTCGGCCAGCCGGCGCAGCCGCGCCTCGTCCTCCGGCGCGATGTCGGCGGCGACATAGACCACCACCGGCATCCAGGCGAGCGTGTCGCGGGTGCGCAGCCATTCGATCAGCTCGAAATCGACCGTGACCGGTCCGGGCAGGGTCGGGCTGGACAGGTCCAGCACCATGCAGTCGAAGCGGTCGGCGCTCAACGCCGCCATCGCCGCCTCGATCGAGGTGACGGTGTGCGTCTCCACATCGCCATTGCCGATCAGGGCAGCGACGGCGCCCGGCTGCGGGCTGTCCTTCTCCACCACCAGCAGCTTGCGATGGTCGCGCTCCTTGAAGCTCTTCACCCGGTTCAGGGCGTCGAAGATCGCCTCGCGCTCCACCGGCTTTTCCGAATAGTCGAAGGCGCCCATCGACAGGCCGCGCCGCCGCTCGTCCTTGGCCGAGATGACGTGGACCGGGATGTGGCGGGTCTGCGGATCGCGCTTCAGCAGGTCGAGCAGCGCCCAGCCATCCATGTCCGGCAGCCCGATGTCGAGCAGGACGGCGTCCGGCCGGTATTTGCGCGCCAGCGGGAGCGCCGCCGCGCCACCGTTGGACAGGATGGTGCGGAAACCCTTTTCCCGCGCCAGATCGAGCAGGATGGAGGCGAAGGTGCTGTCATCCTCCACGATCAGCACCACCGGCTCGCCGGGGCGCAGCTTTTCGCGGTCGTCGCCGCCCGGCTGCATGTCCAGCAGCGCCAAGCCCTCCTGCGGGCCGGACGCCACCACCGGCCGGGTCGCCGTGTCCGTCCGCTTGGGCAGAAGCCCGGCCGGCACCAAGGAGTTGCCGATCGCGGCGCTGGCCGCGGCGATGGCGGGCGTGCCGAGCGAAGCGGCAGGTTCCGCGATGGTATCGAAGCTGCGCGGAACGAACAGCGTGAAGGCGCTGCCCTTGCCGGGCGTGCTGGAGACGCGGATTTCGCCGCCCAGCAGCCGGGCGATCTCGCGGCTGATCGACAGCCCCAGGCCGGTGCCGCCATATTTGCGGCTGGTGGTGCCGTCGGCCTGCTGGAACGCCTCGAAGATGATGCGCTGCTTGTCTTCGGGGATGCCGATGCCGGTGTCGACGACGGTGAAGGCCAGCACCGACGATGCGGCGTCCAGCGTCGGGTGCGCCGCGCTCCAGCCTTCGGTCGCCGGGGCGACGCGGAAGGTGATGCCGCCGCTCTCGGTGAACTTGAAGGCGTTGGACAGCAGGTTGTTCAGCACCTGGGCCAGCCGCTTCTCGTCGGTCTGGACACTGGCGGGCAGCGCCTCGTCCATCTCGATGGTGAAGTCCAGCTTCTTCTCCTGCGCCATTTGCGAGAAGGTACGCTCGACATGGTTGCGCAGGTCGCCCAGCACGACTTCGCCGATCTCCAGCGTCACGGTGCCGGACTCGATCTTCGACAGGTCGAGGATGTCGTTGATGAGCCCCAGCAGGTCGGATCCGGCGGAATGGATGGTGCGGGCGAACTCCACCTGACGGTCGGACAGGTTGGTGTCGGGGTTGTCGGCCAGCAGCTTCGACAGGATCAGCAGGCTGTTCAGCGGCGTGCGCAGCTCGTGGCTCATGTTCGCCAGGAACTGCGACTTGTATTTGGAGGTCAGGGCGAGCTGTTCGGCCTTCTCCTCCAGCGCCGCCTTGGCGAACACCACCTCGCGGTTCTTGCGCTCGACCTCGATGTTCTGCTTTTCCAGCTGTTCGGCCTTTTCCTCCAGCGCCTCGTTGGTGGTGGTCAGCTTTTCCTGCTGGGCCTTCAGCAGCTCTTCCGACTTGCGCAGCGAGGCGGCCTGCTGTTCCAGCCGCTCGTTGGTGGTCTTCAGCTCCTCCTGCTGGCTCTGCAGTTCGGTGGTCAGCCGCTGCGACTGCTTCAGCAGCCCCTCGGTGCGCATGTTGGCGGCGATGGTGTTCAGCACGATGCCGATGCTCTCGGTCAACTGCTCCAGGAAGCTCTGGTGCGTCTCGCTGAAGCGGCCGAAGCTCGCCAGTTCGATCACCGCCTTCACATCGTCCTCGAACAGCACCGGCAGGACGATGATGTTCAGCGGCGGCGCCTCGCCCAGGCCGGAGCTGATCGACACATAATCGCGCGGCACGTTGGTCAGCAGGATGCGCTTCTTCTCGTAGGCGCATTGTCCGACCAGACCTTCCTTCAGGTGGAAGCGATTGGACAGGTTCTTGCGCTCCTTCAGCGCGTAGGAGGCGACCAGTTCCAGCAGCGGCTCGTCGCGATCGCGGGTGGCGACGTAGAAGACGCCGTGCTGCGCATTCACCAGTGGGGCGATCTCCGACAGGATCATGTTGGAGACGGTGACCAGATCGCGTTCGCCCTGCAGCATGCGGGTGAATTTGGCGAGGTTGGTCTTCAGCCAATCCTGTTCCGCATTCTTCAGCGTCGTGTCGCGAAGATTGCGGATCATCTCGTTGATGTTGTCCTTCAGCGCCGCGACCTCGCCCATCGCCTCGACAGTGATGGAGCGGGTCAGGTCGCCCTTGGTCACCGCGGTGGCGACCTCGGCGATGGCGCGCACCTGGGTGGTCAGGTTGGCGGCCAGCTGGTTCACGTTCTCGGTCAAGTCCTTCCACAGGCCCGCGGCGCCCGGCACGCGGGCCTGGCCGCCCAGTTTGCCTTCGATGCCCACCTCGCGCGCCACGTTGGTGACCTGATCGGCGAAGGTCGCCAGCGTGTCGATCATGCCGTTGATGGTGTTGGCCAGCGCCGCGATCTCGCCCTTGGCGTCCACCGCCAGCTTGCGCTTCAGGTCGCCGTCGGCGACCGCGGTGACGACGCTGGCGATGCCGCGCACCTGCCCCGTCAGGTTCGCCGCCATCATGTTCACGTTGTCGGTCAGATCCTTCCAGGTGCCGCCGACGCCCTCCACCTTCGCCTGACCGCCGAGCTTGCCCTCCGACCCCACCTCGCGCGCCACGCGCGTCACTTCGGAGGCGAAGCTGTTCAGCTGGTCCACCATGGTGTTGATGGTGGATTTCAATTCGAAGATCTCGCCCTTCACGTCGACGGTGATCTTCTTCGACAAATCGCCCTTGGCGACCGCGGTGGTGACTTCGGCGATGTTGCGCACCTGACCGGTCAGGTTCGCCGCCATCATGTTCACGTTGTCGGTCAGATCCTTCCAGGTGCCGGCAACCCCCTTCACCTGCGCCTGACCGCCCAGCTTGCCTTCGATGCCCACCTCTCGCGCCACACGGGCAACTTCGGAGGCGAAGCTGTTCAGCTGGTCCACCATGGTGTTGATGGTGGATTTGAGTTCGAGGATTTCGCCCTTTACGTCGACGGTGATCTTCTTCGACAAGTCGCCGTTGGCGACTGCGGTGGTGACTTCGGCGATGTTGCGGACCTGCCCGGTCAGGTTGGTCGCCATCGCGTTCACATTGTCGGTCAAATCCTTCCAGGTGCCGCCGACGCCCTTCACCTGGGCCTGACCGCCCAGCTTGCCTTCCGAGCCCACCTCCCTGGCGACGCGTGTCACTTCCGAGGCGAAGCTGTTCAGCTGGTCCACCATGGTGTTGATGGTGGATTTCAGCTCCAGGATTTCGCCCTTCACGTCGACAGTGATCTTCTTCGACAGATCGCCGTTTGCGACCGCAGTCGTCACCTCCGCGATGTTGCGGACCTGCCCTGTCAGGTTGGTCGCCATCGCGTTCACGCTGTCGGTCAAATCCTTCCAGGTGCCGCCGACGCCCTTCACCTGCGCCTGACCGCCCAGCTTGCCTTCGGAGCCCACTTCTCTGGCGACGCGTGTCACTTCCGAGGCGAAGCTGTTCAGCTGGTCCACCATGGTGTTGATGGTGTTTTTCAGCTCCAGGATCTCGCCCTTCACCGGCACGGTGATCTTCTTCGACAAATCGCCATTCGCCACGGCGGTTGTCACGTCGGCGATGTTTCGCACCTGCCCTGTCAGGTTCGCCGCCATCAAATTCACGCTGTCGGTCAGATCCTTCCACGTCCCGCCGACGCCTTCCACGCGCGCCTGACCGCCCAGCTTGCCTTCCGAGCCCACCTCCCTGGCGACGCGTGTCACTTCCGAGGCGAAGCTGTTCAGCTGGTCCACCATGGTGTTGATGGTGGATTTCAGTTCAAGGATCTCACCCTTCACGTCGACGGTGATCTTCTTCGACAGGTCACCCGTCGCGACCGCCGTCGTCACGTCGGCGATGTTGCGCACCTGACCGGTCAGGTTGGCCGCCATCATGTTGACGCTGTCGGTCAAATCCTTCCAGGTGCCGCCGACGCCCTCCACTTTGGCCTGGCCACCCAGTTTACCTTCGGAGCCCACTTCGCGCGCCACGCGCGTCACTTCCGAGGCGAAGCTGTTCAGCTGGTCCACCATGGTGTTGATGGTGGATTTCAGCTCCAGGATCTCGCCCTTCACGTCGACGGTGATCTTCTTCGACAGATCGCCCTTGGCGACCGCCGTCGTCACTTCGGCAATGTTGCGGACCTGACCGGTCAGGTTCTCCGCCATCATGTTCACGTTGTCGGTCAGGTCCTTCCAGGTGCCGCCGACACCCTCGACCTTCGCCTGACCGCCCAGCTTGCCTTCCGAGCCCACCTCCCTGGCGACGCGCGTCACTTCGGAGGCGAAGCTGTTCAGCTGGTCCACCATGGTGTTGATGGTGGATTTCAGCTCCAGGATCTCGCCCTTCACGTCGACGGTGATCTTCTTCGACAGATCGCCCTTTGCGACCGCCGTCGTCACCTCCGCGATGTTGCGCACCTGACCGGTCAGGTTGGCGGCCATCACGTTGACGTTCTCGGTCAGATCCTTCCAGGTGCCGGCAACCCCCTTCACCTGCGCCTGACCGCCCAGCTTGCCCTCTATCCCGACCTCGCGCGCCACGCGCGTCAGTTCGGTGGTGACGGTGACGAGCTGCTCCACCATGGTGTTGACGTTGCGGGCGGTGCGCAGGAACTCGCCCTGCAGCGGGCGGCCTTCGATCTCCAGCGCCATGGTCTTGGACAGGTCGCCCTTGGCGACGGCGCCGATGACGCGGGCGATTTCAGTTGTCGGCTGGATCATGTCGCCGACCAGCGTGTTGATGCTGTCGACGCAGGTTTCCCATCCACCAGAGGCGTTGTTCAGCTTGGCGCGCTGGCTGATGCGGCCTTCCTTGCCGATGGCGACGCTGAGCCGGCTGGTCTCGGTGGTCAGGTTGTGGTTCAGCTCGACCACATCGTTGAAGGCGGCGGCGATCTCGCCGTCGACCCCGGTGAGGTCGAGCGGCAGCCGCACCGAGAAATCGCCCTTGCGCAGTTGCCGCAGAGCCATCAGCAGAACCTTCGGATCCAACGCGTCCGCCGTCTCGACCATCGCCGTCATGCCGTTCCCCAATCCGCGCGCCGTGCCCACCATGGACCGCGCTCCGCCAATCCTCCGGACCGCTCTGCTACGCGGTGGAAGAAAATGCAAGCCAACACAACCGGAATGCCGAATACCCGCAACAGGGCTGTGCGTACACCACTCCAGTCTGAAGAGTGACTGCGCAGTCCTACAGCCCCGCACCATGAAGTAAAGGCGATTCCGGTCAATTTAGCCTTTCGTGGGCGGCCCAAATTCGTGCGGAAGGGTTATGCCTATGACTTATGACGGAGAGGGCCGGTTCTAGAGCTTGACCGACCTCATCAGCTCGTTCATTCCGCCGAACGACCATTGCGCAGCAAGCGGGTAGCGGAACGATTCACCTGCCGTCATCGTTAAGGATCCTGCCACGGCGGGTCTTTCCGGCACCGGCCGCCTCCCGCGGGGCAAGACAACCCGACTTTCTTCACAGCCCGGGGCTTGGCCATGACTATGTGGACATTTACCATGCAGGCTTCGATGTGCTGCATGCTCTCTTGGATGCGCGCCTGCAATCAAGGCGTGGCCTTGGCCCATTCTTTCGCCGGAATGCCCGGACTGCCGATGCTCAGCCCGCCGCGCCCTCCGGCCGACGTTCTTCCCTTTCCGGCACGGCGCGCGGCGCGCGGCGGCGGGTTCGGCGGACCGGCGGTGGTGATCCCGCTGGGGCGGCGGTGAATCCCCGCTCACGCAATCGTGTAGACCCTGTGATTTGCCGGCGGGCGGCTGCGGACCTATGGTTAGTGGCAGGAATGGTCCGTTCGGGAGAGGGTCGATGCTGTTCAAATTCCCCACCGCGTCGCAGGCGCGCGAAGACGAGGTGACGCCGCGGGAGCTTTTCCTGTCGCGCCGCAGCCTGATGGCCGGCGGTGCCGCGGCGATGGCGCTGGGCAGCCTGCCGGTGTGGAGCGGCAACGCGCTGGCAGCATCCTTCGAGGCGCCGACCACGATCAAGCCGGCCGATCCGAAGTTCGATCCGACGACGCCGATGAAGTCGGCCACCACCTACAACAATTTCTATGAGTTCGGCACCGGCAAGAGCGATCCGGCCGAGAATGCCGGCACGCTGAAGACGCGACCGTGGGAAATCGCCATCGGCGGCGAGGTCGCCAAGCCTATGACCATCGGCATCGAGGACATGCTGAAATTCCCGATGCAGGAGCGCATCTACCGCCTGCGCTGCGTCGAAGGCTGGTCGATGGTGATCCCCTGGGTCGGCTTCCCGCTGGCCGAGCTGCTGAAGCGGGTGGAGCCGACCGGCAACGCCAAATACGTCGCCTTCCAGACCCTGAACGACCCAAAGCAGATGCCCGGTCTGCGCTCCTGGGTGCTGGACTGGCCCTATACCGAGGGTCTGCGGCTGGACGAGGCGATGCACCCGCTGGCCCTGCTGGCCGTCGGCATGTATGGCGAGGTTCTGCCGAACCAGAACGGCGCACCGATCCGGCTGGTGGTGCCGTGGAAGTACGGCTTCAAGTCGATCAAGTCGATCGTCAAGATCACGCTGGTGAAGGACCAGCCGCCGACCGCCTGGAACAAGTCGCAGCCGCGTGAGTATGGCTTCTACTCCAACGTCAATCCGGAGGTCGACCATCCGCGCTGGAGCCAGGCGACGGAACGGCGGGTCGGCGAATTCTCCCGCCGCAAGACGCTGCCCTTCAACGGCTATGGCGAAGAGGTCGCGTCGCTCTATGCCGGGATGGACCTGAAGGCGAATTTCTGACCATGCCCGCTCCCATGGCCACCACGGGCGGCGTCGATCTTCGCGCCGCCGCCAACGCCGCCCTTGCGTCCCGCTGGGCCAAGCCGGTCGTCTTCACCGCCGCCCTGGTTCCGCTGGTCTGGACCGTCTGGCTCGCCTACACCGGCGAGTTGGGAGCGGAGCCGGTGCTGGAAAGCGTCAAGGCCAGCGGGCTCTGGGCCCTGCGCTTCCTGCTGATCGCGCTGGCGCTGACGCCGCTGCGCATGCTGACGGGCGTGGCCGGGCTGGCGCGGTTCCGCCGGATGCTGGGGCTGTTCGCCTTCTTCTACGCCACCGTCCACCTGTCCACCTATATCGGGCTGGACCAGTTCTTCGACTGGCCGGCGATCTGGAAGGACATCGTCAAGCGGCCCTACATCACGGTCGGCATGGGTGCCATCCTGATCCTGACGGCGCTGGCCGCCACCTCCACCGACGGCATGGTAAAGCGGCTGGGCGGCAAGAACTGGCGCGCCCTGCACAAGGGCGCATTCATCGCCGGGCTGGCCGGCTGCCTGCACTTCATCATGCTGGTGAAGGGCTGGCAGACGACGCCGCTGATCTATGCGCTGATCTGCATCGGGCTGCTGGCCTTCCGCCGCTGGCCGATCCGGCTGGGACGGCGGAAGGAAACCCGGCAAGCTCCGGTCAGAACACGGCCCGCAGCAGCCCGACGGTCCGGCGAAGCGCCAGAACCGCACTTTCCGGATGGAAGCTCCCCCGCTCGTCGCAGTTGAAGCCATGGCCGGCCGGATAGACATGCACCGGCACCCACGGATAGCGCGAGCTTACCCCCTCGGCCACCGACAGAGGGATGGCGTGGTCCTGCTCGCCGAAATGCAGCAGCGTCGGCACGCGCGGAGCGCTGTCCAGCGTCTTGCCGATCTCCCCGCCGTAATAGCCGATGGCCGCGCGCACCGACAGAGCCGAGGCCGCCGCCCAGGCGATGCTGCCGCCCCAGCAATAGCCGACGATGGCGGCCGATCCGTCACCGCCCAGATGGGCCAGCGCCGCGGCGACGTCCTGCAGGGCGTCGGCGGTCGCGACCGCGCCCTTCAGCGCGATACCCTTCTTGATGCCGGCATCGTCATAGGGCAGCTCCACGCCGCGCTCGGCCCGGTCGAACAGGTCCGGCGCCACGGTGGTGAAGCCCTGCTGGGCGAAGCCGTCGCAGACGCTGCGGATGTGGTGGTTGATGCCGAAAATCTCCGGTGCCACGATCAGGCGCCCGATCTCCTCGCCCTTGGCCGGCGCCCGATAGGCGCGCATCCGGTGGCCGTCCGCCGCCGTCAACTCGATCCAGCCGGCGGCTGATGCGTCACTCATGTCCCGAACCCTCATCTTGCGAGACCGTCCAGGCGGTCATTGCCCAGGATCATAAGGTGCTGGACCGTCACGGCAACTGGCGACAGGGCAGCGGACCAACAGGATGGTCATATCCGCCCTTCCGTTCGTATTATTGCTCCGGGAGACTGCGGATCGCGGCCACTATGGCCTGCCACCCTATTCACCGGCCGAACAGGTCCTTGAGCGCCGGCGGCAACTGACCGCCAGGAATGGGCAGGGGGAGGTTTCCCGCCGGTTTGTCGGCGGTGCCGGAATTGCCGGAATTGCCTGAGCCGAGGAAGCCGCCGAGGATGTCGGCCGGTGAGGCGCCTTCCTTCAGGCGCCGCACCGCCTCTGCGGCCTTCGCCGGATCCTTGATGGCCGATAGGGCGACCCCGCTGAAATCGGGCTGGATCGAGGGTGCGCCGAAGCTGCCGGTCACCAAGACGGGGATTGTCACGCCGGCTTGATCGAATTGTCCGCCCTGCCCCTTCAGGCTCGACGTCACCGTCGGATCGAGGCGGAGGTCCAGTCGCCGATCCGGCAGCGACACCGTGCCCGTGCCCTCCACGCGGAAGATCGGCGCCAGCATGCGCAGGTCGCCGGTGCGGGCAACGCCGTGATCGAGGCGGAAGTTGCCCCCGAACTCGGCGAAGTCGGTTTCCCGCGCAGCGCCCTGCAGCCGCCCGGTGGCGGCGGCGACCGGATCGCGGAGGATGGCCGCGATGTTGATCCCCCGCAGCGCCCCGTCGCGGAACAGGATGTGGGTCGTGCCCATCAGGGCGGACACCAGCGCCCTCTGGCTGCCGCCGGCCGAGGTCACATCGATGTCCAGCGCGGTCGTCCCGCGGATCACGTTGGTCCCGGCGAAGGTCGCCAGCACCTGCTCGGCCTGCAGGCCGTTGGCGGTCATCGTCAGCGCGTAGCTCGCCGGCCGCTTCGTAGCGTCCACCTTCAGACCGCTAGTGGTCCGGCCGCCGAAGGCGGGAACATCCGGCATATCGACCGCCAGAACGCCGTCCCGCAGGGTGATGCTGGTCCGGGTGGGCCCGATGTCGATGCCACGGATTCGGGTACCCTTGCTGTCGACGACCGCGTCCAGGTTCAGACGCCGCAGCGACGAAACGTCGATCGGCTCGTCGCTCCATCCGGCGTCCGCCGAACCGGGCGTTGGTCCCTGGGCCGGCGTACCCTGGGCGGGGGCAGGCGCGGGAAAGAGGCGGTCGAGATCGACCGGATCGACCGACGTCCGCAGCGTCACGGTCAGCACCTTGCCCGACCAGTCTGCGCTCACCGCACCGCTGGCCTTGACGTCGTCGAGCGCCAGGTTGAAATCGTCCAGCGACACCTGCGGCCCACGGAGACCGGCCTTGCCGGTGAGATGGACCGTCCGCACCGGCAGCGTGCCGGCGTTCGGCACCCCGAGCCAACCCGCCAGGGCGGGAACGTCCGGCACCGACGCCGACAGAGGTCCGCCGGTACGGCCGTCGGCCCCCGGTTTCGCATCCAGCTTGACCTTGAACAGGTCGGATGCCAGCTGCCCGCGCGCTGCCGTCGGCTTGCCCGCGGCCAGGGCACGCGGAGAGTCGACCTGGGCCGCCAGGGTCAGCGCGCGGCCATTGACCGAGGCGTGGCCTTCTATATGGGCCGGCGTGTCGAGATCGGGCATCGCCACCACGAGCGACCCATCCGACAGGGCGATGGACTGTCCGGACCGCTGGTCGGTGTAGCTGGCCGCCACATTGCCGATGCGTACGTCGCCGAAGCGCAGGTCGGGAAGCTCTTGGGTCTTCCCCCCGTCCGGGCCGACGGGCCGGTTGCCCTGGACCGCGCCTTGGCCGTTAAAGTCCCAGTTGACGCGCCCGCCGGCATCCACCACCAGATTGGCCCGCAGGCCGTCGACATGAAGACGCTCCAGTTCGATGGTGCCGTGCAGCAGGGGCCACAGCGGCATTTCCAGCTCGGCGCTCCCGACCTCGACCATCGGCGGGCGTCCGCTGCCGGGAACGTCGGACAGGGACGCCGACGCGATTGCCGCTTTCAGCCGTGGGAACAGAGATACCGAGGCGATCCGGAGATCGAGATCGCGGCCGGTGCGCTCCTTCACCGCCGCGACGATGCGCTGGGCAATGAAATCGCCGGTCAGGACAAAGGGCAGAGCGGCCACCGCGACGACGACCATACCGATGATGACGGCCAGTGCGATCAGCAGCTTTTTCATGACGCCCCCCTTTGCCGCGGAGAGGGCACCGCTTGGACGGCGCCGCCCTCCCGAGCCGGACAACAGGCGATCCTACCCTTCGTTGCCCCGCCACGTCTCGGCGGATGCGTCCGCCCCGGCGGTCATACGCCCATCGCTCCGCCGCAGCTTGCGCAGGCTGACCTCGATCGTCCGTTCGTAGGCGACGAGCGGCGGCTTGAGGCCATGGCTGAACAGATCCTGCCGCAGCGCGTGGCTGGTTCCGGTCAGGATCACCTTCACGCCGCGCCGGGCCGCCTTGTGCGCCAGCCCTTCGATGGTGTTGGCGGCGGTGGAATCGAGAAACGGCACGGCCCCGAAATCGACGATCAGCACCCGATGCGTATCGGCGATGCGGTCGAGCACCGAACCGATGGAGGCCGCCGCGCCGAAGAAGAACACGCCGGAGATCCGGTAGATGACCACATCGGGATCGGTGGCGGCCTCATCATAGGGTGTGCGGGCGGAGGAGGCGCCGTCAGGCCGGTCCTCGGCGACGAACGGGGCCTGGCTTTCGATCGCCGTCACCTTCGACATGCGATGGATGAACAGCACCGAACCGAGCGCGAAGCCGATGACGATGGCTTCCGACAGACCGCGGAAGATGGTGAGCAGGAAGGTCGACAGCAGCACCGCGGCATCCCCGCGCGAGGAGCGCAGCAGCAGCGCGAAGGCCGGCTTCTCGACCATGTTCCAGGACACGACCGCCAGCACGCCGGCAAGGCTGGCAAGCGGAATGAAGCTGGCCAGCGGCGCCGCGACCAGCACGAAGACCAGCAGGAACGCGGAGTGCAGCATGCCGGAAACCGGCCCATGGGCACCGGCGCGCACATTGGTCGCCGTGCGGGCGATGGTGCCGGTGACGCAGAAACCGCCGAACAGGGCCGAGGCGACGTTGGCGGCGCCCTGCCCGACCAGTTCGCAGTTGGAGCGATGGCGGCGCCCGGTCATGCCGTCGGCGACCACCGCCGAGAGCAGCGATTCGATGGAGCCGAGCAGCGCGAACGACACGGCGCTCGGCAGGACCGCCTGGATCTTGTCCAGGGTGATGGACGGCAGGCTCGGCATCGGCAGGCCCGGCGGAATGCCGCCGAAATCGGTGCCGATCGTCGCGACCTCCAGGCCCAGGCCGGCGGTCACCGCCGCGCTGCCGGCTACGGCGATCAGCATGCCGGGCCAGTGGGGACGCAGGATCTTCAGCCCGGTGATGATGCCGATCGATGCCAGCGCCAGCACGACCGCCGCAGGCTTCGCCGTCGGCAGGCTCGACCACAGCACCGGCAGCTTTTCGAGCAGCGGCCCCGGCTCCGGCACGCCCAGGGTGAGGCCGAGCAGATCCTTGATCTGGCTGGCGAAGATGATGACGGCGATGCCGGCGGTGAAGCCGACCGTCACCGGATAGGGCATGAACTTGATGTAGGTGCCCAACTGGAGAAAGCCGATGGCCGCCAGCATCAGGCCGGACAGCATGGTGGCCAGGATCAGCCCGTCCATGCCGTGCGCCTGGACCGTGGCGGCGACCAGCACGATGAAGGCGCCGGCGGGGCCGCCGATCTGAAACCGGCTGCCGCCGAGGGCAGACACCAGAAAGCCGCCGAAGATCGCGGTGTAGAGTCCCTGGGCCGGTGACGCGCCGGACGCGATGGCGATCGCCATGGAAAGCGGAAGCGCGACGATGGCCACCGTCAGCCCGGCGATCGCATCGGCGCGGAAATTCGATAATCCATACCCCTCGCGCAGAATGGTGACGAGCTTCGGGGTGAACAATTCGGCAAAACTGGGCTGACGAGGTTTGGAGATATGGGGTTGGGAAATCGGTTCGGTTCGGGCTGTCATCTGTCCGGCGGCCTTCAATAAGGCGGCGGGATCGTCGGCATCAGGTCGGCGGTCGCCGTCGCAGGTTCGATCGGGGTGTGGCGTCAGGATTTTTCAGTCGTTGTCCTCAACCGGACGCCTCGGCCGCCGGCGATGCTTTGCGCATTCTCGCCGATCAGTTCGATTCCGGCCTGGGTGAGGGCATCGACCACCTTGGTCAGGCTGTCGACCACGCCGCGCACGTTTCCGTCGCTCGCCTCCATGCGTTGAATGGTCGGAACGGACAGCCCGGCCATTTCGGCAAGTGTCTTCTGGTCGATCCCCAGGAGCGCCCGAGCGGCGCGCATCTGCGAAGCCGTGATCATCCTGTATACCACGCTGATACATCAGTAACTATGTTCAGAGTATGCATAATGATGTTTTAAATATCAATATGGATGTTCAGGGATGCCGTGGCGGGAGCCGGCCGGAGAGCCCCCTGCCGCGGCTCATTCCTCCTCCAGCAAGGCGCGGATCGGCGTCGGCCGGACAGGAGCCTGTGCGCGCAGGCGCCCCACCTCGCCGGCATGCGCAAGCCCGCCGGTGACGGCGATCAGATCGGCCGCCGCAAGCTGGCAATAGCGGCCCTGGCAACGCCCCATCCCGGCACGGCCCAGCGACTTCACCCGGTTGGCCTCCGCCCCGCCATAGGCGGCGGTTTCACGCACCTCGCCGGCGGTGATCCCCTCGCAGCGGCAAAGGACGGCATCGTCGGGCAGGGCGCGCACCTGATCCGTGGGCCAAGGGAAGGCGCGGGCGATGCCGCGCGCGAAGCG
This sequence comes from uncultured Azospirillum sp., assembly GCA_966212305.1. Taxonomy (GTDB): domain Bacteria; phylum Pseudomonadota; class Alphaproteobacteria; order Azospirillales; family Azospirillaceae; genus Azospirillum. Next base: position 49,526 of record CBIHQY010000027.1, read on the forward strand.
CTCCAGCCGGTTGAGCCGCTTGAGGTCGGCAGCGGTGTCCGGCGCCGGCAGGCCAAGATCGGACAGGCAGGCGGCTGCGGCGAGACGCCCGGCGACCTCCGCCCCATCGGCCCCCAGCAGGCGCAGACCGTCGCCGGCCAGATAGATGCCGTCCCCGGCACGGCCCATCCGGTCGGCAGAGGGCAGCCACTGCGACCATGTTTCGTCGTAGTCGAACCGGCAGCCGGCGAGATCGGCAAGCTGGGTTTCCGCCTTCAGATGCCAGCCCATCCCGACGGCGTCGCACGCCGTCCGCCGCGTCTGCCCGCCGGCATCCCTCCATTGGACTGCCGCCACCCCGGTGTCGGTCGCCTCGATCCCCTCCAGCACGACCCCGGCATGGTAGAGCCGCCCCAGCCGCGCCCGCATCGCCAGCCCTTGCAGGGCGAAGAACGGGCGGACGGCAAGGTCGGGAAAGGCGGCGATCTGACCGCGCATGCCGGCGGTGTCGAGAACCGCGGCGATCTCCGCACCTGCCTTTCGCAGCTGGGTCGCCAGCAAGGTCAGCAGCGGCCCCGACCCCGCCAGCACGATCCGCCGCCCCATGGCGATACCCTGCGCCTTCAGCGCGATCTGCATCGCGCCCAGGCTGTAGACGCCGGGCGCCTGCCAGCCCGGCAGCGGGGCGAGGCGGTCGGTCGCCCCGGTTGCCAGGATCAGCCGGTCGTAACCAATGCGGCGGCTTCCGCTATCGCCGACCATGTGCAGCGTTCCGTCGGCCAGGGCGACGACCGAATGGCGCGGCAGATGGACGATGCGGCCGGCCTCCACCAGCCCGTCGAAGGCGGTGTGCAGCCCCACCGCCTTGCCGGCCTGCGAGCCATAGAGCGTCGCCGGCGAGCGGGTGAAGCCGTCGGGCGGTCGGCGATAGATCTGCCCGCCGGCCCGCGCGCCCTCGTCGATCACCGTCGGGCGCAGTCCGGCGACCGCAAGCGTCTCGGCTGCACGAATGCCGGCGGGACCAGCGCCGATGATCACGACTTGCGGTTCGGTCATGGCCAATCCCTCCGCGTCCGGGTCAGCAGCCGCATGCCGTCGGCAACCGGGGTTGAACAGGCGCGGATGCGCGACCCCTGTTCCTGCCAGATCCAGCAATCCTGACAGGCCCCCATCAGGCAGAAGCCGGCGCGCTGCTCCGGTCCGAATTCCGCTTGCCGCAGCGCCGGGGCGTTGGTGAGGATCGCCGTCAGCACCGTATCGCCCGCCAGCGCCACCCGCTCCACGCCATCCAGCAGGAAGCGGATCGGCTCCCGCCCCGTCTCGGCCAGCCTGACCAGCCGGCCGCCAGCCGTCCCGCTCATTCCGCCGCCTCCCGGACCATGGCCTTGCCGCGGGGCATCTCGGGGAAGCGGGCGTAGACCTCCTCCAGCGCGGCCTCCACCCCCTCGGCCCCGGAACGGCCGGACATGCGGCTGAAGATTTCCGTCTTGGCGAAGAAGCGCCAGTGGATCGGCAGGCCGTCCAGGGTCCGCGTCAGGAAATCATAGGCGTCCGGCGTCCATTGCCGCTCGTACCCGTCGCGCTCCGGCCCGAAATGGAAATGTCCGGTGGGCGACGGGCGGGCGGCACGGAGCCGGTCGGTGGCCTCGGCGTCGAGTACGCCGTCGCGGATGACGACACCATAGTCCCGCTCCGCCGCCTCCACCGAGACGTAGCCGCGCGCCACGTCGCGGGCCACCCGCCATGTTTCGCGCGTGAAGGGGTCGCCCCGCCCTCCCCCGCCTGCCGAGCGGATGTCGAGCACGTCGCCGGGTTGCAGCACCGCGGTGTCGATGTTGCCCAGCCGCTTTTCCCCCGGCGTGCCGGGATTGACCACCATGTCCGACAACCCGGCCGCCCGGCCGCCCAATACGCCCCAGGGGCGGAAGAAGCCGCGGTCGCGGTTGCGCGCGGTGATGCGGGTGTCGGGGGAGAAGACGCGGAAGGCCATGTGGGTGGCGAGACCGCCGCGCCAGCGCCCTGCCCCGCCGCTGTCGGTCGCCAGCCCGTAGCGGACGAACTCCACCGGGGTTTCCATCTCGGTGATCTCGATCGGCGTGTTCTTCAGATAGGCGGCATCCGCCCCCGATCCGTTGGTGCCGTCACGGTGCGGCATGCCGCCGCCGCCGCCGACCACCGGGTTCACCGCGGCGATGATGCGGTTGCCGTTCCGCTCGTCGGTGGTCATCACGTTGACGATGCAGTTGTTGCCGGCCGGCGCCGCCGGCAGCCGTTCCGGCACCGCCTGGGAGAAAGCGCCGAAAATGACCGAGCGCAGCCGCGCGCAGGTCAGCGACCGCATCCCCACCGCCGCCGGGAAGGTCGGGTTCAGGACCGAGCCTTCCGGGGTGATGCAGGTGAAGGGCCGGGTCAAGCCGGTGTTGAGCAGGATCTTCGGGTTGAGGGTGTAGAGGACGTAATAGACCCCGACCAGCAGCATGGTGTGCCGGGGATCGCCACCCGACGGCACGTTGAGCGAAGAGGCGAGCTGCGGGTCGGATCCGGTGAAGTCCAGCACCGCCTCGTCGCCCCTGATCCTCAGGGTCAGCTTCAGGCGGCAGGGATTGGCGGCGACCGAATCCTCGTCGGCATAGTCGGCGAACACCCACTCCCCGTCGGGCATCGCGCGCAGGATGTCGCGCGCCTGCGCCTCGGCATGGTCAAGCAGCGCGTCGACGCCGTCGAGGAAGGCGGTCTTGCCGAACTTTTCGACCATGGCAAGGATCTTGCGCTCGCCGGTGTTGAGTGCGCCGACCAGCGCCTTGATGTCGCCGATGTTCAGATCGGGCTTGCGGACGTTGGTGGTCATGATCCGCAGGATCTGCTCGTCGAACACTCCCTCGCGGACCAGCTTCATCGGCGGGAAGCGGATGCCTTCCTGATGAATCTCGGTCAGTGCCCGCGACAGCGAGGCCGGGACCGCGCCGCCCATGTCAGTGTTGTGGATGTGCCCGCCGGTCCAGGCGATGATCTCGCCGTCGTGGAAGACCGGTTTCCACAGATGGGTGTCGGGGGCGTGGGTCGCGACGAAGCCGGAATAGGGGTCATTGGTGAAGGCGACGTCGCCCGGTCGGTACTCCTCGATCATGTCGATGGCGCGGCCATAGGTCAGGCCCGGATACCAGGTCGCCCCCAGTTCCATCGGCACGCCGAAGGTCTCGCCCCGGCGGTTCAGCAGCATGACGGTGAAATCCTCCGTCTCCTTAACGAAGGCGGAATGGGCGGTGCGCTGCAGCGTATGGGCCATGTTCTCGGCCGCCGAGCGCGCGTGGTTCGCCAGAACCTGAAGCTTCATCCGATCGAACACAGGCGTCACTCCGCAAAGGTCAGGTGGAGGTTGAGGTGCGCGTCCACGCGGGCGTCGGTCCCGGCCGGGATGGCGAAGGTGGTGTCCTCCTGGGCGACGATGGCCGGCCCCTGGAAGCGCGCCCCGGCCTGGAGGTCCGCACGGCGGTACAGCCCGACCGGGGTCACGACGCCGCCGGTGAAGACCGGAACCGTCCGCTCCGCCGACGCGGCGCACGGTTCGTCCTGCGCCGTGGGAAAATGCAGCGCCGGGCCGTTGCCGATGGCCGACAGGCGCAGATTGACGATCTCGATCCGCCCGTCCGGGTCGTGGAAATCGTAGAGCCGGGCGTGCGCCGCGTGGAAGGCGGCGGCGATGGCGCCGGGATCGTCGCCGTCCAGCCAGGAGTGGACCAGCGGCGTCTCGATCTCATAGCTCTGGCCGGCATAGCGCATGTCGGCGACGATCATCAGCTCGGCCGCGCCGGAATGGCCCTGGGCGGCGAGCCAGTCGCGCCCTTCCGTGCCCATCGCGGCGAAGGCTTCGCGCAACGTCGGCATCAAACCGGGGGACAGCTCGGCGAACAGGGTGCGGACGAAATCGCCGCGCAGGTCGGCGACCAGCCCGCCCAGCGCCGACACCACGCCCGGCCAGCGCGGAGCGACGACGCGCGGCATCCCCAGTTCGCGCGCCAGGAACACCCCCAGCATCGGCCCGCCGCCGCCGAAGGGCATCAGCGCGAAGTCCCGCACATCGACACCGGCACGCGCCGCCATCTTTTCGACCTCCGCGAACATTTCCGACACGGCGACATCGAGGATGGCCTGGGCGGTGGCCTCCATCGAACGGCCAAGCTCGTCGGCCAACCGCCGGACGGCGGCGCGGGCAAGATCGGCATCCATCCGCAGCTGCCCGTAGGCCATCTGGCTGTGGCCGAGCCAGCCGCACACCACCATGGCGTCGGTCACCGTCGCCCATTCGCCGCCACGGCCATAGCAGGCCGGACCGGGCGTCGATCCGGCGGATTCAGGGCCGACGCGCAGCACGCCCTGCCCGTCGACGCTGGCGATCGACCCGCCGCCGATGCCGATGGAGCTGACCGACACCGACGGGATGTGCAGCGGGAACTCGCCGATCATCTCGCCGGTGCCGAACTGGGCCTGACCGTCGATGATGAGGGCGAAATCGGCCGAGGTGCCGCCGATGTCGAGCGTCAGGATGCGCGCCTCCCCCGCCTGCCGGGCCAGCCACGCCGCGCCGTTGACGCCCGAGGCGGCGCCGGACAGCAGCATGTGGACGCAGGCCCGCTTGCCCTCCGCCGCGTTCATCACGCCGCCGTTGGACTTGGTCAGCAGCGGACGGGCGGGCACCCCGCGTCCGGCCAGCCGCTCCTCCAGGGCCGACAGATAGCCGGAAATCCGGGGATGGACATAGGCGTTCAGGATCGCGGTCGTCGTCCGCTCATACTCGCGGATCACCGGCCAGACTTCGGCGGAGGTGAAGACGAACAGGTCCGGGGCGAGCCGGGCGATCTCCTCCTTCACCGCGGTCTCATGGCCGCCGTCGCGCCAGGAATGGAGGAAGGCGACGACGACGCCCACCGCCCCCTTGGCCTTGAGGGCCGCCACGGCGTCGGCGACGGCCGTCCTGTCGGGAGCCTGCCGCTCGGTGCCATCCGACCGCAGGCGGGCGGGAATGCCGAAGATCATGTCGCGCGCCACCAACTGGTCGGGACGCGAGCAGAACAGCGAATAGGTGTCGGGCATGCGCAGCCGGGCGAGTTCGATCACATCCTCGAACCCGGCATTGGTCAGCAGCGCCAGCGGCGCGCCCTTGCGCTGGATGACCGTGTTCATACCCACCGTCGTGCCATGCACGAAACGGGTGACGGCACCGGGGTCCATCCCTTCGCGCTCGGCCAGCAGAGTCAGGCCGGTCATCAGCTCCGCGCCGGGATCGTCCGGCGTCGTCAGCACCTTCAGCGACGCCACCCGGCCCGACCGGGTGTCCAGCGCGCAGAAATCGATGAAGGTTCCGCCGATATCGACGCCGACCTTCCAATCGGCCTCACCCATGCCCCCGTCCATCTTCGCTCCCTTCCGCAAATCAGCCTGTGCTGGGCGAAAAGCTGACATGGCGGGGCGAGGGCGGTCTAAGACCCAAAGAACGCAAACGCATAAGGCGGACTTATGCGTGTCGCCTCCCATAGCCCGGCCTTATGGGATCATGCCCAACCCGTCTTTGACCCGCCCGCCGGTCATGGGCAGCCTGACCGATGGGGCGGAGCCGCGTCCGCCCGCATGTGGGAGAGGTCGATGAGGGTTATCGTGCTGGGCGGCGGGTTGATGGGATCGGCCGCCGCCTTTTTCCTGGCCCGGCGCGGCCTGCCCGTCACGCTGCTGGAACGCAACCGCGTCGGCACGGGCGCCACCGTCGCGTCCTTCGGCAACATCCGCCGCAGCGGCCGCTATCTGCCGCAACTGCCGCTCGCCCACCGCTCGCGGGCGCTGTGGGGCGAGGCGGAGCGGCTGCTGGGCCGCGACGTGGAATTCCGCGCCACCGGCCATCTGCGGCTGGTGTTCGACGAGGACGGCCTCGCCGACATGCGACGCTACATCGCCGACGCGCGGCCCTGGGGGCTGGAGTTGGAGGAGCTGACGCCGTCGGAAATCCGCCGCCGCTTCCCGGGGCTGGGGCCGGGCGCCATCGCCGCCTCCTTCTCGCCGCAGGACGGCAGCGGCAACCCGCGCCTGATCGCCCCCGCCTTCGCGGACGCCGCCCGCCGACTGGGGGCCGAGATCGTGGAAGACTGCGGGCCGGTGGAGGTATCGGCGACGGGTTCGGGCTTCGAAGCGGTGACGCAGCGGGGCCGCTTCACCGCTGACTGCCTGCTGAACGCCGCCGGCGCCTGGGGGGGCCGCGTCGCCGCCGGCTTCGGCGAGCCTGTGCCGATATCGGCCTATGGGCCGCAGATGGGCGTCACCGAACCGCTGCCGCACCGGATCCTGCCGGTGGTCGGCATGTGGTCGCGCGCGGGCGGGGACGGCTATCTGCGTCAGGTCGAACGCGGCAACATCGTTTTCGGCGGCGCGGCCGAACGTGTGGCGGTGCCGCTCGACCCCGGCCATGCCAAGGCCGATCCGGCCCGGCTGCCCGCACAGTTGCGGGGCTTGGTCCGGCTGCTGCCGGCCATTGCCGATGTCACGGTGATCCGCACATGGTCGGGCTGCGAGGGCTATGTCGCCGACAAGCTTCCGGTGATGGGGCCGTCGGCGACGACGCCGGGATTGTTCCACGCCTTCGGCTTCAGCGGCCACGGCTTCCAGCTCGGCCCCGGCGTCGGCGACGTGATGGCGGAGATCATCGCCACCGGGCGCACCGACACGCCGCTGCATGATTTCCGCATCGACCGCTTCCAGACCGCCGGCCAGCCGGTGGACCTGGAAGCGGGACAGTCCTGACAGAGCCGGCCTGACCGGGCCGATCCGGCCCGCGCGTCAGCGCACGGGCCGCAGGGCTGCGGAGCGGGTGGTGAACCGGCCGGCCAGCGGGACCACCAGCGCCGAGGCGGCGATGACGAAGGCGCCGGCCAGACTGGCAGAAGACGGCAGCAGGCCGAAGATGGCCGCGTCGAGGATCAGCGCCCACAGCATGGCGGTGTAGTCGAACGGCGCCTGGGTCGACACCGGTGCGCGGGCCATCGCCTCGGTCATGGTGATGTGCGCCAAGCCACCGGTGACACCCGCCCCGACGAGAAAAGCCAGCGAATGGGCCGTCGGGGCGTTCCAGCCGAACGGCAAGCTCACCAGTCCGCCGAGCGCGCAGAGGAGGGCGAAGTAGAAGGCGATGGTCCCCGGCGCTTCGGTCGCGGTCAGCGTCTTGATCTGGACCCGCCCGGCGGCGGTCGCCACGGCCATGGCCAGCCCGGCCGCCGCCCCGATGATGGTGTTCCGATCCAGCGTCGGCCCTTCGAAGGCGGGGGCGAGCATCAGGGCCACTCCGGCAAAGCCGGTCAGCGCCGCGCCGATGGCGACGGCACCCGGCCGCTCCCGCAGGAACAGCATGGCGGCCGGCACCGCGAACAGCGGCGCCAGGAAGCCCAGCGCCGTCGCCAGGGCCAGCGGCAGATAGGCCAGCGAAATGAAGGAGAGCACCATCGCCGCGCCGCCATACAGGTTGCGCTTCAGATGCCCCACAGGCTGGCGCGTCTTCAGGGCCGAGGGGAATTGCCGGCGCCAGATCAGATAGGCGACGATCGGCGGCAGGGCGAAGGCGCTGCGGTAGAAGACGATCTGCCCGATCGGCGCCTCGGCGGTGGCCAGCCGGACGAACAGCGACATCACCACGAACAGCCCGGCCGACATCAGGCGAAGCAGCACGCCGCTGCGGATTCCGGAGGGGGATGGTTGGGGCGCTGGTTCAGGCAGAGGCTCGGGCGGAGGTTCGGACGGAGACACGGACTGGGGGCCGGCGGAGGGTTCCGGCGTCTGTCCCGGCATGATCGGCGCATCCTTATTGTTAAGCCGGTGGCGGCTCAGCCCAGGGCCTGGGTGGCGAGCGCGTAGGTGACGGGACGGTCCGGCGCCCGCGTCGACGGATCGGTCAGCGGCGCCCCCAGCGACATGGTCAGAACCGTGTCGTGGATCCGCAGCCCGGATCGCGCGACGAACAGCGGGAAGGCCCCTTCGTCCAGATGGGTGTCCAGGCGCAGGAAACGGCCGTCATGCTCGTCGACATGGGGCTGGACAACGGCGACGGCGTCATCGTCCAGCCCGGCGACCACCGGACCGACGACATGGCCGCGGCCGAAGGGGCGGCAGAGGGCGAAGGCGACCAGCGTGCCGTCGCGCTCCAGCCCATAGCCGACCGACTGCTCGAACAGCCGCGCCATCAACTGGGCGCGCGAGGTTCCGAAGGCTCGCTCGTCCAGCGCCGTCACCGCCGCCAGATCCGCCTCCACCAGCCGCCGCACCGGCTCCGTGGAGGTAGGCTGGTCGCCACGCCGCGCTTCGCCCTGGCATTGGAATACGGTCCGGTGACCGATGAAGCCGAGCGAGCGGTACAGCGCCAGCGCGGCGCGGGTGGCGTTGAGCCGATAGGTCCGCCCCGCCGACGCCGACAGCACCCGTTTCATCAGCCATTCGCCGACCCCCAGCGATTGCAGCCGGGGCGAGGTCATGACCATGCCGATGGTCGCGAAGTCGTCGCCATGGGGAAACCACATCGCCGACGCCAGGACGCGGTCGATCTCGTCGAGGGCGACGACGCCGTGGCCGACCTCGCGCGCGAACTGCCAATCCTCCGCACGGTGCGGCCAGCCCACCGAAATCGACAGCGCCTGCAGGCGCTCCAGGTCGATGTCGGCGACGTCGGCCATCCGCACGTCGAAGGCGTCGACCGTCAGGGAGGGCGGTAACGCACCGTCACCGGAACCTTCCGCAAGCCCGCGTTCGCTCAAAGCTGCCTCCTCCCTGGAGTTTCCATAGCGTGAGGCGGCGCGCCTTTTGGTCAACCGATATGCCTGAGCCACCCACCGTCGCCTGAGACTACCCAGGCACACACCGCACAATTCACCGCAAACCACCAGCCCGGCACAACAATCCTCCAAATCCCCCATGCATTCAGCATGGAATGGAGCGCACGCCCGCTAAGATCGTAACTGTCGCAGCCGCCAAGGCCGCCGCCCCTCTCCGCACACCGCAGCGAACCCAAGAACGACTCCCCGCGCCGATGGCGCGCAGCATGGGACAAGGTGAGGCCGCCATGACCGTGATCGACATCCTCAAGGACCTGATCGCCTTTCCCTCCGTGGTCGGAACCCCCAACGGCGCCATCGTCGACGGGATTCGCGGCATTCTGGAAGGGGCCGGGGTGCGCGTCCGGGTTCTGCCGGGGCCGGAGGGCGACCGGTACAACCTGTTCGCCACCATCGGTCCGGCGATGGTTCCGGGCTATGTCCTGTCCGGTCACATGGACGTGGTCCCCGCCACCGAACCCGAATGGGCGAGCGATCCCTTCCGGCTGCGCACCGAGGGCGACCGGCTCTACGGGCGCGGCACGTCCGACATGAAGGGCTTCATCGCCGCGGCGCTGGCGGCCCTACCCTCCCTGACCGCCGCCCCGCTGGCCCGGCCGATCCATCTGGCCTTGACCTATGACGAGGAGGCCGGCTGCCAGGGCGCGCCGCATCTTCTGCCGCATCTGCCCGACCTGTGCGCGCCGCCGCTGGGCGTCATCGTAGGCGAGCCGAGCGGCCTGCGCGCCGTCCGCGCCCACAAGGGCAAGGCGGCGGCCCGGCTGACCGTGCGCGGACGCTCCGGCCATTCCTCCCGCCCCGACCAGGGGCTGAACGCCATCCACGCCATGGCCGACGCGCTGACCGCCGCCGTCGCCCAGGCCCACCGCCTGACCCAGGGGCCCCTGGATTCGGTCTTCGAGCCGCCCTATTCCTCGCTGCAGGTCGGCACCATCCAGGGCGGGCTCGCGGTCAACATCATCCCCGACGCCTGCACCGCCGAATTCGAAGCCCGCGCCATCGCCGGCATCGACCCGGTCACCCTGCTGGAGCCGGTGCGCGAGGCGGCGGAACGGCTGGAGGAGCGTGGCTTCGCCGTCGACTGGACGCAGACCGGCGCCTATCCCGCGCTGTTCCTCGCCGCCCGCTCGCCACTGGCCCGGCTGCTGGAGGAACTGACCGGACAGGAACCGCTGGCCGCCGTCAGCTATGGCACCGAGGCGGGGCTGTACCAGACCGCCGGGATCGACGCGATCATCTGCGGCCCCGGCGACATCGCGCGGGCGCACCGTCCCAACGAACACATCCTCGTCGAGGAACTGCACGCCTGCCAGTCGATGATCGAGGCGCTGGGCCGGCGCTGCCGCCTCTGACCTCTGCCCACGCCGCCCGCGCATCGCCATAGGGACGCCCCAAGGAATACCGATGACCTTTCTGTTCAATTCCGATGCGGTTCGGGGCGCCATTTTCGCCGAGGCCTTCGCCCGCGAGCTGCCCGACCTGCCCTTTTCGATGGATCCGGCCGGCGTCGATCCCGATGCGGTGCGCTACCTCATCACCTGGACCATCCCGGACAACCTCGCCCGCTATCGCAATCTGGAGATCGTCTTCTCGATCGGGGCCGGGGTCGACCAGTTCGCCATGACCGCCCTGCCCCCGTCGGTGAAGGTGGTGCGCATGGTGGAGGACGGCATCGTCCGCATGATGCAGGAATACGCCACGCTGGCCGTGCTGACCCTGCACCGCCAGATGCCGGCCTACCGCGCCCAGCAGGCGGAGCGCCTCTGGCGTCCCCTGCCCCAGCCGCAGACGGCACAGCGCCGGGTCGGCGTGCTGGGGCTGGGCGTGCTGGGCCAGGCGGTGCTGGAGCGGCTGAAGCTCTTCGGCTTCCCGCTCGCCGGCTGGAGCCGCTCGCCGCGCGACCTCGACGGCGTGACCTGCCATCACGGCGCGGACGGCCTCGACGCGATGCTGGCCGAGACCGACATCCTGATCGTCCTGCTGCCGCTGACGTCCGACACCCGCGGATTCCTCGATGCGGCTCTGTTGGCCAAGCTGCCCAGAGGGGCCGCGCTGGTCCACACCGGGCGCGGGCCGCAGTTGGATCATGCGGCGCTGCTGGACGCGCTCGACAGCGGGCAGCTGTCCGGGGCGGTGGTGGATGTGACGGATCCGGAGCCGCTGCCGGCCGACCATCCCTTCTGGACCCACCCGAACATCGTCCTGACCCCGCACATCGCCAGCATCACCCAGCCGGACGGCGCCGCACGCGCGGTCATCGGCAACCTTCGCCGGTATTTCGCCGGTCAGGACCCGGTCGGGCTGATCGACCGCCGGCGCGGCTATTGATGCCGACACCCATTCCTCTTCCTGTGGCACAGCCGCCCACCAGCAAGGATTTTCCCATGTCGCTGCTGAAGACCATCGAGACCGCCCCGACCTTCGCCCCGCGTGAGTCGACCCCAATGCCGGATCGGCTGATCGCCGGAGCGCCCGCCTTCAAGACCTGGGCGCAGGACGCCGACGCCGCCAAGGGCGACACCGTCAGGACCGGCGTCTGGGAAGCCACGCCGGGCGAAACCCGGTCGATCAAGGGCGAGACCTTCGAGTTCTGCCACATCCTGTCCGGAATCGTCGAAATCACCCCGGACGACGGCGAGCCGGTGGTCTACCGGGCCGGCGACAGCTTCGTCCTGAAGCCGGGCTTCACCGGCGTGTGGAAGACCATCGAGACGGTCCGCAAGATCTACGTCATCATTGACTGAGGGCGCATCATGAGCCTGTCCTTCGATCCGGACCGCCTGCCGCTGCCCATCGGCCACTTCATCGGCGACCGCCTGATTCCGGCGGCTGACGGGCTGCCGATGCACCGGCCGTCGGACGGCCGGGCCTATGCCGATTGCCCGGAGGCCTCGCCCGACCTTGTCGATGAAGCGGTCGCCACAGCGCAGGCCGCGCTGAAGTCCAGCAACTGGGGCGGCGTGCGCCCGCGTGAGCGCACCGCCGTGCTCCAGCGCTGGGCCGCACTGATCGAGGAGGAGGCGGAAACCCTGGCGAAGGTGGAGGCGCTGTCCTCCACCCGTCCGGTCGGCCAGCTCGTCGCCGGCGACGTGGCGGTAACGGCGGAGCAGATCCGCTTCTTCGCCGAATTCGCCGACAAGGAGGGCGGCGACCTCGCCCCCACCGACGACGGCAGCCTCGGCATGGTGATGACGGAGCCCTACGGCGTCGTCGGCGCCATCACGCCGTGGAACTTTCCGCTGTCGATGGCGGGCTGGAAGCTCGGCCCGGCGCTGGCCGCCGGCAACGCGGTGGTGCTGAAGCCGTCGGAAATGACGCCCTTCTCCACCGTTCTGCTGGCACAGCTGGCGGTGAAGGCCGGCGTTCCCGCCGGTCTGATCAACATCGTCCAGGGCGACGGCCCGACCACCGGCGCCGCCATCACCCGCCATCCCGGCATCGCCAAGGTCAGCTTCACCGGATCGACGGCGGCCGGCTCGGCGATCATGGCCGACATCGCCCGCACGGGCGTCAAGCCGATGACGCTGGAACTGGGCGGCAAGAGCCCGCAAATCGTCTTCGCCGATGCCGACCTGGAGAAGGCCGCCGCCGCCATCGCCACCAGCGTGCTGTCGAATGCCGGCCAAGCCTGCGTCGCCGGATCGCGCCTGCTGGTCGAAAGATCGGTGGCCGAACCGCTGATCGGGATGATCCTGGGCCACATGCGCGCCGTCCGCCCCGGCCCGACCTGGGACGCGGAGACGCGCTATTCCCCCATCATCTCCGAACGGCAGCGCGCCCGCATCCATTCCATCGTTTCGGCATCACTCGGCGGGTCGGTGGAGTGCCTGACCGGCGGGGCACCGATGGACGGCGACGGGTATTTCTACGCGCCGACCCTGATTGCCGGTGTCGATCAGACCTCCCCCGCCGTGGTCGAGGAGATCTTCGGCCCGGTCCTGACCGTGCAGAACTTCGACAGCGAAGAAGAGGCGATGGCGCTGGCCGACCATCCCACCTACGGGCTCGCTGCCGGTCTCTACACCCGCGACCTGTCGCGCGCCATCCGCCTGACCCGGCGGCTGCAGGCCGGGACGGTGTGGGTCAACCGCTATGGCCGCTCGCGCGACCACATCCTGCCGACCGGCGGCTACAAGCGCTCCGGCATCGGCAAGGACCTGGGCCGCGAGGCTTATCTCGCCAACCGCCGCAGCAAAAGCGTGCTGATCGGGCTGTGATTCAATGAAAAACGACGAGGGACGTTCGATGAAAACCCACAACATTGCGATCATCAAGGGCGACGGCATCGGGCATCCCGTGGTCGACGCCGCCTGGGAGGTTCTGCAGGCCGCGGCGAAGCAGTCCGGCTTTGCGCTGAACGGCACCGAGATGCCGTGGTCCTGCGCCCATTACAAGGAAACCGGCGTGATGATGCCGGCCGACGGCATCGACACGCTGCGCAAGTACGACGCCATCCTGCTGGGCGCCGTCGGCTGGCCGGCGGAGGTGCCGGACGCGGTGTCGCTGCATGGGCTGCTGCTGCCAATCCGCAAGGCGTTCGACCAGTACGCCAACGTCCGCCCGCACCGGCTGCTGCCGGGGGTGGAGGGGCCGCTGCGGCGCGGCGGCTTCGACATCCTGTGCATCCGCGAAAATACGGAAGGCGAATATGCCGGTGCCGGCGGGCGCATCCATCAGGGAACGCCGAATGAGGTGGCGGTGGAGACCGGCGTCTTCACCCGCATGGGGGTAGAGCGCATCCTGCGCTTCGCCTTCGCCCAGGCCCGCGCCCGGCGCGGCAAGCTGGCCTCCGTCACCAAGTCGAACGCGCAGAAATATTCGATGGTGTTCTGGGACGAGATCACCCGCCAGTTGGCCGCCGAACACCCGGATGTCGAGGTGACGAGCTATCACGTCGACGCCATGGCGGCGCGCATGGTGACGGCGCCGGAAAGCCTGGACGTCGTCGTTGCCTCCAACCTGTTCGGCGACATCCTCACCGACCTGGGTGCGGCGATCCAGGGCGGGCTGGGGTTCGCCGCCTCGGCCAACCTGAACCCCGACCGCAAGGCGCCGTCGATGTTCGAGCCGGTGCACGGCTCGGCCCCCGACATCGCCCATCTCGGCATCGCCAACCCGATCGCCGCCATCTGGTCCGGCGCCATGATGCTGGAGCATCTGGGGGAGAAGGCCGCCGCCGACCGGGTGATGGCGGCGCTGGGCGACACCACCGGCCGCGGCATCGGCACGGTTCCCGGCAAGGACAAGACGGACGCGATCACCGCCGCCGTCCTGTCGGCACTGTCGTGATGCCAGCCCCTTCCAGAATACCCGCAGCGGAAAACACACGATCATGACCCACCACCTGACGGACCCTTCCCTGTTCCGCGAACAGGGGCTGATCGGCGGGCGCTGGTGCGACGGAGCGGCCGGCCGGACCATCGACGTCCAGAACCCGGCGACCGGCAGCAGCCTCGGCAGCGTTCCCGACATGGACGGCACCGATGCCCGCGACGCCATCGCCGCCGCGGCCGAGGCCTACCCCGCCTGGAAGCGGCGCACCCACGCCGACCGTGCCGCGCTGCTGGAGCGCTGGCACGCGCTGATGATCGAGAATCTGGAGGATCTGGCCCGCCTCCTGACGCTGGAGCAGGGTAAGCCGCTGGACGAGGCGCGGGGCGAGATCCGCTATGGCGCCTCCTTCGTCAAATGGTTCGCCGAGGAGGCGCGGCGCATCGGCGGCACCACCATCCCCTCCCCCACGCCGGACCGCCGCATCGTCGTGCTGAAGGAGCCGGTCGGCGTCTGCGGCATCATCACGCCGTGGAACTTCCCCAACGCCATGATCACCCGCAAGGTAGCCCCGGCGCTGGCCGCCGGCTGCACCGTGGTCATCAAGCCGTCGGACTTCACGCCATACTCGGCGTTGGCGCTCGGCGTGCTGGCAGAGCGGGCGGGCATCCCGGCCGGCGTGGTCAACATCCTGACCGGCCGTCCCGAAGCCATCGGCGAGGAACTCCTGGCGAACGAGACCGTCCGAAAGATCTCCTTCACCGGCTCCACCCGCGTCGGCTCGCTGCTGATGCGCGGGGCCGCCGCCGGCATCAAGCGGCTGAGCCTGGAACTGGGCGGCAACGCGCCCTTCATCGTGTTCGACGACGCCGATCTGGATCAGGCGGTGGAAGGCGTCCTCCTGTCCAAGTTCCGCAACGGCGGGCAGACCTGCGTCTGCGCCAACCGCATCCTGGTTCAGGCGAGCGTCTATGAGGCGTTCCGCGACCGTCTGGTGGCCCGCGTCAACGCCATGCGGGTTGGATCGGGGCTGGAGCCGGGGGTCGCCATCGGCCCGATGATCAACGCCGCCGCCGTCGACAAGATCGAGCGCCACGTCACCGACGCGCTGTCCAAGGGCGCGCGCATCGCGTCAGCCGCCGCCGTTACGGCCCCGGGTCCGCAGTTCGTCGCCCCGGTGGTGCTGACCGATGCCACCACCGACATGCTGCTCGCCCACGAGGAAACCTTCGGCCCGGTGGCGCCGCTGTTCCGGTTCGAGACGGAGGAGGAGGCCATCGCGCTCGCCAACGCCACGCCCTTTGGGCTGGCAGCCTATTTCTACACGCAGAACCTCGCACGGTCCTGGCGGGTGGGCGAAGCGCTGGAGGCCGGCATGGTCGGGCTCAACACCGGCATGATCTCCACCGAGGTCGCCCCCTTCGGTGGCGTCAAGCAGTCCGGCCTGGGCCGCGAAGGGGCGCAGGTGGGCATCGAGGAATATCTGGAGATGAAGACCTTCCACATCGGCGGATTGGGCTGACAAAGTCCCCTCTCCCCCGGGGAGAGGGTTAGGGTGAGGGGGACGCGCGGCAGGATTTCCACAAAGGTCCTGCAGTGCATCCCCCTCACCCCGACCCTCTCCCCGGGGGGGAGAGGGAGATTGTCACTTAAACCTCAAAGTCACTGAATCCGGTCGAGCGCCTTGTAGTACAGCCCGACCAGCGGCAGGAACCAGGGCTTGCCGAAATGGCCGGGCACCGCCGGCCAGGACAGGCCCTTCAGCGGGTTTTTGTCCTCCCGCCCCAGGATCGCGTCGGCCATGGTCATGCCGAGATGGGTCGACAGCTGCGCCCCGTGGCCGGAATAGCCCATCGCATACCACAGGCCGTCCTGATAGCCGGCGCGCGGATAGCGGTCGCTGGTCATGTCCACCAGCCCGCCCCAGCAGTAATCGATGTCGACGCTGGCGATCTGCGGGAAGATCCGTGCGAGGCTCGCGCGCAGGATCGCCCCGCTCTTGGCGTCGGACTGCTGATCCGAACTTGCCGAAAAGCGCGCCCGCCCGCCGAAGATCAGCCGCCGGTCGGGCGACAGGCGGAAGTAGTTGCCGATGTTCATCGACGTGACGTAGGTGCGGTTGCCCGGCACCACCGACGCGACCTCAGCGTCGCTCAGCGGCCGGGTGGCGATGATGAAACTGCCGACCGAGATGATGCGGCGGCGGAAATGGCTGAAATTCGGCGTGGTGTAGGCGCCGGTGGCGACCAGCACCTCCTTGGCGGTGACCGTGCCGCGCGGGGTGGACAGCGTGTGGCGGTCGCCCGAGCGGGTGATGGCGCCGACGGGCGCATTCTCGACCAACACCGCGCCATGCCGCTTGGCCGCATCCGCCAGCCCGACGACGAAGCGGCCCATATGCATCATGGCGCTCTTGCGCGACAGCATCGCGCCGTAGAAGGGCGAGCCGACCTCCCCCTTCAGCTCCCCGGCGCTCAGCAGCGCGGTGTCGGGATCGACCTCGCGGTGCACGACCTCGAAGTTGCGGGCGATGGTGTCGAAATGCGCCGGCTTCGAGGCCAGCTTCAGCTTGCCGGCATGGCGGAAATCGCACTCGATCCCCTCCTCGGCGATCAGCGCCTCCAGCGTGTCGATCGACTGGTCGAAGGCGCGGTAGAGCGCGATGGCGCGCTCGGTCCCCAAGGCGGACTTGGCGGCGATGAAGCTGTGCGCCAGACCGTTGTTGAGGTGCCCGCCGTTGCGCCCCGACGCCCCGCCGCCGATGCGGCCGGCCTCCAGCACGATCACCCGCGCTCCGGCCTTGGCCAGTTGGCGGGCGGCACCCAGGCCGGTGAACCCCCCTCCGACGATGGCGACGTCGTAATCGCCCTCGACGGCCCCCTCGGCCCCGCCCGCGAAGGCGGGAGCGGTGTCGTGCCAGTAGGAGACGAATTTCATGACCTGGGTCCTTCCCATTACAGCCTGAACCGTAGAATCCGTCCCTTACAGCCCGACCACGCCGGGCAGGCCGGAGATGTCGCGGATCTCGGTATAGCCGTAATAGGGGTTGGCCGGTTCGTGGCCGCGGTTGACCCACACCTTGTTGCGGATCCCCAGATCATGCGCCGACATCAGGTCGTACCGGAAGGAGGAGGAGCAGTGCAGGATGTCCTCCGGCCCGCAGCCGAGCATGTCGAACATGTATTCGAACGCCTGGAAGCGCGGCTTGTAGGCCTGCGCCTGTTCGGCGGTGTAGACGGCGTGGAAGGGCGCGCCCAGCTTCGCCACGTTCGACGGGATCTGGTCGTTCATGGCGTTGGACAGGATGACCAGCGGGATTTCCTTGGCGACCCTCGCCAGACCGGCCGGCACGTCGGCATGCGGCCCCCAGGTGGGAACCCGTTCATAGACCATGCGCGCATCCTCGTCGCGGAAGACGACGTTGTTGCGCTTGCAGGTGCGCTCCAGCGAGTTGTGCACGACCTCGGCGTAGGGCTTCCAGTCGCCCATGATCTCGTCGAGGCGGTAGGCGGCGAAGTTCTTGATGAACTCCGTCATCCGCGCCTGGTCGAGGATCGACCCGTACAGATCGCGCGCGGCTTCGGCCATCTGAAAGTTGATCAGCGTGCCGTGGCAATCGAAGGTGACGTATTTCGGCCGAAACTGGCTCATGGCTGCTTCCTCGGGATGGGGCGGTGGGGGAATGGATTGGGGCGCGATCGGCCCTGCCCCATGATCCTAGCCTCGCCGCAATGCCGGGCCTGACCGAATTGCCCGGCGCGAAAGCACAAAGTTCCGTTTCCGTGACGACGCTCAGCATTTGGTTGGGAGCGGAACGGCGCTCGCACCCCCGGAGCCGGGCCGGAACCGGGTCCAGGCGCCCCGCCACGGCATAAGATGCGGCCGGCCGCCGAAGCAAAGGTGGAAGATGTCGCGGCGGGCGTCGCCTTCAGACGAACGTCCGGGGACGGTGCGCCCACTCTTGAGGCAGAGGGTGAAAGGACTGCCCATGAGCAAGAATACGGTTCCCAAAAGAACGGTTCACTGTCTGGCTTTCGAACCGAAGCATCTCAAGGATGCGTTGGCATTGTCGCGGCAGGCGCAATGGCCGCACCGTCTGGAAGACTGGTCCCTGACCCTCGCGCTCAGCCAAGGGCTTGTCGCCGTGGACGCCGAGGCGCCGGAGGGCGCGCAGGTGGTCGGCACGGTGCTGATGACCCCCTATGGCGAGGATGCCGCCACCATCAACATGGTCATCGTCGATGAAGGCTGGCGCGGGCAGGGCCTTGGCCGCCGCCTGATGGACGAGGCCATGGATCTCGCAGGCGACCGCCCCCTGCGCCTCGTCGCCACCGCCGACGGGCTGCCGCTCTACGAAAAGCTGGGCTTCCGCGAGGTCGGCACCGTCCTTCAATACCAGGGGGAAGCCAGTCCGATGTCAGTGGTTGCGGCGGAAGACGTCGCCCCGGCCAGCACCGACGACCGCGCCGCCATCGCCGCCCTCGACCGGCAGGCTTTCGGCGCCGACCGCAGCCAGCTGCTGGAGCGGTTCGCCGACATCGGCTCCTTCACGCTGCTGCGCCGCAACGGCGCTCCCGTCGGCTTCGCTGCGCTGCGCGACTTCGGCCGCGGCCAGGTCATCGGCCCGGTGGTGGCGCCCGATGCGGACGGCGCCAAGGCCCTGATCGGCCCCATCATCGCCGCAAATCCCGGCAAATTCCTGCGGGTGGACACCACCGCCGACACCGGCCTCGGCCCTTGGCTGGCCGACTGCGGTCTGCGCCATGTCGGCGGCGGCATCGCCATGCGCCGCCCCGCTCCCACTGCATCGGCGGCATCGGCGCCCGCATCGGCAGTCCCCGTTTCGACTTTCGCGCTCGCCAGCCAGGCACTCGGCTGATCCGGAGAGGACCATGCTCAGCAATTCCCTGATCGAACTCGACCGTGCCCATCTGGTGCATCCCGTCGCATCCTACCGCGGCCATGAAAAGGCCGGCGTCCGGGTGATCGCCTCCGGCTCCGGAGCGACCCTCACCGACACGTCCGGCCACCGGCTGGTGGATGGTTTCGCCGGCCTGTGGTGCGTCAATGCCGGCTATGGGCAGAAGAGCCTCGTCGAGGCCGCCACCCGCCAGATGCAGGAACTGCCCTACGCCACCGGCTATTTCGGGCTCGGCAGCGAACCGGCGATCCGGCTTGCGGCGGCGCTGGCCGAACGCGCCCCCGGCGACCTGAACCACGTCTTCTTCACGCTCGGCGGGTCGGACGCGGTGGACAGCACCATCCGCTTCATCCGCTATTACTGGCAGGCCAAGGGCCAGCCGCAGCGCGACCAGTTCATCTCGATCGAGCAGGGCTATCACGGCTCCTCCACCGTCGGCGCCGGGCTGACCGCCCTGCCCGCCTTCCATGCCGGCTTCGGCGTGCCGTTCGACTGGCAGCACAAGATTCCGTCGCACTACGCCTACCGCAACCCGGTCGGCGACGATGCCGACGCGATCATCGCCGCCTCGCTCAAGGCACTCGACGCCAAGATCGCCGAGATCGGCGGGCCGGAGCGGGTCGCGGCATTCTATGCCGAACCGATCCAGGGGTCCGGCGGCGTCCTGGTTCCGCCCGACGGCTGGATGAAGGCGATGAGCGACCGTTGCCGCAGCCTGGGCATCCTGTTCGTCGCCGACGAGGTCATCACCGGCTTCGGCCGCACCGGCCCGCTGTTCGCCTGCAGCGACGACGGCGTGGTTCCCGACCTGATGACCACCGCCAAGGGCCTGACCTCCGGCTATGTGCCGATGGGGGCTGTCTTCCTGTCCGACGCGGTTTATGCCACCATCGCCGATGCCGCCGGCGCCGCGGCGGTCGGCCATGGCTACACCTACTCCGCCCATCCCGTGAGTGCCGCGGTGGGGCTGGAGGCACTGCGGCTGTACGAGGACGGCCTGCTGGCGAATGGCGTGAAGGCCGGCGCCCGGATGATGGCGGGACTGCATGCCCTGCGCGACCACCCGCTGGTCGGCGATGTGCGCGGGCGCGGCATGCTGGCCGCCATC
This sequence comes from uncultured Azospirillum sp., assembly GCA_966212305.1. Taxonomy (GTDB): domain Bacteria; phylum Pseudomonadota; class Alphaproteobacteria; order Azospirillales; family Azospirillaceae; genus Azospirillum. The sequence continues at coordinate 69,666 of CBIHQY010000027.1, forward strand.
GAGCTGGTGGTGGACAAGGATCGCAAGACCCCGCTGCCGGCCGCCGCCGAGCCGTCCCGGCGGATTTTCAACCGGGCCTGGGACAACGGGCTGGTCATCCGCGCCTTCGCGAACGGCGTGCTGGGCTATGCCCCGCCGCTCTGCTGCACCGACGACGACATCGACGCGATCCTGGAGCGCACGGCCCAAACGCTCGACCAGACACTGGAAGACCCCGACGTCCGCCGGGCGATGCGATAGACGAAAAAGGGGCAGTCCGCGCAAGAATCCGTGAATACCCCCGTATCCGGCATTTTCTGCTGTCCGACATCGATATTCAGAGACAGGCGTCAAGCCCATAGACCACACTGGATGGGACAGAAGACCGGAACTCCGTGCCATCTCCAGAGGGGCCATTTCCAGAGGTGCCACCTCCAGAGACACCCCGGCGACCGATCCCGCCGGACCTGAAACGCCCCGCCGAACCGGAACGGTTCCCACGCGGTCCTTGATGAGGAGTTGGTGCGTTGCCCAAGAGTCTGCTGAATTTCAAATATCTGACCTTCGACGTCGTCGGCACGCTGATCGACTTCGAAGCCGGCATCAAGGACTGCCTCGCCGCGATCGCGGCGGAGGCGGGAACCACGGTGGACGGCGAAGCGGCGCTGACCCTCTATCGCGAAGCGCGCTATACCGACGCCACCGGCCTGTTCCCCGACGATCTGGTGCGGGTCTATTCGGTCATCGCGCCCAAGCTGGGACTTCCCGCCGGCACGCAGTACGGTGAACGGCTGCGCGATTCCGCGGCGTCTTGGGCCGGCTTCCCCGACAGCCGGGACGCCATGGCCCGTCTGGCCAAGCGGTACAAGCTGATCGCGATGACCAATGCGCGGCGCTGGGCCTTCACCCATTTCTCCCGCGAGCTGGGCGATCCCTTCTTTGCCGGCTTCACCGCCGACGACACCGGCGTCGAGAAGCCCGACCCCGCCTTCTTCCAGCAGGTGTTCGACTTCGTCGAGCGCGACGGCGGCGGCAAGGACGACATCCTGCACGTCGCCCAGAGCCAGTATCACGACATCGGGATCTCGCGGCGCTTGGGCATGACCAATTGCTGGATCCAGCGGCGGCATGCGCAGAACGGCTATGGCGGCACCATCGAGCCCGCCGAGTTCACCGAACCGGATTTCCATTTCCGCTCGATGGCGGAATTGGCCGATGCGGTCGACGCCGCCGCCGCTGCGCCGAAGTCGGTCTCCGCGTAACCGGACAAAACCGGAGCGCGCCAAAAAATAAGAAACAGACAACACACGAACAGAGTGAGGCTAGCATGACAAAGACGCCTGATAGCTGGACCCGGATCGACGACAGCATGGTCGAAAGCGCCATCCGGCGCGGGGCCAACCGCCGCGATCTGCTCAAGATGCTGATGGCGGGCGGTGTGTCGCTCGCCGCCGCCGACCTCCTTCTGGGCCGCGCCAACGCCGCGGTTGCCGATGAGCCGGTGAAGGGCGGCACGCTCAAGGCCGCCGGCTGGTCAGCATCCACCGCCGACACGCTGGACCCGGCGAAGGCGTCGCTGTCGACCGACTATGTCCGCTGCTGCGCCTTCTACAACCGCCTGACCTTCCTCGACAAGGCCGGCGTCCCGCAGATGGAACTGGCCCAGTCGGTCGATACCGAAGACGCCAAGACCTGGACGATCAAGCTGCGCAAGGGCGTGACCTTCCACGACGGCAAGTCGCTGACCGCCGACGACGTGGTGTTCTCGCTGAAGCGCCATCTCGATCCGGCCGTCGGGTCCAAGGTCGCGAAGATCGCCGCCCAGATGACCGACATCAAGGCGGTGGACAAGAGCACCGTCGCCATCACGCTGGCGACCGCGAACGCCGACCTGCCGACCATCCTGGCCACGCATCACTTCATGATCGTGGCCGACGGCACCACCGACTTCTCCAAGGGCAACGGCACCGGCGCCTTCATCTGCAAGAGCTTCGAGCCGGGCGTGCGGTCCATCGGCGTGCGCAACCCGAATTACTGGAAGGGCGGCCCGAACGTCGACTCCTTTGAGTTCTTCGCGATCAGCGACGACAACGCCCGCGTCAACGCGCTGCTGTCCGGCGACATCCACCTCGCCGCCTCGATCAACCCGCGCTCGACCCGGCTGGTCGACGGGCAGCAGGGCTTCTCGCTGTCCAAGACGACGTCCGGCAACTACACCGACCTGAACATCCGCCTGGACATGGAGCCGGGCAGCCGCAAGGATTTCGTGGACGGGATGAAATATCTCGTCAATCGCGAGCAGATCGTCAAATCCGCCCTGCGCGGCTTCGGCGAGGTCGGCAACGATCAGCCGGTGTCCCCGTCCAGCCCCTTCCACAACGCCGCCCTGAAGCCCAAGGCCTTCGATCCGGAACGGGCCAAGTCCCTGTTCAAGAAGGCGGGCGTGCTGGGGCAGTCCATCCCGGTGATCACGTCGGATGCCGCCTCGTCCGCCGTCGATATGGCCATGGTGATCCAGGCCTCCGGCGCCGATATCGGCATGAAGCTCGACGTCCAGCGCGTGCCGTCCGACGGTTATTGGAGCAATTACTGGCTGAAGGCCCCGATCCATTTCGGCAACATCAACCCGCGCCCGACGCCGGACATCCTCTTCTCCCTGCTCTACGCCTCCGAAGCGCCGTGGAACGAGAGCCAGTACAAGTCCGAGAAGTTCGACAAGATGATGATCGAAGCGCGCGGCACGCTCGCCTGGGCCAAGCGCAAGGAACTGTACGACCAGATGCAGGTGATGATTTCGGAAGAGGCCGGCACCATCATCCCCGCCTACATCTCCAACGTCGACGCCATCACCGACAAGCTGAAGGGACTGGCCCCCAACCCGCTGGGCGGCATGATGGGCTACGCTTTTGCCGAATATGTCTGGCTGGCCGCCTGAAACAGTGGATCGGCGGGACGGGGCGGGCGACTGCCCGACCGTCCCGGCCCGCCGTGGCCTCTCTCGTCGCCGCCCAACCGGGCAAGCCCTACGGGGGCGCCTCACCATGCGGAGGCCAGGCATGACATCACGTGTTCCCTCCCTCATCCTCGGCCGGCTGTTCATCGCGCTGGTCACGCTGACCATCGTGTCCTTCGCGGTGTTCTTCGCCACCACGCTGCTGCCCGGCGATACGGCGACCATCCTGCTGGGCCAGGCGGCGACGCCGGAAGCGATCGCCGGCCTGCGCACGGCCATGCATCTCGACGAACCGGCCCTGCTGCGCTTCTTCTACTGGATCGGCGGGCTGTTCCAGGGCGATCTCGGCACCTCCTACGCCAACCATATGCCGGTGGCGACGCTGATCGGCGGCCGGCTGCTCAACACGCTGAAGCTTGCCGGCCTGACCACCCTGATATCGGTCCCCCTTGCGCTGACGCTCGGCATCACCGCCGCCATGTGGCGGCGCACGCTGTATGACCGCGTCGTCACCATCGCCACCATCGGCATCATCTCGGTTCCGGAATTCGTGCTGGCGACCTTGGCCGTGCTGGTGTTCGCGGTTTACCTGAAATGGCTGCCCGCCCTGTCCTTCACCTATCAGGTGGACAGCTTCTCCGGGCTGCTGCGGGCCTATGCCATGCCGGTCATCACGCTGACCTTCGGGGTTTCGGCGCAGATGATCCGCATGAGCCGAGCCGCCGTGATCGAAACGCTGAACACGCCCTATGTCGAGATGGCGCTGCTGAAAGGCGCGTCGCGCCCCCGGCTGGTCCTGCGCCATGCCTTGCCGAACGCGCTCGGCCCGATCTCCAACGCGGTGGCGCTGTCGCTGTCCTATCTGGTGGGCGGCGTCATCATCGTCGAGACGATCTTCAACTATCCCGGCATCGCCAAGCTGATGGTCGACGCGGTGTCCACCCGCGACCTGCCGCTGATCCAGTCCTGCGCGATGATTTTCTGCGTGGGGTATCTGATCCTGATCACCGCCGCCGACATCGTCGCCATCCTGTCGAATCCGAGGCTCCGATGAAGACACACACCTCCACCGGCTCCCTCGCACCATGGTCCGGCTACAGGATCAATCCGGTAGGCCTGGTCAGTTTCTGCGTGGTTCTGTTCTGGGCGCTGGTTGCCCTGTTCGCCCCCTACCTCGCCCCCCATTCGGTGGGGGACATGGTCGATCTCGATTACTTCGGCCCGATGCGGCCCGGCCTGTGGCTGGGATCGGATTATCTCGGCCGTGACATGCTGTCCCGCATCATCTACGGGACCCGCTACACAGTCGGCATCTCGCTGGCCGCGGTCACCATCGCCTGCTTCACCGGCGTCGTGCTCGGCATGACCTCCGCCGTGCTGCGCGGGCCGGTGGACATGGTGGTCAGCCGGGTGCTCGACGCCATGAACTCGATCCCCAGCAAGCTGTTCGGCCTGATGGTGGTGGCGGCGGTGGGATCGTCGATCCCGGTTCTGATCCTGACGCTGTCGGTCATCTACATCCCCGGAGCCTACCGCTTCAGCCGGTCGCTGGCGGTGAACATCGACACCATGGACTTCATCATGGTCGCCCGCATCCGCGGGGAAAGCCTGCCCTATCTGATCGGGTCGGAGATCCTGCCCAACATCGTCGGTCCGGTTCTGGCCGATCTGGGTCTGCGCTTCGTTTTCATCGTGCTTCTGCTGTCCGGCCTGTCCTTCCTGGGGCTGGGTGTCCAGCCGCCCTACGCCGACTGGGGCGCGCTGGTGCGCGAGAACATCGGCGGCCTGCCCTTCGCGGCGCCCGCCGTGATCGTGCCGTCGCTGGCCATCGCCACCCTGACCATCAGCGTCAATCTGCTGATCGACAATCTTCCGCAGAAGATCCGGGATCGGAGTGCCTCCTGATGACGAACCTCGTCGAAATCCGCGATCTGACGGTCGAGGCCACCACCGATTCCGGCCGCTGGATCCAAATCCTGAAGGGCATCGACCTCGACATCGCCGCCGGCGAAACCGTCGCCCTCATCGGTGAAAGCGGGTCCGGCAAGACCACCGCCGCCATGACCCTGCTGGGCTACGCCCGTCCCGGCTGCCGGATTTCCGGCGGCACGGTGCGGGTCGACGGCCACGACATGGTGACGTTGTCGGAAAAGCAACGGGCGGCGCTGCGCGGCACGGTCGTCGCCTATGTGCCGCAGAGTGCGGCGGCCGCCTTCAACCCGGCGGCGACGATCATGGATCAGGTCATCGAGGTGACGCGGATCCACCAGCTGATGCCGCCGGACGAGGCCCGCCGCCGGGCGGTCGCCCTGTTCCGCGCCCTGTCGCTGCCCAATCCCGACAGCATCGGCGACCGCTACCCGCATCAGGTGTCCGGCGGGCAGCTGCAGCGGCTGGCGGCGGCGATGGCCCTCATCGGCGATCCCAAGGTGGTGATCTTCGACGAGCCGACCACGGCGCTCGACGTCACCACCCAGGTCGAGGTGCTGCGCGCCTTCAAGGCGGTGACCAGCAAGCGCCGGATCGCCTGTGTCTATGTGTCCCACGATCTTGCCGTCGTCGCCCAGATCGCCGACCGCATCATGGTGCTGCGCCACGGTGAGGTGCAGGAAACGGGCAGCGTCCACGACATCCTGACGCGCCCGACCCATCCCTACACCAAGGAATTGCTGCACGCCTTCCACCCCGACACCGGCGGACGGGTTGCCGCGGCGGAGGCCTTTGCCACCGATGCCTCCCCGCTGCTGGAAATCAAGACGCTGAGCGCCGGCTACGGCCCGCCGCAGTCGAACGGGCTGCCGCTGGCCCTCGCGGTCAAGGGAGTGAGCCTGCAGGTGAAGCGGGGCACCAACCTCGGCATCATCGGGGAGTCCGGCTGCGGAAAATCAACCCTGGCGCGCGCCATCGCCGGCATCCTGCCGGCCTGCAACGGCGACATACAGTTCGACGGGCGGGAGCTGTGGCGCAGCGCCCGCCAGCGCAGCCGCGAGCAGCTGCGCGACCTTCAGATCGTCTTCCAGCATGCCGACACGGCGTTGAACCCGGCAAAGTCGATCGAGGATATTCTCGGCCGCCCGCTGACCTTCTATCACGGCCTGCGCGGCAAGGCCCGCGATGCGCGGATCGACGCGCTGATGGACATGGTCCGCCTGCCCCGTGCCCTGCGCCACCGCCTTCCGGCGGAGCTGTCGGGTGGCCAGAAACAGCGGGTGAACTTCGCCCGCGCGCTCGCCGCCGAACCGAAACTGATCCTGTGCGACGAGATCACCTCGGCCCTCGACACCGTCGTCGCCTCGACGATCATCGATCTGCTCAAGGAGCTGCAGCGCGAACTTGGTCTGTCCTATGTCTTCATCAGCCACGATCTGTCGGTGATCGAGGCGATCTGCGACGAGATCATCGTGATGTATCGCGGACAGGCGGTCGAGACCATCATCCCCTCCGCCCGGCAGCAGCCGCAGCATCCCTATTCGAAGTTGCTGTTCTCTTCGGTTCCGAAGCTGGATCCGACATGGCTCGACACGCTGGACATCGACGCCGACCGGATGCGGGTGGCCTGACCGTCCATCCCTCGCCCCTGCGCGGTTCGCCGCCGCGCGGGGGCAACGGTTCCGCCGCTACCGCCCTCACATCGGAAACAGCGTGGTCAGCGGCATGTGAGCGCGCACGATCGGCGATTTCAGCACGACATAGCTGAAGTATTTGTCGATGCCGATGTCCATGTCGGTCAGCTTCTCCATGATCTCCTGATACTCGCCGATGCCGGACGTGACGAACTTCAACATGTAGTCGTAGCCGCCGGACACCAGATGGCATTCCAGCATCTGTTCGATCTTCTTGACGGCGGCCAGGAAGCGGGCGAAATCGACCTGCCGGTGGTTCTTCAGGGTCACCTCGGTGAAGACGGTCAGGGTCTGGCCGAGCTTGCTGACGTTGATCTGCGCCGTGTAGCCTTCGATGTAGCCCTCCGCCTGGAGCTTCTTGACACGCATCAGGCAGGGGCTGGGCGACAGATTCACCGCCTCGGCCAACTCCACGTTGGTGATCCGGCCGTTCTTCTGGAGCTGATGCAGAATCTTGATGTCGATACGGTCCAGCTTCATGGGGAACCCATCCGGTTCGAGGGCGGGGAACGGAAAACGACAGCAGAAAATTCTGCCTATCTGACCAAGCCAGCTTATCATGCACCGCTTGCCTGTCGATGCCCAAGACGCAGGTCTCCGGCAGAACAAAGCATCATGTCCTCCGGCAACGACAGAAGATAATGCCGTTGAATCGGCCAAAGCAGCGCCTGCCGATCCGCGGGGCATGGCTAGATGGCGCAACGCCGAAATCGGAGATCCTCCCAATGCCAGCCCCTTTGCAAACCATCGCGTCCTCCCCGAACCTGCCCGATCAGGCGGATGTCGTTGTGATCGGCGGCGGCATCGTCGGCGTCTGGGCGGCTTATTTCCTGGCGAAGCGCGGACTGTCGGTGGCGTTGGTGGAGAAGGGGCAGGTCGGGGCGGAGCAGTCCAGCCGCAACTGGGGCTGGTGCCGGCAGCAAAACCGCGACGCGCGGGAACTGCCGATGGCGACCAAGAGCCTGGATTTGTGGGAGCGTTTTGCCGCCGAAAACGGCGAGGACACCGGCTTCAGCCGCTGCGGCCTGCTCTATCTCAGCAATGACGATCAGGAACTGGCGGGCTGGGCGCGCTGGCGCGACTTCGCCCGGACGGTCGGCGTCACCACCCACATGCTGAGCGGCGCCGAAGCCGCCGAGCGTGGCCGGGCCACCGGACGGCCCTGGAAGGGCGGCGTCTTCTCGCCGTCGGACGGCATCGCCGATCCGGCCCGTGCGGCTCCCGCCGTGGCGCGGGCGATCATGACGCTGGGCGGCACGGTGCATCAGGGCTGCGCCGCGCGCGGCCTGGAAACCAGCGGCGGGCGGGTCGGCGGCGTCGTCACCGAAAAGGGCACGATCCGCACCAGGCTGGTGGTGCTGGCCGGCGGGGCCTGGGCCTCCTCCTTCTGTCACCAGATCGGCGTGCGTTTCCCGCTCGCCTCCATCCGGTCGTCGATCCTGTCGGTCGGCCCCAGCCCCACCGGCCTTCCCGACGCCCTGCACACCGCCGCGGTGTCGGTCACCCGGCGCGGCGACGGCGGCCACACGTTGGCGATCAGCGGGCGCGGGCGCGTCGATCCGACCATGCAGCAGATCCGCTTCGCACCGCAGTTCATGCCGATGTTCAGCCGGCGCTGGCGCAGTCTGATGCCCGGCGGGCTGGAAGGGATGCGCTCCGGCCACGAAACGCTGCGGCGCTGGCGGCTCGACCGCCCGACCCCGATGGAGCGGGTGCGGGTGCTGGACCCCACGCCGGACCGCAGCACCATCCGCCTCACCCACGAACGGGCCATGGCCCTGCTGCCCGGCCTGAAGGGCGCGCCGGTCACCGCCGCCTGGGCCGGCTATATCGACAGCACACCCGACGGGGTTCCCGCAATCGGCGAGGTCGGCAGCCTGCCCGGCCTGATCCTGGCGGCAGGCTTCAGCGGCCACGGCTTCGGCATCGGCCCCGGCGCCGGCCATCTGATCGCCGACCTCGTCACCGATCAGGCGCCGATCGTCGATCCCAAGCCCTATCACCCCGACCGCTTCACCGGATTCTCCGCCGGCAAGGTCGCCGATTTCTGACCGGAGGCAGAAGCCTTCAGGAACCGCCTGGAACCAGCGAGCGGGCGGCCCGGCGCAGGCAGTCGCGCATCAAATCGTGGCTGCCCGACAGCGGGCGCTCCCTGCTGGTCAGGATGGTGATGGGCACGCGAATGCTTGGACGGAAAGGCCGCTGGACGATGCCGGAGAACTGCTTCCACGGCAGGAGCCCATCGACGATCGCCACACCGATCCCCTCCCGCACGAAGGGAAGCGCGGTGATCGACAGGTCGATTTCCACCGCCGGAGAATAGACCCCGCCCTCCGCCTCGACCGCCCCGGCCAACAGCCGGCCCGGCAGCGTGTCCACGCGGTAGGAAATCAGCGTTTCCTCCGTCAGATCGGCAAATCCAACCTCAGCCTTTTCGGCCAGCCGATGTCCCTCCGGCAAAAGGCAGACAAGTTCGGCATGGCCGACTGTCTCGACATCAAGGTCGTGATGGGGCATGTCGTTCATCGCTACCCCCAGCAGGACGTCGCCGCTGCGCAGCATGTCCAAAATGCTGGCGACCGGCGCGACCAACGACCGCACGACGATGTCGGGATGAGCCTCGCGAAAGGCGGTCAGCGCCTTGGGAACGATGGACATGGAAGGTGGAGCCGAAGCGGCGAGACGGACAAGACCGGTGCGGCCATGGCGCATGTCGATTGTGCGCCGGCGCAAGGCGCCGAGTTCCGAAAAGATCCGCTCGGCCTCCGGATACAGCTCGTTGGCCTCCTGCGTCGGCACCAGACGCCCGCGCACCCGGTCGAACAGCTTGAAGCCGAGCTGATCCTCGGCGTGCAGCAGAATCTGGCTCAAGGCCGGCTGCGAGATGTTGAGCATGGCCGCCGCCCCTGTCACGGTTCCACAGCGCATCAGCATGCAGAAGACTTCCAGTTGGCGGGCTTGCATTCGCGATCCTGGGCGCTGGCGGAGGGAAACAGAGGCGGCAAAGCCCGGCCACGACTATAGCGACCCGCGTCCCTCAGGGGAGCAGCTTTTCGGCATCCATGCCCCCACCATCCCCGTTGCCGCGCAAGACGTCCAGGAACCGCTCCAGCACCAGATTCGGCTGGGCGCCCTTCTTCGTCACCACCTGGAACTCCAGGGCATGGTGGTAGGTGCCGGGCAGCAGCGCCCGCATCATGCCGCGCTCCACCCATTGCCGGGCATAGTGGATGGGCAGAAAGCCGACATAGCAGCCGGTGAGGATCAGGAACGCCACCCCCTCGCGATCGGTCGCCGTCGCGGTGTTGTTCAGCTCGTGCGGAAGCTGTGCCTGGGTCGGCGCCACGGCGTCGGCCGCCTCCACCGCCTCGCGCGTCACTGCGCCCTCGGGACGGTCGAACAGCGGATGACCGTCGCCGCAATAGAGCAGAGACTCCTCCTGGTAAAGCGGCAGACCGGCCAGTCCCGGCAGACCTCTGCGGACCGGGACGACGCCGACGTGCAATTGCCCGTCCAGCACGCCCCGCTCGATCTCGTTGGGGGGAATCATGCGGATGTTGACGCGGACCTCCGGCGCCAACCGCTTCAGGCCGCGCAGGGCGTGCGTCACCCGCATCTGCGGCATGGTGACGAGGTTGTCGGTGATCCCGATGTTCAGTTCGCCGCGCAGGCGGCCGTGAAGGGTGTTGATCTCGCTGCGGAAACTCTCCGTGCTGGCCAGCAGGCGCAGCGTCGCCTCATAGGCCAGATGCCCTTCGTCGGTCAGCCGGAAGCCCGCCCGTCCGCGCCGGCAGAGCGTGAGGCCCAGCCGCCGCTCCAGGTCCGCCATGTGCTGGCTGATCGCGGCGCGGCTGATGTTCAGTTCCACCTCGGCAGCGGAAAAGCCGCCACACTCCACCACCGTCCGGAACACGCGCAGAAGCCGGATGTCGGCATCGCCGATCGGGGCCATGGACCGGGTCGGTTTGCTCATGCTGGAACCGTGAGAGATGTGGGCGTGATAGGTAAGCAGACGGTTATGTGAAGTTCTTATAGTTTGGATTTAATCGCAACCACGAACCGCGCACACTCTCAGTGGACAACGCCCCTAACAGAAGCGGGAGAACAGCGGATGGCCCCCCTGGACAACGATCACACCCAGTCCCTCGGCCAGTCTTTCGACAAGGCTGCCGGACTGACGCGCGAGGAGCTTGACGCCCATTGGATGCCGTTCAGCGGCAACCGTCAGTTCAAGAACAACCCTCGCATGATCGTGAAGGCGGAGGGGACCTGGTATTGGGATGCCGAAGGCCGCAAGATCTACGACAGCCTGTCCGGCCTGTGGTGCAGCGGCGCCGGCCATTGCCGCCGCGAGATTTCGGAAGCGGTCGCCCGCCAGATCGCCGAACTGGATTACAGCCCTGCCTTCCAGCACGGCCATCCGGCCGCCTTCAAGCTGGCGCACAAGCTGGCGTCGATGACCCCGGCCGGCCTCGACCATGTCTTCTTCGTCGGTTCGGGCTCCGAGGCCGCCGACACTTCGCTGAAGATGGCGCGGGCCTATTGGCGGATGAAGGGCCAGCCGACCAAGACCAAGCTGATCGGCCGGTCCAAGGGCTATCATGGCGTCAACTTCGGCGGCACCAGCCTGGGCGGCATCGGCGGCAACCGCAAGCTGTTCGGCACCGGCGTCGATGCCGACCACCTGCCCCACACCCTGCTGCCGCAGAACCTGTTCGTGAAGGGCATGCCCGAGGAAGGCGCCTTTCTGGCGGACGCGCTGGAGGAGTTGGTGGCGCTGCACGACGCCTCCAACATCGCCGCCGTGATCGTCGAGCCGCTGGCCGGCTCGGCCGGCGTGCTGCCGCCGCCGAAGGGCTATCTGCAGCGGCTGCGCGAGATCTGCGACAAGCATTCCATTCTGCTGATCTTCGACGAGGTCATCACCGGCTTCGGCCGCATGGGCGCCCCCTTCGGCGCCGACGCCTTCGGCGTGGTCCCGGACATCATGAACGTCGCCAAGGGCCTGACGAACGGCGCCGTTCCGATGGGCGCCGTCGTGGCGAAGCACGACATCTACCAGGCCTTCATGGACAATGGCGGGCCGGAATACATGGTGGAGTTCCCGCACGGCTACACCTACTCCGCCCATCCGGTCGCCTGCGCCGCCGGTTTGGCGGCGCTCGACATCTTCGAGCGTGAAAAGCTGTGGGAAAAGGCCGCGGCGCTGGCGCCGCATTTCGAGACCCTGATCCACGGGCTGAAGGGGCTGAAGAACGTCGCCGACATCCGCAACTATGGCTTGACCGGCGCCGTCACCATCGCCCCACTTCCGGGCGAGCCGGCCCGCCGGCCCTATGAGATCGGCGAGAAGTGCTGGAAGGCCGGCTATTACGTCCGCTTCGGCGGCGATACGCTCCAGTTCGGCCCGCATTTCTACAGCGAGCCCGCTGACCTCGACCGTCTGTTCGACGTCGTCGCCGACGCCATCCAGGCGACGGCGTAAGGCCGTCGCGGGCAAAGCCCCCTCCCTCCCACGGCTCCGCCGCGGGTCCCTCCCTCCCCCGCCCTCGGCCAACTGAAAGTCAATCCGATCGCGGGAGAGGGGGGATTCGCATAACGGCGGCAGCTCCCTCTCCCACCGCAGGTGGGGGAGGGTTAGGGAGGGGGCACCCGCACTCTGAAATCTGCCCCAGGAACCGCCCCATGCCCATCCTTCCGCACCTGATCGGCGGCAAGACCGACGCCCCGACCGACAGCCGCACCGCCGACATCGTCAACCCTGCCACCGGCGAGATCGCCGGTCAGGTGGCGCTCGCCAGCCGCAAGACGGTGGAAGAGGCCATCGCCGCCGCCGAGGCCGCCTTCCCGGCCTGGCGCGCCACGCCCCCGGCCAAGCGCGCCCGCGTCATGTACCGCTTCAAGCAGCTGCTGGAGGAGAATGCAGAGCGCATCTGCGCGCTGATCACCCGCGAACACGGCAAGGTGCTGGACGACGCCTTCGGCGAGCTGACCCGCGGCATCGAGAATGTCGAATATGCTTGCGGCGTGCCGGAGCTGTTGAAGGGCGAGTTCTCCAAGAATGTCGGGCCGGCCATCGACAGCTGGTCGGAATTCCAGCCGCTCGGCGTCGTCGCCGGCATCACGCCGTTCAATTTCCCGGCGATGGTTCCGCTGTGGATGTACCCGATCGCCATCGCCTGCGGGAACACCTTCGTCCTGAAGCCGTCGGAGCGTGACCCCAGCTCCGCCCTGCTGATCGCCCAGCTTGCGCTGGAGGCCGGGCTGCCGCCGGGCGTGCTGAACGTCGTCAACGGCGACAAGGAGGCGGTGGACACGCTGCTGACCGACCCGCGGGTGCAGGGTGTCAGCTTCGTCGGCTCCACCCCCATCGCCGAGTATGTCTATTCGACCGCCAGCGCCCATGGAAAGCGGGTGCAGGCGCTGGGCGGCGCCAAGAACCACGCCATCGTCATGCCCGACGCCGATTTGGACAACGCCGTCAACGCGCTGATGGGGGCGGCCTACGGCTCCTGCGGCGAGCGTTGTATGGCGATCTCGGTCGTGGTGGCGGTGGGCGACGAGGTGGCCGACCGGTTGAAGGACAAGCTGTCGGTGGCGCTGCGCGACCTGAAGGTCGGCGCCGGCACCTCGGCCGGCTGCGAGATGGGGCCGCTGGTCACCCGCGCGCATTACGAGAAGGTGAAGGCCTATGTCGACCAGGGCATCGCCGAGGGCGCGGAGCTGGTGGTCGACGGCCGCGGGCTGGTGGTGCCGGGACATGAGAACGGCAACTTCCTGGGCGGCTGTCTGTTCGACCGCGTCACCCCGGAGATGACCATCTACCGGGAGGAGATCTTCGGCCCGGTCCTCTGCCTTGTCCGGGTCAAGTCGATGCAGGAGGGCATGGACCTGATCGATGCCCACGAATACGGCAACGGCACCTGCCTGTTCACCCGCGACGGCGAGGCCGCCCGCTATTTCAGCGACATGATCAAGGTCGGCATGGTCGGCATCAACGTGCCGCTGCCGGTGCCGGTCGCCTACCACAGCTTCGGCGGCTGGAAGCGGTCGCTGTTCGGCGATCTTTCGGCCTACGGCCCGGACGGCGTGCGCTTCTACACCCGGCGCAAGACCATCACCCAGCGCTGGCCGACCGGCGGGATCCGCGAAGGCGCCCAGTTCGCCTTCCCGTCGATGAAGTAAAAAGCGCCCTCCGTCGTGACGCCGGTGCCGAGGAAGGCACCGGCGTCGGCGTGAATTTGCGTGTGGCATCCCCATCGGCCCAATCCAGCGCTCGGTTCACGGTGGAGACCATCACTCCGCTTGGCACAGAGGGCGTTGCCGGCACCGGGCCACGCGTGCCGGTAACTGCCGCTCCCGGATGAATGTACTGAGTTCGGCAAAAAGCCGCTCATCGGCGCGCCGATGCCATCGCCTGTTGGTCCGGGATGGAGAAGGCCGCAGGACACGAGCGCGATCAGGCCACCCTCAGCCGCGCGGACACGGAGCCGGAAATCGGTAAAGCGATGTTCGGCATTGCACTGGCCATCGGCGTGGCCGGTTGGAAGCGGTATGCGACGCGGATGGGCAGGCGCGCCAGACGGTCGGATCAGAACCCGCCTGCTCTGCACTGTGCCGGTGCTACCGCGCTCCGATCGCGCGGACCGTTCGCGACGATGGCGCGTTATTGACTCTGACAACAGGGAGACAGACATGGCAGAGGCCAACATCAATAACCGAGCAAGCTTCGAACAGGCTTACGACCGGCACTCCTTCGAACAGGACGCGGCAATGAACGCCCGCAGCGACACGACGGTCGTTCACGGCGTAACCATCCTCTCCGCCCCGGATGCAGAAGGACGGGTCGAACTGTCCCGTACCTCTCAGCATGTGGGGGAGGGAAACCCGGAAGGCGACACCGTCTTCGTCGCCGCCTTCCGGCTGCACGACACCGTAGCCGAGAACGCCAACACCTATGCCGGTTCGGTCGAGCCGGTCGCCTCGGCACAGAGCGATGCCGCCGGCGACTATAAGGCCTTCATCGATCAACTTCTGGACACGGGAAGGAACGCGCATTTCAAGCCCGATATCGGCCGCGGCGAACAGCGGCTGAAAGGCTTTCACGGCGGATGAGCATCTGCGGAATTGCGAACGCCGAAACGCCCCGGCTCTGATGAACCGGGGCGTTTCTGATGTGGTGTGAAGATGCAAGCCTGTGCTTCGCGATTTGGCGTCTCTTGAGCCTGAGTGACCT
>CBIHQY010000028.1:0-79443 GCA_966212305.1 uncultured Azospirillum sp.
CTTTGCCCCCTCCCTAACCCTCCCCCGCTCTCGGCCGGCCGAAGGCCGGTCCGACGCGGGAGAGGGGACTGGTGCTGCTGTCGGACGCCCGGACTTCCTCCACCAGCTCCGCCCGCCTGATCTTGCCGGAGTCGGTCTTGGGCAGGCTGTCGCGGAACTCGATGAATTTCGGCACGAGGTGGCTCTCCAGCCGGCCCCGGCAGTGCTGCCGGACGACCGCCTCGGAAATCGTGGCGCCGTCGCGCGGGACGAGGAATGCCTTGACCGCGAGCCCGTCCGCCTCGTCGGGGACGCCGATGATGCAGGCCTCCAGCACACCGTCCAGCTCGTACAGCGCGTTCTCGACCTCCTTGGGGCTGACCTTCTCGCCGCGGCACTTGAACACGTCGTCCTTGCGGCTGACGAAGTAGAGGTGCCCCTCGGCGTCCTGGGTGAACAGGTCGCCGGTGAACAGCAGGGTCTCGCCCTGCGGGCCGCGGCGCAGGCGGCGGGCGGTCTCCTCCGGCCGGTTCCAATATCCGCGCATCACGTTGGCGCCGCGCACCACCAGCTCGCCCACCTGGCCGGGGGGAAGGCGGTTGCCGTCGTCGTCGGCGACGAAGGCCTCGCAGTTCGGGATGGCGCGTCCCACCGAGGCCGACTTGGCGTCCAGATCGGCGGGGTCGAGCGTGCTGATGCGGGTGCAGCACTCGGTCATGCCGTACATGGAATGGAAGACGGCCTGCGGGAAACGCTCGCGCAGCCGGCGGAGATGGGCGGCCGGCAGCGGGGCGGCGGCGTTGGTCAGATAGCGCAGGCTGCCGAGATCGGCGGTCTTCGCCGCCTCCAGCCCCAGCAGGGTGGAGAAGACGGTCGGGACGCCGGGCAGGCCGGTGACCCGGTGCTGCACCATGCGCTTCACCGTCTCCAGCGGGAAGGCGAAGGAGCGCTCCAGCACCAGGGTGAAGCCGACGCGGGCGCCGGTCAGCACCTGGGACAGGCCGTAACCGAAGGTCAACGGCAGCACGCACATCACCACGTCGTCCGGCTGGTTCTCCAGATAGGTCGAGATCGACCAGCTGGTGTTGACGTAGTTGGCGTGGGTCAGCATCACGCCCTTCGGCCGGCCGGTGGTGCCGGACGTGTACATGATCGCCGCCAGATCCTGGTCGATCAGGCCGGGATCGGCCGGCTTGCGATGCGGAGCGGCCAGCGCGTCGGCGTAGAGCAGACCGGATGCCCCGGCCGGCAGACCGGCGCCGACCCACAACACCGTCGGCGGCGTCTCCACCGCCTCCAGCGCCGGCAGGACCTGCCGGGCCAATGCCGCCGGCGCGATCAGGGCCCGGACGCCGGCATCGGCCAGCAGGTAGGTCAGCTTGTCGGCCTTGGTCGAAGGGTTGACGGGCACGAACACGCCGCCGGCCTTCAGCGTGCCGAACAGGCCGGCGACATATTCGATCGAGTTCTCCAGCATCACCGCCACGCGGTCGCCGCGGGCGACCCCGGCCGACTGGAGCGCGCAGGCGACGGCGTCGCTCTCACGGTCCAGTTCGGCGAAGCTGCGGCGGGCATCCCCGGCGATCAGCGCGGTGCGGGAGGGATCCCGCCCGGCCGTCTCGCTGAGGAACTGGTGAACCAGATGGGCCATGGAACCGTCCTTCTTGCAGTCGCTCTTCCGGTGGGTCCGTTGGCGCCCGTCGCTCGACCTATGTCAGGCGGCGTTGCGGAGTTCCTGCTTGCGGTCGACGAAGCCGGCGATGCGGTCGACCGACTCCAGGTTGTCGGCGATCATGTCGTCATCGTCGACGGCGATGCCGAAGCGCTCTTCCAGGAAGGCGACGACGTGCATGATGCCGGTGCTGTCGATGATCCCCGATTCCAGCAGGGATTCGCTGTTGTCGAAGCCGGAGTCCTTGCCGAGCAGGAAATTCTCCACGATGAAGGCGCGGATTTCCGGCAGGGCGGGAGCGGTCAGGGTCGTGTCGGTCAGGGTGGCGGTCCGCATGTCTCTGAAAACTCCTGCTGGGTTCGGTCGACGTGGGTTCGGTCTGAGTGGGGCCGGGTGGCTCGCGGGGACGACGTCGGGGGCGTGGGTTCGGCCATCCCTTGTCATGTGTCCCGCGGTGGATCGGCTCCTTTGTTCTCGCATCCGCGTGATATGCAATTTTATTGTGATGCTTGCGGTGGTTTGCGAGGGCTCAAAGGATAGGAGTGGATTGAAGTCTGTGGTTAGCCACTCTGTTGTCCGGTAATAGGGCTTGTCGCTTGCCGCTTGACCTTCGGCTTGGCGTGGCCGGTCGCGGTCATACGCCCGCGGACTTGGGTTTTGCCATCGAGCCTGTCCATCCGGGCATGGCCTCGCCGGCGGGGCTACCGGCGGCGGCGGCCTTGCGTTTGCGCATCCAGGCCGGGATGCCGGTCAGCTGCACGCTGAGCCAGTCCACCGTCGCGTCGTCGGACACGGGGAAGGCCTTCAGGCGCAGCGGGTCGGTGGAGGCGTCGTTCCAGCCGGGATCGATGGTGCGGGCAGTGCGGTATCCGGCTCGCCGGATCTCCTCCACCTCGCGGTCGGTGAAGTCGCCGTTGGGGAAGGCGAAGTGGCGGCAGGGCCGGCCCAGCGCCTCTTCCAATTCGCTGCGGCAGAGCGCGATCTCGTCGGCGCAGCGGCCGTCGTCGCATTGCAGCAGGATCGGGTGGGTGCGGGTGTGGGCGCCGTAATCGGCGACATCGGTCATCCGCGCGATCTCGTCCCAGGTCATCGCCTGACGGTCGGCGCCGTCGCGGTCGGGGTCGTCGCCGGCTTCGGCCAGCAGGCGGCGGCGTTCGGGATCGGGCACCCGCTTCAGCCGCTCCACCCCAATGCCGTCGGCGGCGGCGGTCTTCCACCAATAGGGGCGGGCGGTGCCGACGATCTGGCTGCAGAGATAGATCGTCGGCCGCAAATCGAACTCGCGGAACAAGGGTGCCAGCGCCGTGTTGTTCCGATGGCCATCGTCGAAGGTGATGACCAGCGGATAGGCCGGCAGCTTGTCCCAGCGACCGCTCTCCATCGCGGCGGCGACGGCGTCCAGCGTGGTGAAGCCGTAATGCCTGGCATACCAGCGCAGATGCTCGCGCAGCACCTCAGGGGCCGGGTCGTGGTAGACGACGATGGTAACCGCTTGCCGCGCCTTCAGGAACCGCTGCATCGCGCCAAATCCCGACCAGCGCACCAGATTGGCAATGGCGTTTTTCATGGTGCCCCCTCCTTCATGTCGATGCTCCCGGTCCTGGCCACGAGCGGCCCGGGCCGGAAGCGGCCTGCCGCTCTCCGCGTCATCCGGTCGTGCTTTTCGTATGGCCTGCCGGTCCGGAGGCCGGCACCGGGCCGGCGGGAACGGCGGGCGTCGCGGTCAGGTTGCCGCGGGCGTTGCGGCGGTAGATCTCCAGCAGACGTTCGCGGAAGACGGCGACGTCGAACTGGCGCTCCCACCGTGCGCGCGCGCCGGCGCTCAGATTGCGGCGCAGGTTGCGGTCGTCGATCACCCGGGCCAGCGCGTCGGCCAGCGCGGCGACATCTCCCGGCGGCACCAGCAGTCCGGTCTCGCCGTCGGCGATGGCGTCGGGAACGCTGCCGACCGGCGTCGCGACGATGGTCAGCCCTTCGGCCATCGCCTCCAGCACCGACATCGGCAGGCCTTCGAACATCGAGGGCTGGACCAGGACATGGGCGTTGGCCAACTCGCGCCGGCAGCCGGCCTGATCGAGCCAGCCCGTGAAGCGCACGCGGTCGGCGATGCCGAGTTCCGTGGCAAGACCGCGGTAGGTCTCCAGATCGCCGTCGCCGGCAATTGAGACCTGCCAGTTGCGGTCGCGGCAGGCGGGGGAGGCCAGCGCGTTCAGCAGGACGTCGATGCCCTTCAGCTTGATCAGCCGGCCGAGGAACAGCAGGCGCACCGGACCGGCGAAGCCTTCCTCCGCGTCGTCGCGCACCGGCGGGGAGGCCGGACCCGGCACGGCGTTGTGCAGCAGGGTGGTGCGCTGCCGCGTCTCCGGCCCGAAAGCCTCCGCCACCCAGTCGCGCCAGAATTCGCCCAGAACGACGATCTCGCTGGTCATCGCCATCATGCGGCGGATCGCCCAGCGCATCAGCGGGCTGCTGTCCTTGAAATGCTTCGGGAATCGTCCGCCATGCAGGTGCAGGACGACCGGCACGCCGAAGCTGCGGGCCATGGCGATCAGGATGCCCTTGCGCAGGACACTGCCATATTCCGCCATATGGATGTGGACGAGGTCGGCCTTGCCGGCGGCGAAGCAGCCGGCGAGACGGGCAGTCGCCCGTGCGAAATAAAGGGGCATCAGGTGGAATTTGCCGGGACCGTAGCTGTCGACCACCTCGAACTTCACGTCCGGGCAGTTCTGCCGCAGATCCGTCGTGAAGTTGTCGACCACACGTCCCATTCCGCCTTTCTCCTGCGTACCGCCGGGGGAGACGATATAGATCATGTCCGCTCCTGATCCTTTCCCTGCCCGCCGTTCCTGCGTTGCGCCCCGGCTTTTACCGTGTGACGACCGTCCTTCGACGGCTGCGGCGGACTTGTTATGTTTTTTGCCTTGGTCCCTTGTCGGCTCGTTCTTCAAGCCGTACAGGAAGGTGCGTGGTGATGCGGCTGGTTGGCTGCCGCCGTTTGGACCATGCCGCAGCCGAAGGCCGGGCGACGTCCGCGTGCAAGTTTACGCGATACGTCACCCGCACGCTGTGGAGCGACCGAACGGGTTGGCTTGCCGGTATGGTTACCCAACCTGTGCATGTGCATCTTCCTTCCGATCATACTCGCCCTGATTGTTTTCCAGACCGATCATCGAGGCGGCCATGACCTTGGATCATCGCCGTTTGGACGCGGTGGCGGCCGATCCGGCCAGCTTGTCCAGCTCCCCCGACAGCTCGGCGCCGCTGCGGTCCAACTCCTGGTAGATCGCCAGCAGGGACTTGGCGTAGGCATCGATGACGAACTGCTTCAGGAACAGGCGGCGGCCGTTCTCCGCAAGCCGGCGGTAGAGAGCCGGGTCGTGGCCGACCTGGACGACGGCGTCGGCCAGGGCCTGCGGATCGTTCACCGGGATGATTCGCGCGGTCTCGCCGTCGGTCAGCACCTCCGGGATCGAGCCCACCGGCGTGGTGATGACCGGGAGCTGCGCCGACAGCGCCTCCAGGATCACCATCGGCAGCCCTTCATGGGTGGAGGGCAGCAGCAGCATGTCGTGGGAGCGGATGTGTGCGTGCGCCTCCTCCCGGCCGATCCAGCCCAGGAAGCTGCAGTTCTCCGCGATGCCCAACTCGGCCGCCATCGCGCGATAGCCCTCCACGTCGCCGCCGCCGCCGATGGTGACGCGGAAGGGTTGTCCGCGCTCCTTCAGCAGCGCGCAGGCGCGCAGCAGCGTGCCGATGCCCTTGCGCTCCGACAGGTTGGCGAGCACCAGCAGCGACAGGACCGCATCGGGATCCGGCGGCACGGGCGGGCCGAGGTCGGCGCCGACATCGGGCACGGCGTTGTAGAGCACCCGTATCTTTCGGGGGTCGGTGCGGACCGACTGGACCAGGAAATCGCGCCAGTTGTCGCCCAGCACCACCACCCGGCCGCAGCGGTTGAACAGCCAGCGGCTGACGGCGCGCGCGAAGATGCCGCCCTCGAAGAATTCGACGAAGGAGGCGCCGTGCAGGTGGACCACGGTCGGGCAGGACATCAGCCCCGCGACCGCCTGGACCGCCGCCTTGCGCAGGAAGCTCGCCCGCTCGGACACGTTGATGTGTACGACCGAGGCTTTGCGACGCGCCAGGATCCAGGCCATGCGCGTCAGGGTCAGGCCGAGATATAAGGGTGACAGCAGAACGCTACCGGTGCCGCGTGTATCGAGGATGATGGATCGCGTCGTGCCCGACTTGTCGAACTGGTCGACCACGTAACCCGTCATGCGGCCGATGCCGCCGCCGCCGTCGAGTGCACCCGGCGTCGCGAACACGATCGCGATCCGGTGGGATGCATCCGGCGGGCTTGCGGGGATACGGCTGTCGTTTGTGCTGTCCATAGGCGTCTGGGTCCTTTTTCGTGCTCAGGCGGCGTCGGACGCGGAGAACAAGGCTTGCCGCAGGCGGCGGCGCAGACCGACCGGCATCAGCGAATGCATGGTGAAGGTGGCGAGCGCCATCGGCGTCGGCTGCCCGTCGCGCAGCGCGGAGTTCAGGATGCGCCAGCGCGTGCCGGCGGTCCGGGCCGCCTGCTCGCCGCCGGTCGCCTGCAGCAGCAGGCTGGCATAGGCGCGCGGCGACAGGCTGTCGCGCATCGACTCGGCCCATTCCAGGGCGTGGTTGATGTTGTGGCAGGTCGAAAGCGTGACGCGGTTGTTCTCGGTGTAATGGACGGCCATCACCTCGGGGATGTGGACCAGGGCCACGCCGTCGATCCGGCCGCAGGTGATCAGCCATTCCCAGTCGTCGAACCGCGATTCGGGAATGGGGTTGCGCAGCAACAGCGCCTTGGGCGCCAGCAGCGTGGTGGTGGGGGCGAAGGTCTCGCCCTTGAACAGACCGCGGCGGACGAACAGGTAATCGCCGATGGCGTCGGCCGGAGTGGCGAGCCGCCGCGGCCAGGCGAAGGTGCCGCGGGCGGTCACCACCTGGCAGCGGCAGCTGACGATGGGAAGGCGGATGCCGGCCGGGCGGGCGGCCATCTGCAGAGCCACCTTCTCCGGCATCCAATGGTCGTCGTCGTCGAGGAAGGCGATCCAATCGCCCTGCGCGCTGCGCACGCCGATGTTGCGCGCCTCCGCGGCGCCGTGGTTCGTCTCAAGCTCCATCACGGTCAGCCGCGGATCGGCCAGCGTCGCCAGATGGGAGGCGGTGGCCGGATCCGGCCCGTCGATCACCACGACGACGTCCAGGTCCCGATAGGTCTGGTCGAGAGCGCTGCGCACCGCCCGCATCACCATGTCCGGGCGATTGCGGGTGGGGATCACGACGGTAACCTTTTCATTGCTCGCCGGGTGGTAACTGTTCGCCGGTTCTTTCTTCGGGCTCATGGGTCTGCCTTCGGTCGAAGCAAAATGGGAAGGGTCGCTGGGAAAGGGGCCGGGGGCCCGAAAGCGATGGTCAGGTCCGTGGCTAGAGCGCCCGGCTCTGGCCGGCATAGGCGGGGGCGACGCCGGCGGGCGCATGGCGCCGCAGGCGATGCCGCTCCTCCGCCCGGTCGTTCAGCAGGCGCTGCCAGCGGCTTTGCTGGATCAGACGGACCACGGCGATGGTGGCGATCACCCAATTCATGGAATGACGCTCGGCGAACACGCTTTCCGAAACCGACACCGCCAGCAGGGCGCAGCCGACGGCGAAGGCCCAGGCGGCCTCGGGCCGGCTGCTGCCGTAGCGGGCGGCGAAGAAGCCCTGGAACAGCATCCGGCTCAGCACCACCAGCACCAGCGCCACGCCGACGAGGCCGAGGTCGAGGGTCAGCTCCAGCCAGCCGCTGTGGGCCGAGGTGATGCCCCAGTCGCGGGTGAAGCTGGCGCCCGGCCCGTTGAAGCCGAACCAATAGGCGGCATAGCCGTAGCCCAGCAGCGGCCGTTCGCTGACGGAGTGGACGATGTGTTCCCACAGCACGGTGCGGCCGGTCAGGGTCGGGTCGCGCCCCAGGGCATAGAGCACGTCGTACCAGAAGGTGGCGCCGGCCGTGACCATGATGACCAGGAGGGCCGTCAGCAGCGCCATGGTCGGGGCGAAGTTGCGGATGCTGCCGCGCAGCATCGTGGTGGACAGCAGGGCCACGGACACCAGGACCGAGGTGACGAGGCCGGTGCCGGACCGGCTCATCACGATCAGCAGCATCGCCAGCAGGATCAGTGGCCGGGTAACCCAGCGGCTCTGCTCCTTCTGCCAGTCCAGCCAGACCAGCGCCAGAACCAGCCAGACCATCATGCGGCCGGTCACGTTCTTCTGGAAGAACACGCCCTTCCAGGCGCCGACATGCTGGGTGCTGTCCAGCCCGATCGCCGGCATCGCGACGATCATGAAGAAGGACACGAACATCAGGAACGACAGCCCGACCACCAGCAGCCGCATGATCTCCGGGAAGCGGAAGCGCAGGGCGATCCAGATGCCGAACACCGTCGTGAACATGAAGGCGATCGACCGGCGCAGCGTCACGTCCGGAAACAGCGACCACAGCGCGGTCAGGAAGGCGAAGGCCATCATCGTGGTCAGCGCCGGGCTGGCGAAGGGAATCTGGAAGGCGATGCTCGGCCGCAGCGCGATGGCGGCGAGCACCAGCAGATACAGGCCGCCATAAAGGACGGTGACGCCGGCGGACTCGAGATCGCCGGCCACCGGGTCGCCGCCGGTCAGCATCAGCGGAAGCACGGAGCCTCCAAAGGCGATGATGCCGATGACGGCGATGCTCTTTTCCAGAAAATCCAGGACTTTCATCGGCTTTCCCTTGCTGCCGTACCGCGTTCGGCTGTGCAGACCTGAAGATGCGGTTGGCACACCCCTTCTCGTAGCCGGGCGGTGGCATTAGACCGAAGGAGGCCGGACCCGAAAGAGGTAGCCGCTTTCGCGCTCCCCCCTTCCTTTGCCGCCCGAAAAAGGGAATGGAACCGAAGCATTCCAACAAAAAGACCCCCGCGCGGGTGGCGCGGGGGTCCGGCTGGCATCCGGTTCGGGGGCGGGGCGGGTTACGACCCGTCGCCCTTCAGGACCATGACGGCGGTCTTGCAGAGGATGAAGAAGTCGAACAGCAGGCCGCAGTTGCGGACATAGAAGACGTCCATCGCCACGCGTTCCTGGAAGGTGGTGCGGTGGCGCCCCGACACCTGCCAGTAGCCGGTCAGGCCCGGACGGACGCTGCCGATCACCGCGGCGGACTCGCCCACCTCCGGCAGCTCCTTCGGCATGTAGGCGCGTGGGCCGATCAGGCTCATGTCGCCCATCAGGATGTTCCACAGCTGCGGCAGCTCGTCGAGCGAGGTCTTGCGCAGGAAGCGGCCGAGCGGGGTGATGCGCGGGTCGACCGTCAGCTTGTGATAGGTCATGTACTCTTCGCGGGCGACCGGGTCGTTCTCCAGCAGCTGCTGCAGCTGCTCCTCCGCATCGACATGCATGGAGCGGAACTTCAGCAGGTCGAAGGTCTGTTTGCCGCCGGCCCAGCGCTTCTGCCGGAACATCACCGGGCCGGGGCTGTCCAGCCTGATGGCGACGGCGAGACCCAGCATCAGCGGCGCCACCAGCACCAGCAGGATGGACGACAGCACGATGTCCATGGCGCGACGGATGCGCAGGTAGCCGGTCGGCGGACGGACGCTGACGCGCAGGGCCAGCGAGCCGTGCAGGTTGTGATAGGTCGCGTCGACCGCGCTGACATTGCCCTCGCCCAGCACGCAATAGACTTGGCGGAAGGGCAGGGTGCGCACGAGGCCGGTCAGGTCGCCGCCATGGCGGCTCATGTCGGCGACGATGGCGGCGCTGGCTTGGCGGGCGACGGCGGGCGACTTGGCCAGCAGCTCCACCGGACCCATCACCGGCAGGCCGGCGACGCGGGTCTGCCACAGGCTGTCGTCGTCGTCGACGAAGCCGACCGGCCGCATGCCGAGCCAGGGCAGGCGCTGTAGCTTCTCCGCGATGGCGGCACCCTGCGGGCCGGCGCCGACGATCACCACCGGCGTGCGCCAGTCCAGCGCGCTGGACAGCAGCCCCTGGATCAGCAGCAGGTCGGCGACATAGGTGACCGCGAAGCCGAGCAGCGCGATCGACAGCGCCTCCACGAAGAAGGAGCGGAAGCCTTCCATCACGATGAAGGGCACGGCCAGCACGGCGCAGCACAGAAAGGCCGCCTGAAAGGTCCGCCGCGTCCGTTCCATATAGTCGAAGCGGCCCAGCGTGTAGATGCCGAACACCGACTTGACCAAAGGCACCAGCATCAGGCCGGTCACCAGTGATCGCTGCCACGCCGCGGCCTCCAGCGGCTCCGTCAGCGCGTCGGCGCCGAGGAAATGGTTGAGCGTCCACCCCACAAGGGCGAGGACCAGCCCGTCGGACAGTGCAAGCAGCAGCCCGGGGGCGATCGTCGGGATCGTCGCCTTTTTCGCCGAGGTCAGATCGATGACCACTTCTGGGTCCAGTTTGCTCATCGCAGGTCCCGTGGTTGAAGGGAATGCCAGCCACCGCACGGCCATTCGTGCGGATGGTCGCTCGTCATCAGCGTCTCTTGGGATTCGGCCGGTCTTTACTTTGCTGCGCCGCCTCGGTCTCAGCTGCGCATTTATGTAAAGATCGCTCTTTCATGATTTCGATCGGCCGATCCGCAGTTCGTTGAGGACGAATTAGGATGAGGAGGCTCGGCCAGCAACAGTGCATACGGGCGTTGATTTCGCGTCCGCGATACCACTCGGGTTTCAAAGGGTGCGGGGGTCCGAATATTTAAGGGGATACTTTCGGATGCCGTACCCGGCGGGGATAGCGTTTCGGGTTAGCGGCAAGGTGGTGTCGCACCCCCGGCGGCACGTTCGATCCCCGCAATTTTTAGGTAGAAGACGGTAAACCCTTCCCCGACCGGCCGGAACGGCGGGGCGCGAAGGGGGGTGATCGCCGAACTTGCGGAGTGGGTCCGCCACCCGGATTTACCGAAGGGAGGCGTGGGGCAATTCCGAGCGGGGGCGTGGCGCGAAGGAACCCTTGCCTGTTGCGGGGCGTAGGAGGCAGCGTGCGGGCTCGCCGGAAAGCCTAATCGGAACGTCCTGGTTCTCTGACCGAAGCCGTGGTGACTAGCACCGAAGAGTGTTGCGCTCGCTTCAAGGTCGAATTGACGCTTTCCCAGCCGCCGCCAAGATTTGGCGCGTTCTTTTTCCTTATCTGCGCCCGTGCAACCCACCCCATGCGACTTGCCGGACGCAGCGCTCCCCTCTCAGACGGGACCGGGAAAAGAAGCGGACTATAGGGGGCGAAGGAAACCGGATGGCTCTCGAAGCTGGTACGATCATCAAACATGGCTGGATGTTCATGGTGGCGAACGTGGTCAACCGCGCCGCGGGACTGCTTCTGCTGCCGCTCTATACGAAAGTCCTGTCGCCGGCGGAGTTCGGCGTCTACGCCCTGATCAGCGTCGTGGGCGACATCGTCGCGGTCATGCTGATGATCGGGATGATCAACGCCTTCACCGTCGTTTATTTCGAACATGCCGACACCCGCGGCCGGGCCCGGGTGGTCAGCACCACCATGATCGGGCTTTGGGTGGCCTCGCTGCTCCTGCTGGCGGTGGCGCTGCCGGCGGGATGGGGCGCCAGCCACCTGCTGTTCGGCGGTAGCGATCAGGCACCGATCATAGCCTTCGCCTTTGCCGGAATCGCCTTCAGCGCGGTGTTCGAACTGGCGCTCGCCTATTACCGGGTCCACAAGCGGTCGGGCACCTGCCTGCTGATCTCCGTCGGCAAGGCGGTGGGGCTGATCGGCCTCAACCTCACCTTCCTGCTGGTGATGGAACTGGGCGTGACCGGCATCTTCCTGGCCAACGCCATCACATTCGTCGGGCTGGGCATCGCGCTGACGTTTGCGATCCTGGGCGCGAACGGCGTCGGCTTCTCCTTCGGGATCCTGAAGCGGGTGTCGGTGCTGGGCTTGCCCTTCATGCCGCAGACCATGCTGGACATGGGCAACCAGTTCGCCATGCGCTATCTGGTGAACCTGCTGATGGGCGTGGCGGCGGTGGGCGTGCTGTCCTTCGGGCTGCGGCTCGCCACCATGCTCTACATGTTCCTGACCGCCTCCTTCCTCCAGATCTGGTCGGTCAGCCGGATCGAGGCCCAGCACGACGTCGGCGACAACACCGCCGGGCGCGAGCAGTCGGAATTCGTCTTCTACCTGTTCGTCGTCCTGCTGTCGGCGGCGGCGCTGGGCATGGCGCTGACGTCGCCGGAGGTGCTGTGGCTGATCGCGTCCAGCGAGTACGAGACGGTGCTGCCCTGCATGCCGCTGCTGGTGCTGGCCTATGTGCTTCACGGCGTGCGCATGCATGCCGAGGTCGGGCTGGTGAAGACCAAGAAGGTCGGCGTCCTGCCGGCGATCTCGCTGGGCGGGCTGGCGGTCGGCACGGCGATCATGGGGGTGACGCTGGGGCCGCTCGGCCTGATGGGCGGTGCCATCGGCGTGCTGGCGCGCGAGCTGGTGATGCTCTGCGCCACCGAGACGCTGTGCCGCCGCCTCAGCCCGAAGGAGCCGCCGCTCAGCGTCCTGCGGATCACCGGCATCCTGGCGCCGGCCGCCATCGCCTATCTGGCCGGCCTCGCCCTGTTCGGGTTCGAGGTGAACCCCACCTTCGCCGCGGCCAAGGTCGGGCTGACCATGCTGTTCGCCGTCGTCACCCTGTTCGGGCCGAGCTTCGGCAAGACCGACCGCGCCATGCTGTTCCGCATGCTCGGCCGATTTTTTCGCCGGCCCCAAGCAGCCGAACGGTCGGCCTGACAACGATTAAACCGGGAGGATCCCACCGCGATGCAGGATGTTCCGCGCTACACATATCGGCAGACGGTCGCGGCGGACGCAATCCGCTACGGCGGCGGTTCCAGCCTTGGGGCGGTGCTGAAGCTGCTGGCGGGAAACCGCATGTTCCGGGTGACCTTCACCCTGCGCAGCTGCCAGGCGGCTGACCGGATGGGCGGACCGCTGCGCAAGCCGCTGCTGGCCGCCTGCCGGCTGCTGCACCGCTGGACCCAGCATTCGGCGGCCATGGATCTGCCGTGGGAGACGCAGATCGGACCCGGCCTGCGCATCCTGCACGGCTGGGGGCTGGTGGTGAACGCCAACGCCCGCATCGGCGCCAACGTCACCCTGTTCCACGGCGTCACCCTGGGTCAGAAGGACGATCTGCTCCCCACCGGCCGGGTGACACATTACCCGGAGCTGGGCGACGGCGTCTGGGTCGGGCCGCATGCGGTGATCATCGGCGTCAGCGTCGGTGACGAGTGCATCGTCGCCGCGTCCACGGTCGTCACCAAGCCGGTGCCCCGGCGCACCGTCGTCGCCGGCAATCCGGGAAAACCGGTGGCGGAGGTCGCGATCCCCGACATTCCGCATCCGGCGCCGGTCGACACACCCTCCACCCATACGACCGCCGCACAGGCGTCGCCCGTCCCCGGCTGATTGCCGGACACAAAACGGAAAGGGGCCGGCAGTATGCCTGCCGGCCCCTTTCTTCGTCGTTACACCGGTTGCGGTGAAGCTGGTCCTCAGGCGGCGTGGGCCATCGGATCGTGCCATTCCCACGCATGGGCGGCGTCGTACGTGGTGTGCGACAGGTCGGTGGTCGAGCTGTCGATGCTGGCGACAGTGGCCGTCGGCAGATGGTCGACCGTCGTGTCGTTGGCGGCCGTCACCGTGTGGGCCAGCAGGTCGGCCGAGCTGAGCGAAGCGGCGGCGGCCTTGGCGGCGGAGGCGTCGACGATGGTGCCGGTGCCGGTGGCGTCGGCCAGGGTCGCGGCGCCCGGGTTGGAGATCTTCAGGCTGAAGGTCTCGTTGCCTTCCGTCACGCTGTCGCTCAGCACCTTGACCGTCACCGTCTTGGCGGTCTCGCCGGCGGCGAAGGTCAGCTTGCCGCTGGTGGCGGTGTAGTCGGAGCCGGCCTTGGCCGTGCCGTCCACCGTGGAGTAGTCCACCGTGACCGGGCTGCTGGAGGCGGCCGACAGCTTGACCGTGAAGGTGGCGTTGGCGGTGTTGGCGGTGGTGGTCGGGGTATCGAAGACGGCGCCTTCCATGGCGGTCTTGATGATGTTGATCTTGCTCTGGTTGATGGTCTTGTAGTCGTCCATCAGGATGCCGCCGACGTCACCGGATTCCGGGGTCCAGGCCCAGAAGGTCCAGCTCATGCCCTTGTCGCCGGCCGCGATGTCGCTCTTGCCGTCCAGGTTCCAGTCGCCGTTCAGGTACTTGGCCATGGTCTTGGCCCAGGTCTGTTCGGCCGTGCTGTTGAACTGACCGCCCCATTCGCCCAGCATGATCGGCGCGGTGTCGTTCTTGTACAGGTAGCCCCACATCTTGTCGTACTGGGCCGGCAGGTTGTTCGGGTAGTTCGGATCGTTCAGCCAGCTGAACTGCCCGACGCTCTGGCCGTAGGCGTGCGGCGAGTAGACGAGCTTGTTGGGGGTGTCGAAGTGGATCGGGCGGGACTGCGCACCGGCCAGCGTGCTGCTCCACTCCGTTCCTTCGACGAACAGCAGCCAGTCCTTGTTCACGGTCTGGATGGAGTTGCCGATGCGCTCGGCGGCCGAGGCCCAGTCGGTGGAAGCGTTGCCGCCCCAGGTGGCCGTCACGCTCGGCTCGTTGTGCAGGTCGGCGCCGATGACGGTCTCGTTGCCGGCATAATGCTGGGCCAGCATCTTCCAGTTGGCGATCACCGTCGATTCCGGGTGGGCGCTGGTGTACCACAGGCCGTGTTCGTTGGTGCCGGCGCCGCCGTCGTTGCGGTGGTGGTCGAGGATCACCTTCATGCCGAGCTTGCCGGCATAGTCGATGACCTTGTCATAGACCTGCAGGCGGGTCAGCCCGACCAGATCCGGGTTCTTCGAATAGTCGATGCCGTTGGTCACCGCGCTGCTGTCGAACATGGCGTCCGACATGGTCAGGCGGATGGTGTTGAAGCCGACCGACTTCATGCTTTCCAGGTGGTGCTGATAGCTGTCCACCCACAGGCCGGCCGGCACGTAGTTGTAGCCCTCGCCGCCGAACCAGTTCACGCCGGTCAGGCGGACGGTGTGGCCGGCCTCGTCGACGATCTGGTTGCCCTGGGTGTGCAGGAAGCCCTGGATGCCGCTGGAGGCCTGGCTGCCGGTCGGCTCCGTCACCGTGGCATCGCTGACCGACAGGGTCGGCTTGGTCGGGGAGGTGGGCGTGGTCGGGTTGGTGGTGCTGCCGGCGAACCAGGACTTGTCGGCCTTCACCTCCATGGTGCCGTTCCACCACATGGCCTTCTGGCCGGCGACGAGGTCCTTGCCGTCCAGCGCGCCCTTGTCGATCGACACGATGCTGTCGGTCGGGGTGACGGCATGGCCGCCGATGGTGATCTTGTTGACGTACAGGTTGCGGTCGACGCCGCTTACCACGCCGTCGTTGTCGTACTGGATCTGGACCTTGTGGGCGACGTCGGCGGCGACATTCGCGTTGAAGGTGAAGTCCTTGGCGGCGGTGCCGGCCGTGCCTTCACCGATCTGCTTGCCGTCGACCAGGACCTTGAAGTGGGCGTTCACGCCGCCGGCCGCCGCGCCATACGCATTCACGACGATCGGCGTGCCGCCGGTGGTCGGGGTGGTCGGCGTCGTGGGGGTGGTCGGCGTGGTCGGGGTCCCGGCGGCGCTGGCGAACATGTCCTTGGACATGTTGAAATCGAGCGAGCCGCTCCAGGACAGCATTTCGCGGCCGGACAGGGTGCCCTGGCCGTCAGCGGCGTAGGAGACCGTCGAGCTGGTGGAAGCGATGGCCTTGCCGTTGACTTCGATCGACTTGACGATCAGGTCGCGGTACATGCCGGCCTTGTCGGTGGACATCCAGTCGTTGTCGTACACGACCTGGACCTTGTGCGCGGCGTCGGGAGCCACCTTGGTGGTGAAGCTGTACCGGCCGGCGCTGGTGGAATTGACCGTCGCCTGGCCGACGGCCACGCCATCGACGAGGAACTTGAAGTGCGGCCAGACTCCTCCGGCAGCCACACCCGAGGCATTGACTACGAAGGTCATATCGACGGGGCTCGTTGCCATTGGAAGCATCCTCTTTTCCGTGTTTTCGCTGGAGCCCAGACTGGCCGGAAAAGGTTAACGAGCTATTTCAAATTTTAGTGAAATGCGTCTCTAATGCCACCATCACTTGTGAAAAGAATGAGACACAAAAAACCCCTTTGTCGATGCATTGCAGCAACAAAGGGGCGATTTGCGGAGTCAGCACATTGAATCGAAACGGATTTTTGCGTCCGCTTGCGGCGTCAGCGCGGCTTGTGCGCGACCAGGAACACCTCGGGGCGGAACATAAAGAGCTGACCTATCCTTCCGAGCTTGCGATTTAGGGTTAACGGCAGCCGTCCCAAAAATGCCTCAACCATCCGCATGTAGCCGAAATAGGCGCGGCTTGCGAAATGCAGGTTCAAGCGTCGGCGCACCGCCATCGGCACGACATAGACCGCCTCCACGCGGCCGAAGCCGGCTTCGCGCAGCATGGCCGCGGTCTCGCCCCAGCCATATTCGCGCAGGTGCATGCAGACCGGTTCCTGCAGCCCGAACACCTCCGACAGGTCGGCGGGGCCGGCGAACTTGTGCGGCATGCTCAGGACATATTTGCCGCCCGGCTTCAGGATGGTGTGGACGTTCCTCATGTGGGTGACGACGTCGTCGGGATGCATGTGCTCCACGACATGGGTGGAGACCACGCTGTCATAGCGGCCGGCCGGTTCGAACCGCGCCAGATGCACGCCGTCGCTGTTCTTCCAGGTGACGTTGGATTCCTGTTCGATCCAGTTGGCTCCGCGCTCGCGGGTCACTTCCGTTGCCACGCAGCGGTAGCCGTGGCGGGCGAGATAGCGCAGCAGCCGCGCCTTGCCCGATCCGACTTCGTAGACGTCCTGCGGTCCGCCCAGCAGGGTCAGGAAATGGCGGAAGTCCAGGTCGTCGTTGCGGGTGTGGGCATCGTCCTCCGCCTCGTTGAGCCAGGGGCAGCTGGTGTAGAGCGTGGTATAGGCCTTCTCGAAGGCATCCCACCGCTCTTCCGGCTTGGTGTCCATCAACTCGCGGGCAAGCCGCCGTTCCAGGGTCCAGTGGCGCTGCACCATCTCGATGGTCAGCGGACAGGACGGCGAGAGGTGGAATTTCCGCCGGTAGCGCTCGACGAGGGCGTCGTCGGTCTTTCGGTCGGCGGGCAGCCGATCCATCGGCAACGTGTCGGCTGTATTCTGCACGATCGACCTCTCCATCAGGGGGGTGCCGGACGCAATGAGGGACTCTAATCGGGCATGGGAACTGGCGCCCGCACGCGAAGGAGAAAACGCGCGAACCTGTCGGAGGGGGAGGCGATCGACAGAGGCTTACCTCCCCTGCGCACCGCTCCCGCCCTGCGTCAGCCTGACCGCACCCTGCCGGTGCGCGCCTTCTCCCGCAACGTATCCACCACCGCCGTGTAGAGCGGCAGCGGCCGGGAGTTCTCGTCATAGGGGGAGGGGTGGGGGTGCAGGTCGGGATGCTCCCGCGCGATGAAATTCAGGTCGGAGCGCAGGTGCCACCAGCACAACTCCGCCACCCGCGCGTTGTCCAGCATGTCGGCCAGATACTGGCGGGCCAGCTGGGCCATCGCCCGGTCCTTCTCCGCCCGCGACCAGGATCGGGGCAGGCGCGTCTCGTCGACATCCATCTCGGTCAGATGGACGGTGAGGCCCAGCTTGTCGACCGCGCGCAGGAACTTGCGCATGCCGGCGCTGTCATAGGGCTTGCCGCCGATCAGGTGGCTCTGCAGCCCGATGCCGTGGATCGGCACGCCGCGCTTCACCGCCCCGGTCAGCCAGCCGAGCAGATAGGCGCGCTTGCGCTGCTGCCACCCCTCGTCGATCTCGATGCCGAACTCGTTCAGCACCAGCTTCGCCTTGGGGAAGGCCTTGTGAACGTGGTGGAAGAAGGGATCGAGCCATTCCGGCCCCTTCTCCGCACCGCCGGCCGCCACCCACCACATGCCGCGGCGGAAGCCGTAGCGGTCCTGCTGTCGCGGGTGGCTTTCCGCTGTTTCCCAGAAGAAGACCTCGTTGGCGACGTCGATGCGATAGAAGATGTCGCCGTAGCGTTGCCGCACCGCTTCGACTACGCCGGTGAAGCGCGGCCAGACATTCTCCTCGCTCAGGGTGCCCTCCGGCGAGAAATAGGCGCCTTCCGAGATGCCCAGCTCCGCCTGCCGGGCCGCCGGAAGCTTCATGTAGGGCGGCATGCCCATATGCTGCCAGATGATGGTGTGCCAGTTCGGCGTCGCGCCGATGCTGCGCGCCAGCTCTACCGCCGCGTCGAAGCGGCGCCAGTCGAAATTCCCCTCCGTGTGCTGGAAGACTCCCCATTTGCCGCCGTTTTCCGGGGTGACGACGTCGCATTCACGCGCCATCAGCCGGTCGAGCAAGGGGTCTTCCGGATCGACGAAATGGTCGCGGGCGGCACCATGGCGGATGCCCAGCGCGCGGCAGGCCTCGCGCAGGGTCACCGCCGGCTCCGTCGCCTCCGCGTGGGTTGCGGCGGCCTCCGCCGGGGCCGGGCCGCTGGCGCCGCGGCAGCTCGCCAGCACGGCGACGGCGGCGGCGGTCCACATCAGATCGCGCCGGGTCGGGCGCCATTTGAGGTGCAGTTTGGGAAAACCGGACTTCGGACTCTCGGTCATGCGGAGGGGCTCTCTCTTCCGGATGTTGGGCCGGTCGCGGGTTCCGGTCATGGAGAGACCCCTCCCTCCGGGCGCCGCAGCGTCGGTGAGGGAAGGGCCTCGGGTCGAAGGAGCTTCAGGTTGCCCTGCCTGCTTTACGGAGCGGTCCGCAGGCTGGTGTCGCCATAGTATTTCCGGGTCGCCATGTAGCTGTTGTAGGGACCCTGGTAACCGCGCGAGGCCGCCTTCTTCAGGTTCACGTCGGTCATGACCGCCACGAACTTCGAATGGTCGATCGGCCCCAGATCGGCGACCGCCTGCAGGTCGCTGGCCGTGGTGTGGCCCCAGCGGCTGACGAACATCACCTTCGACGCGGCGCCGCAGACGATGCGGGCATCCGACACGGCCAGTGCCGGGGCGGTGTCGAACACCACCAGATCGAAGTGCGGCGACAGGCCGGCCATCAGGTGGATCAGGCCGTCGACGTTGAAGCGGTCTAGCGTCTCCGACATCAGGCGGCCGGCCGGGATCATCGCATAGGGCGCGTCTTCGCTGTTGTGCACGATCTCGTCCAGGGTGGCGGTGCCGGAAATCCAGTCCGACAGGCCCTTCTTGGCCGACAGGTTGAACAGTGCATCGATGCGCGAACGGCGGAAGTCGGTGTCGACCACCACCACCCGGCGGCCGGCCTGGGCCGCGACCTGGGCGACGGCGAGGCTCATCGAGGTCTTGCCGTCCTGCGGGCGGGCCGAGGTGACGGCGATGGAGCCGACCGGACCCATGTCCGCCAGATGGTTGCGGAACAGGGCGCGCATCGATTCGGAGAACAGCGAGAAGGGGTGGTTCTGGAAGATCTGGTCCAGACGGCCGCGGGAGCCGCGGGTGGAGTGGTGCGGAACGATGTGGACCGTGCCCACGCCCAGGATGCGGCGGACGGCGTCCGGGGTGCGGATGCGGCGCTGGAACAGTTCGATGCCGAAGACGATGAAGACGGCGACGGCGAGCGAGGCGACGAAGCCGGCCAGCAGCAGCAGGACGCGGAAGGGACCCGACGGCTCATGCGGGACCTGCGGCGCCGAGACCAGCTTGACGGCGGTCGGGAAGGCGCGGTTGTCCTGCTGGGCCTGCACCTCTTCCAGACGGCCGAGCAGGCTGTCCAGCAGCTGGCGCTTGGCCTGGGCCTCGGCCTCCAGCGTGCGCAGCGGCACCGCGTCCTCGGCCATGGTCTGATAGCCGGATTCCAGCTTGGCGATCATCGACTTCAGGGCGTTTTCCTGCTCGACGGCGACGTTGGCCGCCTCGCGGACGCCGGCGATCTCGTGGCGGACCTCCTGCTGCAGCGAGGAGTTCGCCTCGTTCAGGCGGGCCTGCAGTTCCTGGATGCGCGGGTGCTTCGGACCATACTGGCGCGACAGCTGGGCCAGTTCGGTGGAGATCGAGGCGACCGTGGCGCGCAGCTGGGCGACGACCGGGGAGGCGAGGCTGCCGCCGTTGCCGGTGCTGCGCTCCAGCGTCTGGGCCTGGGCGACGGCGCGGGCGCGGTTGGCCGCGGCCTCGGCCAGACGCAGGCGGGCCTGCTCAAGCTCGGTGGTCGCCATCAGGCCGTTGGTGCCGTTCCTGACCAGACCGGCCTTGAAGCGGACGGCGTCGACCTTGGTGTCGGCCGCGGCCACTTCCTTGCGCAGGGTGCCGATGCGATCTTCCAGCCAGGCGACGGCGCTGGTGGACAGGTCGCGGTCCATCTGCTGGCGGGTTTCCATGTAGCGGTGGACGACGGTGTCGACCACCTTCTGGGCGATTTCCGGATCGAGCGAGGTGTAGCGGACCTGGATCACGCGCGACCGGCCGACGATGCCGACTTCCAGATTGCGGCGAACGCGGTCCAGAACGCCGTCGATGCTGTCGGCGGCGCGGGTCTCGCGCAGGTGGGTGTCCTTGGTCATGTCGTCGCCGTGGGCCAGAACCGCCTCGACGAAGCCCGGCAGCTCGGGACCGAAGACGGCATGGGCCTGTTCGCGCGTCCAGGCGGTGGCGCGCTCGACGAAGGGCTTGCTGTCGTCGGACTGGACCGGCGGGTTGAATTCGGGGTTGGTGGCCAGCCCCAGATCGGCGATCGCCTGGGTCAACACCGCCGTCGATTTCAGGATTTCGATCTCGCTGAGGATCGCCCCGTCTTCCGGCGTGATCGCGTTCAGCGCCTGATCCTCTGCGCGGACGACGCGGACCTGCCGGTTGTCGACCAGCAGAAGCGCTTCGGAGGTGTATCTGTCCTTCATCAGCGAGACGCCGAAGGCCGACAGCGCGGTCAGCGCCAGCACGATGGCGGCGATCAGCGTCTTGTGGGCCGCCAGCACCCGCAGGATGAAGCGGAAGTCTGGGCCCATCGCCGGAGCCGGACCATCGAAATCGCGGGGCATGTGGTGGCCGGCCTGGGTGGGCCATGCCGGAGCCGGCGGGCCGCCCGGACCTCCGTTATTGATCTGGGGAAGATTTTCCACGTCTCAAAGCTCCTTCTGGATAGGCGACCGGCGGATCGTCGACTGGGAGATCCGGGGGGAGATCCGGGTGGAAGCGGGCGCTGCGGCGCCCGTTCCGCGGGTGCGGAGGGATGCGGCACGGCGAAGGCGGATGGTGCTCCAGGCGAAGCCGAAGGCACCGATGCAATAGCGGCGGAACAGGCGGCGGGGCTCCTGCGCCAAGCGGAAGGCCCATTCCAGGCCGGAGCGCTGGACCGCTTCCGGGGCGCGCTTGAAGCGGCCGGCCAGGAAATCGACGATGGCGCCGCCGTTGACGATCAGCACCGGATGGTCAAGCGCGCGCTTCAGCTCCGTCGCGACCTCCTCCTGCTTGGGCATGCCCATGGCGAGCAGGATGACGTCGGGGCGGTTGGCCCGCGCCTGGGCGATGTAATGCTCCGTCGGATGGAAGCCGTGCTGCAGGTCGGCGTAGCGGTGCGGGGTGGCCGCTTCCAGAACGACGCGGGCGCGGTCCAGCCACGGGGTGGCGGTGCCGTAGATGGCGACGCTGCGGGGGGTGAGCGATTTCAGCAGCAGCGGGATGAAGTCGGTGCCGTTCATGTTCAGGCCGGCTGGCCGGCCCAGCACCGGCAGAACCGCCTGCAACCCTATCCCGTCGCGCAGCAGGACGTCCGACGAACCGAAGGCGGCCAGTGCCGCGTTCGAGCTCATGCACACGTTCAGACCATGCGCGTTCAGGAAGGACAGCACCGTCGGACGGTCCGCCGCGCCCAGATGGTCGATCAGGGCACGGCGCTCGCCGTCGTTCGAAATGCACCGCATGCGCTCGATCAGTTCCAGGACCTCACGAGGATTCGGCATGCGCATCTCCCAGAAAAATTAATCGGAACAAAGCGTTGACCGTTTCGCGACCGTTCCGGCTTGGCCTGATGTCGGGCCTGTTCGCCGGGCGGCGGCGGCTAACCCCTTGGGGCGTGCCACCAAACCTGCGTGGCTCTATGTGGCCGGTCCTCCCCCCTTTTCGCACGGGCGAGATCGGCGAAACGGCGACGGATTCGAATTAGCCCGGGCTTGCTCCCTTAGGGGGATTCGGCTTGCCGAATCGACCGGTCAGACCCATAAAGAGGGACCCCGGCCATAAAGAGAGACCCTGGCGCTCTATGGCTGTTGTCGGATGACGCATCCGCTGGCCTGCTGGATCGGCTGTCCGGCCGACCCGATCAGCCGAAGTGCTTGCATGACCGGGGCAATTCCAAGAAAAGACGATCCATGACCGACGACTCCTCCGACAACGCCCGTTCGGGCCGCACCCCCGGCACCGCCGACGAATTCGACCGCCGCGACGCCTTGCGCGCGGTGGCCGCCGTGGTGCGCGGCGACGGGATCGAGGTGGATGCCGACAGCACCCCGGCGCGCTGGTCGGTCGCGGTCAACCACGTCGTCCAGATCCCCGGCACCGACCGCAAGCTGAAGCTGCGCTTCAAGGTGGCACTCGGCCCGCTTCCGGACATCGAAGCCGATCTGTGGGGCCTGCTGACTGTCGACGAGGGCTTCGGCCGGCCGCAGGCCAAGGCGCTGGGCAAGCGGGTGAAGGGCGCCTGCCTGTCCTCGCCCGCTATCGCCAAGGCGAAGGACCGGGTCGACGGCTGGATCGCCTCGATGGCGCAGCGGGCGGCCGGCTTCGGGGAGTCCTGGCGGCCGAAGGGCTTCGCCGACGAGCTTGGCCGCGTCGTCGGCTTCGGCGGCCGGATTCCGCGCCTGCAGACCCTGCTCGACGCGATGGAGGAGGCGTTCTCCACCGCCGCCGCCCGCGCCGGCCAGAAGGTCCGGCGGGAGCGGTTGGAGAATGCGTCGGGCATGGGCGTCTATCTGGACAGCTTCGCCACCGCCCGCGCGATGATCCGCAAGCTGCGGCTTTACGTCGGCCCGACCAATTCGGGCAAGACCCATGCGGCGATGGACCGGCTGGCGGAAACCGAGAGCGGCTGCTATCTCGCGCCGCTGCGTCTGCTGGCTCTGGAAGGGCAGGAGGCGCTGGAGACGCGCGGCCGCCCCTGCAGCCTCGTGACCGGCGAGGAGCGCGACGTGCGACCCGGCGCCGCCTTCACCTCCTCCACCATCGAGATGGTGAACACGTCCAAGGTGTGGGGCGCCTGCGTCATCGACGAGATTCAGATGATCGGCGATCCCGACCGCGGCTGGGCCTGGACCCAGGCGGTGGCCGGCGTGGCCGCTCCGGAAATCCTGATGACCGGATCGGCCGACGCCATCCCCTACGTCAAGCGTCTGGCCGACGCGCTGGGCGAGGAGCTGGAGGTCGTCGAATTCACCCGCAAATCGCCGCTGCGCGTTCAAGAGGAACGGGTGAAGCTGGAGGAGGTGAAGCCGGGCGACGCCCTGATCGCCTTCTCGCGCAAGGACGTGATGGCCCTCCGCCACGATCTGCTCGGCCGCAATCACAATGTCGCGGTGATCTACGGCGCCCTGTCGCCGGAGGTCCGCCGCGCCGAGGCGCGCCGTTTCCGCGAGGGCACCGCCGACGTGCTGGTGGCGACCGATGCCATCGGCATGGGGCTGAACCTGCCGGTCGCCCGCGTCGTGCTGTCCACCACCCGCAAATATGACGGGCACGAGGAGCGCGAGCTGACAGCGTCGGAAATCCGGCAGATCGGCGGCCGGGCCGGCCGGTTCGGCATGCATGAGGAAGGCCGCGTCGCCGTGCTGGACGGCGAGAGCATCAACCCGGTGCGCCGGGCGCTGACCTCGCCGCCGGTGCCGCCGGAAGACCCGCGCTCGTGGATTTCGCCCAACCTCAGCCATGTCGAGGCCATCGCGCGCGAACTGGACACCGACAGCCTCGCCAAGGTGCTGCGCACCGCCGGGCAGGAGTTGCTGCGCGCCAACCAGACTTTCCGCATGACCGATCTGGAACAGCGCATCCAGGCGGCGGCGGCGGTGGACCGCGCCAAGCTGCCGCTGGCGCAGCGCGACATGCTGGCCCGCTGCCCGATCGACACCCGCGACCAGAACAACCTGCGCCTTCTCGGCGGCTGGGCGGTCAACCAGGGCAGGGGCATCCCCAACGCCGCCCCCGATGCCGCCGAGCGCTTCCGCCACAGCGTCGGCACCGACGTGGAACTGGAAAAGGCCGAGCGCGCGGTGAAGGAACTGACCGCCTACGCCTGGCTGGCCTACCGCTTCCCCGATGCCTATCCCGAGATGGATTTGTGCCAGGAGCGCCGGGCGCACCTGAACGCCTTCATCGAGCGGACGCTCGCCGAGCGCTCGCTCGCCCGCGCCTGCCCGGTCTGCGGCGCGCGGCTGAAGGCCAACCATCGTTTCCGCGTCTGCGACAATTGTTACAGCAGCCGCGTCGAGGATCGCCGCGGTGGCCGTCGTGGCGGACCGGAGCGTGGCAACGGCGAGAAGCCGGGTGGCGCTCCGCACCATTTCCACCATCCGGTGGCGAAGGAAGCTGGCCGTGACGCCGGCCGGGGTGGCCCTCGCACCGGCCCCCGAACCGGCCGTGGCCCGAAGCGGAAAAGCGCCACTCCATAAGGCGCGCTCTCCCGCTTCGGGAGAGGGAAACTCACGCCGCCGCGCTGCTGCCGGGATTCGCCCCCTCGCGCTTTGGCCAGTTGATCTCCTCGACCGCGCCGTCTTCGCCCAGGAAGTAGCGGCGAAGCGGCTTCAGGTCGGCGCCCAGCTCATAGACCAGCGGGCGGCTGGTGGGAATCTCGAACAGCGGGATGTCGTGGTCGGCGACATCGTCCAGATGCTTGACCAGCCCGCGCAGACTGTTGCCGTGGGCCGACACCAGCACCCGCGCACCCAGCCGCAGCGCCGGGGCGATCTCGTCGCGCCAGAAGGGGATCACCCGCTCCGTGGTGTCCTTCAGGCTTTCGCCGCGCGGCAGGTTGGCCTTCGCAAGGCCGGCATAGCGGCGGTCGGCGACGGCGGACCGCGGGTCGTCCGGCTCGATCGGCGGCGGCGGGACGTCCCAGCTTCGCCGCCACTGGAACACCTGCTCCGCCCCGTGGCGCTCCGCCGTCTCCGCCTTGTTCAGCCCCTGCAGCGCGCCGTAATGCCGCTCGTTCAGGCGCCAGTGCTTGTGCACCGGTAGCCACAGCCGGTCCATGTCGCGAAGGACGAGGTGCAGGGTCTCGATCGCGCGGCTCAGCACCGAGGTGAAGGCGATGTCGACGTCGATGCCGGCGGCCTTGAGCAGGTCGGCCGCCTTGTGCGTCTCGGCGATTCCACGGTCGGTCAGGCCGACGTCGGTCCACCCGGTGAAGCGGTCTTCCGCATTCCACACGCTCTGGCCATGGCGCAGCAGGATCAGTCGGTGCATGGCGGGTCTCCCTTCGGTAGCCGGCCGCTCTTCGTCTTGGGGCACTTCCCTGCTGAAACAGACCTGTAGTCTGACCAGTTCCCGCGGCAAATCATCGCACAGTCGCGCGGAACGGGCCTGCCGGACCGTGCACGGCGGTTTCAATCCGGTTTCATGATTGCCTCCGGAGACACCAATTATGTCAGCCGCGAAATCTTGGCGACATACTCGGACAATAATCGTGCGGTACGGTCGCCCCACCTGAAATCACCGGCCTTGCCGGCCGCAGCGGATGGGTGGGGACGATGACCGAACCGAATACGGGATCGCAGACTTCACACGGCGCAGCGGGCTTGCC
Organism: uncultured Azospirillum sp.; assembly: GCA_966212305.1. Lineage (GTDB taxonomy): Bacteria > Pseudomonadota > Alphaproteobacteria > Azospirillales > Azospirillaceae > Azospirillum. The sequence goes on from CBIHQY010000028.1 coordinate 25,527, forward strand.
GGGCGCCCCGCCAAACCATTCCGATTATCGCCCCAGCAACCTGACAACCTTGCGTACCGAGGCCACGATGCTGCATCATCATGACGTCATCTCCAGAGCCGTGTCGACCGACCGCGAGATCACTCTGGAGGCGCTTCGTGTGTTCACTTATCTGAGCCGGAGGCTCCATTTCGATCGCTCCGTTCCGGTGCTGCAGTCCGAACTGGCTGACGCGCTGGGCATGCAGCGGCCCAATGTGAACCGGGCCATCAAGCTGCTGGAAACCAAGCAGATCCTTCTGCGGGAATCCAAACTGGGGCGCGCGATCACGTTCCGGCTCAACCCGGGACTGGAGGGCGGCCGGGCCTGAGTGTTTCGTCAGGGTATGGAATGATCGTAGAGACCCGTGAGCTGTTCTTCACCAATTCCGCCCTGAAAAAAGCCCTCGCCTGGTACCAGAAGGCCCCCAATCAGACGGACCTGCCGCTGGGCGTCGTCACGACGGTGACGCCCACCTCGGAAGGTGGCCTGTCTGTCCAAATTCAGCAGAGCGGCGCCTCCAGAACGCGGGAGGTTCCGTTCACGCCGAGCAAGACGCTGGCGCTGCTTTTGCTGTTCTGTCGCCGCCAGAAGGTTCCGATCCCCCGCGACGCCGGGAAGGAACTGGAAGCCGCGGACGACGGCCTGATCCTGATCGTGCGCGGTGAAACGCCGACCTTCGCACCGCCTCCTTGAACAGCCTGCTTGATCGATGTGATGCCGCCGCGCAATCCGCGCGTGCGGCCATTTGCCGTTTGCTCGTTTTACCATGTGCGCAGTGACGCGGTCCCCCTGCGCGGCCGTTGATCCAAGGGTTCGGCCTTAACGGACGACCGCAACAAAACGAAATATTAAAAGTGGAGGCTGGTGCGATGATTGCCCGCCGGAAGCTATGGTATCGGTGAAGCTGCATTCATCGGACGGGCAGGGTGGTTATGATTATGGTCATAGTCGCCAAGACCGGTCGCACTGCATTGCTTTGTGTGATAAAGTTCCTCTGGCTATTGGGGCTAAGCTATAGTTCCGGTCCATCAACCAATCGGGGATGTGCAGGCCGATTTGTCGTTCGAACATTCGGAACAGCCGAAAGCGTGACCTTGTCCTGCACAGTTTGAGCAAGCTGCTTCTCATGCCCGCCGACCGCCGCTTAACCCCTTTGCCACCGCCGAGGATTTCCCGCCGATGATCGTCACCCGCCTGTCGCTGCCGCTTTGGAAGGAGCTTCGATCCGATGGATCGCGGGTCCGTCCGATGCCTGCCTGACCGGGCCGATGTCATCGCCGCAGATGGCCTCAACACCCACGCCGTCCTCCGCCTTCGTCCGCCGGATCACCGCCTCGCCGCGGACGCTGGTCGCGGCCCTCTGCGCCATGCTGGCGTTGCTGGGAACGGCATCCTGGGCTGCCGTCACCGCGCTCGATTATCGGGATACGCTTGAACGCTCCGAAGACGACGCCCGGCAGGCGGCCATCCTGTTCGACAGCCACGCACGCGGCGTGCTGGACGCCAGCATCGACCTGCTGGAACAGATCGCCGGCCGGATGGACGGCCGGGGCCTGAAGTCATGGTCGGAACGCAGCCTGCCGGAAGCGATGGCGGTGGAACGCAACGGCCGCATCGCTCTGCTGGGTGCGGACGGTTCGCTGCGGTATGGCTCCGCCGTCGCCTTCGCCGAGCCGGAAACCAGCGACGGCCTTTCGCTGCTGGTCCGCCCCTTACCGCCGGGGGAGGAGCATGAAGTCCTGCCGGCCTTCGGACATATGGCCGGCCAGCCGGCCATTCTTTTCGCCCGCCGCATTCACACCGTGGCGGGCGTTTTCGACGGTGCGGTCCTGGTGGCTGTCCCGGTGTCGGCCTTGAACCCGGTGCTGAATGCCTTCGGTGACGGGATGGCGCGGTCCGTCGGCCTGTATCGTCCCGACGGCGTCCGTCTGGCCGGCATCGGCGTCCCGTCGCTGGGCCCTCTGCCGCGGCTGGAAGCGGGAACGATCCGGGTCGATGCGAACTGGACGGGAACCGGCAAGCCATCGGTGCTCGGCGTCAAGCGGATGGCCGACCTGCCGATCCTGTCGGCGGTGACGATCCCGCGCAGTGCCGTGCTGGAGCCCTGGTATGCCCGGATGGAGCGCGGCCTCATCGTGGTGGTCGCCGGGGTCGCGGCGCTTGCCGGACTGTCGCTGCTGGGGGCCGCCAGCCTGCGGCGCGAGGCGCTGGCCCGTCAGGCCCTGACCGAGGCGAACGCCCAGCTGGAACTGGCCAATGCGCAGCTGGAGGAACGGGTGGAGGAGCGCACCGCCGCCCTCAGCACCCTCAATCTGAAGCTGAGCCGGGCGCTGGAGGAAAAGGAGCGGGCCAATCAGGCCAAGGGCCGGTTCCTCTCGGCGGCGAATCATGATTTGCGCCAGCCTTTCCAGGCCTTGCGGCTGTTTCATCACATTCTGATGGAACGGCTGGCCGAAACGCGCGACCGCAGCATCGCCGAAAAGATGGGCGAAGCGCTGGATGCCGGGGAAAAGCTTCTGCACGCCCTGCTGGAGGTGGCGACGCTGGACGCCGGCGTCGTGCGGCCGCAGCTGGCCGACGTGCCGGTGTCGGCGGTGTTCGAGGAACTGCTGGCCGAATTCCGCGGCATGGCGACGGAAAAGGGGCTGACGCTGCGCGCGATGCCCACCCGCATGGTGATCCGCACCGACCGGACGCTGCTGACGCGCATGCTGAGCGATCTGCTGCGCAACGCGATCCGCTTCACCGACAAGGGCCGCGTCGTCATCGGTTGCCGCCGACATGGCCGTTGGCTGCGCATCGAGGTATGGGACACCGGGACGGGCATCCCCGCTGAACAGCTCGACAACATCTTCGAGGATTTCGTCCAGCTCGGCAATCCGGAGCGTGACCGGCGCCAGGGCCTCGGCCTTGGGCTGGCCAAGGTGCGGCGCAAGGCGGGGCTTCTGGGCCACGCGGTGGAGGTGCGGTCGCTTCAGGGCCGCGGTTCCGTCTTCGCGGTCAGGGTGCCGGTGGTCGGGACCGAACGGTTGCCGAGCCAGGCGCTGATGCCGGATCCCGATCCGGTGCAGAGCGGCGACCGGCTGATCCTGGTCGTGGAGGACGATCCGATCCAGCGCGACGCCGTGCGGCTGCTGCTGGAAAGCTGGGACTATCGGGTGATCGCGGCGGTCGACGGTGAAAGCGCGCTGGCGCTGTTCGGCGAACCGGAAAGCGGGATGCCGCCGCAAGACGGCCCCATGCCCGATCTCATCGTCAGCGATTTCCGCCTGCCGGGGCGGCTGACCGGGGTGCAGACCGTGGCGGCGGTGGGCGAGCGGCTGGACCGGTCGGTACCCGGCCTGATCCTGACCGGCGATACCGCGCCCGAACGCATCCGCGAGGCGGTCGCCACCGGCTGCCGGCTGCTGCACAAGCCGGTGTCTCCGGAAGAGCTGCGCGACGCCATCGCCGCCATCCTGTCGGAACGGCCGGGAAGCCGGCCGGCCGACGGTGGCGAACAGGCGCTGGAGAGCGAATCCGCCGCTTGAATTAACCCTTTCTGAAGCCGGATTGCCGCAAACTGGCGCGGAGAAAGGGAGTTTACGGGGCCATGGTGCAGAATCGCACGCTCAGGCGTCTCGATCAGGCGCAGCTCGATCTGGCGGTGCGGAAGCACGAAATGTTCCGCAATGCCCGGGTGGGCGGCGCGCGCGCCAATCTGTCCTTCTGCGATCTGTCCGGGCTGGACCTGTCGGGCAGGGACCTGGCCCATGCCGATTTCGTCGGCGCCAGCCTGCGCGGCGCCAATCTGGCCGGCGCGCGGCTCGACTGCGCCTCCTTCTTCGTCGCCGATCTGCGGCAGGCCAATTGCGACGGCGCCAGCTTGATCAAGGCCGACCTGCGCGGCGCCTGCCTGCGCGGCGCGATCCTGGTCGGCGCCAACCTGTTCGAGGCGGACCTGCGCGACGGTTCCCTGGCCGAAAAGGACCGCTCGGGCCATCTGCATATGGTGCAGATCGACTCCTCCCCGGCCGAGGCCGACGGTGCCGACCTGTCGGGGGCGAACCTGACCAATGCCCGGATGTCGGGCGTCATGGCGATCCACACCGACTTTTCCGACGCGGTGATGCGCGGCTGCAAGCTGGTGCGGGCGACCATGCGCGGCGCCAACTTCACCGGCTCCAACATGGAGGGTGCGGACCTGTCCGGCGCCGACCTGCGCGGCGCCTGCCTGCGCGGCGCGGTGCTGACCGGCGCCGTCATGGTGATGACCGACCTCACCGATGCCGACGTGGAGGAGGCGCTGACCGACAAGCCGGTCGGCCGCGTGGTGGCGGAGTTGGGGCGGTCGCTGGAGGATCTGCTGGCCGACCATATGACCTGGGTGGGATCGAGCGGGGGGCAGGGCGCGATGCTCGACCTGTCCGGCTTCGACCTGCGCCATGCCCCGTCGCTGGCCCACATGTGCCTGACCATGCTGCGCGCCGTTGGGGCGACGCTCTATGGCCTGGACCTGTCGGGCGTGCAGCTTCAGGCCGCCGTGCTCGACAAGGCCGACATGCGCGGGGCGAAGCTGGCGGACGGCGACCTGCGCGGCATCAGCCTGCGGAACGCGAAGCTGAACAACGCCGACCTGCGCAACGTCAATCTGCGGCCCCTGGTGTTCGACGAGCATCGCTCCCGCCATGCCGACCTGTCGGGGGCGAAGCTGCGCTATGCCGATCTCAGCGGCGCCTGCCTGCGGTCGGTCAACCTCGGCAACGCCGATCTGTCCTTCGCCAACCTGCGCGGCTGCGACCTCGCCAGGACCGACCTGACCGGAGCCAAGCTGTTCGGCGCCAAGCTTGAACGCCGCGCCCTAGCCGAGGGGGCGATCCTGGACGGTGTTGCCGGGCTGAAGCTTTAGCGTCTGGACGTCAGGCCGTCGCCCGCGGCAGCTTCTTGACCAGACGGCGCAGGTCCAGCGCGGCACGGTCGGCGATGCGTTGCACTTCCACCAGCACGCCGGTCAGATCGCCGACCTCCGGCGCGATCTCGACCGCCGCGTCGGACATGGCGTCCAGTTCGGCGGCTGCCCTCTCGATCAGTCCTGTCACCACGCCGGCCGGGCCGGCGGCAGAATCGAAACCAGCCATGCGAACACCCCTTCAATAAATGTGGGTATCTGGAGTGTGTCGCAATCCGCCTTGCGGTGCAACGGCTTCCGCCGCGCCGCACAACGGGCGTGTGTGGCGCTTGGATCGGATGGCCCGGAGGCAGTGCCCGCTTGCCCTGCCGGTGGCGGTGGCGGTACACACGGGAAGGCTGTCAGTCGAAAGGTCCAGAAGATGCCGGAAACGGTCCCGTCCGACCGCGTGACCGCGGCCGCCGCCGCCGCCGCCATGATGGTCTATCTGACCGACCGGCAGTTCGACGCCGAGAAGATCAACCACTTCACCGCGCTGTGCGAGGAGATCCGCCGCGAACTCGACCTCGACGGCCGTCTGGCGCTGGCCGAGCGGCTGGAGCGCGAGGCGCCGTCGAACGACAACGTCCGGCTCCGCTCGGTCCTGTTCCTGCTGACCGGCGATCTTTATCACTATGAACGCATTCTCCATTACCTGATCCTCGGCGGCGACAGCGCCGATCCGGCGGCGCTGCACTACACCCACTGGTGCATGTCGCGGCAGCTGTTCCTGGGCGCGGCCAGCGGCGACAAGCTGGCGAGCTTCGTCCCCTGCGACCAGTTCCGCTACTACACGGCGATGGTCCGCCAGATCGCGCGGCGCTGGGGCCTGACGCCGCCGCGGGCAGTTTTACGCGACGGACCGATCCGCCGTGTCGCGGTGGTGACCAACCAGTTCACCAACCAGGGGCATCAGCCGACCCGCGATTGCTTCGATTTCGCCGCCCGCATGCAGGACGAGTTCGGGCTGGATGTCGCCATCATCAACGTCAACGGCCTGCCGACGAGGGTCGAGAGCGTCTTCATCCCGCCGATGGTGGCGGAGGTCGCCGCCGATCTGGAGGGCGTGTACGCGCTGAGGATGTTCGGCCGTCAGGTCAAGGTCGCCTCCTTCACCCAGCCCGCCTTCAGCCAGGACAAGCTGCGCGTCATCGTGGAGGCCATCGACGGCTACGACCCGGACCTGATCGTATCCTTCGGCGGGTCGAACATCGTCGCCGATCTGTTCGCCGACTCCGGCGCCCGGCCGGTGGTGGCGCTGCCCACCAGTTCCGGCATCACCCTGTCGCTGGCTCCCATCGTGCTTGGATTCGAGGAGCGCGACCATACCCTGTCGATTCCGGCGCTGTATCGCGGCCCCTTCGCCCGCCGTTTCCGTCCCTTCACCTTCGGCTACACCCTGCCGCCGTCCGACGGAGTGCGCGTGGACACCGGCTTTGCCGACGGCACGCCCCTGTTCGCGGTGGTCGGTACCCGCCTGGACCAGGAGGTGACGGGGGAGGTGCTGGGCCTGCTGGACGACATTCTGGACCGCTGCCCCGACGCCGGCCTCGTGTTCGCCGGCGAGGTGCGGGAGCTGCCGATGCGCCTCGCGCCGCTGCGCCATGGGCAGCGCATGCGCTGCCTGGGCCATGTCCCCGACATCCGCGCGCTCTATGGCCGCTGCCGCGTCTTCCTCAACCCGCCGCGCCAGGGCGGAGGCGGTGGCGCGGCCTTCGCCCTCGCCGAAGGGGTGCCGGTGGTGACCCATGGCTGGGGTGACGGAGCGGTCGTCTCCGGCCCCGAATTCTGCGTGTCCGGCCGCGACGCCTTTCTGGAGCGTGCCGTGACGCTTGCCACCGATGCCGCCGCCTTTGCCGCTGCCGTAGCCGCCGCGAAGGCGCGCTTCATCGAGATCGGCGACCGCAATCGATGCGTCGAACGGCTGATTGCCTATGGCGAGGAGGCGCGGACCCTGCTGCGCGTCGAACGCGCCGGAGCGAATTAATCTTCCTTCACATTTTCGTGGAAGACTGATCCCTGGTTCTTGGTCTTTTGGAAAGCCGCCCCTTGCCGAACGCAATTCCCAGCCGTCTTCCCATGTCCATCGCCGGCCGTGCGATCGGGCCGGGCCATCCGCCCTATCTGATCGCGGAGATGTCGGGGAACCACAACGGCGACCTGGGCCGCGCCCTGGCGCTGGTGGATGCGGCGAAGGAGGCGGGGGCCGACGCGGTCAAGCTGCAGACCTACACCGCCGACACCATCACCATCGCCCATGACGGTCCCGGCTTCCGGCTGGAGGGCGGGCTGTGGGGCGGACGCACCCTTCACGATCTCTACCGCGAGGCGCACACCCCCTGGGAGTGGCATGCCCCGCTGTTCGAGCGGGCGCGGGCGCTGGGGCTGACCATCTTCAGTTCCCCCTTCGACGAGACCGCCATCGAACTGCTGGAGGAACTCGACGTCCCGGCATTCAAGATCGCGTCCTTCGAGTTGATCGACCTGCCGCTGGTCCGCCGCGCCGCCCGCTCCGGCAAGCCGCTGATCATCTCCACCGGCCTTGCCACGCTGGGCGAGATCGAGGAGGCGGTGGCGGCGGCCGGCGACGTGCCGCTCGCCCTGCTGCATTGCGTCAGCGGCTATCCCACCCCGCCGGAGGACTGCAACCTCCGCACCATCCTGCATCTGGCGCAGACCTTCGCCGGCGTCACCGCCGGCCTGTCCGACCACAGCCAGGGCATCGCCGTGCCGGTCGCCGCCGCGGCGATGGGCGCCACCATCATCGAGAAGCACTTCACCCTGTCGCGCGCCGATGGCGGGGTCGACAGTGCCTTTTCCCTGGAGCCGGCCGAGTTCAAGGCGATGGCCGACGCCGTCCGCACGGCGACCGCCGCCATGGGCCGGGTCGACTTTACGGTGAAGCCCAGCGAGGCCGGCGGGCGCGACTACCGCCGCTCCCTCTATGTCGTTGCCGACGTGGAGGCGGGAGAGCCGCTGACCGCCGCCAATATCCGCTCCATCCGACCCGGCTTCGGCATGGCGCCCAAACATCTGCCGGACGTGCTCGGTCGCCGCGCCGTCCGCCGCCTGAACCGGGGGGAGCCGCTGTCCTGGGACATGCTGGCGCCTCCAACGCAGGAGGGCTCGCATGGATAGGCCGCGCGTCGTTGCGATTTCGCAGGCCCGGATGACCTCCACCCGGCTGCCGGGCAAGGTGCTGATGCCGGCCGCCGGCCGGCCGCTGCTGGCCCACCATCTGGAGCGGCTGTCCCGCACGCCCGGCCTGGATGCGGTGGTGCTGGCGACGACGGTGAACGCCACCGACGACCCGGTGGTGGAGTGCGCGCAGGGTCTCGGCGTCACCGTCTTCCGTGGCGACGAGCAGGACGTGCTGGGCCGTTTCGCCGGTGCCGCGGCGCTGGCCGGCGCCGATCTGGTGGTGCGCGTCACCGCCGACTGCCCGCTGATCGACCCGGCGCTGGTCGGCCGCCTGATCGCCGCCTTCCAGGAAGGCCAGCCGTTGGACTACCTGTCGATCGACAGCACCCGCTACCCGCGCGGCCTGGATGCCGAAATCTTCCCGCGCCGCCTGCTGGACGAGGCGGCGGCCAACGCCGCCGACCCGGCGGAGCGGGAGCATGTCACTCCCTACCTCTACCGCCGCCCCGACCGCTTCCGGCTGGGGACCGCGCTGGTGCCCGACGCGCCGGTGGAGCCGGCCGACCAGCGCTGGTGCGTGGACGAGCCCGCCGATTACGAACTGGTTCGCCGTTTGCTGGAGACGTTGGTCCCGTCAAACCCCGGTTTCGGCTGGCAGGATTGTTGCAAAACTCTTCGCGACCACCCCGATTGGGTGGACATCAACCGTTCGGTCCGGCAAAAGACGCTGCACTGATCCGGTCCCGGTTCGACCAAGGAGAAAAGCTTATGGATCGCAATGAATTCCTTCTCGCTCTTGACGAGATGCTCGAACTGGATCCCGGCACGCTGACCGGCGACGAGACCCTGGAATCGCTGGAGGCATGGGACTCCCTGGCGGTCATCAGCTTCATCGCGCTGGTGGACGAGAAGACCGGCGTGGTGGTCGAAGGCGAGAAGCTGGCCAAGGCGAAGACGGTCGGCGACCTGCTGGCCCTGGCGGGTGCCCCGGTCGCGGCCTGACCGGTGCCCGTTCCCGTTTCCCGACCTGTCTCCGAAGGCAGCCGCCTGCGCGCCGGTGTCGCCACCGTCGCCGGCGGGCCTGCCGCCTACCTGTCGGTCGGCAGCGGCGGCGTGCCCGTCCTGCTTCTGCATGGCTTCGCCGGCGACCGCCTGACCTGGCAGTTCAACCTGTCGGCTCTGTCGGCCCGGCGGCGCGCCATCGCCGTCGACCTGCCGGGGCATGGCGGATCGACGCCGGATGTCGGCAGCGGCCGGGTCGCCGATTTCGCCCCCTGGCTGGTCGAGTTCCTCGACGGGCTGGAACTGCCGCGCGTGCATCTGGTCGGCCATTCGATGGGCGGCTATGTCGCGCGCGAACTGGCCTGGCTGGCGCCGGACCGGGTGGCGAGCCTGACCCTGCTGTCGAGCGCCGGGCTCGGCACTCCCTTCGACCTCGACTTCCTGCGTCGGGCCATCGCGCCCGTCGACGTGGCGGAGGGGCGCGCCTGCGCCGAACGGCTGTTCGCCGGTCGATCGCCGCTGATCCCCCGCTTCGGCGAGGTGCTGCATGCCCAGGGTGCCGATCCGGTTCGCCGCGCCGCGCTGGAACGCATCATCGAGGTATCCTTCGCCGCCCATGCCGACGGCGGCGGGCCGCCGGTGGACTGGAGCGCCTATCCGATGCCGGTCCAGGTTCTATGGGGCCGCGAGGACCGCATCATTCCGCTGCCGCCCGCCGACCGGCTGCCGCCGGACGCTCCGTTCCGGGTCTTCGACAATGCCGGCCATTTGCCGCACATCGAGACCGCCAGTCCGGTGACCGCCGCCATCCGGACCTTCCTGGACGACTGCGACGACGGCCGATCCGGGCACCCATCTGCCGAGCCGACCAGACCATGACCGACAGCATCTTCGCCCTGATCGCCGAGGAACTCGGACGCATCGCCGCCGACAAGGGGGAGGTGCTGCCGCCCCTGACGGCGGACAGCCGCTTCCTCGACGGCGATCTGCCGATCGACTCCCTCGACCTCGCCACGCTTCTGGTGGTGCTGGAACAGCGCACCGGCCAGGACCCCTTCCGCGAAGGCTTCCGTCAGTTCACCACCGTCGGCGAACTGGCGGCGCTCTACACCTGTCCTGCATGACGGGCCGCCGCCCCGACTGGATTCATCCCGCCTTCCGCCTGATCGAAGGGGAGAAGGTCTTCGGCTGGGCGGACCTCGCCGCGCTGCCGGTGCCGGCAGGGGATGTCGTGCAAGCCGACCGGCCGTCGCGCGTGCTGGCGGCGCTGGCCGCTGCGGAGGCGGCGGGGCAGGGGCTTCTGCTGGCCCGTGGCGGTGTGGAGCCTGGGGGTTGGCAGTCCGGGTCGGGCTTCTCCGTCACGCTCGAAAGCTCCGGCACCACCGGCACGCCCAAGCGTCTGTGCCACGAGTTCTCCCGCCTACGCGGTCGTCTGCGCGGTGTGGCGGAGGAGGGGGCGCGCTGGCTGCTGACTTATGATCCGGGCGCATTCGCCGGCCTTCAGGTGATGCTGACCGCCGCGGCGGCCGGGGCGCTGCTGGTCACCGTGCCCAGTTCGGGTGCGGGAACGATTGCCGGGCTGGCGCAGGCGGCTCGCCAACATGCCGTAACCCATGTCAGCGGCACGCCCAGCTTCTGGCGCGCCTTCCTGATGGCGTTGGGTGATGCGGACTTGCCGCTGGCCGCGGTGACGCTGGGGGGAGAGGCCGCCGACCAGCCGCTTCTCGACCGGCTGGCGGAGCGGTTTCCCCATGCCCGGCTTCGCCATATCTACGCCTCGACCGAGGCGGGAGCGCTGTTCGCCGTCGCCGATGGCCGGGCCGGCTTTCCGGCGGCTTGGCTGGACGAGGCGCCCGACGGGCTGGCTCTGCGCATCGCCGACGGGGTGCTGGAGGTACGCAGCCCGCGCGCGGCGCCAGGGGCGGTCGATGCCGACGGCTGGCTGTCCACCGGTGACTTGGTGGAACGCCAAGGCGACCGGGTGCTGTTCGCCGGCCGGCTCGACGGGTTGGTCAATGTCGGTGGAGTGAAGGTCTCGCCGGAGGCGGTGGAGCGGCGCCTGCTGGCGGTCGACGGGGTGGCGGATGCCGCGGTCGTCGCGGTGCCGAGCCCGATCACCGGCCATCTGCTGACCGCAACCATCGTTCCGGTCCCAGGCGCCGATGGCTCCCCCCTTCGCGTTGCCCTGCGGGCCGCCACCGCCGACCTGCCGCCCGCCGCCCGGCCGCGTGTCCTGACCTTCGCCGACCATATCCCGCTGAGCGCCGCGGGCAAGAAGAGTCGAAAGGGAACCCAATGACCGCGTCCGTCCCCGCTTCAACCGCCCCCGCTTCAACCGCAATTGCGCCGAAGCGCCACGTCATCGTCACCGGCGGCAGCCGCGGCCTCGGTCTTGCGCTGGTGGAGGCGCTGCTGGCCGATGGTTATCGGGTCTCCACCTGCAGCCGCTCCTCCTCCGAAGCGCTGGAACGGCTGACCGGTCCCGACCTGTTCTGGCACCCCTGCCGTATCGGCGACGGCGACGAGGTGCGCGCCTTCTTCGATGCCGCCATCGCCTGGGGCGGCGAGGCGCCGCTGTGGGGGCTGGTCAACAATGCGGGGATCGCGCGCGAAGGCGTGCTGGCGACCTTTCCGGAGGTAGATGCGGAGGCGGTGATCCAGACCAACCTGACCGGCGCGCTCCAGGCCGCCCGTGCCTTCCTGCGCGCCAAGCTGACGGCGCGGGGAGAAGGTGCCCGAGGCGGACGCATCGTCAACATCTCCTCCATCATCGGCCAGCGCGGCTATGTCGGTCTGGCGGCCTATTCGGCGTCGAAGGCCGGGCTGGACGGGCTGACGCGGGCGCTGGCGCGCGAGGTCGGACGGCGGGCGATCACCGTCAACTCGGTGGCGCCGGGCTATCTCGACACCGAGATGTCGGGCACCCTGTCCGACGGCCAGCGCGACCAGATCGTCCGCCGCACGCCGCTGGGACGGCTCGGCACCGCGGCGGACGTGGTTCCGCTGGTCCGTTTCCTGCTGGGCGACGGCGGCGGTTTCATCACGGGACAGACCCTTACGGTGGACGGCGGCATCACCTGCTGAGGCCGCAAGAGACGCTGTAAGCAAACGGGGGAGGCGGAGATGGTCGCCAGCCGGATCGACGGGGTGGGCGTGCGCGGCGTCGTCGGCTGCGTGCCGGAAGGACGCGAAACGGTCGGGGATCTCGCCCGCCGCTTCGGCGAGGACGCGGCCCGCAAGATCGCCGCCGCCACCGGGATCGAGGAGCGGCGGATTGTCGCCCCCGGCCAATGCACCAGCGACCTTGCGGAGGCCGCCGCCCGCCGGCTGCTCGACGGGCTGGGCTGGGAGCCGGGAAGCCTCGACCTGCTGGTCCTGGTGACCCAGACCCACGATCAGACGCTGCCCGGCACCGCCTCGCTCCTGCACCGGCGGCTCGGGCTGCGCAAGGGAGCGGCGGTGCTCGACATCACCCACGGCTGCTCCGGCTTCGTCTATGGGCTGTGGACGGCGGCGGGGCTGCTGAAGGCGGCCGGGCGGCGGGCGCTGCTGCTGGTCGGCGACACCACCTCGCGGCTGGTCGATCCGGAGGACCGCGCCGTGGCGCCGCTGTTCGGTGACGGAGCCGCCGCGATCGCCCTGGAACTGGACGACGCGGCCTCGCCCATGGCCTTCGACCTGGGCAGCGATGGCGCTGGCGCGCCTTATCTGGCGGCGGACGGCGGTGCGATGCGCCATCCCGACCGGCCGCCGCGCCTGTTCATGGATGGAACCCAGGTCTTCGCCTTCACCCTGCGCGAGGTGCCGGGCAGCGTCCGCGCCGTGCTGGAGGTTGCCGGCTGGACCACGGACATGGTCGACCATCTCGTCCTGCACCAGGCCAACGCCCAGATGATCCGCCATCTCGGCCAGAAGCTGGGGGTTTCCGCCGATCGGACCGTGGTCGCCCTGCGGGAGGTCGGCAACACCAGCTCCGCCTCCATCCCGTTGGCATTGGCCGGTTCGCTGGCGGAGCCGCTGGCCTCGGGCGGCCGCCGCCTGCTGCTGTCGGGCTTCGGCGTCGGCTGGTCCTGGGGCAGCGCGGCGCTCGCCGTCGGACCGCTGGCGGTGTGCGAAACGGTTGTCCTGCCCGGCAGGAAATACCCGGCAGAATCTGCCGCCCCGGCAACCCCTGCCCCCTGACCGGCAGAATTTGCCGGCAGGTGGGCAAAATTTGCCGGGTGCATTCCTGCCTACCGGTACGGATTACCAAGGAAACCCGGCAAATTTGAACTGGCCCGCTTCTTGCCTACCTCTTTGGCGGGGGAATTAGTCCCCTTCCGGGTCAAGCGTTCCGAAATCGGAGCGCGTCCGGACATTGATCCTCCAAAGGAGTGGCTATCATGGCTGGCAACGTTACCCTCTCATCGTCCATGCGGACCAACCTGCTGCAGCTGCAAAGCACGCAGGAACAGATCAACAAGAAACAGAACATCCTGTCGACGGGCAACAAGGTCAACACCGCCCTCGACGGCCCGACCGCCTTCTTCTCGGCCAAGGGTCTGAACCAGCGCGCCGGCGACCTGACGTCGCTGAAGGACGCGATGGGTCAGTCGATCAGCACGATCCAGGCCGCCGACAAGGGCCTGACCTCCATCGACTCCATGGTCGACCAGGCCAAGGGCCTGACCACCGCCGCCTATGCGGCACTGGGCAACGATGCCGCCTCCATCGCCACCCGCAAATCGCTGGCCTCGCAGTTCAACACGCTGCGCGGACAGATCGACAAGCTGGCCGCCGACAGCGGTTACGGCGGTAAGAACCTGATCGCCGGCAACGGCCTCAGCATGGACAGCACCAGCTCGTCCCGTGCCGCCGTCAACACCATCGTCGGTGTCGACAACGCCCGCGTCACCAATGTGCAGGCGCCGGACACCTATTCGATCCGCATCAAGGGCGACGGCTCGATCGAAGGCAAGTCCGACGACATCAACTCGGCCGAAAATGCGCACGGCCTGACCGGCCTGAAGCTGTCGGGCACCATCTCCAGCACCTCGGGCAGCTTCTCCAACGTCCAGATCGAAGTGCGTGGCGCCAACGGCCGCAGCCGTGACATCATCGTGTCGGACGGCAACGAAAGCCGGACGACCTCCTACTTCGACAACACGCAGACGACCTCGACCAACCTGCAGACTGCGGCGACCTCGACGCAGGCCCAGGTCTCCACGGTGAACGTCAGCGGTACCATCGAAGAAGGCGACATCTTCTCGATCACGGTGGAAGGCCAGACCTTCAGCTACACCGCCACAAGCGGCGACGTGGCCGTCGGCCAGAACGCCGCTGTCAACGTGGCGACCAAGCTGCAGGCATCGATCAGCGGCGCCATCGCGGGTAGCGGCCGTCTGGCCGGTAAGGATGTCGCCACCGCCTCCATCGGCAGCAGCGGCACCATCACCCTGACCGGCAACACCACGAGTGGCGTGGTGCGCGATTTCTCCCTGACCTCCAGCACGACCAACGCGCTGACCAAGAAGATCTCGGAGAGCTTCGCATCGGGCACCGTCGTGTCCTTCACGGTCGACCGCCGCCTGCTGGAAGCGGCGAACAACCAGGGCAACGGCATCTCGACCATCGAGAAGAAGGTCGACCTGCAAATCCAGGTCACCAACTCCAACGGTGCCCAGGTCACCCGCGACGGCATGAGCGATCAGGGCGACGGCAAGCTGGCTGCGGGCGATCAGGCCTTCGCCTTCGACAGCGGCACGGTCCATCTGAACGTCGATGCCAAGACCATCAAGCAGGCTGCCTCGCACAACTGCTCGGCCAACATCGTCACCAAGCAGATCTCCGACGCCAACTCGTCGAACGACATCACCGTCCAGCTCAACGAGACGAACACCAATTCGATCACGGTGAACGCGGTGAACCTGACCACGGGCGGTCAGGGTCTGAAGCTCGACGAAGCGCAGAATGACTGGACGGACCGCGCCGACATCGACAAGGCAGTGTCCGGTCTTGACAACGCCAAGTCGACGATCCGCTCGGCCTCCCAGTCGCTGTCGACCAACCTGAACATCATCACGACCCGTGAGAACTTCACCAAGGAGTTCAGCGACGTGCTGACGGAAGGCGCCAGCAAGCTGACGCTGGCCGACCAGAACGAGGAAGGCGCAAGCCTGCTGATGCTGCAGACCCGGCAGCAGCTGGGCACCATCGCCCTCTCGCTGGCCAACCAGTCGCAGCAGTCGATCCTGCGCCTGTTCTAAGGCGTAGAGTTCGGACGGCAAGTTCGGGTAGGATCACGCCCGGCGGGCGGCGGCATCAGGCCGCCGCCCGTTTCTTTTTTGGGCCGGACCGGGCCGGCAAAGGCCGGACGGCGACGGCCCGCAAGCCCCGGGTTCCTCACTCATGCCACTCAAGTTCGTGCTTCGTCCCAACGAGAAGGTCATCATCAACGGTGCCGTCATCGGTGCCGGCGACCGTCCGGGCTCGTTCTTCCTTTACAACACCGCCAATTTCCTGCGTGGACGCGAGGTGCTGAAGGAAGAGCAGATCGACTGTATCGAGAAGAAGCTCTATTTCGTCATTCAGCTCGTCTACATCTTCCCGGAAGACTCGACGCTGAACCTTCAGCGCTTCGCCTCCATTCTCGACGAAACGCGCGAGGCGCGGCCCGACGCCGCCAAGACGCTGGACGAGATCACGCGACTGGTCGAAGGCCGCAACTACTACCGGGCGCTCAAGCTCTGCCGCAAACTGTTCAGGGCGGCGGATGGCGCGGCGGTCGATGACGGCGCCGAGCAGATCGGCGGTGGAGCCGACGACGACGACACCTCGACGACAGACCGGATGCCGTGACCGCCGATCTGCTCGACGCCGCATTGCCGCTGCACCGCGCCGGCCGCCTCGCCGAGGCGCTGGCATTGTATCGCCGGGTCCTGATCGACGATCCGGCGCACGCCGACGCGCTGCACCTGTCGGCCATGATCGCCTACCAGACCGGCCGGACCGCCCAGGCACTTTCCGGACTGGGGGCGGCCCTGGCGCTGCAGCCGCGCTTTCCAACCGCCTACAACAGCCTCGGCAATGTTCTGGCCGATCTGAACATGCCGGAGGAGGCGCTTGCCGCCTATGCGGTCGCGATCAGGCAGAACGACCGCTATGTCGAGGCCTATGGCAACCGCGCCACCGTGCTTCAGCACCTCGGCCGGCGGGAAGAGGCGGCGGACTCCTATGCCCGCGCGCTGACCTTCGACCCCGACAATCTGACCGCCCGCTTCAACTATGGCATCCTTCAGCGGGAAATGGGCCGGATCGCGCCGGCGGCCAATGCCTTCTACGCGGTGGTCCAGGCCGATCCGTCGCGGTCCGCCGCCTGGCGGCATCTGGCGATCTGCCTGCGTGGGCTGGGCCACCCGGATGCGGAGGCCTGCCTGCGCCGTGCGCTGGAGGCTGCCCCGGCGGACGAGGAACTGTCGCTGGAACTGGGCGTGCTGCTGAATGGCCGGGGCGACCACGAGGGAGCTTGCGGCGTTCTCGCCCCGGCGGTCGCGGCGCATCCCGGCAATGCGCAGTTGCACTTCACCTTCGGCACCGCCCTGCAGGGCATGGGGCGGCTGCGCGAGGCGGTCGCGCAGTTCCGCCTTGCGTTGGACCGCGACCCGACGATGCAGGGCGCCTGCAACAATCTGGGCGTGGCACTGCTCGAACTCGGGATGACCGGCGAGGCCGTGCCGGTGTTGCGCCTGGCGCTTGTCATCAGCCCCGACGACGCCGTGGCGGTCAACAACCACGGGACGTCGCTGGAGGATCGGTACGACCCCGCGTGCGATTTCGAACGGCCGGCGCGATGGTATCGGCGCGCCCTGCGTCTTCGCCCCGACTACGGAAAGGCCCTGGTCAACCTCGCCGGCACCTGTATCGGCAAGCGGGAGACCGGCCGCGCCGAGCATTTCTGCCGTTGCGCCGCGACGGCCGATCCCGGAAGCGTGGAGGCCTATTCCAACCTCGCCGGCCTGCTGCTCGAGCGCGACGACATCGCCGGGGCGGTGCGTGTGTACCGCCGCGCCTTGGTGGTCGATGCCGAGAACCCGACCGCATTGACCGGCTACGGCTTGGCTCTGCAGATTCTCGGCCGTATCGGGGAGGCGGAGGCTGCCCATCGGCGCGCGCTGGAGATCGACGGCAACAATGCGGAGGCCGCGGGCAATCTCGGCATGATGATCTGGCAATACCGCCAGGACCACGCGGCGGCCGAGCCCTTCATGAACCTCGCCCTGTCGGTCAATCCGTCGCTCGGCACGGCGCACCTCAACCGCGGCATGATGCGTCTCACCCGCGGCGATCTCGCCGGCGGGTGGGAGGGATACCGCTGGCGTTTCCGGGCCAAGGGGTATGTGAACCGCCGGATCGCCGCCCCGCTGTGGCGCGGCGAGGAGCCCGGCGGCAGCCGCCTGCTGGTGTGGCGCGAGCAGGGGGTCGGTGACGAGATCCTGTTCGCCTCCTGCTATCCGGCGTTGATCGCGCGTGCCGGGCATGTGGTGTTCGAATGCGACCGACGGCTGGTGCCGTTGTTCGCACGTTCCTTTCCCCGGGCGACCGTTCGGGCGGAATCGGTCGATGCCGCCGGCCGGGAGATGATTCTTTCGCCGGACCGGCCGCCGGGTGTCGATTTCCATGTGCCGGCCGGCGACCTGCCGGGGCTGCTGCGCGGCAGCCTGTCGACCTTCGAACCGCAGGGTCCGTGGCTGGTGCCGGACCCGGCGCTGGTGGAGCGCTGGCGGGAGCGGCTGGCGGCGCTGGGGCCCGGCTTGCGGGTCGGCATCGGCTGGCGCAGCCAGCTGATGACGGCCGAGCGCAAGGCTGCCTACGTGCTGCTGGAGCATTGGGGGCCGCTGTTCGCCATCCCCGGACTGGTGTTCGTCAACCTGCAATATGGCGACTGCGAGGCCGAGCTGCGGGCGGCGGAAGAGCGCTTCGGCGTGACCATCCACCGCTGGGCCGACCTGGACCTGAAGGACGATTTCGACGGGGCGGCGGCACTCGCGGCGAACCTCGATCTGGTGATCTCGCCGGCGATGTCGGCGGGGGAGCTGGCGGGTGCGCTGGGCGTGCCGATCTGGCGCTTCGGCACCCGCGATTGGACGCAGCTGGGCACCGGCGTCCGGCCCTGGTTCCCGTCGATGCGCCTGTTCCAGCCTAACAGCGGCGAGGGGCTGGAGGCCGTGCTCATCCGAATGGCGCAGGAGTTGGCGCACGCGGCGTCCTGCAAGCCTCCGGTGCCCCGTCCGGTTTCCGACGCGGACGGAAGGCCGGAAGCCGAGGCCGACAGACTGACGGCGGATGCCGTCGCCCTTTACCGCGCCGGCGACGTGGCTGCGGCGGACGCCCTGGTGCGGCAGGTGCTCGACACGGCACCCGGTCATCCGGTCGCCTTGCATCTGGCCGGTGTGCTGGCGAAGCGACGCGGAGCATTGGAGGAGGCGCAGGCCCTGCTGGTCCGCGCCGTCGCCGCCGACCCGGTCAATGCCTCCGCCCATGCCGCATTGAGCGAGGCCTACCAGGGGTTGGGCCGCTTCGATGCGGCCGAGCGGGCGTCGCGTGCCTGCATTGCGGTGCAGCCCGACGGCGCCGGGCATTGGGTCAACCGAACCGCGCTGCTGCGCCGCATGGGGCTGGATGGGGATGCGCGATCCGCCGTTGCCCATGCGCTGCGCCTTCGCCCCAGTCTGGCGCCTGCCCATGGCCACCGTGCCGAACTGGCGCTGCGTCCCGAGGATGCGGTGGCAGCTCATCGCATCGCGGTCGCCCTGATGCCGGGGGCCGCCGATATGCTCAGCAACCTCGGCACCGCTCTCCACAAGCTTGACCGTTTCGCCGAGGCCGCGCGCATGGCGGATCGCGCGACCCGCAGCGACCCCAGCCTCGCCGTCGCCTGGACCAACCTGGGCAACAGCCTGGAAGCGCTGGGCAGGATCGCGGAGTCGGAGGCCTGCCACCGCGCCGCGATCGGCCTCGACCCGTCGCTTGCCGAGGCCCACGGCAATCTTGCCTATCTGCTGAAGCGGCAAAGCCGGAATGAGGAGGCGCTGGCCGCCTTCGACGCGGCCCTGAAGGCCGATCCCAAGCATGCGCAGTCCCATTTCAACCGCGCGCTCCTGCTTCTGGAGACCGGCGTCCTCCGGTCGGGCTGGAACGGCTATGACTGGCGCTTCGGCACGCCGGCGTTGCGGAACTTCCGGCGCCGGCTGTCCATGCGGGCGTGGCGTGGCGAGAACATCGCCGGGCGCCGCCTGCTGGTGTGGCGGGAGCAGGGCGTTGGCGACGAATTCCTCTTCGCCTCCTGCTATGACGAGGCGATGCGGCGCGTCGGCCGTCTGGTGATCGAATGCGACCGCCGGCTGGTGCGGCTATTCGCGCGCTCCTTCCCCGATGCCGATGTCCGCCCGGAAAGCACCGACCCCCGCGACGCCGACGTGCAGATCGCGGCCGGCAGCCTGCCGCGCCTGCTGCGCACCGAGTTGAAGCGCTTCCCCGAACGGCCCTCTTGGCTGGTGGCGGACCCGGTGCTGGTGGAGCGCTGGCGGGAACGGCTGGCGGCGCTGGGGCCCGGCTTGCGGGTCGGCATCGGCTGGCGCAGCCAGTTGATGACGGCCGATCGCAAGGCCGCCTACGTGCTGCTGGAGCATTGGGGGCCGCTGTTCGCAATCCCCGGACTGGTGTTCGTCAACCTGCAATATGGCGACTGCGAGGCCGAGCTGCGGGCGGCGGAAGAGCGCTTCGGCGTGACCATCCACCGCTGGGCCGACCTGGACCTGAAGGACGATTTCGACGGGGCGGCGGCACTCGCGGCGAACCTCGATCTGGTGATCTCGCCGGCGATGTCGGCGGGGGAGCTGGCGGGTGCGCTGGGCGTGCCGGTCTGGCGCTTCGGCACCCGCGATTGGACGCAGATGGGGACGGGCGTGCGGCCCTGGTTCCCGTCGATGCGCCTGTTCCAGCCCAATACCGGCGAGGGGCTGGAGGCGGCGTTGGTCCAGATGGCGAAGGTGTTGCGGGCCACCGCATCGCCGCGCGGAAAGGGGACGGCGCCTGCCGGGGCAAGGGACGGCGAAACCACGGACCCCGACCCGGACCAGCTTTTGGAGGAGGCGGTCGCCGCCCATCGTGCCGGGTCCTTCGCTGCGGCCGCCCCCCTTTACGAGCAAGTGCTGGCCCATCGCCCGCGGGATCCGGTGGCGCTTCATCTATCCGGCCTGCTCGACCACCAGATGGGCGCGCCGGAACGCGGCGAAGCGCGCATCGCCGCGGCGGTTGCCGCCGCCCCGGAGTATGCGACGGCGCATATCAGCTTGGGGAACGTTCGCCTGGCTCTCGGACGGGCAGGACCGGCCGCCGCCGGTTTCCGGGCCGCCCTGGCGCTCCAGCCCGGCAATGCCGCGGCGCTGACCAATCTCGGCAATGCGCTCGACGCGCTGGAGCGGAGCGGGGCTGCCGTGCCGCTTCACCGGCGGGCGGTCGCCGCTGACCCCGACCTTGCGGAGGCGTATGACAATCTGGGCGCGGCACTCGCCCGGCTCGGCCGCTGGGGCGAGGCGGAGCGGGCGCATGCCCAGGCACTCCGGCGGGCGCCGGCGCTGGAGGCGGGATGGGTGAACCTGTCGGTGGCGCTGCGGCGTCTCGGCCGGCTGGACGCCGCGGAGCGGGTTGGCCGCCGCGCCCTGGCGCTTGACCCCGCCCTGGCCGACGGAATGGCGAACCGTGGCCGGCTGCTGCGCGAGATGGGAGACGACGGCGCGGCGGCCCTGTGGTGCGGCCGTGCGCTGGCGGCTGAGCCCGGCCACGCGGCGGCGGCCTTCAACGCCGGGGTTCTCGATCTCACCGCCGGCCGGCTGGCGCCGGGATGGGAAGGCTATGATCGGCGGTTCGACACGCGCGACCTGACTTCCGCCGCCCGCCGCCCGGCCGCCCCGCTCTGGACGGGCGGCGACCTGTCGGGCAAGCGCCTGCTGGTCTGGCGCGAGCAGGGGATCGGCGACGAACTGATGTTCGCCCAGCGCCTGCCCGAACTGATCGCGCGGGCCGGCTGGGAGGGGGGCCGCATCGTGGTGGAATGCGACCCGCGCTTCGTCCCGCTGTTCGCCCGCTCCTTCCTGCAGGCGACGGTGCGGGCGGCGCCGGCCTCCCTGGCCGAGCCGTCGCCCGATGTCGACTGCCATCTCCCCCTCGGATCGCTGTCGCGCCATCTGGGTGCTTCCCTGACAGGCTTCGCCGGGCTGAAACCGGCTTTGCGTGCCGATCCGGCGGCCGTCGAAGGCTGGCGCCGGCGGCTGGCCGAAAGGGGAGAAGGCTTGCGGGTCGGCATCGCCTGGCGCAGCGGCCAGCTCGATCCGGACCGCATGCCCGATTATACGCGGATCGAGGATTGGCGGCCGGTGCTGACCCTGCCGGGCCTGATTCCGGTCAATCTGCAATATGGCGACTGCGGGGCCGAACTGGCGGTGGCCCGGGAGGCATTCGGCCGTGCGCCGCACGAATTCCCCGACCTCGACCTGCGCAATGACCTCGACTGCACGGCGGCGCTGATGTCGGCCCTGGATCTGGTGATCGCGCCCGCCACCTCCACCGGAGAGCTGGCGGCGGCGCTGGGCGTGCCGGTCTGGCGGCTGGCACGGACGGGCGACTGGACAACGCTCGGCACCGCGGTGCGGCCCTGGTTCCCGTCGATGCGTCTGTTCCGGACCGGCCCCGGCCAGCGGGTGGCCGATCTGCTGCCGGCGGTGGCGGCGGAGCTTGCGCGTCCCGGTCGGGCCATCGGCTGAAAAGGCCAGCCATCACAAAGCGGGCCATCAAGAAAGCCGGCCATCAAAAAAGCCGGGTGAGGCGATCCGCCTCAACCCGGCCTTTCGAACCCCTGTTTGAGGGTGGTGTCTGAAGGTCGATGCGGTGATTGGGGGGATTAATTAATCATGCCGGTGCGCGTCAGGCGGTCGATTTCTTCCTTGACGTGCAGCTTTTCGAGCTTGAGGCGCTTTACTGCGCTTTCATCCGGCCAGGAGCGTTTTTCCTCGTCGAGGATCGCCCGGTCCAGGCGCATGTGCTTGTCTTGTAGAGACGAAAGGCGAGCTTCAGTGTGCATGAGTCGCTCTCCATAGGATCAGTCCGCGTCCCGCCTCAATGTGACGGGCCGGTGACAACAGTGTTCACCCATCCGAAGCGCCGAACAACCCTAATCTTGCGTTTTATGCGGTCAAACCATGCGAAAAAATGCCCCAACCGTTCAGACGTATGACAGTGGGTCGCAGGGGTGGGATCTTGAAATCACTTCGCGCAACACCATCCGGAGGTAAGCCGACCCTTTGGACCAAAGGGTTATGCTGCCGGTGGCGGTTCCCCTTCCGTGTTGACGGCGGCGACAATGGCGGAGAGCGACCGGCGCGCCTCCGTGTGGCCGGGCTGAAGCACCAGCGCATGGCGATACCAGCCGGCCGCCTCGCCGCCGCGCCCCATCCGCTGGAGGAGGCTGGCCAGCCGCAAGGCGACCGACGGGACCGTCGGGTCGAGGCGGGCGGACCGGCGCAGGGCCTCCACCGCCTCGTCCGCAAGGCCGATGCCGTCCAGCGCGACGCCCCACTGGTGAAGCACCGCCGGACCGGCGCCGGCCAGCGCCGCTCGGCCATAGGCGGTGGCCGCCGCAGCGGGATGTCCACACTCGCGTTCGGCATGTCCCAGCCCCTCCAGCGCCGTCAGCAGGGCGGGGGCGATCACGAGGGCATGGCGGAAGCGGCAGGCCGCCGCCTCGGGACGGCGCAGCGCGCGCAGGATCTTGCCATGGTTGACCGCAGCCTCGGTCTCCGCCGGATGCTGTGCCAGCGCCCGGCGGAGCAGCCCGTCGGCCTCCTCCAGCCGGCCGAGCTGGGCGACCAGCAACCCGGCCCGGTGCAGGGCCTCCGGCTCGGCCGGCTCGATGGAGAGGATGCGGCGGTACAGCCGTTCCGCCTCTTCGAATCCGCCGGTCTGGTGACGGTCGAACGCTTCGGCAAGCAGGGCCGGAAGCTTGGTCATCAGGCCGGGGCCAGTTCCGCCAGCGCGCGCACCGCCTGCCGGGCGGCGGCGGCCAGTCCGTCGCCGCCCGTCGGCTGGATCAGCCGCATCGACGGGAACCAGGGCCGCACGCCCGTTCCCATCTGCGTCCAGTCGCGGGTGCCGAGCCGCCAGACCGGGACGCCAAGGGCGCCGGCCAGTTCCCCGACCGCCGTGGCCGGCGAGATCACCAGATCCAGGTTGGCGATCAAGGCCGCCACCCCCTCGAAATCGTCCTTCAGGTTCAGGTCGTCCCAGCGGTGCAGACGGCGCGTCGCCGTTTCCACCTGTGCCAGTTCGGCGCGGCAATCGCCATATTGCAGCATGACCACGCTGACGCCGGCCAGATCGAGCAGGGCCGTCCAATCGGCCAGACCGGTATAGGCGGCGGCACGCTGGGCGGTGACGATCTGGCTGCGCCATGCCAGCCCCACCTTCAAGCCGGGCACGGCGGCCAGCCGGTCGCGCCACAGGGCGACGCGGCCGGGATCGGGGCGCAGATAGGCCGGACGGCCGGGGAAGCGCTCCACCCGGTCGCGAACCAGGGCGGGCAAGGTGCCGGCCGGAATCTGCAGCTCGCAATCCGGCGGGTCCACCGTCTCCCGTCCGGCGGCGTCCGCCGTCTCGGCCCGCACCGTCACCCACGGGAAGGAGCGGGCGAACAGGCTGACCAGCCGCCGGTCGCATTCGACCGTAACCGGACCGTCCAGCCCCTGCAGTGCGTCGAAGCAGGAAGCGAACAGGATCTCGTCGCCCACCCCCTGTTCCGACCAGGCCAGCAGCCTGCGGCCCCGCAACCGTTCCCCCGTCCACAGCGGCCGGTCTATACGACGCGCCCGCTGCAACTGACGGGCGGAGAATCGGCGGCCATAGCCGGCCCAACCCTCTGCGATGCGCCCATCGGCAAGGTCCATCAGGCCGAGGTTCCAGGCCGCCAGCGCAAAGTCCGGGTCGATCCGCAGGGCGCGGCGCAGATGGATCTTCGCCTCTTCCGGCCGGCCGGCCAGCGTGGCCATGGTGGCGAGGTTGTTGCCGGCATCGGCGGATCCGGGCTGCAGGGCCAGCGCCCGGCGGTAATGGCCGGTCGCCTCCGCCATGCGCCCCATCAGCTCGCAGGCATGGCCGAGATTGGCATGGGCCGGCAGATGCTCCGGCTGGAGGGCGATGCAGCGGCGATGCAGCTTCACGGCCTCGTCCACCCGCCCGCAGGTCTGGTGGACGAGGCCGAGATGGGTCAGCGCCTCGGCAAAGGCGGGGTGCAGGGCCAGCGCGCGGGTGAAGGCCCGGGCGGAGTCGGCATGGCGCTTGTCCGCCTCCTGCACCAGTCCCAGATGGTTCCAGGCCTGGGGGAAGGCCGGGTCGGTCCGCAACGCCCCGCCGATCAGCGCGAGCGCCTCGTCGTTCCGCCCGGTCTGGTGCATCAGCAATCCCAGCAGATGCAGCGCATCGGCATGGCCAGGGGACTTGCGTCGGGGATCTGCCGCGATGGCGGCGCGATAGGCGGCCTCCGCCTCCGCCAGCAGGCCGGCGCGGTGAAGGTCGGCGGCCCGGTTCAGCAGAGCGTCAAAATCGAAATCGGGTTGCGGCTCCGGCTCCGGCAATGCTGCGACCACCGGTACGGGCTCCGGCACCTGTTCCGGCGAGGTGGCCCGCAAGGTCTCCGCCATCGCTTGGATCGTCGATTCCAGCCCCTTGCCGGAGTTGGGCTGGAACAGGCGCATCGACGGAAACCAGGGGCGTGTGCCGGTGCCCAATTGCGTCCAGTCGCGGTTGCCGAAGCGCCAGACCGGCACGCCCAGCGCCCCCGCCAGCTCCCCCGCCGACATCGCCGGCGAGATCACCAGATCGAGGTTGGCGGTCAGCGCCGCCGCGCCGTCGAAATCGTCCTTCAGGTCCAGGTCGGCCCAGCGGTGGATGGTGACGCCGAAGCGCTCTTCCGCCGTCCGCAGTTCCGCTTCGCAGTCGCCATATTGCAGGTTGACGAACACCAGTCCGGGGACGGCGAACAGCGGTCCCCAATGCTCCAGCAGCACGTAGGCCGCCTTGCGCTCGGCCGTCATCAGCTGGCTGCGCCAGCCGACGCCGATCCGCAAGCCGGGTCCCAGCGCCGCCAGCCGCTCCCGCCAGCGCTCCACCAGCGCCGGGTCCGGCACCAGCCACGGGGCCTGCGGTTCGAAGGCGGACAGGTTGCCGCGCAGCAGTTCCGGAAGGTCGCCCGCGGAGATTTGCAGGTCGCAGTCGGGCGGAACGATGGTTTCGCGCGGGACCTCGCTGAAAGCGTCACCGGTGCAGCTTTCGGCCCGCACCGTGGCGTTGGGGAAGGAACGGCGGAACAGCGGAACCAGACGCGGGTCGCATTCGATGGTGACCGGCCCGCCCGCCCAGGCGACGACGTCCGGATAGCAGGACGCGAACAGGAATTCGTCGCCCACCCCCTGCTCGCGCCACACCAGCAACCGCTTGCCGCGCAACAGCTGCCCACTCCAGCGTGGAATGTCGAAGCACCGGTCCGGCATCGTCTCTCCGGCGGCGAACCGCCGTTCATACCCCGCCCAGCCGCGCGTCAGGTCGCCGTGACGCAGCGCCAGGAGCGACAGGTTGTAGGTCGCGGTGGCAAGGTCGGGCTGCTGGGCCAGCGCCTCTTCGAAGCAGGCCGCCGCCTCGTCGAAGCGACCTTGTGCCTGCAGCGCGTTGCCGAGGTTGTAACGTGCCTCCACGAACTCCGGATGAAGCTCCAGCGCCTGCCGGTGGCACAGCTCCGCCTGATCGGGACGGTTCAGCCGCTTCAGCACGCTGCCGAGATTGTTCAGCGCCGCGCTGTGGCGCGGGTTGCGCTTCAGCGCCTGACGATAGGCGATCTCCGCGCTTTCCAGGGCGCCCTTCTGCTGCAGGACGGAGCCTAGATTGTACTGGGCGGTGGCGTCGTCCGGACGGTGCCGGACCACCAGCCGGTGCTGGGCGATGGCCTCGTCCAGCCGTCCGCTCATCGCCAGCGCATCGCCCAGGTTGTTGTGCGCCTCCACCATGCCCGGCGCGAGCCGCACCGCGTGGTCCAGCGCCGTCACCGCATCGTCATGGCGATGGTGCGCGGTGTGGCCGTTGCCGAGATTGTACCAGGCTTTGGCATAGTCCGGCTTCAGCGCCAGCGCGGCGGCGAAGGCCCGTTCCGCCTCGACATGGCGGCCGAGGACGGCCAGGGCGTTGCCCAGGTTGTGCCGGCGTTGCGCCCCTTGCGGATCCAGGGTGGCGGCCTTGCGGTGGGCCTGGACCGCGTCGCCCGGCTGGCCGGCGGCGGACAGCGCGCTGCCCAGATTGTCCCAATAGTCGGCGACGCCCTTTGCCTGCGCCAGCGCCTTGCCGATCAGGGTCACCGCCTCGTCGGCGCGGCCCGATTGCAGGGCCACCACCCCCAGCAGATGCAGGGCGTCGGCATTGCGCGGGTCCGCCCTCAGCACCGCGCGATAGCCGCGCTCCGCCTCGGCGGTGCGCCCGGCCTGATGGTGTGCCACGGCCTGCGCCAGCATGTTGGTGTGCTTCGCCACGTTCCGGCCCCGTCCCTGACTGTCCGCACCCTCAAAGGGAGTGCCATCATCGGTGGATCACGGTAAAGATGCCATTGATAAAGATGACATCGATATCGGCGGCAAATCGGTTGGTGCCGGCGCCGGCGGCGGGAAAGAGGAGAGCACGCGATGGCAGGGTCACGCTTGTCCTTGCGCGGTGGATTGCGGGGAGCCGCCCTGCCGCCGGCGATCAGGCTCAGCCGGCAGGCGGATAATCTGGCATCGGCCGGCGACGCGGCGGGGGCGGAGCCGCTCTATGCGCGGGCGCTGGAGGCCGATCCGACCCTGGCGGGGACCCACAACAACCACGGCAACGCCCTGCGTGCCCTCGGCCGTCTGCCGGAGGCCGCCGCCGCGTACCGCTCCGCCGTCGCCCATGGCCTGCATGAGGGGATGGCGCACTACAATCTCGGCTCCGTCCTGCGGCAGGCGGAGCGGCACGGCGAAGCCGACGATGCGTTCCGGCAGTCCTTGGCGCTGCGGCCGGACCATGCGGAGGCGTGGAACAACCGCGGCAACCTGCTGCGCGATCTCGGACGCTTCGGCGAGGCGGCGATGGGCTACCGGCGGGCGCTGACCCTGCGGCCGGACTGGGCCGACGCACACGACAATCTCGGCGCCGTGCTCTACCTGCTGCACGAGCAGGGCGGGGCGGAGGAAGCGGCGGCGCTGGCCCGGCTGTGGCGGCGCGACCACCCCGCCAACCCCTTGGCCCGCCATATCGGCGCCGCCATCGCCGGGGAGGAGGCCGATGCACGCGCCCCCGACGACTATGTGCGCCAGACCTTCGACCTGTTCGCCGAGGAGTTCGACCGCAAGCTGGCGGAACTGGATTACCGTGCGCCGTCGCTGCTCGCCGGCCTGCTGGCGGAGGAGGAGCGGCGCAGCGGCCTGGACGTGCTCGATGCCGGCTGCGGCACCGGGTTGTGCGCCGCCTCGCTCCGGCCCTATGCCCGCCGGCTGGTCGGCGTCGACCTGTCGGACGGCATGCTGGATCGCGCCCGCACCCGCGGCCTGTATGACGAGTTGCAGGCGGCCGAGCTGGTCGGTTTCCTCGCCGACCGGCCGGGCGCCTTCGATCTCGTCATCGCCGCCGACGTCTTCTGCTACTTCGGCGTCCTGGAGGACGCGTTCGCCGCCGCCCGCGCGGCGCTGCGGCCCGGTGGCCGGCTGGCCTTCACGGTCGAGGAGTTGGAGGCGGCCGACGGACGGCCCCACCGCGTCGCCACCCATGGCCGCTATGCCCATGCCGAGGCTTATGTCCGGGCGGCGGTGGCGGGTGCCGGGCTCGCGCTCCGGCGCTGCGACCACGACCGGCTGCGCTATGAAAGCGGTGAGCCGGTGATGGGACTGGTGGTGCTGGCGGAGCGGCCCGCCGCTTAACGGGGCCGGCGCGGCCGGCGGGGGGAGGGTGGTTTCGGCGCCTGTGTCGGTTGGGGCGGGGCCGGCGGCATCTGGGCCAGCGCATCGGCCTCTTCGCCACGGCCAAGCGCCCGCAGGGTCAGGGCCAGCGTGTCGCGCGGCGCCGGGTGGGCCGGGTCGATGCGCACGGCCTGGCGCAGCGGGGCCAGCGCCGCCGCCGCCCGGTTGGTGGCGGCAAACGCGATGCCGAGGTTGAGCGCGGCCGACAGGAAATCCGGCACCAGCGCCAGCGCGTTCCGGAAGGCGATCACCGAATCCGCGCGCAGCCCGGCGGCGAACAGGGCGTTGCCCAGCAGGAAGGCGATGTCGGCATCCCGCGGGTCGAGTGCGGCGGCCCGGATCAGGTCGGCCAGGGCCGGCGTCACCTGCCCCGATTCCAGCCGCAGCCGCCCACGCGCGTGCAGCAGGTCGACCAGCTTTTCCCGCGCCGGATCCAGTGCCGGTTCGATCCGCAAGGCGTGTTCCAGCAGTTCGGCGGCGGCATCGATGGCCGCCGCATCGCCGCGGCCGTGGCGGGCGAAGGCGCGGTCGGTCCAGGCCTCCGCGAAGTCGGGGCGCAGGGCCAACGCGCGGCGATAGCCCAACTCCGCCTCGTCCAGGCGATCCAGGCCGCGCAGCAGGTTGGCGCGGTTCGCGTGGATGTCCGCCGCCTCCGGCCGCAAGGCCAGCGCCTTGTCGATCAGCGTCAGGCCGAACTCGCCGCGGCCGATCTGGCCAGCCAGGACGCCGAGGTAATGCAGAGCGTCCGGCTGTTCCGGCTCGGCATCGAGGATGCGGGTGTACAGTTCCTGCGCCTCGCCGAAGCGGCCGGCAAGATGAAGGTCGAGCGCCAGCGTCAAAGCTTCGAGGATCGTGGCCATGACGGAACGCTTTAGGACGACCGGTGCCGTCGCCGCAAGCCCGCCCGCGCGGAAACCCGGATTTTCGACATGAATACGCCCGTAACGTGAAACCGCGTTTCGCCGAAAGGGTTAGATTTGCCAACCCAAATAAGAGTAAAGAAAGCCTTTACGCGTTGCCGGGGTTACGGTAATTTAATGTTCAACTCTCACCGATTCGGATAAGCCGGTCATGAACGTGGCGGCGGCCACATCGACGGTCTCGCGGCCGTTCGCCTTCATGACGCCCCGCGGCAGCGATGCCGTAGAAACAGGGGCCGGCAGCCGGACTCCGGCCGCATCCGCACCAGCCGATCCCCAGCCGGACGCCGGCGGCACCGATCCGCTGGTCAACCGCTTCCCGACCATCGCCTTCAGCTACGACACCGACGCCTCGCGGCTGGTGATGCTGTACCGCGACCCGGCCAACGGGAAGACGGTGTCGCAGATCCCGACCGAAGCGGCCCTGAAGCAGTACAAGGAAGCCCAGCAGAAGGAAAAGGACACGGAGCGCGCGTCGCTGCTGAAGCTGACGGTCGGTGGGGATGGGCAAGGGAATGGGCAGGCAAGCGGGCAGGCGGGCAGCCAGTCCGCGGCCTATGGTCGCGGTGGTTCCGGCGCTCCGCCGGCCGCCGGCACCGGACTCCCTGCCGGAACGGGGACTTCGGACTCCGCCGTTTCCGCGTCCACTGCCGCTCCGGTTGCGCTTGCGGCTTCCGCCACGTCCTCGTTCGTGCCACAATCGCACTCGACCACCATCGGTTCCGCCGGCGGATCTGCCGCGCGGGTGAATGTGGTCATCTGAGGACGCTCTCTTCGCGGGGCGCTAATTCCGGGGGCTTAGGATGAGCATGGACGTCACGTCATCGACCGCCGGCGCGGCTATGGCCCTGAAGCAGGCGCAGAACCAGATGAATTTCGGTGTGAAGGCGCTGAGCCAGAACGCCGATCAGCAGCAGGCGACCGTCGCCGCGCTGGTTCAGCCGGAGGGTGGCTCCGGCGGCGGCAACGTCACGCCGACACGCGGGCAGAACCTGAACATCACCGTCTGAACCCGTCCGCAAGCACCGCCGGCCGCTCAGACTTTCGAGTCGAGCAGAGAGGTCAGCATTTCGTCCTGTGTGCGGACGACCGCGACGTTGGCGCCATAGGCGCGGCTGGCGGCCATCTGGTTCACGCGCTCGGTCGCCAGATCGACATTGGGCGCCGCCACCATTCCGTCATTGTTCGCCGCACTGTCGTCCGGCGCATATTCCTGCAAATAAGCCGGGGTGATCGGCGTGTATGTCGCGCGCGTTCCGGGATTGGCATCGGTCTGCGCGACCGCCAGCGGCTGGTAGGGTGCGCGCTTGCCCTCCGCGGTGCCATCGGTCGCGGGAACGGCCCCGGTGGAGCGGACATTGGCGACATTGGAGGCCGAGGCGTCGAGCCGCCGCGTCTGGGCGGTCAGGCCGCTGAGCGCGATTCCGATGCTGGCGGCCATGGCGGTCCGTCCTTCGTACGATGGGAATTGGCGAAGTCTACCACATCGATTTTCCCAAGCCAGCCGGGTGATGCCCGCGCGGTTGCGCCATGCGACCATCGGCAGAGGCTATCGTCCGGCCAATACGATCGTCGCGTACATTCGCCCGGCACAATCGCCGCTGTATCTTTCGGGGTGCTTGCGCCATTATCGGACAAACGGTCGCCGCTCCCTTCCCGTATTGCCGGGTTTCCCGGTGCTTCCGGTCCCGATGGAGCCGGCCCGAAAATCCGGTCCCAGCATCCATGGGACCAGACAGCCGCGAGACGGGAGCCGCCGCCTGAATGCCGAACTCACCCTATGTCCTGACCGTCGCCGGCCTGACCGACGTCGGGCGCACCCGCTCCCGCAACGAGGATAGTTTCCAGGCCAGCAGCGACTGTGAATTCGCGGTCGTCTGCGACGGAATGGGCGGCCATGCCGGCGGCGATATCGCCAGCGGCAAGGCGGTGGACGTGATCTGCGGCCTTCTGCGGGATCAAGCCTCGGTCGAGCCGATCACGCTGGTGGACGGCATATCCGCTGCGGATCGCGACGATGCCGACCGCACCCTGACCGACCCGGTGGCGGTCGAACCGGCGGTGCGCCTGGCCCTGTCGGTCGCACGGTCGGCGGTGCAGCATGCCAACCGGTCGATCTTCGAACTGAACACGTCCCGCGGATTCGCGCAGGGCCGCGGCATGGGCACCACCGTGGCCGGCGTCTGGCGGGTTCCCGGCACGGCGCAGATGGTCGTCTTCCATGCCGGGGACAGCCGGGTCTATCGTCTGCGCGACGGTGAGTTGCGCACCCTGACCCGCGACCACAGCCTTTACCAGATCTGGCTCGACAACGGTGGGCGGGGGACCGCGCCGCAGCGGAACGTCATCGTCCGCGCGCTCGGCACCGCCGAAGATGTGGAACCGGAGGTCGGCGTGCATTCGCTGATGCCCGAGGATGTCGTCATGCTCTGTTCCGACGGGCTGAACGGCATGCTGCCGGACGGGCTCATCGCCCGCATCCTGCGGGAGGAGCCGGACCCGGCCCGCGCCGCCGCCGTCCTGGTCGACGCCGCCAACGCCGCCGGCGGGCAGGACAACGTCACTGTCGTCGTCGGACGCTTCGCCGCGACGGCGTGATCCCGTTCGTCAGGGTCCGGTGGCGATAAATCGCGCGTCCGCCAGCGGGGCCGGGGCGTCGTCCGGCATGGCTGCCAGCGCGTCGGCCAGGGCGGCCAGATAGTCGGCCGCCGGTTCCTGCTCCGGCCGCGGTGTCGGGAACAGGGGCGCTGTGGTGGCGATGGTCAGCAGCATCTCGGTGCCGAAGGGCGGCCCGATTGTCCAGTACCGGCCGCTCTGCGGCTTGCCGTCCCCGGCCTTTTCACCAAGACGGCGCGACGCACCGGCGGCCAGTGCCGCTCCGCTGTCCGAGGGGTTGGGCAGCAGGTGGACGACGCTGCCGTCGATGGTGAAGTAATCGACCTGCAACTGCACCGGGCGGGCCGGCCCCCGGATTTCCAGAACCAGCGGATCGCCGGCACTGAGATCCGGCCCTTCCAGCACATTCGCCGCCAACGGCTCCGCCAGCCCGCGATTGGCATCAAGCGCCGTGGCGACGCTGCCGAGAGGCGCACAGAACCGTGCATCCGCGCTGGCAAGGTCGAAGCCATGGTCCCAGCCGGCGGCAAGCGCCTCGACCGTCTCGCGCACCTCCGTCTCCGCCGGCTCCCCCGCCACCGTTCCGGAAACCAGCAGCCGTCCGCCGGTCTTCTCCACCGTGACCAGCGCGCAGGGGATGGCGCGCAGCGCCCGTGCGATTTCAGCAACCGGCGGCTGCCTGTTTGCCGGCGGCGGTGAGGGGGGCGCTGAGGGAGTGGGAGTGGCAGTCGGGGCAGGCGCGGGTGGGGCAACTGCCGCCGGTTCTGCGGCCGGACTCTCCGCCACGGTGCGGGGAGGCGATGGCCAATTCAGGACAGTCACGGCGGCCGCGACGCCACCCGCCAGAACCACTCCGCCGGCCCACAGCGGCCAGCGGCGGGATCGTGCCGGCGCGACTGCCCGAGGGCGCGACGCTCCGGTCAGGCCGCTCACCGCAAGGTGCAGGGAAGCCGTGTCCGGAAAGGCGCCGCCGTCCCGCAGATCCGCCAGCAGGGCCGCGACCGCCGGCCGGTCCTCGTGTCCCGCCAGGACCCGTTCCGTCAGCCGGGCGGCGGCCTCCAGATCGTCCTTGCGGTTCGGCTGTGCCGTGGTCAGAGCCGCCCGGCCGAAACCGCCGACCACGGCCGCCGATCCGATGCGGTGGATGACGCCGGCGGACAGCGCACCATGCACGACGCCGGCCTGGTGTGCGGCGGTCAGCGCATCCAGCACGCGGTCGAGCGTCGTGACCGCCTCGTCCCACGCCAATGGACCGCCGTCCAGCCGCGCGGCGAGCGTCTGGCCTTCCACTGGCTGGGTGGCGACGAAGGCAATTCCCGCATGTTCACCGGACGCCAGGACGGCGGGGATCGCCGGGTGGGACAGCCGGGCCGCGGCGGTCGCCGTCTGCCGGAACCGCTCCAGCCCGGCGGCATCGGCACACAGGCGGGCCAGCGGCACCGTCCACAGTTCCACCGGCTGTCCGGTGGCGTCCAGCGCGCGGTGCAGCCGGGCGTCGCCGTCCCGCCCGATCAGGTCGAGCAGCCGGTAGCGGCCAAGCCGCCGCTCCTTCTCCGTTGTCGTCGATTCGGTCGCCGTCCCGCCGCGTCGCATCCCCACTCCTCGAACTGAGTCGCTGGTATAGCCGCAGCGCAGCGCAGCGGCCAAGCCCCGCGCACCCGTCCGCAAGTTTCTGTCCCGATGGCCGCCCCCTACAAAAGGCAGGGTCTTGTGATCGCCAATGGCCGGTAACCTTTCGTTAGCCACGACGGGCGAAGCTGGCGTCGCCAACCGCTATTGCGACCCCCGGCGCGGAGCCCTCTGCCTTGCCCCACACCTCTTCCCAAATCCAATCGACGGCCCCCAATGCGTCCTGGCTGAACGGGGCGGCGCTCTACCAGATCTATCCGCTGAGCTTCCGCGACCGCGGCGGTGACGGCTGGGGCGACCTCGACGGCGTGATCGAGGGGCTGGACCATGTCGCCTCGCTGGGCCTCGACGGGGTGTGGATCAGCCCCTTCTACCCGTCGCCGCGCACCGACTTCGGTTATGACGTCGCCGACCATCGTGCGGTCGACCCGCGCATGGGCAATCTCGCCGTCTTCGACCGGTTGATCGAGCGCGCCCATGAACTGGGGCTGAAGGTGCTGGTCGATCTGGTCTGCGGCCACACCTCCAACGCCCATCCCTGGTTCGTCGACAGCCGGCGGTCGCGTGACGGCGAAATGGCCGACTGGTATGTCTGGGCCGATGCCAAGCCCGACGGCACCGCGCCCAACAACTGGCTGTCGGTGTTCGGCGGCGCCGCCTGGACCTGGGAGCCGCGGCGGCGGCAATATTACCTGCACCATTTCCTGTCCAGCCAGCCGGCGCTGAACCTGCACCACCCGGCGGTGATGGACGCGCTTTGCGAGACGGCGGAGTTCTGGATGGAACGTGGCGTCGACGGCTTCCGCATCGACGCCGTCGATTTCTTCGCCCATGACCCGCAGCTGCGCTCCAACCCCGCCGCCGTCTGGCGCGAGGCCGAACCGCCGCTGAAGCCGTTCGCCCTGCAACAGCATGTCTACGACATGATGCACCCGGCGATCGGCGGCATCCTGTCCCGCCTGCGCGAGACGGGGGAGCGCTATCCCGGCCGCGTCCTGCTGGGCGAGCTGTCGAGCCAGCCCGGCGCCGGCCAGCGCATCGCCGCCTATTGCACGCCGCAGGGGCTGCACGCCGCCTACACCCTGTCGCTGGCGAAACAGCCCTTCAGCGCCAAGGGCTTCGCCCAGGCATTGAGCGCCGCGGGGCGGCCGGAGTCGATCTGCTGGAGCCTGTCCAACCACGATGTGGAGCGCGCCGCCAGCCGCTGGCTGCCCGCCGGTGCCGATCCGCAGACCTTCAACGCCCTGCTGGCGATGCTGGCGGCGGCGCTGCCCGGCACCGTCTGCCTCTATCAGGGGGAGGAACTGGCGCTGCCCAACGCGGCGCTGGAACAGCACCAGTTGCGCGACCCCTTCGGCATCACCTACTGGCCCGATTTCCAGGGCCGTGACGGCAGCCGCACACCCATGCCCTGGCGCGCCGCCGAGCCGCACGCCGGCTTCTCCGTCGCCGAGCCCTGGCTGCCGGTTCCCGATACCCATCTCGACCTCGCGGTCGACCAGCAGGAGCGGACGGCCGGCAGCCCGCTGGCGGTGTGGCGTGCGGCCCTCGCCCTTCGCCGCGACCTGGAAGCCCTGCGCGCCGGCTCCGTCATCGCCGTGGAGGAGCATGGCGACCTGCTGTCCTTCGAACGGGTGTCGGGGGACGACCGCCTGCTGGCCGTCTTCAACATGGCCGACCGGCCGGCGGAGTTCGCCCTGCGCGGCCGCGGCGAACTGGAGGATCTGCCTGTCCCGCGCGCTCCGGGCGCCTTGCCGCCGGAACTGACCGCCGATGGCCGGACGCTGGTGATGCCGCCGCTGTCGGTCTTCCTGGGACGACTGCGCACCACCTCCTGACCCCCCTCGAAAGGCAGGCATGCACATTTATGCGATGCGGGCCTCGGCATCGGATGCTTTGTTACACTCTCGCCTAAGTCGCTGTAATTCCCTGATTCATCGCGGGTCACGGAAATCGTCAGCAACAGCAATAATCTTGCGGAGTAGCGGGAGTGGAAAGAAGAGCGTTTCTCACCAAGGCCGGCGTCGGCGCCGTTTCGACCGTTGCCGCCTCGACCCTCGCGGCCCCGGCCATCGCGCAGACCCAACCGGCCATCCAGTGGCGCCTGGCTTCGAGCTTCCCGAAGAGCACCGACATCCTCGTCGGCACGTCCGAGATGATCGCCAAGCGCGTGTCGGAGGCGACCGACGGCAAGTTCCAGATCCGCGTCCATGCCGCCGGTGAGATCGTCCCCGGCCTGCAGGTGCTGGACGCCGTACAGAACGGTACCGTCCAGTGCGGCCACACCTGCGGCTATTATTATGTCGGCAAGGATCCGACCTTCGCCTTCGACACCGCCATTCCCTTCGGGCCGAATGCGCGCCAGCAGAACGCCTGGTACCAGTATGGCGGCGGGCAGGAGGTGATGCGCGCCTTCTTCGCCAAGCACGGCATCGTCCAGTTCCCGGCCGGCAACACCGGCGCCCAGATGGGCGGCTGGTACCGCAAGGAGATCAAGTCGCTGGCCGACTTCAATGGCCTGAAGATCCGGATCGCCGGCATCACCGGCCAGATCATGGCCAAGCTGGGCGCCGCCCCGACGCAGATCGCCGGCAGCGACATCTACCCGGCTCTGGAAAAGGGCACCATCGACGCCGTCGAGTTCGTCGGTCCCTATGACGACGAGAAGCTGGGCTTCGTCCAGGTCGCCAAATACTACTACTATCCGGGCTGGTGGGAAGGCGGGCCGCAGGTCTCGCTCTACATCAACCAGAAGGAATGGGACGCGCTGCCCAAATCCTATCAGGCGATCCTGACGGCGGCCTGCGCCGAGGCGAACAGCGCGATGACCGCCCGTTACGATGCGGAGAACGCCAAGGCGCTGAAGCGTCTGGTCGCCAAGGGCGCCCTGCTGCGCCCCTATCCGCGCGACCTGATGGAAGCCGCCCACAAGATCGCCTACGAGCTGTACGACGACATCGCGAAGACCAACCCGGACTTCAAGGCCGTCTACGACAGCTGGAAGCCCTTCCTGGACGAGGTGCAGCTGTGGTTCCGCGTCGCGGAGCTGCCCTACGACAACTTCATGCAGACGGCCGGCCGCGGCAAGTGACGGTTCCGACGGTCTGAGGAAACGGGGGTGGCCGGGTCGGCCGCCCCTTTTCTCCGTCAGGCCAGATAGTTCAGCAGCGACAGCTTCTGCGTCTGGCCGGCGACGGTGTATGTCGCCTGCTGGACGTTCATCGCGCTGCTCAGCCGGGCCGCGACCTCGGTCTGGTCGATGCCTTCGATCTTGGCGATGCGGTCGGTCAGGGTGGCGACCGAGTCCGTGTGGGCGTTCTTGGTGGTTTCCAGCGTGGCGGCGTCGGACGCGACCTTGGCGTGGATCGAGCGGATCTGGTCGGTCGCCTGGGTCAGCATCTCGCGCGCCTGGGTGCTGTATTCCGTCCATTTTCCGGGATTGGCCGCCGCCGTCCGCACCAGCTGCATCGCCTTCACCAGGGTCTGGAACGCCTTGTCGTCGGCGCTGACACCGTAGGTCAGGTTCAGGTTGTCGTCGATGGTCACCTGCGACTTGCGGTACGCCTCGGCGTTCTTGCCCTTGGTCAGATATTCGGCGTCGTAGAAGGGCAGGTCGGGCGGCTCGGCATAGGGGACGTCGATCAGGCTGTCCTGCTCCGGCGGCAGGGTGCCGACCGAGATGGTGTTCTCCAGCGACCCGTTCGTCACCTTGGCGCTGGTCGAGAATAGCGAGCTGCGGTTGGGGTGGTTGGGGTCGGCGTTGGCCGTGCTGGTCAGCGCGATGCCGGGGCCGTTGCCGACCGCGTCGATGGTGACCGGCGGGGCCGGGTTCAGGTTGGCGAAATTCTGGCGCAGCTTGTCGGCCACCTGGCTGACGTTGGAGACGCCGGCGGCATAGTCGGTGTCGCTGACCGTGTAGCGCACCGTGTAGGTCTGGTAGGGCGGCAGGTCGCGCGGCTCGTTGGGATTCTTGGTGTAGTAGTTCTGGTTGTACGGATCGTCGGGATCGCCGACCGCGACCGTGAATTCGAAGGTATCACCGATGTCCACCGCCGCGCCGTTCAGGGTGAAGCTGTCGATCTGCGGCAGCGCGGTCGTCGGCGCCTGGGTGGTGGTCGGCGACGTGACGCTGTTCTCAACCGTGGCCGAGTTCACGACACGGGCCGACAGATCGAACTTCTGCCCCGGATCCTGACCGACCAGCGTGATGATGCCGTTGGAGGTCGACACCGTCATCGGCAACGGCGGATTGGCGAGGTTGTTGATGTTGCTGGACAGAGCCTGTGCGACTTTGGTCAAGGTGTCGCCGGTCACCGCCTGATGGCTGAAGGTCTGGCCGTTGATCGTCACCTCGAAATAATCGTCCGGGTTAACCACCGCGCCGTTCAGCGTGATCTTGCTGGTCTGCTTCGTCGCCATCAGGTCGGTGACCGGTTCCGTCCCGAACCGCGAGCCAGAGAACAGGTAGCGGTCGCCGAAGCGCTGGTTCATCAGCGCCTGGATGTCGCGCATGGCGCCCTCGGCGCGGTCCTTCACCTGATCGGCCTGCGGGAAGGTGACGGAGAAGCTGCTGCTCGACGAGGCCTTCAGCGTGTCGAAGCTGAGGTTCAGGATCGCGCCTTCGCCGGGGCCGCCGGAGATGTTGAAGTTGTAGCCCTTGCCGTCGTTGGGCGGGGTGGTGCCCAGGTTGATGGCGCGGGTGGTCTTGCCGCCCAGCCCGTCGGTCACGGTCACGTCGAAGGTGCCGTTGGAGCCCTGCTGCGACGGAACCGCGGTGACCGTGTATTTGGCGCCGACCGTCAGCTTCGACTTGGCGGCGTCGACCGACAGCTTCATCCCGTCGGGATTGGTGTTGATCGGCGTGGCGACGCTGGCCGGCCCCGGCTCGAACGGCATCGTGGTGCTGGAGGTCCAGCTCGACACGATCGATTCCAGCGAGGTCAGCACCTTGTCGGTCGCCTGTACGCGCGGCGCCGCGACGTTGATGCTCTGGACGTAGTTGTCCTTCTTCGCCATCTCCGACCGCAGGTCCAGAAGCTTCTGCACCTCCGGGCCGTATGCGTTGAGATCGACCGACTTCTTGCCCGTGGTCAGCTGTTCGGACAGTCGGTTGATGTCGTTCTGGCCCCCGGACAGGTTCCGGACAAGGCTCAGATATTTCGAGTAGCTGCTGACTCCCGTTATCGAGCTCATCGGACCACCGCCTCCAGCGCATCGAACATTGCATTGGCCACTTGCATAACCCGTGCCGAAGCCTGGTAGGAGGTCTGGAGCTGTTGCAGCTGGGCGATTTCCTCGTCGATGTTCACGCCCGTCTGCGACTGGTAGCGCTCGCTGAGGAGCTGCATGGAGGCCTTGTTGGACTCGGCGGAGGTGTTGGCCGTCTTGGCCGCGGCCATCCAGGTTCCGGTGATGGCGCTGCCGATGGCGCTGTAGGTGGTATCCTTCATCTGCAGACCGTCGGCGTTGAAGCTGCGGCCGGCGGCATTGACCGACTGGACCATGCCGTCGATGGCGGACTGCTTGATTTTGCTGGTGTTGTCCAGGAGCTTGGCGTTGATCGTGATGGTGAAGCGGTCGGTGCCGGTGAAGAACTGGTTGGCCTGTTCGCCGTCGGCGGCCGGGCTGGCATCGTCGTAGGCGTCGGCGAAGCTGGTGGGCTCGCCCGGCTTTGTCGGGCCGGTGAAGGCCTTGGCGAACTCGTCCAACTGCGAGCGCAGCTTGCGGATCACCTCGGTCGACGGGTCGCCGCTGGCCGGCGTCGGCGGCTCGGTCGTCGAGCCGTCCTTGCGCATCTGGATCAGCGAACCCAGCTTGCCGGTGGTCAGGTGGTTGTTGATCGAGGTGACCTGATTGCCGACCTGTAGGTTGATGTTGCCGCCGTCATAGGAAAGATTTGCCGGCTGCGCATCGACCAGCGCCAGCCCCGACGGGGTGAACAGCGCCAGCCGTCCGTCCGGCCGCTCCACGGTGCGGATGCCCATATAGGTGCTCAGCTCGCGCACCAGCCCGTCGCGCTTGTCGGCGACGGCGTTGGCGGCGGATCCCTGGCCCTGCAGCGACACCATGTCGTTGTTGATCGAATTGATCTGCTTCAGCAGGTCGTTGACGGTGTCGACCGACTTGGTGATGTCGCCCGACATGTCGCGGTCGAGCTGCTCCACGCCCTCCGACACGCGGCGGATCTCGCGTGAGAAGCTTTCGGCCGCCTGGACCAGCTGGTATTGCGCAGTCTCGTCTTCCGGCGAGGTGGACAGCGTCTTGATCGCGGCCTGGAACTTGTCGGCATAGTCGTTCAGCAGCGGCGTCCCGTTGGTGGTCCGCATCAGGTCGCCCAGCTGCTGCATGTAGGTCGAGGTCACCTGCGATCCGCCGTCGCGCGAGGTCAGATCCATCACCTGCGCCATCAGAGCCTTGTCGACTTCCCGGCGATAGGTCGTGCTGATGACCTGACCGCTGGCGTCCACCGACTGTTGGGCGGTGTGGCGGGTGCGGTTCGGGTCATTGGCCTGCGCGATGTTGTCCGAAACCAGCTTGACGCTGCTTTGGACCGTGCGCAGCCCGGCCGTGGCACTGTTCAAGGCTGCGAAGAGGGACATGGCAGGAGACCTTTCACGGATCGGGATGGTCGGGGCGGTGCCGGGATGGCCGCCGCCCCCCATTCAGACGATCAGGAACTGGCGATCAGGAAACTGGCGATCGGTAGAGTGGCGATCAGGTAATCAGAAGGTCAGGGCCGCGCTTAGCGCTTCAGCCCCAGCACTTCCTGAAGCATTTCGTCGGAGGTGGTGACGATCTTCGCGTTGGCGGAATAGCTCCGCTGGGTGACGATCATCTTGGTGAATTCGTCGGCGATATCGACGTTGGAGCTTTCCACGCTGTTCGCCACCACCGCACCGGCGCCGTTCGTCTCCGGATCGTTGAAGTTCGGCTTGCCGGCCTCTTCGCTCTCGATGAAGACGCCGCCGGATTCACGCTGCAGGGCGTTCGGGTTGTTGAAGGTGATGATCGGCACCTTCGCCACCATCTTCGATCGTCCGTTGTCGTAGTTGACCATGACGGTGCCGTTGTCGCCGAACACCACGTCCTTGAACTGCCCGCGTGGTGCGCCGTTCTGGACCAGCTGGGTGACGTTGATCTCCTCGCCGGCATATTGGGTCAGGCCGCCCGGCTTCTGGTACTTGCCGAGGTTCAGCGTGATCTGCTGCGGGCCGAAGCCGTAGTCGACGGTGAAGGTGACATTGGCGTCGGATCCGGCGGACTGGTTGGCGGCGCTGACCGCCGAGCCGGTGCCGACCAGGGCCGTGGAGATGTTGGTCAGCGTGCCGACCGTCTCCGGGGTCTTGCCGAAGGTCAGGCCGATATGGGCCGGCGTCTGGCCGGCGACCGCGCTCTGGTCCAGGGTGAACTGCTGGGCGGTCGCGTCGCTCACGGACGCGGCAGCATTGCCGGAAACGTCGCCGGTGGACAGCACATTGCCGGTCACGCTGGCTGTGCCGCCGATCTGGGTGGCGAAGTACTGAAGAACCTTCTGAGGTGTATTGTAAGTACTAATGTTGGCGTTATCGAGCGTCAGTGTATGCGTGACGCCGTTGGCGGTCACCGAATAGACGTCTCCGACATCGACGCTGGAACCAGTTATAGTTACGTCACCCGTTGCCGTATTTGCGTTCAAGGTATTGGCATTTGTCGGCGTGGCCGCGGTCTTGGCAGTCACGGTGATGACGCCGCCCTGCGCGGTGGCGGTCACCGGCAGCGAGGTGTTGGAGTTGATCTTGTTCGCCAGCGCCGCGGTGATGTCCTCCATCGTCATCTCTTCGCCGGTGGTGCTGTAGGTCACCGCCGTGCCGTTGATGCTGAGGGTGTACTGCGTGCCGATGTCGCCCGGCGTGCCGGTCAGGGTCACCGTGCGGCTCTGGCGCACGCCGGCCACGCTGGAGACCGACGGCAGCGAACTCATCGTGTTCACGGACGCGCTGGAATTGGTCACCGTCGCGCTGGAGGTGACGTTGGTGTTCACCGCATTGGACTGGATCGACAGGATGTTGCCGGCCGACGACGCGGTGACGGTGGAGCCCAGCGACTGGTTGATCTTGCCGGCCAGCTGGGACACGACATCGCTCACCGTCGAATAGCTCTGATAGGTCGCGGCGGTCACCGTGTAGCTGATCGCCGTGCCGTTCACGTTGATGGTGAAGGAGTCCCCGACCTCGACCTGGGTCTGCGGGAACTGGAACTTGTCGATCTCACCCGCACTGGCGGTCGCCGCCGTCGAGGTCTGGGTGACGATCGTGTTGGTCGTGTTGGTGCCGGACACCACGTCCGTGTTCAGCTTGAACGGCGTGCCGGGTTCGCGGGCGGTGACGCGGATGGTCTGGCCCGAGGAGGTGGCGAGCACCGATGCCGCCGGCGAGGCCGAGTTGATCTGGTTGGCCAGCGCGCCTGCCAGACCGGAGTAGGTGCGGAGCGAGCCGATGTTGTCGGCGGTGACCTTCAGGCTGTAGTTGGTGCCGTCGACCTTGACCGAATAGGTGTCGCCGATGCGCAGATTGTCCTGGCCGTTGGTGTTGTTGCCGGCGATGGTGATGACGTTGACCTGTGCCACCGCGGTCTGGCCGGCGATGTTCTGGCCGAAGGTCACGGTGGCGGGGTTGCCGGTGAAGGTGCCGTCGACCGGCTTGGTATTGGAACCCGGCGCGTCCAGGACCATGCGCCAGCTGCTGTCCGCCTGCTGCCGCCACTTGAAGTTGACGGTGCGCGGGTTGCCCTGGCTGTCGAAGATCTGGATGCTGCTGTCGGGAACCTTCTCGCCGGCCTTGGGCGTCGCCGGCAGGTTGGCCGCCAGGTCGATGGTGTTGGTCGCCACCGGCTTGTCGATCAGGGAATTGACCTGGATCGGCGCCACCTGGTCCTTGTGCAGGACGCCCGTCACCGGATCGACCAGCCAGCCGTTCAGGGCATAGCCGGCGCTGTTGACCAGATAGCGGCTCTTGTCCAGTTCGAAGTCGCCGGCACGGGTGTAGAAGGCCGCCGACGAATTGACCGTGCCCGTCTGCGTCTGCACCAGCGTGCTGGAACCCTGGGTCGCCACCTTGGTGACGCTGAAGAAGCCCTGGCCCTGGATGGCGATGTTGGTCGGGCTCTGCACCTGGGTCAGGCTGCCCTGGATGTTGTTCATGAAGACCGGTTGCGCCGTGACCCCGCCCGGCTCGTGCAGGCGCTGGCTGGACTGCAGGACCATCGTCTCGAAGGCCGAATCGACGCGCTTGTAGCCGATGGTCGAGCTGTTGGCGATGTTGTCCGAGATATGTCCGAGCGCCTTCGACTGGGCATTCAGGCCGAGAACGGCGGTTGTCATCGAACCGAAGATGCTCATGGCCGGGGTCTCCGAAAGAAAGGGCAAAGGTCTTCTGCGCCCTATCTAGCAAGCGGAGTGCCAACTGCCACGTCGACGCCAACACATTGAATTCGGCCAATTTTTTACGGGAGCGTCACGGCAGGGCCGGAATTTCCCGGCAGGTAGGAAAGTTTCGCCTAGCGCCTACGGTCCGGGCGGGCAGAAAGCTCCCGCCGAAGTTGCCGGTCCGGACGGCGCCGGCCGCCCGGCTGAGAGGTCAGGCGCCGGCCATCCGGGCGGCGCGGGCGGCATGCGCCTTCAGCACGGCGGCGGCGGTGCCGAGTGTGGTGGTCCAGTCACTGGGCCGTGGCTGGCGGAACAGCCGAAGCGACGGGTACCAGGGGCTGTCGGCGCGGTCGAGCATCCAGCGCCAGTCCGGCACATGGGGCAGCATCAGCCAGCACGGCACGCCCATTGCCCCGGCCAGATGGGCGATGGCGGTGTCGACCGTCACCAGCAGGTCGAGGTTGGCGAGGATGGCGGCGGTATCGGCGAAATCGCGCACCCGATCCATCGCGTTCGGGATCGCCACGCCGGGCAGGCGGTTCAGGTCGGCCGCCGCGTCGCCGGTCTGCAGGCTGACGAACCGCACCCCCGGCACCGCCAGCAGCGGTGTCAGGGCCGTCGCCGGGATCGAGCGGTTGCGGTCGTTGCGGTGCTGCGGGTTGCCGGCCCAGACCAGTCCGACCCGCAGGCCGGCCCCGTTTCCATCCCCGTCCGTGCCGGCCAGCCGCTCGCGCCAGCGGTCCACGTCGCCGGGGTCGGGGGCGAGATAGGGCACGCCGACGGGAATGGTCCCCGGTTCGGTGCCGAAGGCCCGCGGCAGGCTCATCAGAGGACAGTGGATGTCATGCGGCGGCGGGTCTTCTCCACGCACCAGCACCTGGATCGACGACCCCAGGCTACGGTTGAACAGGCGGTAGAGCAGCAGATGCGTTTCCAGGACCACCCGGCCGCCGCCCTGCGCCGCGATCCGTGCCACCAGCGGGGCATAGCGCACAAACTGGATGGCGTCGCCGTAACCCTGGTCCATGTGCAAAAGGATGGTGGCGCCGCCCGGCGGCTGGCCGGCCCAGGGCGGGCTGGCGAAGCGGCGCCAGCGATGCTCGAATCCTTCCCATCCCGCGCGCAGGTCGCCGCGGACCAGCCGCCCCACCGCGCGCGCCAGATGGGCGTCGTCGCTGCCTGGATTGCGCGCCAGCACGGCGGCGAAGCAAGCCTCCGCCTCGTCGAAGCTGCGCTGGTCGCGCAGTACGGTGCCGAGATTCATCAGGGTCGCCGCATGGCCGGGGCGCAGCCGGGCCGTGCGCTCCAGCCAGCGCCGCGCCTCGGGGTAGCGCGCCAGCGCGTGCAGCGAGGCACCCAGCGCCTCCAGCGCGTCGCCGTCGCCCGGGTCGAGCGCCAGGGCGCGCCGCAGCACCGGTTCCGCCCGTTCCGGCGTCTCCGCCGTCCGCAGCGCCGCACCCAGATGGCCCCAGGGGGCTGCCGCCGTGGGGCGGACCCGAACGGCGCGGCCGATCAACCGCAC
Source organism: uncultured Azospirillum sp. (assembly GCA_966212305.1). GTDB lineage: Bacteria > Pseudomonadota > Alphaproteobacteria > Azospirillales > Azospirillaceae > Azospirillum. The sequence goes on from CBIHQY010000028.1 coordinate 69,754, forward strand.
CGCCGCCGCCGCGTCGCCCGTCTGCGCCCTCAGCACACCCGAGAGGTGCAGCGCGTCCGGCTGTGCCGGTTCCGCCGCCAGGATATGGCGATAGGCGTCGGCCGCCGCTTGGGCATGGCCGGCCATGTGGTGGTTGACGGCGGCGTTCAGAGCGTCCAGGAGTGTTGCCATACCCTCTTCTCTACACCGGCCGGCCGGGCAGGGCGAGAATCGAAAATAACCAAGAGCCGACGCTCAGGAGCCTGTCACGGCAATGGACGACCGCCTTCCGACGCATCTCTGGGTTTCGGCCCATATCCGCGCAGCCGACGCCCAGGGCGTGGCGATGACCGTGGTCCGCAAGGGCGATCGCAGCCGCGGCACTGTGATCCTGAAGATCAACCGGCTCGACCGCACCTTCGCCGTACTGGTCCAGACCCGCGAGGCGGATGGAGAGCGGCTGTTCTGGGCGCGTGGCACCGGCGCCGATCCGGTGCCGGAGGCCGATGCCGACGCCTACATCGCCCGCCAGCTCCGTTACGACCCCGACGTCTGGGTGATCGAGGTGGAGGACCGCCAGGGCCGCCACTGGTTCGACGGGCCGGTGCGCTGACCGGGCGTCACGCGACCGCCGTGACTCGGGGAAAACGCAGGGTGAAGCGGGTGCCTTCGCCGGGGCGGCTTTGCACCCCGATGGTGCCGTGCAGGCGGCCGGTCACGAGATTGTAGACGATGTGCAACCCCAGCCCGCTGCCGCCCGACCCGCGCCGGGTGGTGAAGAAGGGGTCGAAGACCTTGGGCAGAACCTCCGGCGCGATGCCTGCGCCGTCGTCGCCGATCGACAGTTCCACCATGTCGCCCTCTGCCATGCGGGCGTCGATGGCGATGCGGCCGGGCTGCTCCGGATCCAGGGCATGGACCAGCGCGTTCATGATCAGGTTGGTCAGGATCTGCGACAGCGCCCCCGGATAGCCGTCCAGCTCCAGGTCCGCCGGGCAATTGATGTCGATGGTCAGCGCCGCCCGCGCCTTGTAGGTCGGATGCAGGCTGCGCAGCAACTCGTCGATGTAATCCCGCAGCAGGAAGGCGCGGCGCTCGTCGCTGGACTGGTCGACGGCGACCATCTTGAAGCTCTGCACCAGATTGGCCGCACGGGTGCTGTTGGACAGGATCAGGTTGGCCATCTCCATCCCGTCGCTGAGGAAGCGCTGGAAATCCGACTTCTTCAGCGCGTTCGCCGTGTGGCGGTCCGACAGCTCGCCGATCAGCGCCTGCAACTGCGACGCGCCGGTGATGGTGATGCCGATGGGGGTGTTCACCTCGTGCGCCACGCCGGCGACCAACTGGCCGAGCGACGCCATCTTCTCCGCCTGGATCAGGCTGGCTTGCGTCGCCTTCAGTTCGTCGAGCGCCCGTTCGGCGGCGTCGCGCGACTGGCGCAGCGCATTTTCCGCCCCGACCTCGCGCGTTACGTCGACCACCACCGCCTGGATCGCCGGGCCGTCCATCCAGTCGACCCGGCGGCCGGTCAGCTCCACCCAAAGCTCGCCGCCGTCGGGCCGGCAGGCGCGAATCCGGCGGCGCGGCGTGGACTGCCCGCCCTCCAGCAGATGGTCGTAATTGTCGATCATCGATTGCCGCGCCTCCACCGCCACGACGGACAGCAGGGAGGGCAGGGCCATCACTTCCGCGACCGTCAGGCCAAGCATGGCGGCGAAGCTGTCGTTGGCGTAGAGCGCGTGGAAGTCGCGATGGATGATGATGCCCTGGATCGAGCCCTCGACCAGATCGCGGAAACGCCGCTCGTTGTCGGCCAGCGCCTGCTGGCGCCGGTCGATCTCGTCGATGAAGTAGCGGATCGAGGCGCCGATGTCGGTGATCTCGTCGTCGCCGTCTACCGGGACCGGGGCCGGAACCGTCCCGGCCGCTCCGCCTCCGGCCTGCCGGTTCCCCGACAGCCGGGCCAGCACCGCCCGGTTCATCGCCACCAGCCGAGAGGACAGGAAGCGGCGGAAGATGAAATAGACGCCGACAGCCAGCAGGATCGACGCGCCGGCCAGCATCATGACCGTGCGGGTGCGTTCGGCGATCAATTCGGCCAGCGCATCGGTGCGCTCGGCCGACTGGTCGCGGATGGAGTCGTAGAGCGCGCGGGTGGACCGCTCCACCGTCTCCACCAGCACCTGGGTCTGCCCGGTCAGCGCCTGGGCGCGGTTGCGCGCCTGCAGCCGGTCGATGGCGCTCTCGAACAGCCCGCCCGGCGCCACCAGCAGCGAGAACAGTTCCTCCTGCACGGTGGACATCATCTGGCCGGTCGGGTCCGGGGCGCCGCCGGTCAGGCGGGCCAGCTCGGCCAGCGTCCGTTCGGCTGACCGCGCCTCCCCCTTCAACCGGCTGAGATGGTCGAGCTGCGTCGCTCCCGCCGCCCGCGCCATCAGCGCGCCGATGCGCGCGGCCCAGGCGCCGGTGTCGGGCATGCTTTCAATGGAGGCCGCCAGCCGGCCGAGTGCGCGGGCGGCCTCGGCCTGACGGTCGCCATACTCGATCTGGCGGGTGACCTCGGCGTTCAGGTCGGCGACGGTGGCGGCCAGGATCAGCAGGGTGGAGCGGGTCTGCTCCAGCAGGCGGACATTGCCGTCGCGCTCCTCCCCGTCCCCGTGGTTGTCCTTCATCAGGCCGCGCATGCGGGCGACCAGAAGCTGCATCGAATCCAGCTCCGTGACCAGCCCATCATAGATGGACCGGCGCTGCGGCGTCGAATTCGCGCCGGCGAGCTGCGGCATCTGCGCCACCAGCTTCTGCAGCGACCCGTGCAGTTCGGCGCTGGTGATGACCTCCGGCAGGGTGTTGGTCGACAGGGCCGTCACCTCCGCCCGGAACAGGCGGAAGGACGACATCGACACGCCGCCGATCAGCACCACCAGCAGAGCCATCACCGACAGCCCCAGCGTGATGCGCACCGCGATGCCGAAACGCCGCGTCCGGTTCGGCGGCGGAGTCTGCGGACCAGGCGTCGCGCCCGTCGCCGGCGCGGGCAGTGCTGCGACCCGCGGCGTGCTCGGTGCGATGGTGGACGTGCTCTGCACGATGGTGGACGTGCTCTGCACGATGGTGGACGTGCTCTGCACGATGCTGGAAGACAGGCTGGTGGAAAGCTGGCCGTCCATTACCGCCTCACCGTCATACGGCCGTCCAGCCGGGGAACGAACTCGCCGCTGCGGGCGATGTGGTCGATCATCTGGGTGGAGATGAACTCGCTGTTGCGGTCTTCGACCAGCCTCGGCGCACCCGCCAGCACGCCATACCCGTCGCCGCCCGTCGCCAGGAAGCTGCTGGTCGCCAGACGGTAGTGGGAGGACCGGTCGACCGGCTTGCCGCCGACCGACAGGCTGCGCAGCCGCTGGCCGGGTGGGCGGGTCAGGTCGATCTCCGCGCGGGCGTTGGACAGGTGGGGAAAGCGGCCTTGCAACTGCTCCACCGCCGAAACGCCGCTTTCCACCGCCTCCCAAAGCTGCTGCCCGGTGACGTCCAGCACGACGCCGACATCGTGGAAGGGAAGCTCGCTATAGATGTCGCGCCGGGTCAGCAGGGTGCCGGCCGGATAGCTGCGGTCGCCGCGGATGCCGCCGCCGTTGATCAGCGCCACGTCGGCGTCCAGCGTCTCGCGCAGCGTGTCGACCACCGCGTTGGCGAAGGCGTTCTCGCCCGTCCGCAGCGGCTCCTTGCGGGTGTCCAGCGGAGCGGTGAGACGTCCCACCTCCATCCGCAGCATGGTGTCGAGCCGCGCCGCGTAAGCCTTGGCCTGGATCAACGTGGCGGGGTCGGGCGGCACCGTCGCGCTGTCGATCAGGCGGGGCGCCGGGGTCCAGCTTACCTGCGGCTTGCCGTCCGGCCCGGTCCCGCGTTCCACCGTCAAATCCAGCGCCAGCACCCAGGCGGCCTGCGGCCCGACGGTGGCGGACAGGAAACGCCCGTCGTAATCGACGGCGAAGGGGCGGTTGCGGTCCTGGTACAGCACGATGTCGGCGGGGCGGGCGGCCAGCACGCTGCGGTGGGTGTCGCCGGCATAGCCGGTCATCGCCACCACCAGATCGACGCCGTCGGCCCGCAGCGCCGCGGCCTTGGCCGTCAGCGCGGGAACCGGGTCGCGGAATTCCGTCCGCTGGGCACGGGTGGTCTCCCGCGTCAACACCGGCGTCGCCGCCATCACGCCGATGCGCAAGGGGCCGGCGCTCAGCACCACCGCGTCCTCCAGCCCGTCCGGGGTTCGGCCGGTGGCGCGGTCCACCGTGTTGGTGGTGACGATGGGAAAGCCGGCCTCGAAGGCGCGGGCGCTCAGCCGGTCGTCGCCATGGTGGAATTCGCGGTTCAGCGCGGCCATCGCGTCGATGGTCATGCCGTTCAGCAGGTCGATGATGTGCGCGCCCTGGTCGTAGAAGGCGAGCACCGACGGCGCCAGAGTCTGGCCGCCATGCAGGACCAGAAGGTTGGGATGGGCGGCCCGTTCCTGGCGGATGGTGCCGGCCAGCCGGGCCATGCCGCCGCGCCCGGCGGTCTCGTCCAGATCGGTGGTGCCCTGGGTGTAGAGGATCGTCAGATGGACCGGTCCGGTATCCGCCACGGCCTTTCCATCCTGAGACACGGCGTCAGGCTGCTGCGCCTGCGCCGGCAGGATCACCGCAGCAGAGAGAAGACCGAGGCCGAGCGCCAGCGATGCGGCCAGGGACGACACTGTCCTGCCGAACCGGGTCCACATCCCGCCGGCAGCGCCGTTGAATATACCGATAGTGTCCATAGCCCGGCGTCACCTCTGCCCCCGCGCCGGATTATGCTCAATTCCACGTCACTGTTGAAGCAAAGCCGCGTTACGGGATTGTCATATTGACGACACACGGCCTGGAAGAGCCCGTTTTACCCATTCGTAGACACCGAGAACTCGCAGAATTCCGATCAACTTCATCCTCAGCGGCGCGGGAACTGCGGCAAAACGCGGCGCCAGCCCCGCCTTCCGGGTTTTCACCAGCGCCGCCCGGCGGGCATAGGCGACACGGTGCAGGGTGACGCGGCGGCTGGCGGTATCGAAGCAGGCGAAGCTGGCACGGGTATCGGCGCCGCGCGGCTCCCCCACCGTGCCGGGGTTCAGCAGATACAGCCCGTCGGCCCGCAACTGCGCCTCGCCGTCGAGCGGCACCGCCCGTACCACCCCGTCCCGCCATTCCCACAGCCCCGCCCGGTGGGTGTGGCCGAAGACGCAGACCCGCCCGCCGGAAGGATGCCCGAGAAGCGCCTGAAGGCTCAAGCGGCGCTTGCCGTCATCGTCCAGCCGCACCAGTTCCTTCCCCACCTCCGGATGCAGGGCGCCATGGACGGCGACTAGGGCGCCATCCACCACCGCCGTCAGCGGCAGGGCGGACAGGAAGGCGTGGCTCTCCGCGTCCAGCCTCGCCCTCGTCCAGGCGACGGCGCGCGCCGCCGGTCCGCTGAACCCCTCGGTCCCGATGGCGCCGGTCACCGCCCGGTCGTGATTTCCGGCGATGCAGACTGCGCCGGCCTGCCGCAGCAGGGCGATGCAGGCGGCGGCGTCGGTGTTGTAGCCGACGATGTCGCCCAGGCAGACGATGCGCTCCGCCCCCTCCGCCCGGACGGCGTCGAGCGTCGCCTGCAACGCCTCCAGATTGGCATGGATGTCGGAGATGAGCGCGATCTTCATGGTTTTGCGCTCAGGGCTTCGCCAGTCGTGCCGGGCCGGCGACGCCGGGAATGCGTGCCAGCAGCCGGTCCAGCTTCGGCCGCAGGAAGGGCATCGGGTCGTCCGGCGTGATCGCCTTCGCCTCGCAGCGCGCGACCCAGGCCAGCCAGTTCGCCGTCGGCACCCCGCTGTCCCGCGCCGCCAGCCGGTCCTTGCTGATATGGCACCAGCAGGCGCCGGGCCGGGCCTTGGCCGGGCGGGGGGCTGGGCGGGGACGGCCGGTCAGGTCGGCCTGCACCATCGCCGGCAGGTTCACCCCGGCAACGGCGCCCAGATGGTGCCACAGGTTGAAGCGCGGATTGATCTCCAGCAGGTGCAGGCGGCCGTCGGGATCGCGCTTGAAATCGAACTTGGCGACGCCCTTGAGGCCGATGCGCGCCGCGATGTCACGCCCCAATGCCGCCACGTCGGCTCCCTCGCCGTCGATGTCGGTGATGGTCAGTGCGGTGCTGTGGCCGTAATCGACCGGATAGGTCCGAATCTTGCGGCCGGTGAACTCGCCGGCCACGGCGCCGGCGGCGTCGATATAGACATGGTGGCTTTCGATCCGCGTCTCCGGTCCGGGGATCAGTTCCTGCGCCAGCAGATCGATGCCGACCGGAATCAGCCGCGGCCACAGGGCCCGAAGCTCATCATGCCCGTCCAGCCGGATCGCCTTGCCCAGCCCCTCGATCTCATCCCAGGGCGGGCGGCGGGTCAGCGGCTTGACGATCACGGGATAGCGCAGGTCCAGATCCGGCGCCTCGCTGCCCGGCAGGGGACTCAGGCGCCGGGTGCGGGGAACCGGCAGGTCCAGCCGTTCCGCCAGCGCCTGGAACCGGCCCTTGTCGACCAGCGTCTCCACCAGATCGGCCTCGGCCAGTGCGATGCGGAAGACGGCGGACAGCCGGTCGCGGTGGCGCGACACCATCAGAAGCTGCGCGTCCTCCTCCATGTAGAGCACCGGCTTTTCGGCCTGCGCGGCGCCGAAAAGCAGCAGGCGGTCGACCAGCACGTCCTCGTTGCCGCCCTCCCATGGGATCAGCCGCTCGGTGAAGCGGGAATGGGCGGTCGCCCCACCCGGCGGCCCGACCACGGCACAGCGGATGCCGGCCAGACCCAGCGGGCGCACCAGATCCATGTCGCCCAACACGCAGGCCAGCGGCCCGGCTTTCGGTCCCGTTGCCATGGCGAACGCTCTCCCTTCTCAGATCCCTTTTGCCGGAGCGATCCAGCCGCGCAGCGACCGTTTGACGGCATCGACCATCACCCCGCGCGCCCGGCGGCAATGCGCCTCCATCCGCCGGCTCAACCGGTCGGGGCCGAGCGTCAGCCAATTCATCGGCTGTTCGGCGTTGGAGAGCAGCGGCTTGTGCCCGGCCGGCGTCGACATGAAGTCGTAGCAGTCCTCGCCGCGGGCGAGCGCATCCTCGATGGCCAGCACATGGCTCAGCAGCCCCGGCTTGAGCCGGTTGTCGGCCTCGAAGGCGAAGCCGCCCTGATAATTCAGCACGCGGTTGCGATGGACGAAATTGTAGAGGTAGCCGATGGGCTGCCCGCCGGCGCTGACCCGGCTCAGCCGCACCGCGCCGCGCGGCATTCCGTCGGCGATCAGCCTTTCGTGGAAAGGACGGAAGGCCGGATTGGCGAAGGCGCCCGCCTGTCCGCGCGCCTGCCAGCCGGCCTGATGAAGAACCTCCATCCCGGCGAAATACTCCATCGCCTCGTCCACCGTCGCCGCGACCCGGTGATCCAGCGCGCCGCGGGCGCGGTAAAGCCGCTCTGCCCGGTTCACCGCCGCCCGCGTGTTGCGGCCGAGTCCACCGCGGAAGTCGCCGCCGCCGGCCCGCACCGTGCCGAGGTCGACCCACTGCGCCGAATCCGCGATGCGCAATTGCAGCGTATGGCCGGTCCGCGCCGCCACCCGCCGGGCGGCCCGCTCCGCCGCCAGGGTCAGCCCGCCCAGCACCAGCTCGTCATTGGCGGTCAGCCGCTCGTCCAGCCAATGCAGCATGGCGTCCGTCACCTCGTCGGCGAAGCGGCGGTCGGCGAGGATGCCGTTATACTCCATGAACAGGCGGTCATAGCTGCGGTCGCCGGTCTCGTGCAGCATCCAGCAGCGGCTGTGCAGCAGCCCGAACCGCCGCCGCACGCGCGGGCAGAGCACGGCCAGACCGACCGGTTCGTCGCCCCGCGATGCCACCAGCAAATGCGGCTCGATGCCATCCGGCATCTGCGCCAGCCAGGAGCCGATCCAGCTCCAGGAGAGAAAGAAGGAGGAGTCGGCACGGCTCTCCAGCTCCGTCCATGCCCGCGCCAGTTCCGGCATGGAGGGCAGGGGGTGCAGGGCGATCCGTATCCCGGGAGATGTGGCGGCAGCGGTCGCCGCTTCCATGGCGGGACCGTCGGAGGTCGGGTGGACGGAGTCGGGGCAGGGCCAGATGCTCATCGGCGCGGCGTCTCCGGAAGATATTCTCTACCGAAAACAACACGCCGGATCGGGGAACGGTCCCGTCTACGCCGGGGAGCCCCAAAAGTCTGCGCGGCGCAAAAGGATAAGGCGAAAGAAGCCGATTCCATACCGATACGCCGGCCCGGCGGTCGAAGCCGGGCCGGCTGTCGGAGACCTCAGCGCTTGACCGTGTCGGCGGACTGGCCGAACAGGATCTTCTTGCTGTCCTCGTTCACCGTGGGCGTGCGGTTGGGGTTGACGGCCTGCCCCTTTTCATAGGCGCGCACCACCGCCGGCCGCTCCTTGATCGCGTTGAACCAGCGCTTCAGGTTGGGGAAGTTGTCCAGATCCTGCTGCTGGCGTTCATGCGGGACGATCCAGGGATAGCTCGCCATATCGGCGATGGACAGCTCGGCACCGCCCAGGAACTCGCTGTCGGCAAGGCGCTTGTCCATCACGCCATAGAGGCGACCCGTCTCCTTGACGTAGCGTTCCATGGCGTAGGGGATGCGTTCCGGTGCGTATTGCACGAAATGGTGGTTCTGGCCTGCCATCGGGCCGAGGCCGCCGACCTGCCAGAACAGCCATTCGAGCACCGTCTTGCGGCCACGCACGTCGCTGGGCAGGAATTTGCCGGCCTTCTCGGCCAGATAGATCAGGATGGCGCCGGATTCGAAGACGCTGATCGGCTCGCCGCCGTCGGCCGGGGCGTTGTCGATGATCGCCGGCATGCGGTTGTTGGGCGAGAAGGCAAGGAATTCCGGCTTGAACTGGTCGCCGGTGGAGATGTTCACCGGCTTGAACTGGTAGTCCAGCCCGGCTTCCTCGAGAAGGATCGTGATCTTGTGGCCGTTCGGCGTCGGCCAGAAATACAGGTCGATCATCCCAAACCCTCCAGTGATTTATGGACCCGTGGTGCGGGGCCGCTGATTTCCGAAAAGGTTAACCGCTTCGTTCCGGCTGGCAAGCCTGCATGCACGCGCGGCAGACCTTCGATCCACCGCCGTAATTTCGTATAACGGAATGCAATTTCATTTTGTTGACAACCTCCGCCCCATCTGTCAGCGTGGCCAACGAACAGATGAGGCGGCGCCCCTCAATCCATGATTTTTCCCTGAAATCATTCTCCCCGGACGGAGAGCACGCATGGCCTTGGACAAGGACGTTTTGGATCAACTGCTGGACACGCTGGGGCGCTTCGTCCGCGAAAAGCTGGTCCCGCTTGAGCATAAGGTGGCGGAGGACGACGCCATTCCGCCCGAGGTGATCGCCGCGATGCGCGAGATGGGCCTGTTCGGCCTGTCGATCCCGGAGGAATATGGCGGGCTCGGCCTGTCGATGTCGGACGAGGTTCAGGTCGCCTTCCAACTGGGGCAGACCTCGCCGGCCTTCCGCTCGCTGATCGGCACCAACAACGGCATCGGCTCGCAGGGCATCGTCATCGACGGGACGGAGGAGCAGAAGCAGAACTATCTGCCGCGTCTGGCCGCCGGCGAGATCGTCGGCGCCTTCGCCCTGACCGAACCGGAAT
>CBIHQY010000029.1:0-78193 GCA_966212305.1 uncultured Azospirillum sp.
TGCGCATCCCTTCTCACAACACGGTATTAACTTGTCAAAGAGCCCGCAGCACTGATCGTGCTGCTTCCGAACAACTCAGCGGCGCTCCGTTTTGGATCACCGCGTCGTGTTCGGCTTATTTAGTGGTCTTTACTTTCGTTGTCAACCTCTTTTTTTCGAGGCGCTCGACACTTACTTGTTCGAACCACTGTTTCCTTTGAAGCGTTACTGCCTTGTCGGCCGTGCTGCGTCGCGGGAGGCGGTGTATAGGCCGGCTGGCCGATGCCGCGCAAGGGCTTTTTTCGCCGCCTCCGCATTTTTCATCCCAAGCCGGTTTTCACCCGATCCGCTCGCGCACCTCGGCCCCGATCTGGAAGGAGCGCAGACGGGCGGCGTGGTCATAAATCTGACCGGCCAGGATCAGTTCGTCCGCCTGGGTGGCATGGATGATCTCCGAGAGTTTGGCCGCCACCTGATCCGGCGTGCCCACCGCGGCCATGGTGCCGAGCGCGCGATCCACCATCATCTTCTCGGCCGGGCTGCTCCACCACGCTTCGATGTCGTCGACCGGCGGCGGCAGCTTGCCCGGCGTGCCGCGGCGGAGATTGGCGAACTGCTGCTGGGCTGAGGAGAAGATGCGCCGCGCCTCGGCCTCGCTGTCGGCGGCGAAGATATTGGCGGCGACCATAGCATGCGGCTTGGATAGGGTCGCCGACGGCTCGAAGCGGGCGCGGTAGATCGCCAGCGCCTCCATCAACATGTCGGGCGCGAAGTGGGAGGCGAAGGCGAAGGGCAGTCCCAGCATCGCCGCCAGCTGCGCGCTGAACAGGCTGGAGCCCAGCAGCCACAGGGGCACCTTCAATCCGGCCCCCGGCACCGCGCGGATGCGCTGGTTGGGCTCCGGCTCCTCGAAATACATCTGCAGCTCGACCACGTCCTGCGGGAAGCGGTCGCCGCTGTCGGTCATGTCGCGGCGGAGCGCCCGCGCCGTCATCATGTCGGTACCCGGCGCGCGGCCAAGACCGAGGTCGATGCGGCCGGGATAGAGGGACTCCAGCGTGCCGAACTGCTCCGCCACCACCAGCGGCGCGTGGTTGGGCAGCATCACCCCGCCCGACCCGACCCGGATGGTCGAGGTGCCGGCGGCGACATGGGCGATCACCACGGCGGTCGCGGCACTGGCGATGCCCGGCATGTTGTGATGCTCGGCCAGCCAATAGCGCTTGTACCCCAAGCGCTCGGCATGGCGGGCAAGGTCGAGGGTGTTGCGGAAGCTGTCGGCGGCGGTCGCCCCCTGGACGATCGGGCTGAGGTCGAGAACGGAAAAGGGGATCATGGCGCGGTCCATAATGGGGGCCGGCTGGCGGCCATCTGTTGCCATTCAAGGTATGGTGCGGACGGCGCCGGTTCCACGCCACCCCCTGCGAGGCTGCCCTGCGTCGGCGGATCGGTCGGCGTCACGACCGGTCGTCGCCGTAGAGACGCCGGCCGATGGGCTCCAGGGTCAGGCCCTGAACCAGGATGGTAAAGGCAACGACGATATAGCAGACGGCCAGGATGGAATCGCGGTAGGGGCTGTTCGGCAACGACAGCACCAGCGCCACCGCGATGCCGCCGCGCAGGCCGGCCCAGGTCAGGATGATGAGCGCCCTGGATTTGCCGCTGCGCCCGACATGCATCAGCAGGGCGGGCGTCAGGCTGAGCAGCCGGACCACCAGGGCCAGCGGCACGGCCAGCGCGGCGGCCAGCAGGGCCGGCCCCGTCCAGGTGATGACCACCGTCGCCTCCAGCCCCACCAGCAGGAACAGCAGGGCGTTCAGCACGGAATCGATCATCGCCCAGACCACCTGCAGATCGCGGCGGCTTTCGTCGCTGCTGACATGCTTCTCGGTGGTGTAACCGATCAGCAGACCGGCGACGACGACGGCGATGGGTCCCGACACGCCCAGCCAGCTGGCCAGCGAATAGGTCCCCAGCACCAGGGCCAGCGAAATGGTCAGCTCCACCGTGCTCTCGTCGATCCGCCGTTTCGCCTGATAGGCGATCCAGCCGCAGACGAAGCCGAGGGCGGCGCCGCCGAACGCCTCCTTGACGAAGTCCAGCGCGACCTCTGCCACACCCAGATCCTGCTCGCTGCCGGTGGCGAGGTGGAGCAGCGTCGCGAAGACCACCACGCCGACACCGTCGTTGAACAGGCTTTCGCCCGAGATCACGGAGCGGAGAGTCTCCGGCACCGGCAGCCGCCCGAGGATGGCATGCACCGCCACCGGATCGGTCGGCGCGATGGCCGCCCCCAGCACCAGGCACCAGATCAGCGGGACGTCGATCCCGGCCAACCGGAAGATTACGTTCAGCCCAAGCCCCATCAGGCCGGTGAACAGCATCACCCCCAGCGTCGCCAGCGCCAGCACCGTCCATTTCCGCTTCAGCAGCGCACACAGATCCTCGTTCACCGCGGCGGCGTAGAGCAGCAGGCTGAGAATACCGTCGAGCAGGATCTCCGGCAGGCTGATCTGCTGGATCAGATTGCGCAGCCAGTTGCCGACGCCCAGGCTGGCGCTGATCGCATCCACACCGCTCACCAGCAGCGCCAGCGCCAGCCCTTCGAAGAAAAGCGCGATGGTGCTGGGCAGCTTCAGCCACTTGTGATTGATGAAGCCGAAGGTGGCCGCCAAAGTCAGCAGGACGGCGGAAAGTTGGAACGGACCCACGGGCGTTCTCCAGAAAAGGCGGTACGGCCAAAAAGTGGTACAGAATGAATGGCTGCCCGTCCGATCTCCCGGACAGAACAAGAATCGGTTGGCAGATATGATGATCTCGACAACATCGACACAGGCGTGAAGGTCGCGCCGGCATGACGAGACAAGAAAACTACTCCCAAATGGCTAGCGGCCGCTGATTGCCACCCATCTTGCGATTGCCTATCCTCGCGCCATGATCTATTTGAAAGCCCCTATCTTTTTCCGGACTACCGGGCATCGACGACGCAAACCCGCGACGGCGGTGTTCGTCGCATGATGACCGATCCGGTCTGGCAGGATGCCGCAAGGCTGCGGCAAGTCGGGGTGTCCGGCGGTCCGAACGCGCAGGGTGCGGGAACGGGAGCCAAAGACGGTTCGGCCCATGGCGGTCCGGACGTCTTCACCGGCGGCGGGGAGATGGGCCGGCGGATGCGGGCGATGGACTGGTCGGCCACGCCGCTCGGCCCGGCGGAGGACTGGCCGCAGTCGCTGCGCACCATCGTCAACCTGATGCTGACCTCCAGCTTTCCGATGTTCGCGGTCTGGGGGCCGCAGCTGACCTTCCTCTACAACGACAGCTACCGCCCGATCCTGGGCGACAAACCGGAGGCGCTGGGACGTCCCTTCGCCGAGGTGTGGGCCGACATCTGGCCCGACCTGTTCCCCCTGGTGGTGCGGGCGCTTGCCGGCGAGGCGACCTATCACGAGGACCGGCGGCTGGTGATGGAGCGGCACGGCTATCGCGAGGAGACCTATTTCACCTTCTCCTACAGCCCGGTGCGCGACGAGACCGACAGCGTCGCCGGCATGTTCTGCGCCTGCACCGAGAACACCGCCCGCGTGCTGGCCGAGCGGCGGCTGACCTTCCAGCTCGATCTGGCGGAGCGGCTGCGCGGGCTGAACGACCCGGTCGGCATCACCGCCGCCGCCGCCGAGGCGATCGGCCGCCATCTGGGAGTGGCGCGGGCCGGCTATGGCCGCACCGACCCGACCGGCAGCATGATTTCGGTCGAGCGCGACTGGAGCGACAGCGGGGTGGCGAGCCTCGCCGGACAGTACCCCCTGCTCGACAGCTTCGGGCCGGCGCTGATCGCGGAACTGCGGGCGGGATACACGCTGCGCGTGGACGACATTACCACCGATCCACGCACGATTGACAGCGGCCCGGCGGCCTTCGCCGGCATCGGCGCGCGCTCCCTGCTGGTGGTGCCGCTGCTGAAGGCGGGACAGCTGACGGCGATCCTCTATCTGCATGAAACCAGAGCGCGCCATTGGACCGGCAGCGATGCCGCCCTGGCTGAGGATGTGGCGGAGCGGACCTGGGCCGCGGTGGAACGCGCGCTCGCCGAGGCGGCCTTGCGCGCCGCCAACAAGGCGCTGATGCGCGAACGCGCGGCGGTGGAGGCGGCCAACGCCCGGCTGGCGGCGGAGGGGGAGCGGCTGCGCACGCTGTTCCGGCAGGCGCCGGGCTTCATGTGCGTGCTGCGCGGGCCGGACCATGTCTTCGAGATGGCGAACGACACCTACATGCAGCTGGTCGGCCGCCAGGATCTGGTGGACCGCCCGGCGCGCGACGCGCTGCCGGAGGTGGAGGGCCAGGGCTTCTTCGAACTGCTCGACCGCGTCTATGCCAGCGGCGAGACCTTCGTCGGGCGCAACATGCCGATCCGCTTCCAGCGCCGGCCGGGCGAGCCGCTGGAGGAACGCTTCCTCACCTTCGTCTATCAGCCGATCCGGGACGAGGACGGGCGCGTCGGCGGCCTGTTCGTCGAGGGCAGCGACGTCACCGAGGCCAAGCGGGCGGAGGAGGAGTTGCAGCAGCTCAACGCCACGCTGGAGGCCCGCGTCGCCGAGGAGGTGACGGAGCGCGAGCGCGTCCAGGTCGCCCTGCTGCAGACGCAGAAGACGGAGGCGCTGGGCCAGATGACCGGCGGCGTCGCCCATGACTTCAACAACCTGCTGCAGGCGCTGTCCGGCTGCCTGCACATGATCGAGAAGCGGTCGGAAGGAACCCGCATCCAGCCGCTGGTCGATGCCGGCCGTCAGGCGGTGGATCGCGGCGCCAAGCTGGTGCAGCAGCTGATGGCCTTCGCCCGCCGTCAGGCCCTGCGGCCGGAGACCGTCGATCTGCGCGACAGGATTCTCGGTATGTCGGAGCTGCTGAACCGCGCGCTGCGCGCCGACATCCGGCTGGAGATCGACTTCACCACCGGGCTGTGGCCGGTGGAAGTCGATGCGACCCAGCTGGAACTGGCTCTGCTGAACCTCGTGGTCAATGCGCGGGATGCGATGCCCGACGGCGGCGCCCTGACGATCCGGGCGGTCAACGTGATCCTGACGCCCGGCGACGCGCGGGCGCCCCAGGGAGTTCCGGACGGGCTGTCGGGCGAGTTCGTGCAGATGACGGTGAGCGACACCGGCACCGGCATGCCGGCCGAGGTGCGGGCACGCGCCTTCGATCCCTTCTTCACCACCAAGGAGATCGGCAAGGGCAGCGGGTTGGGCCTGTCGCAGGTCTACGGCTTCGCCCGCCATTCCGGCGGAACCGCCTGGATCGAGAGCGAGGAGGGGCGCGGCACCACCATCGTCCTGCTGATCCGCCGTTCCGGCAGCGCTCCGGCGACGGCGGCCGAACCGGCAATGGCGGAGACCGGCGCCACCCGCGTCGGCGGCCATGTGCTGGTGGTGGAGGACGACCCCATCGTGGCGCTGACCGTGGCGACGGCGCTGGAGGATGCCGGCTTCACCATCACCCGCACCGCCACCGCCGACGAGGCGCTGCCGCTGCTGGAGGCCGGCGGTTTCGATCTGCTGTTCAGCGACGTGGTGATGCCCGGCACCCTGAGCGGCGTCGATCTGGCCCGCACCGCGCAACGGCTCCGGCCGGACCTGCCCGTCGTGCTGGCGACCGGCTACAGCGAGGATGTCGCCCGCGCCACCGGGGTGATGGTGCTGCCGAAGCCCTACCGCATCGACCGACTGGTCGAGGTGCTGGACACGCTGCTGACGGACGCGAGTCGAAATTCCCTCTCCCCCCCGGGGAGAGGGTCAGGGTGAGGGGGAGGCGCGGCGAGGACCATCAAGTATCGCGCACTCCCCACTCTCCTATCTAATCCACGCCATGCATCCCCCTCACCCCAACCCTCTCCCCGGGGGGGGAGAGGGGGATATTCGCTGGGGGAGAGAAGGGGAGGCCTCCCCGCCTCAATCCCCTGCCGCCGGCTGCGGCATGGTGCCGTGGCCGGGGCGGCGGCGGACGAACAGGCGGTAGACGGCGACGAAGAAGACCGGCACGAACAGAACCGCCAGCACGGTGGCGGTGATCATGCCGCCCATCACGCCGACGCCGATGGCGTTCTGGCTCTCCGACCCGGCGCCGGTGCTGATCGCCAGCGGCAGCACGCCGAGGATGAAGGCCAGCGAGGTCATGATGATCGGGCGCAGGCGCTGACGGCAGGCCTCCGCCGCCGCCTCCTTCAACTCCATGCCCTGGTCGTACAGCGCCTTGGCGAACTCCACGATCAGGATGGCGTTCTTCGCCGACAGGCCGATGGTGGTCAGCAGGCCGACCTGGAAATAGACGTCGCTCGGCAGGCCGCGCAGCGTCGCCGCGATGACGGCGCCGATGACGCCCAGCGGCACCACCATGATGACCGACACCGGCACCGACCAGCTTTCATAGAGGGCGGCCAGGCACAGGAAGACGATGATCATCGACAGGGCGTAGAGCGCCGGCGCCTGCGAGCCGCTGAGCCGCTCCTCGTAGGACAGGCCGGTCCATTCGTAGCCGATGCCCTGCGGCAGCTTCTGCATCATCGCCTCCATCTCGGCCATCGCCTCGCCCGAGCTGATGCCCGGTGCGGCCGATCCCTGGATGTTCAGCGACGAGGCGCCGTTGTAGCGCTCCAGCTTGGGCGAGCCGAAGATCCACTGCGCCGTCGTGAAGGCGGAGAAGGGGACCATCTGGCCGCCGGCGTTGCGCACGTACCAGCGGTCGATGTCGCTGGGCTGCATGCGATAGGGCGCGTCGGCCTGGAGATAGACCTTCTTCACCCGGCCGCGGTCGATGAAGTCGTTGACGTAGGACGAGCCCCAGGCCGCCGACAGCGTCGTGTTGATGTCGCTGAGCGACAGGCCGAGCGCGCTCGCCTTCTCGCGGTCGATGTCCAGCTTGAACTGCGGCGTGTCCTCCAGCCCGTTGGGGCGGACGCCGACCAGCTTGGGGTTCTGCGCCGCCATGCCGAGCAGCTGGTTGCGCGCCTGCATCAGCCGGTCATGCCCCAGCCCGCCGCGGTCGACCAGCTGAAGGTCGAAGCCGGTGGCGTTGCCGAGGCCGGGAACCGACGGCGGCAGGAAGGAGAAGACCACCGCGTCCTTCAACTTCGACATCGCCCCCATCACCCGGCCGGCGATGGCCTGCGGCTTCTGCGACGGCAGGGTGCGCTCGCTCCAGTCCTTCAGCCGGACGAAGGCCATGCCGGCATTCTGGCCGCGGCCGGAGAAGTTGAAGCCGACGATGGTGAACAGGCCCTCGACGTTGTCCTTCTCCTTTTCCAGGAAATAGGCGGTCACGGCCTTGGCGGTCTCGGCCGTGCGCTGGGAGCTGGCGTTCGGCGGGGCCGACCACAGCACGAACAGCTGGCCGCGGTCCTCCGTCGGCAGGAAGGAGGACGGCATCTGCAGGAACAGGTAGCCCAGCCCGCCGAGGATCAGCAGATAGGCGATGAAATAGCGGCCCAGCCGGTTCACCGCGCCGCGCACGCCGCGGACATAGACCCGGCTGCCGGCGTCGAAGCCGCGGTTGAACAGGCCGAAGAAGCCGCCGCGAGAATGGCCGTGGCCCCCGCTATGATTGGCCGCAACCGGCTTCAGGATGGTGGCGCAGAGCGCCGGCGTCAGCACCAGGGCGACCAGCACCGAAAGCGCCATCGCCGAGACAATGGTCAGCGAAAACTGGCGGTAGATGGCGCCGGCCGAGCCGCCGAAGAAGGCCATCGGCACGAACACCGCCGACAGCACCAGGGCGATGCCGACCAGCGCGCCGGTGATCTGGTCCATCGACTTGCGCGTCGCCTCGCGCGGGGGCAGCCCCTCCTCGCTCATCACGCGCTCGACATTCTCGACCACGACGATGGCGTCGTCCACCAGCAGGCCGATCGCCAGCACCATGCCGAACATCGTCAGCACGTTGATGGAGAAGCCGAAGGCCGACAGCACCCCGAAGGTGCCGAGCAGAACCACCGGCACCGCGATGGTCGGGATCAGCGTCGCGCGGAAATTCTGCAGGAACAGGTACATCACGACGAAGACGAGGACGATCGCCTCGAACAGCGTCTTGATGACCTCATGGATCGACAGCTGGACGAAAGGCGTCGTGTCGTAAGGGTAGATGACCTCGATGCCGGCCGGGAAGAAGGGCTGGAGTTCCGCCACCCGCGCCTTGACCGCGGCGGCGGTGTTCAACGCGTTGGCGCCGGTCGCCAGCTTGATGCCGACGCCGGCCGCCGGCTTGCCGTTGTAGGCGGCGTTGATCTCGTAGGTTTCGGACCCGATCTCGATCCGCGACACGTCGCGCAGCCGCACCTGGGAGCCGTCGGGATTCACGCGCAGCAGGATGGCGCCGAACTGCTCCGGCGTCTGCAGGCGGGACTGGGCGGTGATGGTGGCGTTGATCTGCTGGCCCGGCACCGACGGCGCGCCGCCGAGCTGGCCGGCGGAGACCTGGGCGTTCTGGGTCTTGATCGCGTTGGAGACGTCGGTGGTGGTCAGCGCGAAGTTGTTCAGCGCGTCGGGGTCGAGCCAGATGCGCATCGCATGCTGCGGCCCGAAGACGGTGATGTCGCCGACGCCCTCGACACGGCTCAGCGTGTCCTGGAGGTTGGAGGTGACGTAGTCGGCGATGTCGCCCTGGCTGAGGCGCCCGTCGCTCGACACGAAACCGACCACCAGCAGGAAGTCGTTGCCGGCCTTCGACACCTGAATGCCGCGCTGCTGGACCTCCTGCGGCAGCAGGGGGACCGCCAGCTGCAGCTTGTTCTGCACCTGGACCTGGGCGATGTCGGGGTTGGCCTCCGGCTCGAAGGTCAGGGTGATGGTGACGTTGCCGGAGGAGTCGCTGTTGGAGGACATGTAGCGGAAATGGTCGAGCCCGGTCATCTTCTGCTCGATGACCTGGGTGACCGTGTCCTCCAGCGTCTTGGCCGAGGCGCCGGGATAGCTGGCCGTGATCGACACCGTCGGCGGCGCGATCTTCGGATATTGCTCGACGGGCAGCCGCAGGATCGCCAGCGCCCCCGCCATCATGATGACGATGGCGATGACCCAGGCGAAGACCGGCCGGTCGATGAAGAATTTTGACATGTGACGGTATCCTGGGGACGGAATCCTGGGATCAGCGGGCCGAGGCGGCCTTTTCCGGCAGCGCGGCAAGAGCGTTCTGGGCCGGCACCGGCTTCACCTCGGCTCCCGGCTTGACCTTCTGCAGGCCCTCGACCACCACGCGCTCGCCGACGGCCAGCCCGTCCGACACCAGCCAGACATTGCCGACCGCGCGTTCGGTCTTGATGGTGCGCGGGTTCACCTTGTTGTCGGCCCCCACCACCCAGACACGGGCGGAGCCGTCCGGCCCGCGGGCGACCGCGGCCTGCGGCACGGTGATGGCGTTCTCGGCCACCCCCTGCTCGACGCGGGCGCGGACGAACAGGCCGGGCAGCAGGTCCTTGTTCGGGTTGGGGAAGACCGCGCGCAGCTGGACCGAACTGGTGCCGGCATCCACCGTCACGTCGGAGAATTGCAGCTCGCCCTTGGCCGGATAGGCGGTGTCGTCGCCGCTGCCGTTGCTGTTCAGGAACAGCGTCACCGGGATCTTGCCGGGCTCGGCCGGGCGGATGCGGCCGGTCGCCATGTCCTCGCGCAGCGTCATCAGCTGCGAGGCGGTCTGCGTCACGTCGACATAGATCGGGTCGAACTGCTGGATGGTGGCCAAGGCCGTCGCCTGATTGGCGGTGACCAGCGCGCCCTCCGTCACCGCCGACTTGCCGATGCGGCCGGAGATGGGGGCGAACACCCTGGTGTAGTTCAGGTTGATGCTGGCGAGGTTGTAGGCGGCCTTGGCGGAGGCGACCTGCGCCTCGTTCTGCTTCAGCGACGCCTGGACATCGTCGAAGTCCTGCTTGCTGACCACGCTGTTCTTCACCAGATCGCCGTAGCGCGACGCCTTGTTGCGGGCGGCCTGCAGGTTCGCCTCCGCCTTCTGGACATCGGCCTGGGCGCTCGCCAGCGACGCCTCGTAGGTGGCGGGGTCGATCTGATAGAGCTGGTCGCCCGCCTTCACCTCGCTGCCCTCGCGGAACAGGCGCTTCAGCACGATGCCGCTGACCTGCGGCCGGATTTCCGCCACGCGGTAAGGGGCGGTGCGGCCGGGAAGTTCGGTGGTCACGGTCAGGCGCTGCGGCTCGATGGTGAGGACCGACACCTCCGGCGGGCCGCCGCCCTGGGGCTGGCCGGACGCCTGCTTCTGCTGGTTGCAGCCGGCGAGCAGCGCGATCAGGCAGGCCGCCGCGGCCAGCGTCATGAATGGATTGGATCTGGACATCTGTTTCCTCGTCTCGGCGCCGCGCGTCGGCGGACCCGTCTCCCTGCTACGCCCGGGGTCAGGTGGTCCGGCACATCCCCGTTGCTTAGTACTGTCTCATACAGTACAGTGTACCAGACGATACAGTCAGAATGCTGCACCGCGCAAGAGGGTTCCACGGGTGTCCGACAGAGATGTTCGACAAGGAGCCCGGTGGAAAGGCGCTGAAGCAAAAATCAATCCGGCCGCGGCACCGGAAGGGAACGCACGATGACCAGCAGCCACAAGGCGCGGATCGACACCGCACCGGACTCACCCGCCAACGGAACCGCCATCTGCGGCCCGTCCACCTGTGGTCCGCGCGGCATGGCCCGCCGGCAGGCGATCCTGACGGCGGCCCGGCGCCTGTTCATCGAAAAGGGGTTCGAGAAGACGACGCTTAGCGACATCATCGCCGTCGCCGGCGGATCCCGCGCCACGCTGTACGAGCATTTCGGCGACAAGGAGGGGCTGTTCCGCGCCATCATGGAGGAGGACAACGCCATGATCCTCTCCGGCCTCGCCCCCGCCCAGGCAGACGAGCGCGTAACGCCGGAGGCCGGGCTGACCGCCTTCGCCCTGCATCTGGTGAAGGCTCTGCTGAATGAGGAGACGACGGCCACCGTCCGCATCCTGATCGCCGAGGGCGACCGCGTGCCCGACATCGTGGAGGCCTTCTTCCGCATCGGACCGGAGAATGCCATCGGCCGGCTGGCCGACTATCTGCGGCGGCTGTCCGATCGCGGCGACCTGCGCATCGACGATCCGGCCGCCGCGGCGCAGGCCTTCCTCGGCATGGTCACCGGCAATCTGGTGATCCGGCGCCTGATCCTGCCGCAGAGCGCGCCGGCCATCCCCGACCTCGACCGCTATGTCCGGCAGGCGGTGCGGCTGTTCCTGAACGGGGCGCGCGCGGCGGAGACGACCCGCAATTGACCTCGGACCCGTTCCTTGACATATGTATATGGCATATACAGGGAGGGTCGTGACATGCCGCAGCCTGCAGCGCCACAGCGCAAGGAAGCCCGCCTGTTCCGCAACAACCGCAGCCAGGCCGTCCGTATTCCGGTGGAGTTCGAACTTCCCGGAGAGTCGGTGTTCATCAGCCGCGACGGGGATCGGCTGATCATCGAACCGGTTCGGAAGAAGGGACTTCTGGCGCTGCTTGAAAGCTGGGACCCGATGGACGAGGAGTTCCCGGAGATCGAGGACAAGTCCGTCGTTCCCAAGGACATCTTTTGATGCGCTACATGCTCGACACCAAGGTGATGAGCGACCTTATCAGAAACCCATCCGGCAAGGTGGCCGGGCATGTGCGGCGTGTCGGGGAGGATGCGGTCTGCACCAGCATCGTGGTGGCCGCGGAATTGCGGTACGGTGCAGCCAAGAAGGCGTCGGCGAAGCTGTCCCGGCGGGTCGAGGACCTGCTGTCCGATGTGGCCGTGCTTCCCTTTGACCTGCCGGCCGATGCCGAGTATGGCAGAATCCGGGCCGAACTGGAGGCTGCCGGCCATCCCATCGGCGGCAACGATCTGTTGATCGCCGCCCACGCGCGTACGCTCGACACCATCCTGGTGACGGCGAACACGCGAGAATTCCAGCGCGTTCGCGGCCTTTCCGTCGAAAACTGGCTGGATTGACCGCTCAGCGCCGTCAAATCGTCTCCGCCGCCTCCTCTCCCACGCCTTGGTCGCGGTTGGCCTTGGTCAGCGGTTCGGCGATGTCCTCCAGTCCCTTGCCTTCCGCGTCGACGCCATAGACCAGGGCGACCATCCCGCCGAACATCATCACCACCGATCCCACCACATAGCCCCAGAACAGCGGGTCGCGCTCCGTCCCCTCCCCCACCAGCCAGCCGAACAGCAGCGGGCCGGTAGAGCCGACCACCTGGGCGATGGCGAAGAAATAGGAGATCGCCTGCGCCCGGACCTCCAACGGGAAGATCTCGCTGACCGTCAGATAAGCGGACGAGGCGCCGGCCGACGCGAAGAAGAATGAGACGCACCAGAAGATCGTGTGCGTGTTCGCCGTCAGCACCCCCTGCCGGAACAGGAAGGCCGAGACCAGCAGCACCACGCCCGCCAGCAGATAGGTGCTGAAAATCATCCGCCGCCGCCCCACCGTGTCGAACAGCGGCCCAAGCAGCAGCGGCCCGATCAGGTTGCCGGCGGCGAAAGGGAAGAAATAGAGCGCCGTCTCTGACGGATCGAGATGGTAGAAATTCTGTAGAACCAGGGCATAGGTGAAGAAGATCGCGTTGTAGAGGAAGGACTGTGTCACCATCATCGTCACGCCCAGGAAGGTGCGCGACGGGTATTGCCGGAAGAACACGTCGACCAGCTGGGCGTAGGTCACCGAATCTTCCGGAATGATGCACATGGCCCGCTTCGGATCGACCGGCGGCACCGTCCGTCCCTGGGCGCGCACGCTGGCCTCTATGTCGTCGACGATGCGCTCCGCCTCGTCCTCCATGCCGTGGGTGACCATCCAGCGCGGGCTTTCCGGGATGTGCCGGCGCAGATAGATGATGATCAGCCCCAACAGCGGGCCGATGAGGAAGGCGATGCGCCAACCGAGATTTTCAGGGACCAGCGAATGGTCGAGCAGGAAAACGCTGCCGACCGCGCCGATCATCGCCCCGCCCCAATAGGTGCCGTTGATGGCGATGTCGACCCGGCCGCGGAAACGGGCGGGGATCAGCTCGTCGATGGCGGAGTTGACGGCGGCATATTCGCCGCCGATGCCCATCCCGGCGATGAAGCGCCAGACATAGAGGAACCAGGGCGTCCAGGCCAAGCCGGCGATCCCCGACGCGATCAGGTAGAGCGCCAGCGTGGTGATGAACAGCTTCTTGCGCCCCCAGCGATCGGTCAGCCTGCCGAAGATCAGGGCGCCCACCACCTGCCCAATCAAATAGATGGTGCCGGCGAACCCGACCTCGGCACTCGACATGCCCAAGGTTTCCTTGTAGCCGGAGGCGGAGATCAGCTGGATTTCGATGCCGTCGAGAATCCAGCTGACACCCAGCCCGACCACCACCATCCAGTGGAAGCGCGCCCAGGGCAGCCGGTCCATCCGGGCGGGGACGAGGCTGCTCACCGCGGCGGTGCTCCTGACGGCGCCCGTGACGGCATTTGTTCCTGCGGTCATGTCGGGTCGGCTCCTCGAGGCTGGCGGTGGGGCGGCGTTCCGGTGTCCGGTGAAACGCCCTGTGCGGCTGGAAGGTTTCCGCGCTCGTTGCGTCCCATAGACTGTCATGTTCGCGAATTATCGTGACACTCCTCATTTCCCATTGCGCTTTTGGATCGATCCAATTACCGTGTACGAACACTGAGAGAGCGGGACCGCCGTCGTCGCGGCGTCCCGGCGATCCGGGTGAGGCTTCCCCGGACGACAGCCCAAGCGGACAAAGGCAATCCGCGCGACGCCAGCCTTGAAGGGCGGCGCGACGCGGGTGCGGAGGAACGCCCGTGACCTACGATTTTCAATTCGACGCGGTGTTCGCGTCGTGGGATTACCTGCTCGATGGCGCCTGGCTGACCGTCAGGTTGTCGTTCGGCGCCATGGCCATCGGCCTGGTGATCGCCATCGCCTGCGCGCTGGGCAAGACCTCCGGGCCGAAGCCGGTGCGCTGGCTGATCAACGCCTATATCGAGGTCATCCGCAACACGCCCTTCCTGGTGCAGATCTTCCTGATCTTCTTCGGGCTGCCGAGCATCGGCCTCAGGCTGTCGCCGGATGTGGCGGCGCTGATCGCGATGGTCGTCAACGTCGGCGCCTACGCCACCGAGATCATCCGCGCCGGCATCGAATCCATCCACAAGGGCCAGATCGAAGCCGGGCTGGCGCTGGGCCTGCGACCGCTGCAAGTCTTCCGCTATGTCGTGCTGAAGCCGGCGCTGCGCACGGTCTATCCGGCGCTGACCAGCCAGTTCATCCTGCTGATGCTGAGTTCCAGCGTGGTGTCCGCCATCTCCGCCGACGAGCTGACATCGGTCGCCAACAACATCCAGTCGCAGACCTTCCGCAGTTTCGAGATCTACATCGTGGTGACCGGCATCTACCTGGTGCTGGCGCTGATGTTCTCGGCGCTGTTCGCCGGCATCTACCGGCTGGCCTTCGCCTATACCGTCGACCGGCGCTGAGAGGGGACTGACCGATGATCCGCGCCTTTGGATACAACGAATTCCTGTTCCTGCTCAGTGCCGTGCAATGGACGCTGATGCTGTCGGTCATCGCCTTCATCGGCGGCGGCATCGTCGGGCTGTTCGTGGCGCTGGGCCGCACGTCCGACGTGAAGCCGCTGCGCTTGCTGGCCACCGGCTACATCCAGGTCTTCCAGGGCACGCCGCTGCTGATGCAGCTGTTCCTTGTCTTCTTCGGCGCCACCGTGATCGGCATCGACATGAGCCCGTGGGTTGCCGCGGCGGTCGGGCTGACGCTGAACACCAGCGCCTTCCTGGGCGAGATCTGGCGCGGCTGCATCCAGTCGGTGCCGCGCGGCCAGTGGGAAGCGGCGTCGGCGCTCGGCCTGCGCTATCCCGGCCTGATGCGCTACGTGATCCTGCCGCAGGCGGTGAAGGTCGCGGTGCCGCCGACCGTCGGATATCTGGTCCAGGTCATCAAGGGCACCTCGCTGGCCGCCATCATCGGCTTCGTCGAGCTGACCCGCGCCGGGCAGATCGTCAACAACGCCACCTTCCAACCCTTTTTGGTCTTCAGCATCGTCGCCGCGATCTATTTCGCGCTGTGCTGGCCGCTGTCGCTGTTGAGTCAGCGTCTGGAAGCCCGCTACGCCGCGCCTTCCCGTTAAATTTCGGCCCGTTAAACACCCAATAAGCACTCGGAGGAAACACCCATGGCATTCACCGTCACCCGCCGCCTTGTCGTCGCCGGCGCCCTGATGTCCGCCGCTATTGGCCTGACCGCCACCGCTCATGCCCAGAGCGTCGAGGAGATCAAGGGCAAGGGCAAGCTGACCATCGGCATGCTGGTCGATTTCCCGCCCTTCGGCATCACCGACAGCGCGGGCAAGCCCGACGGCTATGACGCCGACGTCGCCAAGCTGATGGCCAAGCACATGGGCGTGCCGGTCGACATCGTGCCGGTGACCGGGCCGAACCGCATCCCCTACCTGCTGACCGGCAAAGTGGACGTGCTGGTCGCCTCGCTCGGCGTCACGCCGGAACGCGCCAAGCAGGTTGCCTTCTCCGAGCCCTATGCGGCCATCGAGATCGGGCTGCTCGCCCCGCAGAAGTCGACGGTCAAGAAGCCGGAAGACCTGTCGGGCAAGAGCGTCGGCGTCGCCCGCGCCAGCACGCAGGACCAGTCGCTGACCGCCGTGGCGCCGAAGGATGCTCGCATCATGCGCTTCGACGACGACGCCAGCGCCGTGCAGGCCCTGCTGTCCGGTCAGGTCGATGCGCTGGGCGTCAGCAACGTGGTGGCGCAGCAGATCAAGACGATGGCGCCCCAGGCCAACTACGAGATGAAGTTCGTGCTGAAGAGCCAGGTGCAGGGCATCGCTCTTCGCCAGGGCCAGGACAAGCTGATGGGCTGGGTCAACGGCTTCCTCGACACCGTGAAGAAGAACGGCGAGCTGAACGCCATCCATCAGAAGTGGCTGGGCACCGACCTGCCGGCGGCGGTCACCGCCAGCAAGTCCTAAGTCGAACGAAGCGCAATCCCCGGTGGAGGTTACGACCATGACCATGGCGTCTGAGCCGACGCGCGACGGCGTCGCGCCCGCGATGAGCGCGGATGTCGTCATCCGCATGGAAGGCGTTCAGAAATGGTACGATCATTTCCAGGTGCTGAAGGACATCGACCTGGAGGTCCACCGGGGTGAGCGCATCGTCATCTGCGGCCCGTCCGGATCGGGCAAATCGACCCTGATCCGCTGCATCAACCAGCTGGAACGCCACCAGAAGGGCCGGATCACCGTCAACGGAGTCGAGCTGGGGGCGCATCACCGTCAGCTCGACACCGTCCGGCGGGAGGTCGGCATGGTGTTCCAGAGCTTCAACCTGTTCCCGCACCTGACCGTGCTGGAGAACTGCATGCTGGCGCCGATGAAGGTGCGCGGCACGACCAAGGCCGAGGCGAAGGCCACCGCCATTCGCTATCTGGAGCGGGTGCGCATCCCCGAACAGGCCGACAAATATCCGGGCCAGCTGTCGGGCGGCCAGCAGCAGCGCGTCGCCATCGCGCGGTCGCTGTGCATGAACCCGAAGGTGATGCTGTTCGACGAACCGACCTCCGCGCTGGATCCGGAGATGGTGAAGGAGGTGCTGGACACCATGATCGGGCTGGCGGAAGACGGCATGACCATGCTGTGCGTGACGCACGAGATGGGGTTCGCCAAGTCGGTCGCCCATCGCGTGATCTTCATGGACCGCGGCGAGATCGTCGAGCAGAACACGCCGGAGGCATTCTTCACCGATCCGAAATCGGAGCGGACCCGAAGCTTCCTGGGCCAGATCCTGGCTCACTGAGGATTTTTTGTTCCACCAAGGACGAATTGCGATGAAGCCCGAAATCCTGTTGGTCGAACCCATGATGCCCGCCATCGAGCAGGCTCTGGATGCGGCCTACACCGTCCACCGCCTGTCCGCCGCGCCGGATCGCGACCGGTTGATCGCCGAGGTCGCCGACCGGGTGCGCGCCGTCGTCACCGGCGGCGGGACCGGCGTGAAGAAGGCGGTGGTCGAAGCGCTGCCCAATCTTGGGATCGTCGCCATCAACGGTGTCGGCACCGACGCGGTCGATCTGGAGCATGCCCGCGGCCGCGGCGTGCGCGTCACCAACACGCCGGACGTGCTGACCGACGATGTCGCCGATCTCGCCATCGGGCTGATGATCGCCGCCTCGCGCCGGATGATGGTGGGCGACCGCTTCGTCCGCGCCGGCCAGTGGCCCAAGGGCAAGCTGCCGCTCGCCCGCAAGGTCACCGGCAAGCGGCTGGGCGTGCTGGGCCTGGGCCGCATCGGCGAGGCCATCGCCAAGCGCGCCGAGGCCTTCGGCATGTCCATCGCCTACACCAACCGCAAGCCGCGGGACGGCGTGTCCTACCGCTTCGTCGCCTCGCCGGTCGAACTGGCGCGGGAGAGCGACATCCTGATCGTCGCCGCCTCGGCCGGGGCGGACGCCCGCAACATGGTCGGCCGCGCCGTGCTCGACGCGCTGGGCCCGGACGGGTTGCTGATCAACGTCGCCCGCGGCAGCGTGGTGGACGAGCCGGAACTGCTGGCCGCCCTGACCGAGGGCCGGGTCGGCGCCGCCGGGCTGGACGTCTTCGCCGACGAACCGAACGTGCCGGAAGGCTTCTACGGCCTCGACAACGTCGTCCTGCAGCCGCATCAGGCCAGCGCCACGGTGGAGACGCGGATGGCGATGGGCCAGCTCGTGCTGGACAATCTGGAAGCCTTCTTCGCCGGCCGGCCGCTGCCGACCGCCGTGGTGTGAGGCACCACCGCCGTGGCCAGAGCGCCCGATAGCAGCAAGCCGGCCACCGGCAAGATGGAAAGCGTCACCCTGACGGAGGTCGCCGGCCATGCCGGGGTGTCGCGCTCGACGGTGTCGCTGGTGCTGCGCGGCAGTCCTCTGGTGGCGGCGGAAACGCGGGAGCGGGTCCAGGCCGCCATGGCGGCGCTGGGCTACATCTACAACCGCGGCGCCGCCAACCTGCGCGCCGCCCGCACCCACACGATCGGGCTGCTGGTCTGCGAACTGAACAACCCCTTCTATGCCGAGCTGACGGCGGGGGTGGACGACGTGCTGGACACTGAAGGCTTCGTCGCCTTCATCGCCAACACCGCCGAGCAGCCGGAACGCCAGGATCGTTTCCTGCAGCGGATGCGGGAGCACAATGTCGACGGGGTGATCCTCTGCCCCGCCGCCGGCACGCAAGAAGAGCTGCTCGACCGGCTGGACCGTTGGCGGCTGCCCTGCGTGCAGGCCCTGCGCTTCGTCTCCGATCAGGGACGGGACTATGCCGGGGTGGATTACCAGGCGGGCATGGAGACGGTGACCGAGCATCTCATTTCGCTCGGCCACCGGCGGATCGCCTTCGTCGGCGGGACGCTGGACCATTCCGCCTACGCGGCGCGCCATGCCGGCTTCACCGCGGCGATGCGGCGGCACGGGCTGGCCGACGATCTGGTGCTGCGCTGCCCGCTGACCCGGCGGTCGGGTGCTGAGATGGCTGATGATCTGCTGAATCGGACGCAGGCCCCGACGGCGGCGCTGTGCTACAACGACGTGGTGGCGCTCGGCCTGATGCTGGGGCTGGAGGCGCGCGGTCTCAGGGCCGGGCGCGATCTGGCCGTCACCGGCTTCGACGACGTGCCGGAGGCCGCGCTCAGCCGGCCGGCGCTGACCACCGTCGCCACCTCCGCAAGGCAGATCGGGCAGGAAGCCGCCCGGCTGCTGCTGCGCCGCATCGCCGACCCGCAAGGCCCGCCCGAACGGATCATCCTGCCAAGCCGGCTCGTGGTCCGCCAATCCTGCGGCGCCCCCTCCCCTTCCCTCCACCACAGAGACCTGTCATGACCGATACCGTCGAGGCCCTGATCGCCGCGCGCGAGACCCGCCAGTGGCTGACCGGGCTGGACAACCGCCCCGCGACCGAAGCGGAGGCCTATGAGATCCAGGATGCCGTCGCCCGCCGTCTCGGCCCCGTCACCGCCTGGAAGGTCGGCGCCGCCACGCCCGACGCCGAGCCGTTCCGCGCGCCGATCAATGCCGCCACCGTCTTCGAAGGCACCGATCACCTGCCGGCCAACCTTTTCCAGGTCATCGGGGTGGAGGCGGAAATCGCCTACCGCTTCGCCCGTGACCTGCCGGTGCGCGAGCAGCCCTATAGCCGGGAAGAGGTGCTGGACGCGGTCGCCTCGGTCCATCCCGCCTGGGAGATCGTCGACACCCGCTTCGCCGGGTTCGGCAGCCAGGACCGGCTGAGCCACATGGCCGACCAGTTCAACCACGGCGCCCTGATCGTCGGCCCGGCGATCGCCGATTGGCGCTCGCTCGACCCGGTGAAGGAAACGGTGACGCTGGAGATCGACGGCGAGACCAAGGTCGATGTCGTCGGCGGCAACAGCGCCGGCGATCCGGTCCGGCTGCTGGTGTGGATGGCCAATGTCGGCACCCGCAGCTTCGGCGGCCTGCATGCGGGAGAGGTGGTGACCACCGGATCCTGCACCGGCACCAACTTCGTCGAGCCGGGCAGCCTGTCGGTCGCCCGCTACGGCACCATGGGCACCATCACGCTGAAGGTAGACTGAGCGGTAAGCGTGCGGGGCTGGCCTTCGCGCCAGCCCCGCGGTGCACCTCACGGCAGCAGATGGCCCAGCCGCTGGCCGAGGGCGGTGAGGCCGCTGGAGGCCGGGACGTCGGCGCCGGCGACCAGATCCACCGTCCGGCGGACGGCGCCGTCATAGTCGATGCGGAGCTTGCCGACGACGTCGCCGCGATGGACCGGGCTGGGCAGCGGCTCGGCCAGGGTGGCGACGACATGCAGGCTGTTGCGGTCGGCCGGCGCCATGGTCACCGTCACGTCGTCGGCGACCGTCACCGGCACGCTGTCCTCCTCGCCCATCCACACCGGCGCCTGTTCGACCAGCTCGCCCTTGTGCAGCAGGGGGTAGAGCTTGAAGCTGCTCCAGGCCCAGTCGAGCAGCCGGGTCGGCTCGTCGTTGCGGGACTGCGGGGTGGGCAGGCCGTTGACCACCAGAACCAGACGGCGGCCGTTGCGCTCGCCCGACGCGGTCAGGCCATAGCCGCCGACCTCGGTGTGGCCGGTCTTGATGCCGTCGACGCTGACGGGGTGGTAGAGCAGCGGGTTGCGGTTGCCCTGGCGGATGCCGTTCCAGGTGAAGGTCCGTTCCGACTCGTAATGATAGAATTGCGGGAAGTCGCGGATCAGGTGGGTGGCGAGGATCGCCAGATCGCGGGCGGTGGTGTAGTGGTCCGGGTCCGGCCAGCCGCTGGCGTTCATGAAATGGCTGTCGGTCATCCCCAGCTCGCGCGCCTTGGCGTTCATCAGCGCGGCGAAGGCGGATTGGCTGCCGGCCAGCCCCTCGGCCAGCGCCACGGCGGCGTCGTTGCCGCTGTCGATCAGCAGCCCGCGCAGCAGATCCTCCACCCGCCCCTGACTGCCCAGCTTCAGGAACATGCGCGAGCCGCCCATCTTCCAGGCGGTCTGGCTGACCGGGAAGCCGGTGTCGAGCGTCGTCCGGCCATGGACCAGCGCGTCGTAGGTGAGGTAGGCCGTCATCATCTTGGTCATCGACGACGGCGCCATGCGGGTTTCGCCGCTCTTGTCCAGCAGCACCTCCCCGCTGGTCAGATCGACCAGGTAGGCCTGCCTGGCCGCCGTATCCGGCGGGGTCAGCGCGACGGCGGGGGCCGATGCCAGAAGGGCGGCGGCGAGCGACAGGCAGGCGGCCAGACGACGGAGCGGCCTGCGGAACAGGGCGGCGGAACGGACTGCGCAACGCGGCGGATTGGCGACGATCACCCTGCGGATCCTCTGAGGTGACGGATGGCTCTTTCGACGGCCGTTTCCATGGACCATCGCCGCGCCGTCTTCACCCCTTATTTTCGTATGGGCCGCAATTTTAATGTGGGACCGGCCCAAGGTCAGGCGGGGTCGAGCAGCCGCGGGCCGGCGCCGCCGTCGCCAAGCTCGTCCCACGGGTTGCGCAGGGGGCAATCGCGGATCGACAGGCAGCCGCAGCCGATGCAGCCGTCCAGATTGTCGCGCAGCTTGGTCAGCTTCGTGATGCGGTCGTCCAGTTCCGCCCGCCAGCGCTCCGACATGCGCTTCCAGTCGGCGGTGGTGGGGGAGCGGTCCTGCGGCAGGGCGTTCAGCGCGTCGGCGATGGAGGCGAGCGAGATGCCGAGCCGTTGCGCCACCTTGATGACCGCCACCCGCCGCAGCACGTCGCGCGAAAAGCGGCGCTGGTTGCCGGGATTGCGCCAGCTGCGGATCAGCCCCTGCCCCTCGTAGAAATGGATGGTCGAGACCGCCACGCCGGAACGGCGCGCCACCTCCCCCACCGTCAGCTCCTTGTCGTACTCCTCCGGCGACAGCATTCCGGCCCCTCCTCTCTCCTGCAACCCTCCGTCCCACCAGTCTGACGGCTTTTCCGCTTGACCTCAAGCCCTGTTGAGGTTTTAGGGTCGCCCAACTTTGCTGCCCGAACGGGCCGGATGGTGCAACGAGGGGGATGGGTGCCGAATGAGCAGGGGAAAGTTTGCCGCCTTGCAGGAACGCTTGGCGGGATTGGGTGAGCTTGTGTTCCGGCCGATCCTGCCGGGCGCCACGCTGCGCGACCGGATGATCGCCTGCTGCGGCGCGCTGCTGGGCATCGCCGCGACCGGATTGCTGTGCCGCAACATGCTGACCTTCATGTCCAGTGCGCCGGTTCTGGTGGCGCCGATGGGGGCGTCGGCGGTGCTGCTGTTCGCCGTGCCGGCCAGCCCGCTGGCGCAGCCCTGGTCGATCATCGGCGGCAACACGCTGTCGGCCGTCGTCGGCGTGCTGGTCGCCAGCATCATCCCCGACCCGATGCTGGCCGGAGCCGCCGCGGTGGCGCTGGCCATCGCCACCATGTCGCTGACCCGCTGCCTGCATCCGCCCGGCGGCGCCGCCGCCCTGACCGCGGTGCTGGGCGGGCCGGCGGTGACGGAGATGGGCATCAAGTTCGCCTTTTTCCCGGTCGCGGTGAATTCCATCCTGCTGGTGACGGCCGGACTGATGTTCCACCGGCTGTCGGGCCACCGCTATCCGCACAAGGCGGTCAACACCCACCGCACCAACGATCCGCCGGCGCAGCTGCGCCCCGCCCTGACGCAAGGCGATGTGGACGACGCGCTGCGCACCCTGGCCGAGACGCTGGACGTCAGCCGCGACGACCTGGGCACCCTGCTGGTCAATGCCGAGCTGCATGCGCTGGAGCGGCTGCATGTCGACATCACCTGCCGGGAGATCATGTCGCGCGATGTCGTCACCGTCACGCCGGACACCCACCCGCAGGTGGCGCGCGCCCGGTTGCTGGAGCATGGCTTCCGCACCCTGCCGGTGGTGGATGGGCAGAACGCCATCGTCGGGATCGTCGGGCACGAGCAGCTGTCGCACGGTGACGCCGTCCATCACGGATCGCGCGTCGCCGCCGTAATGGCGCCGGCGGCGACCGAGCTGCCCGACACGCCGGTCTTCCGCCTGCTCGGCCGGCTGTCCGACGGCCGCACCCATGACGTGGTGATCGTCGACCAGAACCGCCGGGTGCTGGGCATGATCACCCAGACCGACCTGCTGGTGGTGCTGGCCCGCACCGCGCTGGCGCGTGCGGTGCAGACCGGGGTGGACGGGCTGAACGACGTCCTGCCGCGCGGCTATCTGCGCGACGTGGCGGCGGGTCGGGCCTAGCGGTTCGGGAGGCGAGGCCCCTCCCTTCGCCTTCCCTGGGGCGGAGGGGAAATGGGACGTTTGAAACACCGTGAAACAGGATCCGGGGCTCTGTTCACCTGTTCCATCCGGGCGGGGCGGGTGGATGGCGCTGCCGGCAACCCATTGGCATCCAGACGAAAACCGGGGGAAGCCGGAAATCTGCGATGGGCTGGACATGCTGCACCCTCCATGGCCGGCGATAGGTCCATAGTCCTACCACGGAGAGGGCGGGCGGATAAGCGGCGATGGGAAAATCGCCGCCGCAGGTCCGCCGTCACCGACGATTTTTCTTGAACTTTGGTGACGTCCGCCCGGAGTTGATGGCCGGTGAGGTCAGAGCGCGATGTCGACGACGATCTTGCCGCCGGCACTGCCGTCGCTCACGGCGGTGTGCGCTTCGTCGGCCTGCTCCAGCGGGAAGCGCCGCGGATCGAGACGGGGCAGCAGCTTGCCGGCTTCGACCAGAGTGGCGGCTAGGCGCAGGATTTCGCCATGGTTCGCCATTCCTTCCCCCGTCAGCATGGGCAGCAGGGTGAAGACGCCGGAATAGGTCGCGGCCCGGAACGACAGCGGCGCCAGCGCATGCGTCCCCCAGCCCAGGCAGCTGACCACATGGCCGAAGCGCCGCACCGCCTGGAACGAGGCATCGAGCACCGGCCCGCCGGCGGTGTCATAGACCAGATCGAAACCGCGGCCACCGGTGTGGCGGGCGACGTATGCTTCGACCGTCTCGGCCCGGTAATCGATGGCGGTGGCGCCCAACTGTTCGACCAGCGCCAACTTCCCCGCCGATTCCGTCGCCCAGACGGTCGCGCCGAAGGCACGGGCAATCTGCACCGCCACATGGCCCACGCCGCCGGCGCCGCCCTGGACCAGGACCGTCTGGCCCGACTGCACATTGGCGCGGTCGACCAGACCTTCCCAGGCGGTGATGGTGATCAGCGGCAGTGCTGCGGCTTCGCGCATCGTCAGGTTCGCCGGCTTGTGCGCGAGCAGGTCGGCCTCGACCGCGGCGTATTCCGCCAGCGAGCCCTGCCGGCCGCCGACGCCGCCGGTCATGCCATAGACCTGATCGCCCGGCTTGAATGCGGTGACGCCGGGACCGACGGCGACGACCTCGCCCGCCAGATCGATGCCGAGGATGGCGGGCAGCGGATGCTTCGCATGGGCGGCGGCGCCGGCCCGGATCTTGGTGTCCAGCGGGTTGACGCCGCTGGCGGCGATGCGGACCAGCACCTGGCCGGGACCGGCCACCGGCCGCGCGACCTCGGTCAGCCGGAACGGGGCATCATACGCATCCAGCACCAGCGCGCGCATCGTGTTGTTCGGATCCTGGGACATGACCTTGCTCCTCGTTGGGGTGCATCGTGGTGATGTCCCGAAGGATGTGGCCAACGCGGATGTTTGAAAATCAACGATACTGTTTGAAGACCATTCATTTGTGTATGATCGGGTCATTTGTGTATGATCGGGCATGGAGTGGAGCGACCTTCGGATTTTCCTGGCGATTGCCCGCGAGGGCACGCTGGGCGGGGCGGCACGGCGGATCGGACAGACCCAGCCGACCATGGGGCGTCGTCTGCGCGCGCTGGAAGAGGCGGTGGGGCACACGCTGTTCCAGCGGACCAGCGACGGCTTCGTGCTGACCGACGAAGGGGCGGCCGTGCTGCGCCATGCCGGGCGCATGGAAGAGGAAAGCCTTGCGCTGGAGCGCGAACTGGCCGGTCAGGGTGGACGGCTGGAGGGCAGCCTGCGGCTGTCGTCCTCCGATTGGTTCGGCCTGCACATGCTGACCCCGGTCATTCACGAGTTCACGCAGCGCCACCCCGGCGTGATGGTGGAACTGCTGACCGAGTCGCGTTTGCTGAGCCTGTCCAGGCGCGAGGCCGACCTCGTGTTTCGCATCCGTCCGTTCGACGAGCCGGAAGTGGTGCAGCGCAAGCTGACCCGGATCGACTACGCCCTTTACGGGATCGTCGGCAGCCCGCCGCCGGAGGCCGGTGACGGCA
Source organism: uncultured Azospirillum sp. (assembly GCA_966212305.1). GTDB lineage: Bacteria > Pseudomonadota > Alphaproteobacteria > Azospirillales > Azospirillaceae > Azospirillum. The sequence goes on from CBIHQY010000029.1 coordinate 24,796, forward strand.
CGGGCTGCGCGCTGGTCACGATGGACGTCGCCTTCGGCGGCATGCCGGATGTGGAATGGCTGCGGCGGATGCTGCCGAACGCCCGCATCGCGTTTCGCAGCAACAACCGTGACGTCCAGGCCGCCATGGCCGCCTTCGGCGCCGGATTGGCGGTGCTGCCGCGCCCAATCGGCGATGGCTTGGACAGGTTGCAGGTCATCGACCTCGGCGAACCGCCGCCCGGACGCGATGTCTGGGTCGGCTATCACCAGGATCTCCGACGGATGGCGCGCCTGCGCGCCCTGCTGGATCTGATGATCGACCGCTTTTCGTGACCGCCGGCCTGTGACGCGCAGCGTCACCAGAGTTCAGGAATCGGCGGGACCGGCGTCACCAAAGTTCAGCGGCGGGAGTCCGCAGGACATCAGGCGATGCGCGCCATCACCCGCTCGTTGATCGGCGGTCGCGACGGGTAGAGGATCAGGCCCTCGGCCGCTTCCTCGACGCGGGCGTCCGGGTAGGCGGCCATGGCGTATTTCAGATTCGGGATGAACTTGGTCTTGAACTGGCGGACCAGGGCGTAGCCGGCGCCGAACTGGCCATGCAGGGCGGCCCAGGTGATCGGCGTCGGCTTGTCCAGCGAATGCAGGCGGTAGGCCAGCCAGATATAGACGTCGAGGGCCATCGACTTGCCGCTGATTGCCTTCAGCGCCTCTTCCGCCACCGGGACCGGATGCTCGCGCAGCGCCTTGAAGAAGCTGTCGCTGAGCCGAACCGTCTCGGTGAACAGGGTTCCCTGGCGGTCGTCGGGCCGGCGCAGCTGAATGGCGTCGGCGACGATCGATTCCTTGCTCTGCCGCCGTCCGCCGTCGGCGTCGGTGAAGAAGGTCAGATGGCAGGCGGACAGGCGGGCCGCCTGATCCTCCACGTCGCGATAGGCCTTGCCGCAAATCGGAATGTCCATGCGCTTCAGCCAGTCATGCATGGAGCCGCCCAGCTCCACCTCCGGATTGCCGGTCTGGATGGAACGGGTCTGCAGATAGAGCAGGATCATGCGCGCCCGGCTGCCATAGGGGACGCCGATTCGGCGGGTGACGCCGTTGCGGTCCTCGATCACGCCGGGCTGGATCACCAGCTTCACCTTGTGGCCCGGCCGTTCCCAATGCTGGTCGTCGGGAAGCTGGCGGTGGGGCAGCGCCGTCTGGCAGAATCCGGCATAGGTGATGCCGAGCTTGCCGTTTTCCGCCGCCTGGACCGCGGCGGCGATGTCGATCAGGGGCCGTTCCTCGTCCGAAACGAGGGCCAGCGCGCCGTCGCGTCCGTGAGTCTCGATCAAACGATGAATGCTGCCCATGCCGACCTCCCGCTTTTGGCCACCGGTGCCGGTGCTGTGGCCAAGCGTCATGTGACGGGCCGGTGACCGAACCTGCCAGATACAACACCCCGGATCGCGCCGAAGGCAATTTGAACCTTGGTGACGCAGGCTAATTGGAAGCTATTTGGAACCAACTATTAGATTCGTCACCAAGGTTCAGGGGATAAGTCCGAGTCGCGTCACCACAGTTCAAGGATGGCGTCACCAGAGTTCATGGGGAAAAACCGGGGGAGTGTGGACGAATCGGGTCTGCCGATGGCCTTGCGGTTTGAACCTTGGTGACGCTGGACTTGTCGATTCGGGGTCGGATTCGGGTGACGGTGCCTGTGGGGCGTCACCAAAGTTCAAGGATTCCAGCGTGTAAGTTATGGATCCGTGGAGGGGGTCCGTTCTTCGATCCCATCCGTGACTTGCTGGAAAGCATGGGCTTTGCGTATTCCCCGCGAAGGCGGGGATCCAGGCAACCTTCCCGATAAGCTCTTGATCCGGCTGGAATCCCGCCTTCGCGGGAATAACGCCGACCTGGGTGCGAGCCCGGGTGGAGGCTCGTTCCGCCACTTATCGCCGGTTCGCATTGTCCGGGCGTCACCAAAGTTCAAACGTCCGGTCGAGTCGATTCGGGCCCCAGGGCGTCACCAAAGTTCAAACTCCCGAACCGATCCTGAACCGCCCGGCGTCACCAAAGTTCAGGAGTCATGCCGAGTCGGTCCGGCCGGGGGCGTCACCAAAGTTCAAATCCGGGCCACGCATTCCACCGTCGGGGCGTCACCAAGGTTCAGGCGGCCCGCCGCCAGGGAACCGGCCGGCGGCGGCGGAGTTGTCTTGCCCTAGGGTAGGCGGGGCGGAGGGGGCGACATGGCGCGGAATGCGATGACGGCATCGGCGGGCGAGGCCGAAGACGGAGAATCGGGGAAGGTCGTCTTTGCCGCCATCGCGTCCAATCTGGCGATCACCGTCACCAAATTCGTCGCGGCGGTCTTCACCGGCAGCGCCTCCATGCTGAGCGAGGCGGTCCATTCCCTGGTCGATACCGGGAACGAGGCGCTGATGCTGGTCGGGCTGAAGCGGTCGAAAAAGCCGCCCGACGAGCGCCATCCCTTCGGCTACGCGCGCGAACTGTATTTCTGGACCTTCGTCGTGGCGCTGGTGATCTTCGCCGGCGGCGCCGTGGTGTCGATCTATGAGGGGGTGGAGAAGATCCTGCACCCGCAGCCGGTGGAGCAGCCCTGGATCAACTTCGTCGTGCTGGGCATCGCCTTCGTGGTGGAGGGGATCAGCTGGGCCATCGCCTTGCGCGCCTTCAACGCCAGCCGGGGCGAGGCCGGGGTGATCGAGACCGTCCATGCCAGCAAGGATCCCACCGTCTTCATCGTGCTGTTCGAGGATTCGGCCGCCCTGGTCGGGCTGCTCATCGCCGCCGCCTGCCTGTCGGCCGATCTGCTGCTGGACCAGCCGGTGTGGGACGGCATCGGATCGGTCCTGATCGGGCTGGTGCTGGCCGCCACCGCCGCCTTCCTCGCCTATGAGACGAAGAGCCTGCTGATCGGCGAGTCCGCCCGCCCCGACCTCGTGCACGGGGTGCGTGCGCTGCTGATGGAGGATGCCGCCGTCGACCGGGTGAACGAGGTGCTGACCATCCATCTCGGCCCGCAGGTGGTGATCGTGACCGTCAGCCTGGATGTGCGGGACGAGGTCAGCGCCGGGCAGGTGGAGCGGGCGCTGGCGCGCATCGAACGGCGGGTGAAGGAACGGTTCCCGGAAATCCGCCGCGTCTTCACCGAAGTGCGGGCGGCGGACTGGCCGACCGACAACGGAACCAACCGGAACGGGTGATCCATGCCAGTGTCGATTCAAGCCGGGCTGTGGGGCCTGCTCAGCGGGTCCGCGCTCTTGCTGGGGGCCGGGGCGGCCTGGGTCGCCAACATCCCGCAGCGCGTGATCGCCGCGGTGATGGCCTTCGGCAGCGGCGTCCTGATCTCCGCCCTGTCCTTCGAGCTGATGGAGGAGGCGATCCAGCGCGGCGGCTTCATCGCCACCGCGCTCGGCTTCCTCGGCGGGGCGCTGGTCTACACGCTGGCCAACGTCGCCGTCTCTAAGGCCGGCGGCAAGCACCGCAAGCGGTCGGGCGGGCAGCAGAGGGCGCCTGACTCCGATGGTGATAACTCCGGTGGCGACAATGGGCTGGCGATCGCCATCGGCGCCCTGCTGGACGGCATCCCGGAATCCATCGTCATCGGCGTCAGCCTGATCGAAGGCGGGGCGGTCAGCATGGTGGCGGTCATCGCCGTCTTCCTTTCAAACGTGCCGGAAGGGCTGTCGAGCGCGGCCGGCATGCGCAAGGCCGGCAAATCCGCCACCTATATCTTCGGGCTTTGGGCAGGCATCGCCCTGATCTCCGGACTGGCGGCGTGGCTGGGCTATGTGGTGTTCGCCGGGCTGGGCGACGCGGTGGTCGCGGCGACCCAGGCGGTGGCGGCCGGCGCCATCCTGGCGATGATCGCCGACACCATGATCCCGGAAGCCTTCGAGGCGACTCATGATTATGCCGGCTTCATCACCGTCGCCGGCTTCCTCGCCGCCTTCACCCTATCCAAGATGGGTGGCTGAGGGCGTTTGTTGTGGCAACTCCGCGCGGGCTCCATTGACAAAGTTCCGGCAACTTGCTCAGACTCCGCGCGGCCGTATCCATGGGCTGCCGGAGTTGAGGGGGAGTTATCGGAATGCTGTCGATCGGGGGCGACGACATGCGCCAGCTGCGCGAGCGCCGCGGCGAGAACCAGACGCAGTTCGCCGAATGGCTGAACGCGCAGCTCGGCCGCAGCTACACCAAGGCGCGGATCAGCCGCTGGGAAAGCGGGGCGGAGCGGATCCCGCAGCAGCTGGTCGATTTCCTGACCCGCCACAAAGCGGACGAGCGGCCCCGCTCCGCGACCTATCTGGCTGTCGCCAACCAGAAGGGCGGCGTCGGCAAGACCGCCACCGCCGTCAACCTCGCCTATGCCCTGACGGAGGGCGGCGCGCGGGTGCTGCTGATTGACTGCGATTCGCAGAGCAACGCCACCGTGCATGTCGGCATCGGCAACGCCGCCATCGTCGCCTTGGAGCAGCAGCGCAAGACACTCTATTATGTGCTGCGCTCGGAAGAGCCGCTGACCTCGGTCATCATGCCGACGGCGGAGCGCGGGCTGGATCTGGCGCCGGCCGGGTTGTCGCTGGCCGATGCCGACGTGGAGCTGGCGGCGGATTCCACCGGCGGGCTGATCCTGCGGGAAAAGCTGGACGAGGTGCGCCATGCCTATGATTTCGTGGTGATGGACTGCGCCCCCAACCTGGGGCTGGTCACCGCCAACGCGCTGTCGGCGGCGGAGCTGGTGGTGGTGCCGGTGCAGACGGAGGCGCTGGCCCTGCTAGGCGTCAAGCGGCTGGTCGACACCATCGGCCGCATCCGCCGCCGTGTGAACCCCGGCTTGCGCATCGCCGGCATCATCCCGACCATGTACAACGACCGGCTGACCCAGGACCGCGCGACCCTGCAGGAGCTGCACGAATCCTACGCCGATCAGGTGCCGGTCTTCGCCCCCATCCCGCGCGCCACCGTCTATGGCAAGGCGGCGGCGGCCGGCATGATCACACTGGCGGGAGACCCGAAGGCGCCGGGGGCGGAGACCTTCCGCGAGGTGGCGCGCCAGATCCGCGCCTATGCCCAGAACCGGGAGTTGCCGCATGTCGCGTAAGTTCGAACGCAAGACCCGCGAACTGCTGGGCACCGCCGCCGAGCCGGCGGGCGCCATGGCGGGCGGGCTGACGGTGGGCAGCGACCGGCTGTTCGGCACCTCGGCCGGTTTCCCGCATGTGGTGGAGCTGGACCTCGCCCGCGTCCACCGCAATCCGGACCAGCCGCGCCGCCATTTCGACGAGGCGGAACTGCGCAGCCTGGCATCGTCCATCGAGCGGCACGGGTTGCAGAACCCGATCCTGGTCCGCCCCCTGCCCCAGGGCGAGTATCTGCTGATCGGCGGCGAGCGCCGGGTGCGCGCGCACGAGATGCTGGGCCGCAAGACGGTCTTCGCCATCCTGACCTCCGGCGACCCGGACGAGATCGGGCTGATCGACAATGTCCAGCGCGTCGACCTGAACGCGGTGGAATATGCGGCGGCGCTGGCCCGGCTGATCGACAAGCACGGCTACACCCATGACGAGCTGGCCGCCGTGGTCGGGCGCGACCGCACCGACGTGACCAAGCTGCTGGCGATCATGGGCCTGCCGGTCGAGATGCGGGAGGAATATGCGACGCGCTTCGCCCATGTCTCCCGCTCCGTCATGATCGAGATCGCCGCCGCCCCGGCCGAGCTGCACGCCCGGCTGTGGGAACGGGCCAAGGAGGGGGCGAGCGTCAAGGCGGTGCGGCAGGCCAAGCGCGAGCATGCCAATGGCGGCGCTGCGGAAGACGCTCCGCCGCCGGAGCCGGCCCAGGAGTTGGGTGCGAAGGAGGCGATGCGGACCCTGCAGGCCAGCGTGAAGCGCATCCTGCGCGACGTGGCCGTGGTGCGGGAACAACGCCGCTACCTCGACCCCGACAACCGCGACCGGCTGATGCGGCTGCGGGCGGAGATCGACGCCATCCTGGACGGGGAAGCGGGCGCCTAGACCCCCTCCCCCAGCAGCGCCTTGGGTTCCAGGAAGGCGTCGAGGCCGAAGCTGCCGTACTCGCGGCCGATGCCGGACTGCTTGAAGCCGCCGAACGGGACCTTCGGGTCGTGGGCCAGGCTGTTGATCAGCACGCGGCCGGCGACGATGCGCTCCGCCACGCGGCGGGCGCGGGCGGTGTCTCCCGACAGCACATAGGCCTGCAGGCCATAGATGGTGTCGTTGGCGATGGCGATCGCCTCCTCCTCGTCGTCATAGGGGAGGATGGAGAGGACGGGGCCGAAGATTTCCTCGCGCGCGATGGTCATGTCGTTGCGGACGGCGGTGAAAAGGGTCGGCCGCACGAACCAGCCTTCAGTCCCGTCCGGCCGGCCTTCTCCGCCGGCCAGCAGGACGGCGCCCTCCTCCACGCCGATGCGGATGTAGCGCTGCACCCGCTCCCATTGGGTCAGGCTGACCATCGGGCCGACGGTGGTCGCCGGGTCGTGGGGATCGCCGGCAACCACCGCCTCCACCGCCGCCTTGGCCAGCGCTTCGATCTCGGCGAGGCGGCTGCGCGGGGCGAGCAGGCGGGTGCCGGCGATGCAGGCCTGACCGCTGTTCATGAAGGCGGCGTTGACCGCCAGCGGGATCGCCCGGGACAGGTCGGCGTCGTCGAGGACGATCGTCGGCGACTTGCCGCCCAGCTCCAGCGTCACCCGTTTCAGCGTGTCGGCAGCCGCGCGCAGGATCGCCTTGCCGGTGGCGGTGGAGCCGGTGAAGGAGATCTTGGCGACGTCCGCATGGCTGGAGATCACCGCCCCCACCCGGTCGCCGCGGCCGGTCACGATGTTGAACAGGCCGGAGGCCAAGCCGGCGGCATGCAGCGCCTCGGTCACTATCTGGGTCTGGCGGGCGCTCATCTCGCTGGGCTTGATCACCGCGGTGCATCCGGCAGCGATGGCGGTGGCGAGCTTGCCGCAGATGAAGCCGGCGTTGCTGTTCCACGGCGTGATCAGCCCGGCGACGCCGAGCGGCTCCATGCTGACATCGGCCGTGCCCATCCGGCGGTGGAAGGGATAGTCGGCCAGCAGCTCGGCGGTTTCGCGGAAGGCGTTGACCGGGTGATCGACCATGAAGGCGGCGCGCGAGGCCGGGGCGCCATACTCCCCGATCACGGCGTCGAGCAGATCGTCGCGCCGGGCGGCGACGGCATCGGCCAGCCGGTGCAGCATGGCGATGCGCTCCGCCTTGCCGGTGCGGGAGAAGGCGGGGAAGGCGCGCTTGGCGGCGGCAATGGCGGCGCGGGCATCCTCCTCGTCGGCAAGGCGGACGCGGCCGGTGACGGCGCCGGTCGCCGGATTGTGCAGGTCGAACAGCTCCGTCCCGTGCGGGGTGACGAAGCGGCCGTCCATATAGATGGTGTCGATGTCGTGCATGGTGGTCTCCCGGATCGGCTATTGGCTGGCCATTCAGGTGGCGCACGGCCTGTCGGGTGATAAGGTGGACAATCCCGCATGAATCGGTGAACGGATCGGGACAATGGTGCTCACTGGACTGGCGGAGCTGGAAGCGGTTCAGGCGGTCGCCCGGCATCGCGGTTTCCGGGCCGCGGCGGCCGAACTGGGGATGTCGCGCTCGGCGCTCAGTCACTCCATCGCGGCGTTGGAGGAGCGGCTGGGGGTGCGGCTGTTCCATCGGACGACGCGCAGCGTGGCTCTGACCCAGGCGGGGGAGCAGTTCGTCGCCGATACCGCCCCTGCCCTGCGCGATATCCAGGCTGCAATCGACCGGCTGGGCGACCATCGGGCGGGGCCTGCGGGAACGCTGCGCATCAACAGCTCGGCCGGCGCGGCGCGGATGATCATGAAGCCGCTCATCCTGGAGTATCTGCGCCGGTATCCCGAGATGACGGTGGACATCGTCACCGAAGGCAAGCTGGTCGACATCGTGCTGGAGGGCTTCGACGCCGGGATCCGGCTGGCGGAGCAGGTGCCGCAGGACATGATCGCCATCCCGCTCGGCCCCGAGCTGCGCTTCGCGGTGGTCGGTACGCCGGACTATTTCGCCGGCCGCTCCCTGCCGGTCACGCCGGCCGATCTTGCCGGACACCGCTGCATCCGCAGCCGCCTGCCGAGCGGCGCCCTCTATCGCTGGGAGTTCGAGCGGCATGGCGAGACGGTGGCCATCGACGGCGCCGGGCCGCTGATCCTGGACGATCCGGATCTGATGCACGACGCCGTGCGTGCCGGGATGGGGCTGGGCTATCTGGCGGAATGGTATGTCGCCGACGACATTGCCGCCGGCCGCCTGCTGCGCGTGCTGGAGGAGTGGACGCAGCCGTTTCCGGGCTTGTGTCTTTACTATTCGGGCCGGCGCCACCTGCCGCCGGGGTTGCGGGCATTGGTGGATTTGGTGCGGGAGATTGGGGGCGGGCGGTAGAGGGTGATGTGGGACGTCCCACATCGCCTCTCCCCCGGGGTGAGGGTGAGGGGGAAACGCCGCAGGATTTTCACGAAGGTCCCGCCGTGCATCCCCCTCACCCCGACCCTCTCCCCGGGGGGAGAGGGGGTTGGAGAGGCGCCGGTTCCAGAAAGGGCGGTCTTGCCAGCGGCGTTCCAGGCCGTACCACGCACGCAGATGGGCGCGGTAGGCGTCGCGGACCGGCGTCAGGCCGGCGGCGTAGTTGGACAGCGCCGTGCGGTCGCCGGACAGGTGGCGGTCGGCGGCTTCGGCGGCGGCGAGGCCGGTGTAGAGCGCATTGAAGATGCCCTGCGACGACAGCGGGTCGAAGCCCAACGCGGCATCGCCGACCGCCAGCCAGCCCTCGCCCGACGCCGGTGACAGGGTGCTGCTGTGGGCGGCGCAGAAACCGCCCCTCCCCTCCCCCTGCCCGTCCGGTTCGAAGCCGCAGGCGCGCAACGAGTCCGCAAGCACGGAACAGTTCGACAGCCGGCGCAGCAGCGATGCGGCGTCGCGGGCGTCGGCCGCGGCGGGCAGGTCGGCGTCGGTGTGGAAGGCGACGACCCGGCGGCCGGCGGGCAGCGGGGCGCTGTACCACCAGCCGTCCGGCTCCGCCTCGATCCAGGTCAGGCCGGACTGACGGCCAGGGGCATCAAAGCCATGGATCCAGCCGCAGACCAGCCGGTCCGACACCGCCCGCCGGGCGCCGAAGCGCTTGGCGAGCGGCGAGCCGCGCCCGCCGGCATCGACCAGCAGGCGGGCGTGGACGGGGATGCGGCGGCCGGCGGTTTCCACCTCCAGCAGCCAGCCCTGCCCTGCCCTGCTCACCGACAGCGTCTGGGCCGGGATCAGCAGGGCTGCGCCGCGCGAGACCGCCACCCGGCGCAGCCAGCCGTCGAAACGGCCGCGGTCGAGATGCCAGCCCGGCCCGTCGAGGTCGCGCAGATTGTCGGCCTCGACCGGCAGCGGCCCGCCCCAGACCGACCGGCCGCCATGGCAGGGGGAGTGGCCTTCAGCGAGAAAGCTCTCCCACAGCCCCATGTCGGCCAGCAGCCGGCGCGCCGCCGGGGCCAGCGATTCGCCGATGCGGGATACGCCGTTTCGGAGGGCGGGGCTGTCCCGCCGGTCCAGCACCAGCACCCGGTGCAGCGGCGCGAGGTTGAGGGCGAAGACGGTCCCGGCGGGGCCTGCCCCCACAACGACCGCATCCGCTTCGATCACAGCTGTCCGGCTCACCGCAGTCCGCGTGGGAAGCGGCGGACCTTGTCGATGCGGCTGAGGTCGACCGGCTGGGTCGCCCGCAGCCCGCCACCGCCGCCCGACGGGGCCGGCGCCTTGCCGGACATCGTGCGGTGGGCGGCGCGAACCGCTTTGGTGTCGACGGTGTCGTCCACGTCGGGGATGGGGATGTGCTGGTCCTCCACCTCGATCAGCGGCGGGAACAGCTTGGCGCCTACCGGATCGGTCGGGCCGGGATTGACCTCCACCACGCCGAGATGATCGAAGTGATGGATCATGTTGTTGATCTGGTCGGTGTAGCTGGTGGTGCCCAGCGGCTCCACCCAGGCGGCGCGGTTGGCGAAGGCGGCCAGACGCACTTGGGCCGGCTGGGCGGCGTCCATCACGATGTCGTAGTTCTCGCGGGTCAGCACCTCGTTCGGCACGCGGGCCGGCCAGAAGGTGGGGACGTTGGGGTCGTAGCCGGGATCGTAGCCGGAGCGGCAGCTGCCGGTGTCGGTCTGCCACGGCACCGCCATCCAGCGGGTTATGCCGCCGGGAAGCTGGCCATAGAGCGGGCCGTTCGGAATGGTCACCGTGTCGCTGGACAGGATGGCACCCAGCCCCGGCTCGACCCAGCCCTTCGGCGCGTGGGCGAAGCGGAACGGCTCCATATACATTGTGGCGGCGCGCACCGGCCACGTCATCTCGCAGCCGGGATGGAAGGCGTCGGCAAGGCAGAAGTCCATCGCGGCGCGGGTCAGCACGTCGCCCTGCTCGTCCAGCGGCACCTGATCGAAGTCGGTGTAGACCGGGACCTTGCCCCAATCGTCGTCGAAATCGCCGGCCACCCACTGGTCGAGGAATTCCAGCTGGGTCTGGGTCAGCGAGGTGTACTGGCGCGGCGTCTGGGCCGGCGGGATGTTCATCGCGTCGCCATAGACCCAGGGCCAGGGCGTCGGCGACCAGCTGTCGACCGCGTCATGCCGGAAGGAGTTCTTCAGCACCCGCCGGGTTTCCTGGTTGGCGAGGCTGCGGTCGCTGAGCCGCGCGATCCACTCCGGCTTGGTGAAGTCGTTGGCGGAGTTCCAGCCGAACCCGGCGGCGAAGCCGGCATTGACCCATTGCAGGCCGGTCATCCGCTCGAACACCGGATAGATGTCGTTGGTGAAGGACGGGCGGGTGGGCTTCGGCAGGGTTCCGGCCTGGATCGCCACGTCGCGCATCAGGTCCCACATGGTGCGGACGGACTTGCGCTGCGGCCCGTAGTTCGGCGGGGCGACGACGATCCAGGCGGGGGTGACCGGCAGCTCCATGCCGTTCAGCTTCACCACGGCATCGACCGGACCGTCCGAGGTGTCGTCGTGCCAGCCCTCGTTATTGCCGAAGGTGATGGCCTTGGTGCCGTTGTAGGAGGCCGACTTGCCGCGCCCGCCGGTGACCAGCAGGCGATGGTCGCCCTTCTCGCACCACATGCGGCCGAGATAGACCGGGTCACCCTGGTGCATGAACTTGCCGGCGACCAGTTCGTGGCTCTGGCGGCCGTGGCCGGCGTGGATGGCATGCTCGCCGGCATCCAGCACCAGCGCCTGACGGTCGGCGACGGTCGGGTTGCGCAGCGTGGTCGGGTCGGCCGACGCCGCTTCCGGGATGTCGAGCGCCAGCTGGAAGCCGTACCAGGCCGACTTCTTGTTGGCGAGGTGGACCTTCCAGGTGATGTCGGCACCGCTGTCGGTGGCGGTCAGCTCGCGGACGATCCGGCCCATGGCGTTGACGCCATAGATGCGGAAGCGCGCCGCCTGCGGCAGAAGCCGTCCTTCGGCATCACGATAGGGGTTCCGCGCCGGGTCGTCGCCGGCCATCAGCGGCTTCGGGTTCGGCACCTCGGGGCCGACGACATAGCCCTTGGGCGCGTTGCCGATGCGGGCGATGCCGATGGGCGGGTAGATCACCGCCTTGACGATGCAGTCGTCCTTCGGCAACGGCGGCGCCTGGTCGCGGGGCTGCGTCGGCTGCTGCAGCGGCTGGCCGTTGGCCTGATGGCGGACGTCGGCGCCGTGGTTGTAGACGACCTTGCGCACCGCGGCGATGCTGCCCTGCGGCGTCTGTTCCACCGGCGTGCGCCAGATGTTGAAGGCCAGTTCCTGACCATAGTCGCCCTGGCCGCGGGCGCAGACATCCTGCTTCGGCAGGATCAGCGTCGCCACCGGCTGATAGGGGTACTGGTCGGTCGGCCATTCCTCCGTCGCCTTGTCCAGCGGGTAGCCGGCGCTTTTCGGCACCACCTGCACCATGAAGGTGAAGCGGTATTCGTTTTCCAGCAGCCGGTTGGCGAGGTCGGTGGCGAGATAGTTCTTGTCGTCGGTCGGCACGTTGACCGCCAGATGGCCGGGCGGCAGCGCTTTCTCCGGAACCAGCGAGTATTTGGCGTAATGGTTGTCACCGCAATCGAAGGGCAGGATTGCCCAATATTGGGTGGTCAGCACGCTGCCGTCGACCTGGGCCGACATCTTGTTGAGGATGTCGTCGGTCTTCGGATGCTTCTTGAGATAGCCGGGATAATCCTTCAGGACCGTGCCGGCATAGGTGAACTCGCACATCTCCTCCGCGTTGTCGACGAAGAAGACCCGGTAGTTCTGCATGATGAAGTCGGCGACGTTGCCCGTCTCGCCCAGCGCGTTGACCCCATCGACGCCCCAGACCTTCAGCCCGATGCCGAGCGTCGAGCCCAGATCCGGAGAGGTCGGGCCGGTGTCGCTGGAAAAACGGACCCAGGCCGGCAGCTGATCCTTGGCGAAAACGCCGACTTTGCGCAGCGCCTCCGGCCGGTCGGGGTGCATCACCAGACGGCCGTGGGCTGCCCCGTGCAGCTTGCGGAACACCGCGCGTTCCGCCGGCTTCTGGCCCAGCGCGATGCGCTTCATCTGGCCCATGGCGATGAACATCTCGTCCAGCCGCTGGGTGGCGTTGGTCGCGCAGTCGAAGCAGGGGGGACTCTTGTTGGGGTCTTCGGCGGTCATTTGCTCCGTCTCCTGTATCGTCCGGCGGCACTGCCGGGGCGGGGTGGGCATGTCAATCGCGTGAGGTTGTGTTTGTTCGTTGATTTTCCCGCGTCTTGACTCGTGCTTACGCGAGCACTTCAAGGGTTTCCACCAGAAATAATCTGGTTGGCGCACATTTTTTGCGCGTGGGAGAGTTGATGGTAATGGGGTGCTGCTCAAGTTGAGAGCGCCCGCCACTGTTCGTGCCGATGATCCGGAGGTGCGGATGTGGGACGTCCCACATTTTTCGCGGTTGCTGCCTGTGCCCCCCTCTCCCCCCGGGGAGAGGGCCGGGGTGAGGGGGATGCACAACGGTGGATTCTCGGGTGAGGCACGCGGTGCGACCCCCTCACCCTAACCCTCTCCCCGGGGGGGAGAGGGGATTCCCCCTGCCCCATTGATGTGTATGATGGACAATCCGTTCCGCAGGGGTCCGACCAGAATGAGCGACAACTTCTTCGACATCGCCGCCGCACGCTTTCCCGCCGATGCCGACAGCAGCTTCATCGAGCTCGAGTCCGGCCGCCGCTATAGCTACCGCGACCTGATGGAGATCAGCGGCCGTTATGCCCGGCTGCTGGCGGAGCTGGGCGTCGCCAAGGGCGATCGCGTGGCGGTGCAGGTGGAGAAGTCGCCGGAGGCGGTCTTCCTCTATCTCGCCTGCCTGCGGGTCGGTGCCGCCTATCTGCCGCTGAACACCGCCTATACCAGGGCGGAGGTCGGCTACTTCCTGAGCGATGCCGAGCCGAAGGTCTTCGTCTGCACGCCGGGCAACGAGGCGGCGCTGGCCGACACCGCGACGGGCGCGGGGGTGGGCACGCTGCTGACGCTGGGCACCGGCGGCGACGGCAGTCTGCCGGAACGGGCGGCCGGGCTCGATCCGGAGTTCGACACGGTGGCTTGCGCGGCGGACGATCTGGCGGCGATCCTCTACACCTCCGGCACCACCGGGCGGTCGAAGGGGGCAATGATGAGCCACCGCAACCTGTCGTCCAACGCCGCCACCCTGCACCGCATCTGGGGGTTCCGGCCGGACGACGTGCTGCTGCACGCCCTGCCGATCTTCCACACCCATGGCCTGTTCGTCGCCACCAACTGCGTGCTGATGAACGGGACCGGCATGCTGTTCCTGCAGAAGTTCGATTCGGACGCCGTGTTCCGCCTGCTGCCGCGGGCGACCGTGATGATGGGGGTGCCGACCTTCTACACCCGCCTGCTGGCCGACCCGCGCCTGACGCGGGAGGCGGCGGCGCATATGCGGCTGTTCATTTCCGGCTCCGCCCCGCTGCTGGCCGACACCCACCGGGAGTTCAAGGAGCGCACCGGCCACGCCATCCTGGAACGCTACGGCATGACGGAGACCGGCATGCTGACCTCCAACCCGCTGGACGGCGAGCGCATCCCCGGCACCGTCGGCTTCCCCCTGCCCGAGGTGTCGGTGCGGGTCGCCGACGAGAAGACGGGAGAGCCGGTCGCCGAAGGCGGGATCGGCGTGCTGGAGGTGAAGGGGCCGAACGTGTTTTCCGGCTATTGGCGGATGCCGGAGAAGACGGCGCAGGAGATCCGCCCCGGCGGCTGGTTCATCACCGGCGATGTCGGCCGGATCGACGAGCGCGGCTATGTCCACATCATCGGCCGTGCCAAGGATCTGGTGATCTCCGGCGGCTTCAACGTCTACCCCAAGGAGGTGGAGACGGTGATCGACGGCATCGACGGCGTGGTGGAATCTGCGGTGATCGGCATCCCCCACCCGGATTTCGGCGAGGCGGCGATGGCGGTGGTGCTGCGCCGGCCGGGGGCCGCGGTCGATGAGGCGGCGGTGGTCGGCGCCTGCAGGGAGCAGCTGGCGAACTTCAAGGTGCCGAAGGCGGTGGCCTTCGTCGATGAACTGCCGCGCAACGCCATGGGCAAGGTGCAGAAGAACCTGTTGCGAGAGGCGCACAAGGGCCGTTTCGGGGCGTAAGGGGAACGCCGGCCAGGGTCTCCAAGTTATCGCTTGTCCGCCGTCCGCGGCGGGAGCAATGCTCGGCCTTCCGCCGCGCCCTACCCCTTTCGAAGGGAGGGGCGCGGCTCCGGCTTTTTCCATGTGCGCCCGCGATGATGACCCTGTTCCGCCGTGCCGTCCTGCCGCTGGCGGCGGCCCTGCTCGCCCTGCCCGTTTCGGCCATGGCCGGGCAGCGCAGCTATGCCGCCACCCATGGCGCCGCTCCCTTCGTGACGGAGCATCTGATCCCCGGATCGGACCTCGACCTCGATCAGGTCGACCGGACCTTGCCGCAGGCGCGGGTGGTCGCGCTGACCATCGACGACGGGCCGGATGCCAATGATCCGCGCATCCTCGACATCCTGAAGGCGCATGGGGCGAAGGCGACCTTCTTCTACATCGGCGCCAAGATCCCGGCGCATCACGACATCGCCCGGCTGGTCGCGGCGTCCGGCAACGAGGTCGGCAGCCATACCCAGACCCACCCGATGACCACCGACCTGAAGCCGGCGGAGCGCGAGTGGAACCTGGCGCAGGCGGAGAAGGCGCTGGCGTCGGTCGGCGTGACGGCGACGTGGTTCCGGCCGCCCTTCGGCGATGTGGACGACGCGCTGGCGGCGCTGGCGCGCCGGCACGGCATGGCGACGGTGCAGTGGACCGCCGACAGCCAGGACTGGAAGGACAGCGCTCCCGACGTGATCCGCCACCGGGTGACCGCAAGGCTGGTGCCCGGCGCCGTCGTGCTGATGCACAGCACCAAGGCGGCGACCGTCGCGGCGCTGCCGGCGATCCTGGAGGAGGGGGAGAAGCGGGGCCTGCGCTTCGTCACCATGAGTGAATGGGAGGCGGCGATGCGGCAGTCGGTGACGCCGGAAATGGCGCTGCTGCACCCGGCACCTCGCCGGAGGTGAGTGGCGGCGCGGGTGTAGGGATGCAAGGATGTCCCATCGGCGGGGACGCCCGGCCGGTGTAGGATGGCGGCGAGCGGCCATCGTCCTTCAGGGCCGCCGTTGGAAGCACCGCCATGCCAGTCGAGCCCTTCACCCTGATCCTCTCGCTGCTTCAGCAGATGTGCGTCTATCTGGTGATCGCCTATCTGTTGAGCCGCACGCCGCTGTTCCTGCCGCTGACCCATGTGACGGTGCGCTGGCCGCACAAGCTGGCCTGCTACCTGATCTTCTCGATGTTCTGCATCATGGGGACCTATTTCGGCCTGCACATCGACGACAGCATCGCCAACACCCGCGCCATCGGCGCGGTGCTGGGCGGCATCTTCGGCGGGCCGTCGGTGGGGCTGGCGGTCGGGCTGACCGGGGGACTGCACCGCTATTCGCTGGGCGGCATGTCGGCGCTGGCCTGCGCCATCTCCACCATGGCGGAGGGGCTGATCGGCGGGCTGGTCCACCGCCACATGGTGCGGCAGGGCCGGATCGAGCCGCTGTTCAACCCGCTGCGCGTCGGCGCCGTCACCTTCGTCGCCGAACTGGTGCAGATGCTCATCATCCTGGCGGTGGCCCGGCCGTTCGAGGCGGCGCTGCATCTGGTGGAGGTGGTGGCGGCCCCGATGATCGTCGCCAACACGCTTGGGGCGGCGCTGTTCATGCGCATCCTGCTGGAGCGCCGCGTGCTGGACGAGAAGCAGTCCAGCGCCTTTTCCGCCAAGGCGCTGAAGATCGCCGCGCGCTGCGACGGCGTGCTGCGCGGCGGCTTCAACAGCGAGAACAGCACCCGCGTTGCCCGCATCATCTATGAGGAGACCGGCGTCGGCGCCGTCGCCATCACCGACCGCGAGAAGCTGCTGGCCTTCATCGGCATCGGCGACGACCACCATCTGCCCGGCACGCCGATCAGCTCGCCCCAGACCCATCAGGCCATCGCCAGCAATCAGGTGATCTATGCCGACGGCAACGAGGTGGCCTATCGCTGCTCGATCAGTCCGGGCTGCCGGCTGGGGGCGGCGCTCGTGATCCCGCTGGTGGGCGAGGAGGGCGGGGTGATCGGCACCATCAAGCTGTACGAGCCGCGCACCAAGATCTTCTCCACCATCAACCGCACGCTGGGGGAGGGCGTGGCGCGGCTGCTGTCCAACCAGATCCTGGCCGGCCGCTACGAGCAGCAGAAGGCGCTGCTGGCGCAGTCGGAGATCAAGCTGCTGCATGCGCAGGTCAACCCGCATTTCCTGTTCAACGCGCTGAACACCATTTCCGCCGTCATCCGCAACGATCCGGAGCGGGCGCGGCAGCTGGTGCAGAACCTGTCGACCTTCTTCCGCAAGAACCTGAAGCGCCCGAGCCAGATGGCGACGCTGGCCGACGAGATCGAGCATGTCAGCGCCTATCTGCAGATCGAGCTGGCCCGCTTCACCGGCCGGCTGGCTGTCGAAATCGAGGTGCCGGACGACCTGCGCCACGCCCGGCTGCCGGCATTCTCGCTCCAGCCGCTGGTGGAGAACGCGATCAAGCACGGCACCGCGCAGCTTCTGGGCGACGGGCTGGTGCGCATCGCGGCGCGGCGGGAGGGCGGCGACCTGCTGCTGTCGGTGGAGGACAATGCCGGGCTGTACGAGGCCAAGCCGGGCGGCGACGGGCTGGGGATGACCATCGTCGACCGCCGCATCCGCAACCGCTACGGTGAGGATTACGGCGTTTCGGTCGCCTGCGAACCCGATGCCGCCACCCGCGTCACCCTGCGCCTGCCCCTGGAAGAGACCGTGTCCGCATGATGCCGCCCGCCATGACCGTCCTGATCGTCGATGACGAGCCGCTGGCGCGGGAAGAGCTGCGCCGGATGCTGGAGGAGGCCGCCGACATCCGCATCGTCGGCGAATGCGCCAACGCCATCGAGGCCATCGGCGCCATCAACCGGCAGGCGCCCGACGTGGTGTTTCTCGACATCCAGATGCCGCGGGTCAGCGGGCTGGAGATGCTGAGCATGCTCGATCCTGAAAGGATGCCGCGCATCGTCTTCCTGACCGCCCATGACGAGTATGCCATCCAGGCCTTCGAGGAACATGCCTTCGACTATCTGCTGAAACCGGCCGATCCGGCCCGGCTGGAGAAGACCCTGCAGCGCCTGCGCCGGCAGCGCGCGCCGCAGGAGGTGTCGGTCCTGCCGGGTGCGGCGGAGTTGCGCCACATCCCCTGCACCGGGGTCAACCGCATCACCCTGATGAAGCTGGCCGATGTCGAGTATGTCGTCTCCCGCCCCGCCGGCGTCTATGTGGTGGGGGAGGACGGGCAGGAGCGCTTCACCGAACTGACCCTGCACACCATCCAGGAGAAGAGCCCGCTGTTCCGCTGCCACCGCCAGCATCTGGTCAACCCCGACCGCATCCGGGAAATCCGCTTCGTCGACGGCGGGCTGGCGGAGATTCAGACCAGCGGCGGCCATGTGGTGCCGGTCAGCCGCCGCTTCCTGGGCGCGCTCAAGGAGCGGCTGGGGATGGGGTGAAGCCGGCGATTGCCCGCTCCACCGCCGCTTCGGCATGGATGGCGGTGGTGTCGAACAGGGGAACCGCGCTGTCCTCCGGTTTCACCAGCAGCATAATCTCGGTGC
Source organism: uncultured Azospirillum sp. (assembly GCA_966212305.1). Lineage (GTDB taxonomy): Bacteria > Pseudomonadota > Alphaproteobacteria > Azospirillales > Azospirillaceae > Azospirillum. The sequence goes on from CBIHQY010000029.1 coordinate 43,037, forward strand.
AGCCGAGGATGACCGCCTCCGCGCCGCGCTCCACCAGCCGGGCGATGACCTCGCGGTAGGCCTGCCGCGAGGCGGCCTCGACCCGGCCCTGGACCAGCTCCTCGTAGATGATGCGGTGGACGGTCGCGCGGTCGGCGTCGTCGGGGATCAGCACCTCCAGACCGTGGCGGTCGGCCAGCCGGCCCTTGTAGAAGTCCTGTTCCATGGTGAAGGCGGTGCCGAGCAGCCCGACGCGGCGGTGGCCGGCGGCGCGGATGCGTTCTGCCGTGGGGTCGGCGATGTGCAGCAGCGGGATGGCGACTGCGGCCTGCACCTCGGCCGCCATGCGGTGCATGGTGTTGGTGCAGATCAGCAGGAAGTCGGCGCCGCCGCGCTCCAGCCGGCGGGCGGCGTCGATCATCAGGGCGGTGGCGTCGTCCCAGCGGCCGGCATGCTGCAACGCCTCGACCTCGGCGAAATCGAAGGACCACATCAGGCAGCGCGCCGAGCGCAGCCCGCCCAGCCGGTCGCGGACACCCTCGTTGACGATTCGGTAATATTCGGCGGAGCTTTCCCAGCTCATGCCTCCGATCAGGCCGATCACCTTTTGCGACACCGGGCGGATCTCCTGCCTTGGCGTGGATGGAACGTTTGGAACGGTGTGAAACGGTTTTCGCCGTGCCGTTCACTGTTCAACGGCCGCTTGCCGCCGACGCCTCTTTCCTATCATGGAGACCCGCAAGGCGGGTAGGGCAGGATGAAACACGCCCCCGGTCCCAGGGGAATGACCGAATGGCCGCCGCCGGTGTTACCTGAACGACGGGTCGGGACGGAGGGCGGCTATGGGCAGCGTGCGGCGTTGGTGGGGGATCGTGGTCGATGCGGCCTATGGCTGGATGAACGACGACGCGATGAGCATGGCGGCGTCCATCGCCTTCTACACCATCTTCTCGTTGGCGCCTCTGGCGATCCTGGTGATCGCGCTGGCCGGGCTGGTGTTCGGCGACGAGGCGGCGCGCGGCGCCCTGATCGAGCAGCTGACCGCGCTGGTCGGGCGCGACGCCGGCCAGACGGTGCAGGATTTGATCGCGCGGGCCGGGGCGCGGGAGACCGGGATCGTCGCCAGCGTCATCGGCATCGGCACCATTCTGGTCGGCGCCACCACCGTCTTCGTCGAGCTGCAGGCAGGGCTGAACCGTATCTGGCGGGTGGCCGCGCCGCAGGAATCGACCATCACATGGCTGGTGCGGGTCCGGCTGAAGGCGCTGGCGCTGATCGGCGCCATCGGCTTCCTGCTGATCGTCTCGTTGGTGGTCAGCGCGGCGCTGGCGGCGGCAGGCCGCTGGGCGTCGGCGTTTCTGCCGGCGATGCCGTCGCTGTTGTGGCTGGTCGACATGGTGACGTCATGGACCGTGCTGACCGGGCTGTTCGCGTTGATCTACCGCATCCTGCCCGACACCTATATCCGCTGGACCGACGTCTGGCTGGGGGCAGCGGCCAACGCCTTCCTGTTCGCGGTGGGCAAGTTCCTGATCGGCTTCTACATCGCCACCAGCGGCGTGGTGACGGTCTATGGCGCGGCGGGCTCCTTCGTGCTGATCCTGCTGTGGGTCTATTATTCGGCGGTGATCTTCCTGTTCGGGGCGGAACTGACCCGCGCCTATTCCGAACGCAGCGGCAGCCGGGCGCGGATGCCGGGGCTGAACCCGGAGGCGGGGCCTGCGGTGGGGAAAGGGGAGGGGGCTACCGCCCGCAGCAGCCGCGTCCCAGAGTCATCAGGATCTGCCGCGCCTTGAATGACCGCTCGTCGAGCGGCTCCTCCTCCGGGGCGAGGCGCGCCTGGGCCTCGCGGTAGCGGTCATAGGAGTCGTCGTTGAACAGGCGACGCAGGTTGGCGAGGACCTTGCGCAGGGGCGTGCGGGGGCAGGGGCTGTTCATCGGAGATCTCTGGCGGGAGCCGGCGTTGTGGGACGTCCCACGTTAGCGCCGTTGCCGCACGCACGGGGCCGGTTTCCGGCGAGCGGCGGTTTGACGGCCCGGGCGGCGCATTCCGGGGCTTGAGCGGTTCCGGGACATCCTGTCGGCCCGTCCCGTCACCGTGGTCCCCGTGATTCTCCGACAAGCCAGTCGACGAAGCCGGCAATCAGGTTTCCGGCATCGGCCTGACGTGGAACAAGGGCGACGTACCCCGTCCTTGGAACCCGGATCTCGGGCAGCGGCGTCATCAGCCTGCCGTTAGCAATGTCGATGTCGAGCATCGGCAACGGGCCGATCCCGATGCCAAGCCCATCCTCCACCGCCTGGCGGGTTACGTAAAAATGATCGAATATCTGGCGGGGATGCCCGGCAAGGTGCTGGAGCCCTGCGGCCTCAAGCCAGCCGCTCCAGTCGCCTGGGCGGGTTTCGCTCGCCAGCAGGGTGTGCCCCTCGATGTCGGCGGGCTTGCGGATCGGCCGTTGCGCGAACAGCGCCGGGCTCATGATCAGCGTATCCACATCATCCAGCACCGGAACGACGCGATGCTGGGGCCACACATGGTCCCGAGCGACGCCGCGCCGGATCGCCACGTCGACGCCGCCGCGTAACTCTTCAAGCACGGTCGAAACCGTCGTGACCGCCACCTCGACCTGCGGATGGTCGGCGTGGTAGCGGCCGAGCCGCGGGATCAGCCAGCGCATCGCGAAGCTGGTCGGAGCGCTGACGCGCAGGATGCGGCGCGCGTCGGGCCGTCCGCAGGCTTCCGCCGCGACGGCCAGCCGGTCGAAGGACAGACCGACCTCGGCGGCGAAGATCCTCGCCATCGGCGTCGCGACCATGCGGCGACCGTCCTTCACGAAGAGCCTCTGCCCGAGCCAGCCTTCGAGCGTGGCGATCTGCCGGCTCACCGCGCCATGGGTGAGGCCGAGTTCAGCCCCGGCCTCGGCATAGCTGCCGGTGCGGGCGGCGACCTCGAAAATGCGCAGGGCGTTCAGGGGAGGGAGGCGGCGCATGGGCTATCGGTGAGTCGATCCGTGAGGAAAAGGAACGGTATCCGTGAGTCAAAGCATACTAGTCGATGAATTCTCACACGTATAGCATGCCGTTGGAATTGGCCCAGCCGAACAATGCTTGTCGCGTCTGCGAGGACTCCATCAAAGATGAAATCACGAGATTGGTGGACCGGGAAAAGAAAGAGCCTGACGAGCGCGTGCCTTGCCCATGCGCTGCATGACGGGTACACCGATGCCCTCTATGTCTTCCTGCCGGTGTGGCAGGCGCAGTTCGGCCTTTCCTATGCGGCGCTTGCAATCGTCCGCGCGCTCTATTCTGGAACGATGGGAGGCCTTCAGATCCCGGCTGACCGCGCTCTGCGCGGCCTGTCGCCGCGGGCGGCGCTGATCTTGTCGACCGTCCTTGCGGCGGCGGGCTTGCTGATCATGGCGTTGCCGTTGGGCTTTGCCGGTCTGTGCGTCGGCCTCGTCGTCGCCGGCATCGGATCGAGCATCCAGCACCCCTGCGGTTCGATGCTCGTCACCGTCAGTTACGGCTCGGCATCGCGGCGTCCGCTCGGCATTTACAATTTCTCGGGCGATCTCGGGAAAGCGGCGCTGCCGGCGCTCGTCGCGCTGCTGTTGCCGATTTTTGGCTGGCAGCCGGTGCTGGGACTGATGGCGGCGATCGGACTCGTCGTGTCGCTTGCCCTGCTGCCGCTGGCGCCGGCGGTTCCCATCGTGAGGGCCGCGAAGACGGGGACCACGGCGGGGCAAGGCCGCGGCGGCTTCGGCATCCTGACGGTGATCGGCGCGCTCGATACGGCGACCCGCATGGGCTATCTGCTGTTTCTGCCCTTCCTCATCCATGGCCAGGGCGGAGACACCGCGACGGTCGGCCTCGCGTTGGCCCTGCTGTTCATCGGCGGCGCACTGGGAAAGGCGACATGCGGCCTGCTCGGGGAACGGCTGGGGGTCGTCGGCAGCGTCATGGTGACCGAAGCCGCCACGGCGGTGCTGATCGCGGCGACGCTGTTCACGTCGCTGACGCCGACGCTGATCCTGCTGCCGCTGCTCGGCATCGTGCTCAACGGCACCTCTTCGGTGCTTTACGGCACCGTGCCGGAGCTTTCCAACAGCGATACCGGCCGGGCCTTCGCGGTCTTCTACACCAGCGTCATCGGTTCAGGCGGCTTGGCTCCGATCCTCTACGGCGCAATCGCCGATCACAGCGGCCAGACGACCGGCGTGCTGGCCTCGGCGGCGACCGCCGCCCTGATCGTTCCGCTTGTCCTGATGCTGAGGCCCCATCTGGGCGCCGCTGTTCCCCGCGCTGCCTGAACGTCCCGCCACCACTTGGAGAGTCTTGCAATGACCACCGATTCCCAGGCGCCGCTGATTCTGATAACGGGCGGGGGGCGTGGCGTCGGCGCCGCGACCGCAAGGCTTGCCGCCGCCCAGGGCTACGATGTCGCGATAAGCTTCGTCGCCGACGAGGCCGCCGCCCTTGCCGTGGTGGCGGATGTCGAAGCCTTGGGGCGCCGCGCCTTGGCGGTGCGCGCCGACAGCGCGGATCCGGCCCGGGTCGCCGCGCTGTTCGCCGAGATCGACCGGGAGTTCGGCCGCATCGACGTGCTGGTGAACAACGCCGCGGTGCTCGCGCGGCAGTGCCGGACCGAGGATCTCGACTTCGAGCGGATGCAGCGCATCTTTGCGGTCAATGCGATCGGCCCGATCCTTTGCGCGCAGCAGGCGGCGAAGCGTATGTCACACCGCCACAACGGGCGGGGCGGCGTGGTCATCAACATCTCGTCGGCATCGGCCCGGCTCGGCAGCCCGAACGAATATGTCGACTATGCCGCTTCGAAGGGCGCCCTGGAGACCTTCACCATCGGCTTCGCCAAGGAGGTCGCGCGGGACGGCATCCGCGTCAACTGCATCCGCCCCGGCCACATCTACACCGACATGCATGCGAGCGGCGGGGAGCCGGGACGGGTGGATCGCGTCAAGGAGTCGATCCCCATGGGAAGAGGCGGCCAGCCCGAGGAGGTCGCGCGGGCGATCCTGTGGCTGGCGAGCGCCGAGGCCTCCTTCATCACCGGCACCTTCCTCGACGTCACCGGCGGCAAATGAGCCTGGGCGGGGCAGCGGCAAGCGACGGGGGCTTGAGCGCCGCCGCTCGCCCCCTGCCGGCTGCCGCTCAGCACCTCCCGGCTGCCGCTCGCGGCATTCCACCCCACGGGCATAAAGGGACGGCGTACACCGGCGGCATATCCTTCTCAGGAGAGCCGTCATGGATCACGCCCTAACCTTTGTGATCGCGACACTCTGCATTCTTGCGCTCTGCTACCGCTTTTACGGCGTGTTCTTCGTGCGCAAGGTTCTCCGTGCCGACGATTCGGAAGTCACCCCGTCCCACATGCTGGCGGACGGCCGCAACTATGTGCCCACCAAGAAGTGGGTGAATGCCGGGCAGCATTTCGCCGCCATCGCCGCCGCCGGCCCGCTGGTCGGCCCGGTGCTGGCCGCCCAGTTCGGCTATCTGCCGAGCTTCCTTTGGCTGCTGATCGGCTGCGTCATCGGCGGCGCGGTGCACGACACCGTCGTGCTGTTCGCCTCGATGAAGCACAAGGGACAGTCGCTGTCCGAAGTCGCCAAGGCCGAACTCGGCCCGGTGGCCGGCTGGTGCACCGGTCTGGCGATGCTGTTCATCATCACCATCACCATGGCCGGCCTGTCGATGGTCGTCGTCCATGCGCTGGAACGCAACGCCTGGGGTACCTTCGCGGTGTTCATGACGATCCCCATCGCCATCGCGCTCGGCCTTTACGAGCGGGTCACCGGATCGTCCAAGGGCGCCACCCAGGTCGGCATCGCCGCCATCGCCGCCTCGGTCTTCGCCGGTCCCTACATCCAGGGCACCATGGTTGGCGAGTGGCTGACGCTGCATGCCGAAACCGTGGCCATTGCCCTGCCGGTCTATGCCTTCTTCGCCACCGCCCTGCCGGTGTGGATGCTGCTGACCCCGCGCGGCTACCTGTCGAGCTTCATGAAGATCGGCGTGTTCGGCGCGCTGGTCGTCGGTGTCGTCTTCATCAACCCGGAAATCCGCTTCCCTGCCCTGACCGACTTCATCCATGGCGGCGGCCCGGTGCTGAACGGCCCGGTCTGGCCCTTCATCTCGATCACCATCGCCTGCGGCGCCATCTCCGGCTTCCATGCCTTCATCGGTTCGGGCACCACGCCCAAGCTGATCGACAAGTGGAGCGACATCCGTCCGGTGGCCTTCGGCGGCATGCTGGCGGAATGCCTGGTCGGCGTCATGGCGCTGATCGCCGCCACCTCGCTGCACCCGGCCGATTATTTCGCCATCAACTCCGCGCCGGCCGCCTTCAAGGCCCTGGGCATGAATGTCGTCGACCTGCCGCGTCTGAGCCAGGACATCGGCCTCGACCTCTATGGCCGGACCGGCGGTGCGGTGACGCTGGCGGTCGGCATGACCGAGATCTTCACCCGCGTGCCGTGGTTCAACAGCCTCGCCTCCTACTTCTTCCAGTTCGTCGTGATGTTCGAGGCGGTGTTCATCCTGACCGCCGTGGACAGCGGCACCCGCGTCGCCCGTTACCTGCTTCAGGATCTGCTGGGCGACCTCTATGCCCCGATGAAGCGGCTGGACTGGGTTCCCGGTTCGATCATCGCCAGCGTCATCGCCTGTGTGGCCTGGGGGTATCTGCTGACGTCGGGCGACATCAACTCGGTCTGGGCCCTGTTCGGCGTGTCGAACCAGCTGATGGCCTCGGTCGGCCTGATCATCGGCGCCACCATCATCCTGCGGCTGGCCCAGAAGCGGATCTACATGCTGACCTGCCTGGTCCCGCTGGCCTACCTGTTCGTCACGGTGAACGTCGCCGGCTACTGGATGATCGCCAACGTCTATCTGAACAAGGCGGCCAAGGGCTACAACCCCTTCAATGCCGGCATCTCGATCATCATGCTGACGCTGGGCTTCATCATCCTGATCGCCGCGCTGAGGAAGTGGAAGGAACTGCTCCAGGCCCGCGCCATCGAGGTTCCGATGGTCGCCACCCCGGCCGAATGACGGTTCAGGTGTCGTAAAAAGCGAACGGGTCCTGTGGAGTGTTCCACAGGACCCGTTTGCTTTTGTCCGTTCGGAGAGGGGAGGCGGGGGCGGCGAATCAGGCCGCGACGCGCTCTTCCTCTGCGTCCACCGCCACCGGCGGGATCCAGCGGATCAGCTCCCGCCCGGTGTTGGCAAGGCGCTTGGGCTCGATGCGGCCGATCACACGGGTGCCTTCCTTGGCGATGCGCAGGATGTCGCCATCCTCCGGAACCAGCGCGCGTTCGACGCCGCAGCTGCGGGCGAGGCGGGCATGGGCTTCCATATGCTCGATGGTGCCATGGACCGGCACGGCGAAGCGGGGGCGGACCAGACCATACATGCGGGCGAGGTCGTCGCGCTTCGGGTGGCCGGAGACATGGACCGGCGCATCGGCCGGGGTGACGATCTCGACACCCATGCCGCGCAGATGCGCGTGGATGTCGGCCAGCACCTCCTCGTTGCCGGGGATGGCGCGGGCGGAGAAGATGACGGTGTCGCCCTCTTCCAGCCACAGCTCGCGGTGCTCGTTGCGGGCCAGACGGCTGAGCGCCGCCCGTTCCTCGCCCTGGCTGCCGGTGCACAGGAAGACGAGATGGTCGCGCGGGGTCCAGGAGGCCTCGCGGACATCCATGAAGTCCGGCACATGGTCGAGATAGCCGCAGGCCTGCGCCGCCTTTTCCATGCGCAGCATGGAGCGGCCGACCAGAACCACCTTGCGCCCGACCGCCGCCGCCGCTTCCGCCACCGCGGTCATGCGGGCGACGTTGGAGGCGAAGCCGGTCACGGCGATGGCGCCGGAGCGGCCGGCGAAGGCGCCGATCAGGCCGGCGCGGGCGTCGGCCTCCGAGCCGGTGGAGCCGGGCACGTCGGCGTTGGTGCTGTCGCACATCATGGCGAGCAGCCCTTCGTCGCCCAGGCGCTTCAGCGCGGCGAAATCGGTGCTGCGGCCGACCAGCGGGTTGGGATCGAACTTCCAGTCGCCAGTGTGCAGGACCGTGCCGGCCGCCGTGCGGATCGCCAGCGACATCGGTTCGGGGATCGAATGGGTGACGGCGATGGTCTCGATCCGGAAGGGACCGATGTTCAGCGTGTCGCCGATCTCGAAGGTCTGCACCTTGGCGGCGCGGTGCGCGCCCTTTTCCTTCAGCCGGTCCCGGATGATGTGGGAGGCGAAGGGGCTGGCATAGATCGGGCAGCGCAGGCGCGGCCACAGATGGTGGATCGCGCCGATATGGTCCTCGTGCGCGTGGGTCACCACGAGGCCGACGACGTCCTGCATCCGCTCTTCGATGAAGGTCGGATCGGCCATCAGGCTGTCGATGCCCGGCGCCTCGTCGCCCATGAAGGCGACGCCGGCGTCGACGATCAGCCATTTGCCGGCGTGACCGTAGAGCGCCATGTTCATGCCGATGCGGGAACAGCCGCCCAGCGGAAGGAACAGGATCTCGTCCTTGCCCGGAACCGGGCCCGTGGGGCCGCCGCCATGGACCGGATTGGCGGTCGGGCGGGAGCCGTCGAAATCGTCACGCGGACGCGGGTTGCGATTGCGTGCGCGGTTGTTCGGCGCCATCCGGCGCCGCTTTGAATCAAACGTCATGCCTCTGTCGTACGTCTCACTTAGGCCGGCATTCGACGCTGCCGGACGGGCGTGCATCGCTCGTCGATGCGGATCTCGGGGGTGGGAGGGACCCGGCCGGAGGCGCCTTGTCGGCGGCCGTCGGACGGCTGGGATCGAATGTTTCGTGAGGCCTTATGTGGGCAAAGGGAGACGTACGTCAAGGGCGCGCGTGAAAAGTCACACGAAATGGTGGGGCATTGCTGGGATGCGTGGGGGCGGTGGGGGGCGCACAGGCGCCCCCGGGTGCCCGGTCAATGGTTGTCGCGCGGGATCCCCATCGTCTGCGCCACGCGCTGGTACTTGACCGCCGGCTTCAGGACCATGCCTTCGTCCAGCTGGTCGACGATGCCGCGCTGGATTTCCTGCCACGGCGTCTGCGACGGCGGGGCGGGGTAGCCGCCGGCGGCGTCCAGGGCGGCGCGGCGGTCGGCCAGTTCGGCGTCCGAGATCAGGATGTCGGCGCTGCCGCGGCGCAGGTCGATCCGCACGCGGTCGCCGGTGCGCAGAACGCCGAGGTTACCGCCGGCCGCCGCCTCCGGCGAGGCGTTGAGGATGGAGGGGGAGCCGGACGTGCCCGACTGGCGGCCGTCGCCGATGCAGGGCAGGGAATGGATGCCCTGCTTGATGAGGTCGGCGGGGGGCCGCATGTTCACCACCTCGGCCGCACCGGGGTAGCCGATCGGGCCGGCGCCGCGGATGACCAGGATGGTGTAGGCGTCGATGCCCAGCGACGGGTCGTCGATGCGGTGGTGGTAGTCCTCCGGACCGTCGAAGACGACGACCTTGGCCTCGAAGGCTTCCGGGTCCTTGGGGTTGGACAGGTAGCGCTCGCGGAACTCGTCGGAGATCACGCTGGTCTTCATGATGGCGGCGTTGAACAGGTTGCCGCGCAGCACGACGAAACCGGCGTTGATCTTCAGCGGGTCGTCGATCGGGTGGATGACGCGGGTGTCGAGGATTTCGGTGTTGCGGCAGTTCTCGCCGATGGTGCGGCCATTGACATTGGGGGCGTCCTCGCGGATCAGGCCCCTGGTCATCAGCTGGCCGACCACGGCGGGCACGCCGCCGGCGCGGTGGAAGTCCTCGCCCAGATATTCGCCGGCCGGCTGGAGGTTGACCAGCAGCGGGATGTCCAGCCCATGGGTCTGCCAATCGTCCACCGTCAGCGGCACGCCGATGTGCTTGGCGATGGCGTTGATGTGGATCGGCGCGTTGGTCGAGCCGCCGATGGCCGAGTTGACGACGATGGCGTTGAGGAAGGCGTCGCGGGTCAGGATGTCGGACGGCTTGATGTCCTGGCGCACCATCTCGACGATGCGCTTGCCGGTCTCGTAGGCGGCCTGCTGGCGCTCGCGGTAGGGGGCGGGGATGGCGGCGGAGCCCGGAAGCTGCATGCCCAGCACTTCCGCCAGCGAATTCATGGTGGAGGCGGTGCCCATGGTGTTGCAGTAGCCGGTCGAGGGGGCCGAGGAGGCCACCAGCTCGATGAAGCCCTGATAGTCGATCTCGCCGGCCGCCATCATCTGGCGGGCCTTCCACACGATGGTGCCGGAGCCGGTGCGCTCGCCGCGGAACCAGCCGTTCAGCATCGGGCCGACCGACAGGGCGATGGCCGGGATGTTGACGGTCGCCGCCGCCATCAGGCAGGCCGGCGTGGTCTTGTCGCAGCCGATGGTCAGCACCACGCCGTCGAGCGGATAGCCGTGCAGGACCTCGACGAGGCCGAGATAGGCGAGGTTGCGATCGATCGAGGCGGTCGGCCGCTTGCCGGTTTCCTGGATCGGGTGGACGGGAAACTCGATGGCGATGCCGCCGGCGGTGCGGATGCCCTCGCGCAGGCGCTCGGCCAGAACCAGATGGTGGCGGTTGCAGGGGCTGAGGTCGGACCCGGTCTGGGCGATGCCGATGATCGGGGCGCCGGACTGCAGCTCCTCCCGCGTCAGGCCGAAGTTCAGGTACCGCTCCAGATAGAGCGCGGTCATGTCGGGGTTGGCGGGGTTGTCGAACCACGCGCGCGACCGCAGCCGACGCCCTGTATCGGAGGGGTTGGGGGGGAAGGGGGGCTTCGTATCGGACATGTCGACACCGGTTTCAGGTTGGGGCGCGGAGTGGATGGCTAGGCGCCGGAGTTGGGGGGCGTCGCTGAAGCGGCGTTACCAGTCGAAGGAGTCGGTGCGGTGCCAGCGCCCGACCATGCAGGCATCGGCCACCAGTGACAGCGGGCGGGCGTCGACGTCGCTCGCTCCATCGCTTATCAACCGGTGGAAGTGGCGGTAGATGCGCTGGTATTCGGTATCGGGCTCGGCCATCACCGGCTCGCCGTCCACCATCAGGCGGGTGCCGCCATGGGTGAGGTCGAGGCGTGCGCCGTCCGTTTCGATGACGATGGACCAGGTCTGCTCGCCCTGCTGGAGGAAGTCGAAGTCGGCGGTGACGCGGCCGATGCGCGAACCGGGGGCGGCACTCATCTCCAGCGTCGCGGCGATGGGGGTGTCGCGGTTGGCCGGGACGTGCAGGTCGGCGGCGCGGACGAAGACCGGGGCGGGCAGGATGTCGGTCAGGATCGACAGGGCGTTGATGCCCGGATCGAAGACACCGAAGCCGCCGGCCGCGAAGATCCAGTCCTGCCCCGGATGCCAGCGCCGCACATCCTCCTTCCAGGTGATGGCGACGCTGCGGATGGTGGCGTCGGTGAGCCGGCGGCGGGTTTCCTCCACCGCCGGGTTGAACTGCGAATGCCAGGCGGTGAACAGGGTGCGGCGGGCCGTGTCGGCCTCCGCCACCAGATCGTGAAGCTCCGACAGGGTGGCGGCGGGCGGCTTTTCGATCAGCACATGCTTGCCGGCGCGCAGGGCCTGCACCGTCAGGCCGTGGCGCACGGCGGGCGGGGTGCAGAGCGCCACTGCGTCGAGGCCGGGCAGGGCCGCCAGCATCTCGGCCTGGGAGCGGAAGGTCGGAACTCCTTCGGTGCCGGCGCCGTCCGGGCTGACCACGGCGGCGAGTTGGAACAGGCCGGTGGCGGCAATGGCCGGGATGTGCTGGTCGCGGGCGATCTTGCCCAAGCCGACGAGACCGAGGGTGGGGAGCGTCATGGCGGTAAGTCCGGTCGGGGCGGAAAGCCTCAGGCCTTGCCCTTGTTGTAGACGTCGAAGCAGACGGCGGCGAGGAGCACCAGGCCCTTGATGACCTGCTGCCAGTCGATGCCGATGCCGACGATCGACATGCCGTTGTTCATCACGCCCATGATGAAGGCGCCGATCACCGCACCCGTCACCCGGCCGACGCCGCCCGAGGCCGAGGCGCCGCCGATGAAGCAGGCGGCGATCACGTCCAACTCGAACGAGACGCCGGCCTTCGGCGTGGCGGTGTTGAGACGGGCGGCGAAGATCAAGCCGGCCAGCGCCGCCAGCACGCCCATGTTGACGAAGGTGTAGAAGGACAGGCGGCGGGTATCGATGCCCGACAGCTTGGCCGCCTTCTCGTTGCCGCCCAGGGCGTAGATGCGCCGGCCGATGGTGGTGTCGCGGGTGACGAAGGCGTAGAGGCCGATCAGCAGCGCCATGATGATGAGGACGTTCGGCAGGCCTTTGTAGGTTGCCAGCAGCCAGCCGACATAGGAAACCACCGCGAACAGCCCGGCGCTCTTCAGCACGAACAGGATCAGCGGCTCCTGCTCGATGGCGAAGCGGTGGCGGCGCATGCGGGCGGCGACGCTGAAGGCGATCAGGATGGCCGGCGTCGCGATGCTCAGCAGCAGCGTCGTGGTGTGGAAGCCGGTGGTGCCGAAGACGTCCGGGATGAAGCCGGAGCTGAGGCGCTGGAACTCCACCGGGAAGGGGCCGACTGACTGGCCGGCCAGCAGGGCGAGGCTGAGGCCGCGGAAGACCAGCATGCCGGCCAGCGTCACGATGAAGGACGGGATGCGGAAATAGGCGACCCAGTAACCTTGTGCCGCGCCGATGGCGCCGCCCGCCATCAGGCTGACGATGGCGGTGGGGATGAAGTGCCAGTGGAACTGCACCATCAGGATGGCGGCCAGCGCGCCGATGAAGCCGACGATGGACCCGACCGACAGGTCGATGTGCCCGGCGACGATCACCAGCAGCATGCCCAGCGCCATGATGACGATGTAGCTGTTCTGCAGCACAAGGTTGGTCAGGTTCAGCGGCTGCAGCAGCGTGCCGTTGGTCATGTATTGGAAGAACGCCACGATCGCCAGCAGCGAGATCAGCATGCCGTAGTCACGCATGTGGCTCTTCAGGAACTTGGCCATCGAAGCCTGGCGGGACGGCGCGGCGGGCATGTTCAGTTCGGCGCTCATTGCAGGGACTCCCGGGCAGCAGCGGCCACGGCGGCGCGCGTTGCCGTGGATTTCGAGGCGGAGGACATGATGGCGTGCATGATCTTTTCCTGGCTGGCCTCGGCCGCCGGCATCTCGGCGACCAGCGCGCCTTCGTTCATCACATAGATGCGGTCGGCGACGCCCAGCAGCTCCGGCAGTTCCGACGAGATCAGGATGACGCCGCGGCCTTCGGCCACCAGCTGGTTGACGATGGTGTAGATTTCATATTTGGCGCCGACGTCGATGCCGCGGGTCGGCTCGTCCAGGATCAGCACCTGCGGGTCGGCGAACAGCCATTTGCTGAGCACGACCTTCTGCTGGTTGCCGCCGGACAGGTTGACCGTCTGCTGGAACACGTCCGAACAGCGGATGCGCAGGCGGCGGCGGAAGTCGTTGGCGACCTCGATCTCGCGCTCGTGATGGATGACGCCGCGCTTGGCGACGCCGTCCAGCTTGGCCAGCGTCACGTTGTGGCGGATGTCGTTGTCCAGCACGAGGCCGTAATGCTTGCGGTCCTCGGTGGCGTAGGCCAGCCCGTTGTCCATCGCCCGGCGGATGGTCGACACGTCGATCTGGCGCCCGGCGAGGAAGGCTTGGCCGCGGATGTTGCGGCCGTAAGAGCGGCCGAACAGGCTCATGGCGAATTCGGTACGGCCGGCGCCCATCAGGCCGGCGATGCCGACAACCTCGCCCCGGCGGACATGCAGGTCGATGTCGCGGACGACGCGGCGGCCGGGATGGATGGGGTGGTCGGCGCTCCAGCCCTTCACCTCGAACAGGATGTCGCCGGGGTTGCTGGTGCGGCGGGGATAGCGGTCGGCAAGGTCGCGGCCGACCATGCCCTTGATGATGCGGTCCTGGCTGATCGGCGCGTCGTGGCAGTCCAGCGTCTCCACCGTGGTGCCGTCGCGCAGGATGGTGACGCGGTCGGCGACCTTGGCGATCTCGTTCAGCTTGTGCGAGATCAGGATGGAGGAGATGCCCTGTTCCTTGAAGCGCAGCAGCAGGGCCAGCAGGGCGTCGCTGTCGCTTTCGTTCAGGCTGGCGGTCGGCTCGTCCAGGATCAGCAGCTTGACCTCCTTGGACAGGGCCTTGGCGATCTCCACCAGCTGCTGCTTGCCGACGCCGATGTCGGTGATGAGGGTTTCGGGCGAATCGGTCAGGCCGACCGTGCGCAGGAGTTCGCGGGCGCGGGCGGTGGCGGCGATCCAGTCGATCCGGCCGCGTTTGGCCTGCTCGTTGCCGAGAAACAGGTTCTCGGTGATCGACAGCAGCGGGACCAGCGCCAGTTCCTGGTGGATGATGATGATGCCCAGCTTCTCGCTGTCGGCGATGCCGCGAAAGGCGACGGGCTGGCCGCGGAAGCGGATTTCACCCTCGTAGGTGCCGTGCGGATAGACGCCGCTGAGCACCTTCATCAGCGTCGATTTGCCGGCGCCGTTCTCGCCGATCAGCGCGTGGATCTCCCCCTCGCGGACCGAGAGGTTGACGTTGTCGAGCGCCTTGACGCCCGGGAACGTCTTGGTGATGCCGCGCATCTCAAGAATGCTGTCCATGGATAAACCCCTGATCGCCCGATCCGCTCTTGGGCGGAGCGCGGGAGCGGGTGCGCCGGTCGGCTCCCCCTCCCGCGCCGTTCACTCACTTGATCTGCGATTCCTTGTAATAGCCGCTGTCGACCAGGACCTGCTTCCAGTTGGAGGCGTCGACGCTGACCGGCTTCAGCAGATAGGAGGGAACGACCTTCTTGCCGTTGTCGTAGGTCTTGGTGTCGTTGACCTGCGGCTTGCGACCGGCCAGCAGGTCGTCGACCATGCCCACCGTGACCTTCGCCAGTTCGCGGGTGTCCTTGAAGACGGTGGAGCGCTGCTCGCCCGCTAGGATCGACTTGACCGACGGCACCTCGGCGTCCTGGCCGGTGACGACCGGCATCGGCTGCTGCGGCGTACCGTAGCCGACGCCCTTCAGCGACGAGATGATGCCGATGCTGAGCCCGTCATAGGGCGACAGCACGGCGTCCAGCTTCTTGTCGCCGTAATAGGCGCTCAGCAGGTTGTCCATGCGGGACTGGGCGACGGCGCCGTCCCAGCGCAGGGTGGACACCTTGTCCATGCCGATCTGGCCGCTCTGCACCTTCAGCTTGCCGCTGTCGATGTAGGGCTGAAGCACCGACATGGCGCCGTTGTAGAAGAAATAGGCGTTGTTGTCGTCGGGCGAGCCGCCGAACAGCTCGATGTTGAACGGACCCTTGCCGTCCTTGAGGCCGAGAGCCTTCTCGATGTAGGAGGCCTGGAGGACGCCGACCTGGAAGTTGTCGAAGGTGGCGTAGTAATCGACGTTCGGCGAATTGCGGATCAGGCGGTCGTAAGCGATGACCTTGACGCCCTGTTCGGCCGCCTTCTGCAGCACGTCGGTCAGCGTCGTCCCGTCGATGGCGGCGATCACCAGAACCTTGTCGTTCTTGGTGACCATGTTCTCGATCTGGGCGAGCTGGTTGGGGATGTCGTCCTCTGCATATTGCAGATCGGTCTTGTATCCCTTTTCCTGGAAATACTTGACCATGTTGTTGCCGTCGTCGATCCAGCGCGCCGACGACTTGGTCGGCATGGCGATGCCGACGGTCGGCTTGGTCTGGGCAAGTGCCGGCACGGCGGCGCCGGTGACGACGAGCAGGCCGACGGCGAGGCCGGCGAACCTGGAGGTGAAAGAAGCCCCTTTAGGAGACGACATGGACCGGAATCCTCCCCGTTACTGCGGCACGCGATACGCTGCCCCCGCGTTCTGTGGCGCGGATGGCGTCGGACGCGATGGTTTGTGTCCCTAGCAATCCTCCGTTTTCCCATAACTGTCAAATATGATTATTTGGCAAATCGATATGCATTTAGGTATCGGCCGGGACCGGGGCGGCGGCATCGGGCTGCCTGCGCATCTTGCGCTCCGACGCCGCGCGCACCGCCGACAGCACGGTGCGGGCGCCCGGCGACAGCGGCCGGTCCTTCAGCCAGAAGATGCCGTAGGGTTCGACGCTGAAGCGCTTGTGGAATGGCATGATGGTGTAGCAGCCACCGGGCGTGAACACCTGGGCCAGCGCGCGGGCGAAGACGGTGATCGATTCCGTCTCCGCCACCATCGCCATCGAGATGACGGGGGAGGCGCTTTCGATCACCCGGTGCGGCAGCCGGGCGCCTTCGGCACGGAACAGCGCCTCCACCCGGTCGCGCAGCAGCGTGCCGACCGGCTGCAGGATCCAGGTGGCGTCGGACAGGTCGGCGGCGGTCAGGGGGCGACCCAGCTGCAGAAGGGGATTGCCCTCGCGGCAGATGAAGCACAGCTCCTCGCTGCTGATTTCCTGATATTCGAAGGCGGTGGGGTCGAAATGGCCGGGCAGGCGGCCGATGGCGAAATCCATCACCCCTTGATGGACGCGGTCGGCCAGCACGTCGCTGGTCTCCACGGCCACGGCGACCTTCAGGTTGGGATGCTCGCGGGTCAGGCTGCTGATGACCGGCACCACCAGCTCCACCGCCGGGGCCATCACCGTACCGATCGACACCCGGCCGCTGTGGCCGGCGAGGAGCGCGTTCAGCTCCTCCCCCGTCTCCTGCAACTCGCTGAGGATCATCCGGGCGTGGCGGATCATGAGGCTGCCGTACCAGTTCGGCTCGACGCCGCGGCCATGGCGGTCGAACAGCTCGATCCCCAGCGTTTCCTCCAGGTCGCCCAGCAGTTTGGAGGCGGCGGGCTGCGACATGTTCAGGCTGGCGGCGGCGCGGTGCAGGTTGCGGTGTTCGTCGAGCGCCGCGAACAGCTGGAGATGGCGCAGCTTCAGCCGTGCCTTCTGGAACCAGTTCGGGGAAAAGCGTTGCTGGGTCACGGGGGGAATGCCTCCGGTCGGGCAGCGGCGTCGGGATAGCGGATGCCGGGATACGACATTTGTTATCGCAAACGCCGATCTTCGTATTGGACGATTATCAAGTGGCCCCTTATCGTTTGGGCCGTCAACAAATTTTGAAAAGGCCGCCGACGAATGGCGGTTCGCCAGGGTGAGGGGGGCGAGCGGTATGGCGCAGGAAGCGCGTTGCGTCTGGCAGGCTCGGGCGCTGCTGGGGGAAGGTCCGCTCTGGTCCCCGCGGCAGGATGCCGTCTATTTCGTCGACATCCGCGGCTCCCGCATCCTGCGCCACGGCCTGTCCGATGGTTCGCAGGCGGGGTGGGAACTGGATGACGCCGCCTGCTGGCTGGTGGAGAGCGCCGACGGCGACGGCTTCATCGCCGGGCTGCGCTCGCGCCGGGTGGTCCGGCTGCGGCTGGAGCCGGGACAGGCGACGGTTGCCGAGGAGATCGCGCGGATCGAGCCGGACATGCCGGGCAACCGCCTGAACGACGGCAAGGCCGACCGGCAAGGCCGGCTGTGGGTCGGCAGCATGGACGATGCGGAGGAGGTACCGGCCGGCAGCTTCTACCGCATCGATCACGATGGCTCGGTCACACGGGTCGATCAGGGCTACACCGTCGCCAACGGGCCGGCGCTGTCGCCGGACGGCCGGACGATCTACCACACCGACAGCGCGGCGCGGACGGTCTACGCCTTCGACATCGGCACCGACGGCGGCCTGTCGGGCAAGCGCGTCCACATCCGCTTCACCGAGGCCGACGGCTATCCCGACGGCATGACCTGCGATGCCGAGGGCGGGCTGTGGATCGCCCATTGGGATGGCGCGCGCGTCAGCCGCTTCCGCCCCGACGGGATTCTGGACCGCGCCATCGCGCTGCCGGTGTCCCGCGTCACCTCCTGCGTCTTCGCCGGTCCCGATCTGGACCGGATGTTCATCACCACCGCGGCGCATGGCCGGGACGAGGAACCGCTGGCCGGCGCGCTGTTCGAGTGCGAGCCCGGCGTACGCGGCCTGCCGGCCTGCGGGTTCGGACCCGCCTCGCGCTGACTGCCGATCTGATTTCGAGGAAGGACCTTATCGCCATGCCGCCCAGCGCACGCCCCTATCGCGGCGTCTTCCCCGTCGTCCCCACCATCTTCACCGAAGCGGGAGAGCTGGACCTCGACGGTCAGAAGCGCTGCGTCGACTTCATGATCGACGCCGGCTCCACCGGCCTGTGCATTCTCGCCAACTTCTCCGAACAGTTCGTGCTGACCGACGACGAGCGCACGGTGCTGATGGAGACGATGCTGGCCCATGTCGCCGGCCGGGTGCCGGTGATCGTCACCACCACCCATTTCAGCACCCGCGCCTGCGCCGAGCGCAGCCGCCGCGCCCAGGATCTGGGAGCCGCGATGGTGATGGTGATGCCGCCCTATCACGGCGCCACCATCCGCGTGCCGGAGGCCGGCATCGTCGAGTTCTTCCAGCGCGTGTCGGACGCCATCGACATTCCGATCATGATCCAGGACGCGCCGGTCAGCGGCACCGCGCTGCCGGCACCGCTGCTGGCGCGGATGGCGCGGGAGATCGCGCAGGTTTCCTACTTCAAGATCGAGGTGCCGCAGGCGGCGGCCAAGCTGCGCACGCTGATCGAGCTGGGCGGCGACGCCATCGAGGGTCCTTGGGACGGCGAGGAGGCGATCACGCTGCTGGCCGACCTCGACGCCGGTGCGACCGGGGCGATGACCGGCGGCGGCTATCCCGACGGCATCCGCCAGATCGTTGATCCGTATCTGGCGGGCGACCGCGAGGCGGCGGTGGCGGCCTATGGGCGATGGCTGCCGCTGATCAACCACGAGAACCGCCAGTGCGGCATCGCCACCGCGAAGATCCTGATGAAGGAGGGCGGCGTCATCAAGTCCGACGCGATGCGCCACCCGCTGGCGGGTCCGCATCCGATGAGCCGCGATGGGCTGCTCGACGCGGCGCGACGGCTCGATCCGCTGGTGCTGCGCTGGGGGCGGTGAGTTTTTGGGGGCAATCGCCAGCCGACCCCTGCCCACAAAGGAGACATCATGACCATCACCGGCGAGATGCTGATCGGCGCGCGCGCCCACCGCGGCAGCGAGGGCGAGTTCCGCGCCGTCGACCCCGCCACCGGCGAGGCGCTGGAGCCCGGCTTCCACGGCGGCGGCGCCACGGAAGTCGACCGCGCCTGCGCCCTGGCCTGGGCCGCCTTCGACGCCTTCCGCGAGACCGGCCTGGAGCAGCGCGCGACCTTCCTTGAAGCCGTCGCCCAGAACATTCTCGACATCGGCGACGACCTCATCACCCGCGCCATGGCCGAATCCGGCCTGCCACGCGCCCGGCTGGAGGGCGAGCGTGGCCGCACCGTCGGCCAGCTCCGCCTGTTCGCCCAGGTCGTGCGCGAGGGAAGCTGGATCGAGGCCCGCATCGACCCGGCCCTGCCGGCCCGCACGCCGCTGCCGCGATCCGACATCCGCCAGCGCCACATCGCGCTGGGGCCGGTCGCGGTGTTCGGCGCGTCGAACTTCCCGCTCGCCTTCTCGGTGGCCGGCGGCGACACCGCGTCCGCCTTCGCCGCCGGCTGCCCGGTGGTGGTGAAGGGCCACGGCGCCCATCCCGGCACCTCGGAACTGGTCGGCCGCGCCATCCAGGCGGCGGTCGCCTCCTGCGGCCTGCCCGAGGGCGTCTTCTCGCTGCTGTTCGGCACCGGCAACGAGATCGGCACGGCGCTGGTCGCCGATCCACGCATCAAGGCGGTTGGCTTCACCGGCTCGCGCCGTGGCGGGCTGGCGCTGATGGAGGTGGCGGCCCGGCGGCCGGAGCCGATCCCGGTCTATGCCGAGATGAGCAGCATCAACCCGGTCTTCCTGATGCCGGCGGCGCTGGCGTCCCGCGGCGAGGCGCTGGGCAAGGCGTTTGTCGCCTCGCTGACCATGGGCGCCGGGCAGTTCTGCACCAACCCCGGCATCCTGCTGGGCGTCGAGGGATCCGACCTCGACCGCTTCGTCGATGCTGCTGTTGCGGCGCTCGGCGGCAGCGCGGCCACGACCATGCTGACGCCGGGCATTCACGCCGCTTATGACGCCGGCGTCGCCAAGCTGGCCGGCAGCGGCGAAGTGACGGCGCTGGCGCGCGGTCTGGCCTGCAGCGGCCCGAACCAGGCGCAGGCGGCCTTCTTCAGCACCACGGCAGACGCCTTCCTGGCCGACACGGAATTGCAGGAGGAGGTCTTCGGCGCCGCCTCGCTACTGATCCGCTGCCCGGATGTGGCGGCGATGAAAGCGGTGGCGGAAAAGCTGGAGGGTCAGCTGACGGCGACCTTGCAGATGGACGCGGAGGACAAGGCGGCGGTGGCCGGGCTGATCCCGACATTGGAGCGCAAGGCCGGCCGCATCCTGGCGAACGGCTGGCCGACGGGGGTGGAGGTCTGCCACGCGATGGTGCATGGCGGCCCGTTCCCGGCGACGTCGGACCCGCGCAGCACCTCGGTCGGCACGCTGGCGATCCGCCGCTTCCTGCGCCCGGTCTGCTACCAGGACCTGCCGCCCGAGCTGCTGCCGGAGGCCCTGCGCAACGGCAACCCGCTGGGGCTGTGGCGGCGCATCGACGGGGCGCTTGGGCGGGACTGACCGCCGGCAAGGACTGACCAACACCAGAAACCCGCAACGGCTGCGTCAGAGGGAGCGCTGACGCAGGACAGACCGTCGTACCCGGCCGCGTGCCGGGTTCGGCGGCCGGGGACGGCGTGCGTCCGCGCACTGCCGAAGCACCGCTCCCGCACAAAGTACCGAAGCAAGAACAAACCGCATTAAGAGGAAACCCTGATGGTGAGATCCGCTCTGCTGCTTGGCGCAGCCACCCTTTCGCTCGTCTCCGTCTTGGGAGCCGGCCCGGCCTTCGCCCAGTCGAAGTTCGACGTGGTCATCGGTGGCGACGCCTATTTCGAAGCCGGCTATGTCGATCAGGACCGCGACGCCGGCCTGCGCTCCACCGAGTTCCGCAACCGCCTGCGCCTGCTGGTGACGCCGAAGGCCAAGGCCGACAACGGGCTGGAATACGGCGCCCGCCTGCGCCTGCTGGCCGAGAACGGCGCCAGCAACGCCCGCACCGCCACCTACGACCGCGCTTTCCTGTTCGTTCAGGGCGGCTTCGGCACCGTGCATATGGGCGTGGAGAACGGTCCGTCCGACGACAGCGGCATCATCGCCCCGTCCGACTGGGGCACCGGCGGCGTCGACGGCTCCTTCCCGTCCTGGCTCGGCAACAGCGCGGCCAATTCGCCCGTCACCATCGGCAACATCCGCGCCCTGATCTCCGGCAACCCCGCCACCCGCGCCACCTACTGGACGCCGGAGATCGCCGGCTTCAAGCTCGGCGCCTCCTACCAGCCGTCGTCGGACAGCAGCGGCACCGACGTCAACCGCTCCAAGTTCGCGCTGGCCTCGGCCAACCGCACCGGCGCCTATCGCGACGTCTACGAGGTCGGCGGCACCTACACCAACAGCTTCGGCGGCGTCGCGGTCAATGCCAGCCTGTTCTACCTGGGCGGCAAGGCCAAGGACTCCAGCCTCACGGCTGCGACCTTCGACGACCTGTCCTCCACCCATGCCGGCCTGACGGTGGCCTATGGCGGGCTGAAGGTCGGCGGCAGCTATGCCTGGTCGGGCGACAGTGGCTATGCCAAGTCCAGCACCGCCGGCATCGTCAGCCGCGAGAAGCAGGATGTCTGGACCGTCGGCGCGCAGTACACCTTCGGCCCGACCACGCTGGGCGTGGGTTACCTGAACGCCAAGGACGCCGGTGACCTGACCGTGCGCGGCCGGTCCAAGTTCGAACTGATCACCGTCGGCGCCAAGTATGTCGTCGCCCCCGGCTTCGCCATCGGGCCGGAATACAACCACTTCAAGCTCAGCTCCGACGTCGCCGCCAACAGCGACAAGGGCGACATGTTCCTGGTCCAGGCGAATCTCGCCTTCTAAGGGCCTCGTCTTCTGAAAAGGGCCGGTTGACGTCCTGGCCCCTTTTCCTTCGGCTTCGCGCCGCCCGCGGTGTTGCTCTCCATCCCGCCGCGGCGGTTGCGTCCCGGCGCGCTCTCCCTCGGGTGCGTCGGCCCTGTTCCGGACAGGAGCAGGGTCACCTCACGGCCGGGCGGCCTTGCGCTGCCCGGCCGTTTTTTCGGCCTGATTTTGGTCCGGACATATTCTTTTCGGCATCGTACAGGTCGAGAATCGTATTGGACAGTTATGGTTCTGCGTACTTAAAGTAAGCATGACGAACAATTTTGGACCGGGCCGCGATCTGGAAAATTCCGCTCCCGTCCCGTCGCCTGCCTCCATCCAGCAAGCACAGCAATAAAACGTCGCCTCAAAACCTCGCCTCAAAAAACCTTAGGGAGTGAAACGGATGTCCAGGAAATGGGTGATCTCCGCCGCCACCGCTGCCGCGGCGCTGTTCATCGGGTTGGGCGCCGTCCAGGCCGCCGATGCCAAGAAGCTGGTCGTCGGCTTCTCGCAGATCGGTTCGGAATCGGGCTGGCGCGCGGCCGAGACGAAGACCGCCAAGGCGGAAGCCGAGAAGCGCGGGATCGACCTCAAGATCTCCGATGCCCAGCAGAAGCAGGAGAACCAGATCAAGGCCGTGCGGTCCTTCGTCGCCCAGGGCGTCGACGCGATCTTCATCGCGCCGGTGGTGGCGACCGGCTGGGATTCAGTGCTGAAGGAGGCCAAGGAGGCGAAGATCCCGGTCATGCTGCTCGACCGGCAGATCGAGACCAAGGACCAGAGCCTCTACATGACCGCCGTCACCTCCGACACCGTGCATGAGGGCCGGGTGGCCGGCGAATGGCTGGCCAAGAAGACCGGCGGCAAATGCGCGGTGGTGGAACTGCAGGGCACCGTCGGCTCCTCGCCCGCCATCAACCGCAAGAAGGGCTTCGACGAGGTCGTCGCCAAGAATCCGGGGATGAAGATCATCCGCACCCAGTCCGGCGACTTCACCCGCGCCAAGGGCAAGGAGGTGATGGAAAGCTTCATCAAGGCCGAGAATGGCGGCAAGGACATCTGCGCCGTCTATGCCCACAACGACGACATGGCGGTCGGCGCCATCCAGGCGATCAAGGAAGCCGGCCTGAAGCCGGGCAAGGACATCCTGGTCGTGTCGATCGACGGCGTGCCCGACATCTTCAAGGCGATGTCCGAAGGCGAGGCGAACGCCACGGTGGAGCTGACGCCGAACATGGCCGGCCCGGCCTTCGACGCGCTGATCGCCTACAAGAAGGACGGCAAGATGCCGCCGAAGTGGATCCAGACGGAATCGAAGCTGTTCACGCCCGACACCGCCAAGGAAGAGTATGAGCGCCGCAAGGACGCTTACTGATCGGGGCTGAAATCTCCCTCTCCCCGGGGGGGAGAGGGGATTTTCCACATTGTTTCTCCGCGCTTCCGGCGAGGTCCGCCATGACGGCATCCACCGCTCCCCCCCGTACCACGCCTTCCACGTCGCCGCTGCTGGCGATCCGCGGCCTGTCGAAGGCCTTTCTCGGCATCCAGGCGCTCGACGGCGTCGACTTCACGCTTCGCCATGGCGAAATCCATGCCCTGCTCGGCGAGAACGGCGCCGGCAAATCGACCCTCATCAAGACGCTGACCGGCGTCTATCAGCGCGACGGCGGCAGCGTGGCGCTGGAGGGGCGGGAGATCGCGCCGCGCGGGGTGGAGGAGGCGCAGCGCCTGCACATCGGCACCGTCTATCAGGAGGTGAACCTGCTGCCGAACCTGTCGGTGGCGGAGAACCTGTTCCTGGGACGCCAGCCGATGCGCTGGGGGCTGGTCGACCGCGGCGCCATGCGGCGGCGGGCGCGGGCCATTCTGATGCCCTACGGCCTGTCGGTCGACGTGACGGCGCCGCTCGGGCGCTTTTCGGTGGCGACGCAGCAGATCATCGCCATCGCCCGTGCGGTCGACATGTCGGCAAAGGTGCTGATCCTCGACGAGCCCACCGCCAGCCTGGACGCGCAGGAGGTGGCGGTGCTGTTCAAGGTGATGCGGACCCTGCGGTCGCGCGGGATTGGCATTGTCTTCGTCACCCATTTCCTCGACCAGGTCTATGAGGTCTGCGACCGCATCACCGTGCTGCGCAACGGCCGGCTGGTGGGCGAGCGGCGGACGGCGGAACTGCCGCGCCTGGATCTGGTCGCGATGATGCTGGGGCGCGAGCTGGAGGCGGCGGCGCACCGCATCGACCTCGGCCCTGCGGAGGTGGACAGCCGTCCGCCGCTGGCGCGTTTCAAGGGATTCGGCAAGTCGCGCAGCGTCGAGCCGTTCGATCTCGACATCCGTCCCGGCGAGGTGGTGGCGCTGGCAGGATTGCTGGGCTCCGGCCGGACGGAGACGGTGCGGCTGGTCTTCGGCATGGACCGCGCCGACCGGGGCGAGGCGACGGTGGACGGCCGTGCGGTGCGGCTGAAGGGGCCGCGCGACGCCGTGCGGCTCGGCTTCGGCTTCTGTCCGGAGGACCGCAAGAAGGAGGGCATCGTCGGCGAGCTGTCGGTGCGGGAGAACATCATCCTGGCGCTCCAGGCGCGGCAGGGCTGGCTGAAGCCGATCCCGCGCCGCCGGCAGGAGGAGATCGCCGACCGCTTCATCCGCCTGCTCGACATCCGCACGCCGGACGCCGAACGGCCGATCCAGCTGCTGTCGGGCGGCAACCAGCAGAAGGCGCTGCTGGCGCGCTGGCTGGCGACCGAGCCGCGGCTGCTGATCCTCGACGAGCCGACGCGTGGCATCGACGTTGGGGCGCACGCCGAGATCATCCGCCTGATCG
The DNA here is from genome assembly GCA_966212305.1 of uncultured Azospirillum sp. GTDB lineage: Bacteria > Pseudomonadota > Alphaproteobacteria > Azospirillales > Azospirillaceae > Azospirillum. The sequence goes on from CBIHQY010000029.1 coordinate 67,791, forward strand.
AGCGGCTGTGCGCCGACGGCATGGCGCTGCTGGTTGTGTCGTCGGAGCTGGAGGAGATCGTCGCCTACAGCCGCCGCGTCGTCGTGCTGCGCGACCGCCGCCATGTCGCGGAACTGAGGGGAGGGGAGGTCAGCGTGGAGCGCATCGTCGCCGCCATCGCGTCGGAAACGCCGAATGTAGCCGGATCGGGCGTAGAGGTGCGGCAATGACGCTGTCCGCTCCCGGTCCGTCGCGCAACCTGCCGCAATATGGCGCGCTGGTCGCCGTTCTGCTGGCCAACTGGCTGCTGTTTCCTGACTTCTTCGCCATCCGCCTGCAGGATGGACGGCTGTTCGGCAGCCTGATCGACGTGCTGAACCGTGGTGCCCCGGTGGCGCTGCTCGCCATCGGCATGACGATGGTCATCGCGACGCGCGGCGTCGACCTGTCGGTCGGTGCCGTCATGGCGATCTCCGGCGCGGTGGCCGCCACCATGACCGATGCGGGGTGGAGCCTGCCGGCGGTGCTGGCGGCGTCGCTGGCCGCCGGGCTGCTGTGCGGGCTGTGGAATGGGCTGCTGGTGGCGGTGCTGCGCATCCAGCCGATCATCGCCACCCTGATCCTGATGGTCGCCGGGCGCGGCATCGCCCAGCTGGTGACGGAGGGGCAGATCGTCACCTTCACCAGCCCGGCGCTGGCCTTCATCGGCGGCGGCTCCTTCCTGACCGTGCCGATGCCGGTGGTCATCACCATCGCGTTGCTGGCGGTCACGGCCCTGCTGGTGCGGGCGACCGCGTTGGGGCTGATGATCGAGGCGGTCGGCATCAATCGGCTGTCCAGCGCCGGGGCCGGCGTCAATACGCCGGTGGTGCTGGTCGCCGTTTATGTCTGGTGCGGGCTGTGCGCGGCGGTGGCCGGGCTGATCGTCACCGCCGACATCCGCGGCGCCGACGTCAACAATGCCGGGCTGTGGCTGGAGCTGGACGCCATCCTGGCGGTGGTGGTCGGCGGCACCTCGCTGCTCGGTGGGCGGTTCGGACTGGTGCTGTCGGTGGTGGGCGCGCTGATCATCCAGGCGATGAACACCGGCATCCTGCTGAGCGGCTTCAAGCCGGAATTCAACCTGATCGTCAAGGCGGGCGTCCTGCTGGTCGTCCTGCTGCTGCAATCGCCGACGCTGACCCTGTTCCTGCCGCGCCCGAAGGGCGCCCGGCCGATGGGCGCGGTCAAGCCGCCGGTGGCGCCGACCAGCGGAGGGGCAAAGCCATGACCAGTGCACTCCAGCGGTTCCTTCCCCTGATCGTCACCACCGCGGTGCTGGTGGTCGGGTTCCTGCTGTGCGCGGCGCAGTTCCCCAACTTCGCCTCCTGGCGGGTGGTGGGCAACCTTTTGACCGACAACGCCTTTTTGGGCATCACGGCGGTCGGCATGACCTTCGTCATCCTGTCCGGCGGGATCGACCTGTCGGTGGGGGCGGTGATCGGCTTCACCACGGTGCTGCTGGCCGTGCTGATCGAGCATGGCGGCTGGCACCCGCTGGCCGCCTTCGCCGTCGCGCTGATCGCCGCCGGCGGCTTCGGCGCGGCGATGGGCGGGGTGATCCATGTCTTCCAAATGCCGCCCTTCATCGTCACGCTGGCCGGCATGTTCATCGCCCGTGGCTTGGGCTTCGTCCTGACCACCGATTCGGTGCCGATCAACCATCCGCTCTATGGCGAGCTGAACGACATCGCGCTGCGCTTCGGCGCCGGGGGCAAGCTCACCCTGCCGGCGATGCTGATGCTGGGGGTGGTGGTCGCGGCGGTGGTGCTGGCGCACTGGACCCGCTTCGGCGCCAACCTCTACGCGCTGGGCGGCAACCGTCAGTCGGCGGAGCTGATGGGGGTGCCGGTCGGGCGGACGACGGTGGCGGTCTATGCGCTGTCGGGGCTGCTGGCCGGGCTGGCGGGGATCGTCTTCTCGCTCTACACCGGCGCCGGCTATTCGCTGGCGGCGACGGGGGTGGAGCTGGACACCATCACCGCGGTGGTGATCGGCGGCACCCAACTGACCGGCGGCTATGGCTATGTCGTCGGCACCTTCGTCGGCGTGCTGATCCAGGGGTTGATCCAGACCTACATCACCTTCGACGGCACCTTGAGCAGTTGGTGGACCAAGATCGCCATCGGCGTGCTGCTGTTCGTCTTCATCCTGTTGCAGAAGGGTCTGCTGACGGTCTGGGCCGGCCGCGGCGGCGAACCGGCGGAGGCGTGATGCCCATCGAGAGTTTCCTGTTCGATACCGTCATGGGCCGGCCGGTGGAGGGGTTCATCCTGTCCGCCGGCGGGCTGGAGGCGACCGTCATCGCCCACGGCGCCCGGCTGGTGCGGATGATGGTGCCCGGCCGCGACGGGACCAGCGCCGACGTGGTGCTCGGCTTCGACCGGCTCGCCGATTACCTGGCGAGCGACGCCTATTTCGGCGCGACCTGCGGCCGCTACGGCAACCGCATCGGCGGCGCGGCCTTCACGCTGGACGGGGTGCGTCATGAGCTGGCCGTCAACGAACCGCCGAACCAGCTGCATGGCGGGCCGGAAGGATTCGACCGGCGCATCTGGGACGCCAAGGTCGATGAGGCGGAGAACGCCGTCACCTTCACGCTGGTCTCGCCGGAGGGCGACCAGGGTTATCCGGGGACGCTGACGGCGAGCACGCGATACCAGCTGAGCGAAGACGGGGTACTGGACATCCGGATTACGGCGACGACCGACCGGCCGACCATCGTCAACATCGTCCATCACAGCTATTGGAACCTTGGGGGTCATGCCTCCGGCGATCTGCGCGACCACCGGTTGACGGTGCGGGGCGGCTTCACCACGCCGGTCGGCGCCGAGCTGATCCCGACAGGGGAGGTACGGCCGGTGGACGGCACCCCCTTCGACCTGCGCGGCGGGGTGAGGCTGGGCGAGGCGCTGGAAGCGGTGGGCGGCTTCGGCTTCGACCACAATTGGTGCCTGGACGGGCCGGCGGGGGAGTTGCGGCCGGTGGCGGTGCTGGAGCATCCGGCATCGGGCCGGCGGATGGAGCTGGCGACCGACCAGCCGGGGTTGCAGGTCTATACCGGCGGCTATCTCAGCGAAAAGATGGTGGGGAAGGGCGGGCAGCCCTACCGCCGCTTCGCCGGGCTGGCGCTGGAGAGCCAGCGTTTTCCCGACAGCCCGAATATCGGCCATTTCCCGTCGGCTCGGCTCGATCCCGGCGAAACCTACCGCCATCGGATGCGGCTGCGATTCAGGGCGGACTGAACGGAATCGGGGAACCGTCCCCGGCCTGTGGGGTTCATCGAAGGGCATGGCAGCGGTTCCGCTGCCGGTCCCGCGATGCCGCTCCACAACGCCGGAAGGAAAGCTTGACATGGCCGCGATGCCGGACGCCGCCCGCCCAGAATCCGCATATCAGGCTGGCCAGACTCCGGCCGGCCCGGTTCTGGTGCCCGGCCGGACCTGCTGGCGGATCGAAAAGGCGGATCGGGTGGCGGTCATCATCGACGCCGCCGCCTATTTCGCCCGGATCAAGGCCGCCATCCTCCATGCCCGGCACACGGTGATGCTGATCGGCTGGGATTTCGACACCCGGATCAAGCTGGAGCCCGACGACCCGATGCCGGGCGTGCCGAACGAGCTGGGCGATTTCCTGAGCTGGATCGTCCGGGTGCGGCCGGAACTGACCATCAATGTGCTGAAATGGGATCTGTCGATCCTGAAAATGCCGTTCCGCGGCGGGACGCCGATGGTGTTGCTGGACTGGATGACCAGCCGGCGCCTGCGCTTCCGCCTGGATTCGGCTCATCCGCCGGGCGCCTGCCACCACCAGAAGATCGCCATCATCGACGATGCGCTGGCCTTCTGTGGCGGCATCGACATGACCACCGATCGTTGGGACACGCCAGACCACCGCGACGGCGATCCCCGCCGGGTGCGGCCGAGCGGCGAGCCATACGGCCCCTTCCATGACGTGACGACGGCGGTCGACGGGGAGGCCGCGCGGGCGCTGGGTGATCTGGCGCGGGAGCGCTGGCGCCGTGCGACCGGCGAGGAGCTGGCCCCGCCGCCGCCGACCGAGGCGTATTGGCCCGAGGACCTGACGCCGGACTTCCGCGACATCCCCGTCGCCATCGCCCGTACCGATCCGATGACGGACCAGCCCCAGGGCGGCGCCCGCGAGATCGAGGCGCTGTATCTGGCCGCCGTCGCCGCCGCGCGCGATTTCATCTATCTGGAAAGCCAGTATTTCGCCTCGCAGAAGATCGTTGGCGCCATCACCGCCCGGCTGTCGGAACCCGACGGGCCGGAGGTGGTGGTGGTCAATCCCGAACGCACCCCCGGCTGGGTGGAGGAGGAGGCGATGGGCAGCGCCCGCTCGCTGCTGGTCCAGCGCCTGCGCGAGCAGGATCCGCACGGGCGTTTCCGCATCCTGTCGCCGGTGACCGAGGGCGGAGAGGGAATCTATGTCCATGCCAAGGTGCTGGTGGTCGACGACCGGCTGCTGCGGGTGGGGTCGTCCAACATCAACAACCGCTCCCAGGGGCTGGACACCGAATGCGACCTCGCCATCGAGGTCCGGCAAGGCGAACGGCCGGAGGTGTGCCGCGCCATCCGCTCCGTCCGCACCCGCCTGATGGCGGAACATCTGGGCGTCGCCGTGGCCGAGGTGGAGCGGACGGAGGAGGAGACCGGGTCGCTGACCGCCATGGTGGACCGGCTGATGCGCCCGGCCGGCCGCTCGCTCCGCCCGCTGGAGCCGGAGCCGCTGAACGAAACCGAGCGCAAGCTGGTGGACGAGCGCCTGCTCGACCCCGACCGGCCGGAACCGATGGCGGAGACGATCCTGCGCGGCGCGACGGTGTTCGGCGACGTGAACCGGACGGCATGGCGCATCGGCGCAGGGGTCGCAGCGGGCGCGGCGGTGGGGGTCGGACTGGCCCTTCTGGCCCGCCGGAACGGGCTTGGGAAAAATTTTCGCGGCGAGTGAATTCTCCGCTTGCGGGCCGCGATCCATCCCGCTACATAAGCGCTCCCCGCGGCGCCCAACGCGGTGCGGGGAAAGCGCTTGTGGCGGAACTGGTAGACGCGCTAGGTTCAGGTCCTAGTGGCTGAAAGGCCGTGGGGGTTCGACTCCCTCCAAGCGCACCAACACCTCCAGTGTTGGTGAAGAGTGGAAGAAATATAGTGGGGCCATAGCTCAGCTGGGAGAGCGCTACAATGGCATTGTAGAGGTCAGGAGTTCGATCCTCCTTGGCTCCACCACTTCTGAAGGTTTGGGTTTGTTTAGGTCTTGTCTGTCGGGGTGATGTCTTGTAAAAGGCGCCGCTCCTCAGCGCGGGTGTAGCTCAGTTGGTTAGAGCGCCGGCCTGTCACGCCGGAGGCCGCGGGTTCAAGTCCCGTCACTCGCGCCACTTTGCGGGCGTAGCTCAGGGGTAGAGCACAACCTTGCCAAGGTTGGGGTCGAGGGTTCGAATCCCTTCGCCCGCTCCATTACTGGAGCGACAGTTCTAGGGTTCCCGTGGTCTCGTAGCTCAGCGGGAGAGCACTACGTTGACATCGTAGGGGTCACTGGTTCAATCCCAGTCGGGACCACCATTTCCAAGGCCTCAAGGTAACCCCTTGGGGCCTTGACCATTTTCACGTCCAACTTGGCTTCGTTCCGACGCGCCGCGTTCTTGCCTCAATCCTGTCAATCGGCTTCCACCGCGTCGAGCCCGTCGCTGAGAACGGCGCCGAGGATCGCCACGAACTGCCGATCCGCCTCGTTCGAGCGCTCCAGCCGGGCCTTCACCTTGCTCAATCCCGGCGGCAGATCCCACTCCCGGAACGGCGCGCCGTTGCCGGGTGGGTCTGCGTATACGGTCTGGTCGTCCGGACGGGCAGCAAGCCAGGACGGTCAGCCCTTCAGGCAGCTGCTCATGAATGCCTTCCGGTCCTCGCCGGTTTTACCGGCCGCTTCGGCATTGCACTTCTTCATCTTTTCCTGTTGAGCCGTCAACGGCTTGGTGGGTTGGGCGGCCGCCTTGTCCGAGAGGCAGGTGCTCATGAACGCCTTGCGCTCGTCACCTTTCAGGCTCTTGGCCGCCGCATCGGCATTGCAGGTCTTCATCCTCTCCTGCTGCGCGGTCGCCGCGGTCGCCGCGCCGGAACTGGCGGCGAGCGTCACAGCCATGATGGCAGCTGCAATCACGGACCTCAGCATCTTCAGATCCTCCCAGGAACACCGCCCCGTACGAGGCATGTCGCGGCTGGTGAAGGATGTCACGGCCAGGATCAAAGCGCCAACGGGCGCATCGGGGGTATGATCTTGCCTCGTTTCGGTGGGGCAAGATCACTGGCGGCCTTCGCCATTTCTGGACGCCCCGATCTTAAATCCTCAAATCATCGCCAGCGGCTGCTTGCGCTTGGGCGGCGGGAAGGCCTTGTCGATCTCCGCGATGTCTTCCCCGGTCAGGGTCAGCGTCACCACCTCGGCATTCTGAAGGGCGTGGGCGGTGGTTCCGGCCTTGGGAATCGCGATCACGCCCTGCTGCCGCAGCGCCCAGGCGATCGCCACCTGCGCCGGGGTGGCGTCGTGGCGCTTTGCCACGGACAGCAAGGCGGGGGAGCGCAGCAGCCGGCCGCCCTGGCCGATGGGGGAATAGGCCATCACCGGCATGCGCGCGGTGTGCTGGAAAGGCAGAAGGTCGTACTCGATCCCGCGGTGTTCGGGGTTGTAGAGCACCTGATTGGCGGCGCAGCCGTGCAGGTCGGTGATGTCCGCCAGTTCCTCCAGATCGTCCACGTCGAAGTTGGAGACTCCCCAGCGGGCGATCTTGCCGGCCTGGATCAGCGATTGGAACGCCTCCACCGTCTCCTCCAGCGGCACGCCGCCGCGCCAGTGCAGCAGGTAGAGGTCGATGCGGTCGATCCCCAGCCGCTTCAGGCTGCGGTCGCAAGCCTTCACCGTGCCGATGCGGGACGCGTTGCTGGGCAGGACCTTGGTGACGATGAACAGGCCGTCGCGGCGGCCGGCGATGGCCTCGCCCACCAGTTCCTCCGACGCGCCGTCGCCATACATCTCGGCGGTGTCGATCAGGGTCATGCCGCGGTCGATGCCGGCCCGCAGCGCGGCGATCTCGGCGGCGCGGTCGCCGCGCCCTTCCGCCATCATCCAGGTGCCCTGGCCGAGAGCCGGGACCTCGGTACCGTCCGGCAGGGTCACGCGCTTCATCTCCGTCTCTCCCGTCTGTCTTGCCGAAAGACAACAAGCTGGTCCCGCGGGGCCAGCTTGTCGATACGTCTTCGGTGGGCTTTCCGGGGGATGGGACGCCGGTTACGCCGCTTTCTTGGGCACCCCGGCATGGCCGCCTTCCAGGAAGTTCAGCAGCTCTTCCCGGTAGTCGTAATAGCGCGGGTGCTCCAGCAGGGCCTGACGGGTGCGCGGGTGGGGGATGTCCACCTTCAGGATGTGACCGATCTTGGCGTTGGGACCGTTGGTCATCATGACCACCCGGTCGGCCAGCAGCAGAGCCTCGTCCACGTCATGGGTGACGCAGACCGCGGTGACCTTGGTGCGCGCCCACACCTCCATCAGCACCTCCTGCAACTCCCAGCGGGTCAGGCTGTCGAGCATGCCGAAGGGCTCATCCAGCAGCAGCAGCTTGGGCGACAGGGCGAAGGCGCGGGCGATGCCGACGCGCTGCTTCATGCCGTTGGACAGCTCCGACGCCTTGCGGTCCATGCTGTCGCCCAAGCCGACGCGGGCGAGGTAATAGCGGGCGATGTCGGCGCGCTCGCCCTTGTTGGCATGGGGGAAGACACGGTCGACGCCGAGCATGACGTTTTCATAGGCGGTCAGCCAGGGGAACAGGCTGGGGGCCTGGAACACCACGGCGCGGTCGGGGCCGGCGCCGTCCACCTCCTTGCCGTCCAGCACGATGCCGCCGCTGGTCACGTCGGCGAGGCCGGCGACCATCGACAGCACGGTGGACTTGCCGCAGCCGGAATGGCCGATCAGCGAGACGAACTCGCCCTTGCGCATCTTCAGGTCGAAGCCGTCCACCACGGTCAGCGGACCCTTCGGCGTGGCGAAGGTCTTGGTCAGGCGGGTGAATTCCAGATAGCGGTCCTCCATCCCGCGCCCGCCCATCGCCTCGATATAGGCGGCGGGCGGCGGGGCGGCGGTGATCGGCTTCACGTCGGGCAGGACGAGGTCATCATCGCCGCCGGTGCCGCGGGCGACGCCGACCTCCATCAGATAGGCGGTGACCTCGGCGCGCAGGCGCTTGAAGTCCTCGTCATGGTTGACGGCTGTGCGGTCGCGCGGACGGGGCAGGTCGACGGCGAAGGCGGGGCCGAGCGTGGCGTTGGGGCCGGGGGTCAGCGGGATGATGCGGTCGGCCAGCAGGATCGCCTCGTCCACATCGTTGGTGATGAGGATGACGGTCTTGCGGTCCTTGCGCCAGATCGCCTCGATCTCGTCCTGCAGCTTGGCGCGGGTCAGGGCGTCGAGCGCCGACAGCGGCTCGTCCAGCAGCAGCATCTCCGGACTCATGGCGAGCGCGCGGGCGAAGCCGACGCGCTGGCGCATGCCGCCCGACAGTTCCTTGGGCCGGCGGTCGGTGGCGTGGCCGAGGCCGACCGTCTCCACCGCCCGGCGGGTCAGGACGCCGCGCTCTGCGGAAGGCTTGGCCTTGTGGACGGCGTCGACCGCCAGCGCGACATTCTCCTTCACGCTGAGCCAGGGCATCAGCGAATAGCTCTGGAAGACCAGACCGCGCTCCGCACCGGGGCCGGTGACCGGCTTGCCGCGATAGAGCACCTCGCCGGCGTCCGGCATCGCCAGACCGGCGATCAGGTTGATCAGCGTCGACTTGCCGGAGCCGGAGAAGCCGACGATGGCGACGAACTCGCCCTCTTCGATCGACAGGTCGATGTCGTGCAGCACCGTGTTGCCGCCGTAGGACTTCGACACACCCTTCAGGTCCAGGATCGCCATGGTCGTCGTCTCCTCTGGTGAAGGGTCAGCGGGCGGGGCTGTGGCTGACGGCGGACTGGAGCGCCAGCATCACGCGGTCGAGCAGGAAGCCGATCAGGCCGATGGTGAAGACCGCCACCATGATCTTGGCCAGCGAGCTGGAGGAGCCGTTCTGGAACTCGTCCCAGACGAACTTGCCGAGGCCGGGGTTCTGCGCCAGCATCTCCGCCGCGATCAGCACCATCCAGCCCACGCCCAGCGACAGCCGCAGCCCGGTGAAGATGAAGGGCAGGGCCGAGGGCAGCACGAGGCGACGGACCATGGTGAAGCCCGACAACTGCAGCACCTTGCCGACATTCATCAGGTCGCGGTCGATGGAGGACACGCCGACCGCCGTGTTGATGAGGGTCGGCCACAGCGAGCAGAGCGTGACGGTGATGGCGGAGGTCAGGAAGGACTTCTCGAACAGCGGGTTGTCGCTCGCCACCGTGGCGCTGACCACCATGGTGACCAGCGGCAGCCAGGCCAGCGGCGACACCGGCTTGAAGATCTGGATCAGCGGGTTGATCGCGGCGTTGACGGTCGGCGACAGGCCGCTCGCCACGCCCAGCGGCACCGCGATCAGGGCGCCGAGCAGGAAGCCGGTGAAGACCGTCTTCAGGCTGGTGACGATCTGGTCGAGATAGGTCGGCTTGCCGGCATAGGGCAGGGTCTTCACCTCCGCCGCCGGGTTCTTCGCCAGCTTCTCGGCGTTGCGCTTTTCCTGCCGTTCGTAGAAGGCGGCCTCCTTGGCGCGTTCGGCCTTGTGGTCGGCGTAGAGGTTGGTCGCCTGCTCCCACACCTGGGCCGGGCCGGGGATGGCGCCGAGGCTGGTGTGGACCTGCGGGGCGGCCCAGCCCCAAGCGGCGAGGAACAGCAGGATGGCGGTCAGTGGAACACCCATCTGGCGCCACAGCTCGATGCCCTGCTGGCGCGGGTTCTCGCCGGCGGCAAGCCGCAGCAGCGGCGCCAGCCAGCCCAGCCCGACGGTGGTCAGGACGGCGGCGATGCGGTTGAGGGTGTGGGCGCGGCGCGCCTTGCGCTGGGCGCGGGCGAGATCGGCGGATGTGTCGGTCAGGCTGGTCATGGAAGTCTTCCCCTTGGAAAGATCCCTTCTCCCCCCTGGGGAGAAGGTTAGGATGAGGGGGTTCGGCGGAGCCGAAGAGATCCTCGAAGCGGATCCCCCTCACCCCGACCCTCTCCCCGGGGGGGAGAGGGGGATTTGGCGGGTGCAGGCGGGAGTGCTCAGCCCCCCACCACCTGACCGCCTTCGACCTTCTGGTCGCCCTTCAGGCCGATGGGCTGCTTGGCGAGGTAGTCGTTCGGCTTGTGGCCGTCGTACGGGATACCGTCGATGAAGCCGTTGTCGACCGGCTTGTAGCCGTCGCTCTTCCACGGGAAGT
>CBIHQY010000030.1:0-75379 GCA_966212305.1 uncultured Azospirillum sp.
CCAGCCGCGCCGGATCGCCCGGCAGCAGATGGACGAAGCCGAAGACGAAGACGGAAATCACCAGCAGAACCGGCAGGATGCCGGCGAGACGGCCGACGAGATATTTCAGCATGGGGCAGAGGTCCTGGTGGAGGGCCTGGAGGTGCGGATGAAAAATCCCCTCTCCCCCCTGGGGAGAGGGTTAGGGTGAGGGGGCAGCACGGGCGTGAGCCCGTGCCAGGGGATGGCGAAGGGGCAGTATGCCCCTTCGCGGCGCGCAAGCGCGCCGGCCCCCTCACCCTCCCCACGCCTACGACGCGGGTCCCCTCCCTCTCCCCGCTATCGGCGGACCGAAGGTCCGCCTGTCGCGTCAGCGCAAACTTCGTTTGCGCGAGAGCGGGGGAGAGAGGGCGATTTTTCACATCACTGCAGATCAGCCTCTTCCATCTGCAGGCCGCCGTCGGCGACGTAATAGAAGCCGGTCAGCTTCTTCGACTTGCCGGCCAGCAGGTTCTCGACGCCGAGGAAGATCCACGGCGCGTCTTTCCAGATCTGCTCCTGGGCGACGCGATAGGCCTCGGCGCGCTTGGTGGTGTCGGCGGTGGCGATGCCGGTCTCGATGGCGGCGTCCACCGTGTCGTTCTTATAGTACGCGACGTTGAAGAACTTCGGCGGGAAGCCCTTGCCCCACAGCAGCGGGCGCAGGCCCCAATCGGCGTCGCCGGTCGAGGCCGACCAGCCGCCATACTGCATCTGCACCGTCGCGTCCTCGGGCTTTTCGACGCCCCAGACGCGCGCGGTCTCGACACCGGCCTCCAGCGGGGTGACGGTCAGCTTGACGCCGATCTGCGACAGCTGCTGCTGGACGAACTGCATGCCGCGGATGAAGTTGGTGCTGTTGCGGCCGAACATCTCGGCCTCGAAGCCGTTCGGATAGCCGGCTTCGGCCAGCAGCGCCTTCGCCTTGGCGAGATCGTAGGTGTACTGGTTCGGCTGGGTGACGTGGAAACCGAGCTTCGGCGGGATCGCCGAATCCAGCGGCCCGGCATAGCCGCGATAGACCACCTTCGCGTAGGCGTTCTTGTCGATGGCGTAGTTCAGCGCCTGACGGACGCGCGGGTCGTTGAACGGCTTCTTCATGGTGTTCATCGCCACATAGCGGGCGATGATCGACGGAGCGTCGATGATCTCCAGCTGATTGTTGGCTTCCACCATCTTCACCATTTCGGGCGGCAGCGGATAGATGAACTGCGCCTCGTTGGTCTGGAGCATGGCGATACGGCTGCCGTTCTCCGGCACGCTCTTCAGCGTGACGTGGTCGATCTTCGGCAGGCCCTGCTTCCAATACTTGTCGTTCTTCTCGACCTTCAGCGTGTCGGCTTCCCAGCTGACGAACTTGTAGGGGCCGGTGCCGACGGGATGGCGACCGATCTCCTTGCCATAGGTCTCCAGCGCCTTCGGGCTGTGGATCATGGCGCCGGGATGGGCGAGGTTGTTGTTCAGCGCGCCGAAGGGCTGCGACAGCTTCAGCGTGACGGTGTAGTCGTCGACCACCACCGTCTCGGCCAGCATCGCCAGCAGGCTCTGGCGCTTCAGCCGGTTGGCCGGGTTGGACAGGCGATCGAAGTTGGTCTTCACCGCCTGGGCGTTGAAGGGCGAACCGTCATGGAAGGTGACGCCCTTGCGCAGGTGATAGGTGTATTCGGTGGCGGTGTCGTTGACCTCGAAGCTCTCGGCCAGCAGCGGCACCAGCTTCATGTCCTTGTCGAAGCCGAACAGGCCCTGCATCATCGTGCGGCTGGCCGACTGCGACAGCGTGTCGTTGATGTCGGCCGGGTCCAGCGTGGTGATGTTGTCGGGGATGCCGACGACCAGATCCTTGGCGGCGAAGGCCGGACCGGCCAGCGCGGTGCCGGCGAGCAGGCCCGCCAGCAGGGGAAGGGCAAAACGCTTCACGTGAGAACTCCCTGTTTTTTGGTTCAGAAATCGCCGCCCACGGCGTGGCGCGCGACGAAATGCTCATCGCCGACCGGCACCAGCGGCTGGACCAGCGGCTCGTCGCCGAGGTTGCGGATCGGGCTGGGGATCTCGCCGGTCAGCAGCCGCAGGTCGCGGGTGCGGCGGCTGGGATCGGCGATCGGCACCGCCGCCATCAGGCGGCGGGTGTAGGGATGCTGCGGATTCTCGAACACGGCGCGGCGGGGCCCGAGTTCGACGATCTGGCCGAGATACATCACCGCGACGCGGTGGCTGACCCGCTCCACCACCGCCATGTCGTGGCTGATGAACAGGTAGGACAGGCCGCGTTTCGCCTGGAGTTCCATCAGCAGATTGACGATCTGCGCCTGGATCGACACGTCGAGCGCCGCCACCGCCTCGTCGGCGATGATGAGCTTGGGGTCGCAGGCGATCGCGCGGGCGATGCAGATGCGCTGGCGCTGGCCGCCGGAGAATTCGTGCGGATAGCGGCGCGCGTGTTCCGGCCGCAGCCCGACCTGGGTCAGCAGTTCCGCCACCCGCTCCTCGACGGCGCGGCGGCGCGACACGCCCGGCTTGGCCGTCGGCACATAGTCATGGACCAGCATCGGCTCGGCGACGCTGAAGCCGACGGTCATGCGCGGGTTCAGCGAGGCGAAGGGATCCTGGAAGATGTACTGGATCTTCTCCTTCAGCTTGGCCTGACCGTTGGAATCAAGCGTCGCGGTATCGACGCCGTCGAAGCGGATGGTTCCGGAGGTGGAGTGCTGCAGCCCCATGATGGTGCGGCCGGTGGTCGACTTGCCGCAGCCGGACTCGCCGACCAGCGCCAGCGTCTCGCCGGGGCGGACGGCGAAGCTGACCTTTTCCACCGCATGAACGCGGGCCTTCAGCGAGCCGAAGATGCCCTTGCGCACGTCGAAGCGGGTGGTGAGGTCGCGCACCTCCAGCAGCGGGGCGTCGGTGGCGCGCACGGTGTCCTGAACCGGCGGGGCCGGCGGCGCGGCATCCGTCTTGGCATCATCGACCACGAGCAGGGGAAAGCGGATCGGCAAATCCTGGCCGCGCAGCGCGCCCAGCTTCGGCACCGCCGACAGCAGCGCCTTGGTGTAGGGGTGCTGCGGCGCCTGGAAGATGCGCTCGACAGGGCCCTCCTCCACCTTGCGGCCACGCCACATCACGACAACCCGGTCGGCCACCTCCGCCACCACGCCCATGTCGTGGGTGATGAAGATGACGCCCATCCCCATCTCGTCCTGCAGCAGGCGGATCAGCCGCAGGATCTGCGCCTGGATGGTGACGTCCAGCGCGGTGGTGGGTTCGTCGGCGATCAGCAGCGAGGGCCGGCAGGACAGCGCCATCGCGATCATCACGCGCTGGCGCATGCCGCCCGACAGCTGGTGCGGGTGGCGGTCGAGCAGCCGGGCCGGTTCGGGGATGCGAACCTTCTCCAGCATGCGCAGCGCCTCGGCCCGCGCCGCCTTGCGGTCGAGACCCTGGTGCAGCATCACCGCCTCGGCGATCTGGTCGCCGATGGTGAAGACCGGGTTCAGCGACGTCATCGGCTCCTGGAAAACCATGGCGATGTCGTTGCCGCGCATGTCGGTCAGCGCCTCGGCCGGCGGCGTCGCGAGGTCGCGCTCGCGCCCGTCGCGCCCCTTGAAGCGGATGCGCCCGCCGACGATGCGCCCGCCGGCATAATCGACCAGCCGCATCAGCGACAGCGAGGTCACCGACTTGCCGGAGCCGGATTCGCCGACGATGGCGACCGTCTCGCCCGGCGCCACGGTGAAGCTGACATCGTCGACCACACGCACGGGACCATGCTCGCCGTCGAAGGCGACGCTCAGCCCTTCCACGGAAAGCAGGCTCGGAGCGGTGTCGACCGCTTTCACGGCAGCGGCAGCGCTGCTCATCGCCCCAGCCTCTCGGCGAACAGCGCGAAGATGCGGCGCCAGACCATGCCCGGCGCACCGGTGCCGACCGGCTTGCCGTTCAGGCTGGTGACGGGGGTGATTTCCTTGGTGGTGCTGGCGATCCAGATCTCGTCGGCGGTCTCAAGTTCCGCCGCCGGGATGTCGCGCTCCTCCAGCCGCAGGCCGGCCTCGGCGGCCAGCCGCAGGACGGCGATGCGGGTGATGCCCTCCAGGATGCGGTTGTCCTTGACCGGCGTGGCGATGACGCCGTCCTTGACCACGAAGATGTTGGTGGCGGCGCCCTCGGTCACCATGCCGTCGCGCAACTGCAGCGCATCGACCACCCCGGCGTCGGTCGCCGCCTGCTGCGCCAGCACGCTGCCGAGCAGCGCCACCGTCTTCAGGTCGCAGCGGCCCCAGCGGATGTCGGGGATGGTGATGGCGGCGACGCCCTGGTCGCGCCATGCGGCGGGCGGACGCTTCAGCGGGCTGGCCATGCCGAACACCGACGGGGTGACGCCGGCCGGGAAGGCATGGCCGCGGCTGGCGGCGGCGCCGCGGGTGACTTGCAGGTAAACGGTCAGGTCGCCGTCGATGCCGGACTCCGCCGCCAGCCGCTCCATGATGCCCAGCCATTCACCGGCCGACAGGGCGCAGTCGATGCGCAGTTCGGACAGACCACGTTGCAGGCGGGCGATGTGCGCCTCCGGCTCGAACAGGCGGCCGTTGTAGGCGGCGGTCACCTCGTAAAGGCCGTCGGCGAACAGGAAACCGCGGTCCAGCGGCGACACATGGACCTCGTCCAGCGGCAGGTAACGCCCGTTCCAATAGGAGATCGTCATCGCTTTCCAGCTTCTTTGGCGCGTGGAGGGGAAGTGCCGTTCACTCGGATTCGCGCTATTCGGGCGGGCGGCTCGATTTCGGCACGACGTGGAGGTAGGGCAGGATGCGTTCGGCCATGTCGGCGGCCTGATGGACGCTGTCGGGACCGGAGCGCGACAGCGCGGTGCCCAGCGCCACGATCAGCGCCATCAGTCCGGTGGGGGAGCTGTGGCGCACGCCATGGTCGGCCCCGGCCAGAAGCGTGACGTCGGCCAGCGGCACGATCGGGCTGTCCGGCGCGTCGGTCAGCGCGATGGCCTTGGCCCCGCGCTCGCGGCACAGCTGCAGATGCTCGATGGTCCGGCGCGAATAGCGCGGCGAGGTGATGGCGATCACCAGATCGCCGGGCTTCATCGTCATCAGCCGGCGGATGGTGCGCTCGGTGCCCGCGAATTCGATGGCTTCGTGGACATTGTCGACATAGGGCTCCAGCACGTCGGTCAGGAACAGCGCGAGATAGGCGCTGTCGCCGAGGCCCAGAGCCACGACGCGGCCAGCCTCGCGGATCAGGCGGATGGCGGCTTCGCACTGCTCCGGCTGCAGCAGATCCATGGTGCGGGTGATGTTGACGGCGTCGCTGGCCAGCGATTCCCGCATGATTTCGGCATTGGAGGTGTCGCGCTGCACCGCGACGCGCAGCTTCTCCACCGGCGCGAAGGTGGATTCGAAGGCGCGCAGCAGATCCTCGCGAAACTCTGGGAAGCCGTCATAGCCGAGGAAGCGGGCATAGCGGTTGACCGACGCCACCGACACCTCCGCCGCCGCCGCCAGTTCGCCGATCTTCAGCGTCGCGGTGCGGAAGGGATAGGCCAGCGCCCACTCCCCCACCTTGGCGAGGGCGGCCGGAAGCTGCTGCTGGCAGTTCTGCATGCGGATCAGCAGCGATCCCGTCTGAATGGGCGACTCCATTCCCCCGAACCCCTTCGCAGCGTCAGCACGGCCTCTATGTTGATAGAGTTACAGGATCAGCATATTTCTGTAAATCCGTTTTCACATAGTGGCGTATGCGGTCGCCTTGGGTCCGGGTGAGGGGCATTTCCGCACTGTTGGGGACGCAGCCAGCCCTCTACCGCGAACGGTCTCGAAGAAGCTGGTCGGACTGGTTCAGCCACTCTTCCAGCTTCTGCGGCCGGGCAGTGCGGATCGGCGGCGAAGCGGGGTCGGGCTCCGCGGCGGACGGGATCGCCGCCGATTGCGGCGGGCGGTCCAGCGGCGCGCCGGCGCCGACGGTGCCGCGAGCGTCGATCCGCGCCCGATAGCGGTGGCCGTCCGCGGTGACGAACTCGCCCGGGCCGATCGGGCGGTTGCGGAGGAACCGCCCGACATACTTGTTTCCGCTGGGGAAGGTGAGCGTGCCGAAGCCGGTGCGGCGGTCGTCCTTCCACTCCCCCTCATACACCCGCCCGTCGGGCCAGACATGGGTCGCCTGCCCCGAAACCAGCCCGTCGCGGAAAGTCCCGTCGAGGCGGCGTCCGTCGCGCCAGGTGACGAGTGCCTGCCCTTCCAGCCGCCCGTCGACCAGCGTGCCCTCCACCTGCCCGTCATAGCGGCCGTCGTAGGACCAGCTCAGCACGCCGGGACCGTTCCCCCAGCCGTTCGGGCAGGCCCCGGACCAGCGGATGGACTTGCGCCGGTCGGGATACTGGTCCCACACCTGGCAGTCGGATCCCTGAATCGTCACCACCCGTTCCGCCAGCGCGGAGGCCGGCAGCATTGCCGACAGGACGGCGGCGAGACAAGGCGGCAAAAGGGCGGCACGGACGGGCATGGACGCCACCTTTCGCGCGGGGGGTTGGGGCTGCACCCTCCAACCGCGCCGCCCGGATTCGGTTCCGGCCCCGCCCTTTCGCAACGCCCCAAGCGTCTTCCTTATCGTTTGTTAACGATGTTTGTCGCAATCATCGCGCATTGTCGGAATCGCGCATCATGAAGGGTAGCAATGGCTCAGAAGGTTCGTGAGGACTACCGGACCCTCACCGGCCCGGAAAAGGCCGCCATCATGATGCTGGCGCTGGGCGAGGAGCATTCGTCCAAGCTGTTCTCGCTGATGGACGACGAGGAGATCAAGGAACTGTCCCAGGTGATGGCGAACCTGGGCACGGTGTCGGCCAACCTGATCGAGCGCCTGTTCGTCGAATTCGCCGAGCAGATGTCGTCGAGTGGCACCGTGGTCGGCTCCTTCGATTCGACCGAGCGGCTGCTGCTGAAGACCCTGCCGAAGGACAAGGTCGACCAGATCATGGAGGATATCCGTGGTCCGGCCGGCCGCACCATGTGGGACAAGCTGACCAACGTGAACGAGTCGGTGCTGTCCAACTACCTGAAGAACGAGTATCCGCAGACCGTCGCCGTCGTCCTGTCCAAGATCCGCTCCGACCATGCCGGCCGCGTGCTGGCGCAGCTGCCGGAAAGCTTCGCGATGGAAGTCATCATGCGCATGCTGCGCATGGAGGCGGTGCAGAAGGAGGTCCTGGACGACGTGGAGCGCACCCTGCGCACCGAGTTCATGACCAACCTCGCCCGCACCAGCCGCCGCGACAGCCATGAGATGCTGGCGGAGATCTTCAACGGCCTGGATCGCACCACCGAGCACCGCTTCATGGCCGCGCTGGAGGAACGCAACCGCGACAGCGCCGAGCGCATCAAGTCGCTGATGTTCACCTTCGAGGACCTGTCGAAGCTCGACCCCAGCGGCGTCCAGACGATGCTGCGCACGGTCGACAAGCAGAAGCTGGGCACCGCGCTGAAGGGCGCGTCGGAAACACTGAAGGACCTGTTCTTCTCCAACATGTCCGAGCGTGCGGCCAAGATCCTGCGCGAGGACATGGCCGCCATGGGTCCGGTGCGCGTCCGCGACGTGGACGAGGCGCAGATGTACATGGTCCAGCTGGCGAAGGACCTTGCCGCCCGCGGCGAACTGGTCCTGGCCGAAGGCAGCGGCGAGAACGAACTGATCTACTGACCGGCGGGGGCTTTCTCGCCGATAAGCTGCGGACAGCGCTGAATTTTTCCGCTTCCCTCACAGGACGTTTGACGGACGGCGCGGAACGGTGAACCTTTGGATCCCGAGAAAGGGCGGGATCGGGGAAGCCACCGTTCCGGGACAGAACCGTTTCGCGATTACGGCTTCCACTCCCGCCCGACCGGCCACAAGGCCGGCGGCTGCCGTTTCGGCCAACAATCAGGGAGCTTCCGAACATCATGACCGCTGACACGCTGCAATCCCGTCTCACCCGCCGGATCGCCGGTCCGGTGGTCGCCGGCCTGCTGGGTCTGGGCGTCGTCGCCGCCGGGCCGCTGGCCGCCGCGGCCGAGACCTGGGACATGCCGACCCCCTATCCGGACACGAACCTGCACACCATCGTGGTGAAGCAGTTCGCCGACGACGTGAAGGCGGCCACCAACGGCAAGATCAGCATCACCGTCCACACCAACGGCTCGCTGATCCGCCATCCGGAGATCAAGCGCGCGGTCCAGTCCGGTCAGGCCCAGCTGGGCGAGGTGCTCATCAGCTCCTGGGCGAACGAGGATCCGCTCTACGGTCTCGATTCCGTGCCCTTCCTCGCCACCGACTTCAAGGCCGCGCACAAGCTGTATGAGGTCTCCAAGCCCTACCTGGAGAAGAAGCTGGAGCGCCAGCGCCTGAAGCTGCTCTATTCGATCCCGTGGCCGCCGCAGGGCCTGTATGTGAAGGACGAGATCCAGTCGGTCGAGGGGCTGAAGGGCCAGAAGTTCCGCGCCTACAACCCGGCCACCACCCGCATCGCCGAACTGTCCGGCGCCATCCCGGTGAAGATCGAGGCGGCGGAGGTCGCGCAGGCCTTCGGCACCGGCATCGTCACCGCGATGATCACCTCGGCCGCCACCGGCGTCGATACCAAGGCCTGGGACTTCGTGAAGGTCTATTACGACGTCCAGGCCTGGCTGCCGCGCAACATGGTGTTCGTCAATTCCGAAGTCTGGAAGGGTCTGGACGCCAACACCCAGAAGGCGATCCAGGACGCCGCGGCGAAGGCCGAGGCCAAGGGCTGGGCCGAGTGGGAGAAGAAGACGGCCGAGCTGAACAAGACCATGTCGGACAACGGCATGAAGGTGCTGCCGCCGTCTGACAAGTTGAAGGAAGGCCTGTCCGCCATCGGCAAGACGATGACCGAGGAATGGATCAAGGCCGCCGGCGCCGACGGCGAGGCCATCGTCGCCGCCTATCGCAAGTAAGGCCGCAAGTTGAGCGTAGGGGAACCCGGCCGGCCGCCAGCAACAAGGGCGGCCGGCCGGGCATCCCGCTTCCCGACGCCCGTTCCGCCCCCCGTCCGCTTCGACCCGACCGCAGGAGGTGGTTGCGCCATGCGCACCGCACTGTCCATCCTCTACCGAACCGCCGAGATTCTGGGCGCGGTTTCGCTCGCCGCCATCGCCGTCCTGATCGTGACCCAGGTGGCGAGCCGCCTGTTCGACCGCATGGTGCCTGGCGCCGACGAGCTGGCGGGCTACTGCATGGCCGCGTCCTTCTTCCTGATGCTGGGGCCGGCGCTGCGCCGCGGCGCCCATATCCGCGTCGGCGTGCTGGTGGACCGGCTCCGCGGCGGCCCACGCCGGGCGCTGGAGCTGCTGTGCCTGGGCTTCGCCACCGCGCTCAGCGCCTATTTCGCCTGGTACTGGGTGCGCATGACCTATGATTCCTATGATTTCGGCGATCTCAGCCAGGGCGTGCTGCCGATCCCGCTGTGGATCCCGCAGGCGCTGATGGCGGCGGGTCTGGTGGTGCTGGTCATCGCCTTGATCGACGATCTGCTGGCCGTGCTGCAGGGGCGCGACGCCTCCTACCAGCATGCCGGCATGCAGAGCGAGGGCTGAGCGATGGACGAGACGACCGCATCCATCGTCGTCGTGGTGACGATGTTCCTGATGCTGGGGGCCGGGGTCTGGGTAGCGCTGGCGCTGGCCGGCGTCGGCTTCGTCGCCATGGCGCTGTTCACCGCGCGGCCGGTGGGCATGGTGATGGCGACCAACGTCTGGGGCGCCAGCACCTCCTGGACGCTGACCGCCCTGCCCTTGTTCATCTGGATGGGCGAGATCCTGTTCCGCACCCGCATCTCATCCGACATGTTCAAGGGGCTGGCGCCCTGGACCGGCTGGCTGCCCGGCCGGCTGATGCATGTGAACATCATCGGCTGCTCGATCTTCGCCGCCGTGTCCGGCTCCTCGGCCGCCACCGCCGCCACCATCGGCCGCATGACGATCCCGGAGCTGAACCGGCGCGGATACGACCCGATGATGACCTTGGGGTCACTGGCCGGGGCCGGCACGCTGGGGCTGCTGATCCCGCCGTCGATCATCATGATCGTCTATGGCGTGGCCGCCGACGTGTCGATCGCCCGGCTGTTCATCGCCGGCGTCATTCCCGGCATCGTGCTGACCGGCCTGTTCATGGTCTATGTCGGCGGCTGGTCTCTGCTGAACCCCGGCCGGGTGCCGCCGCCGGAAGCCTCGCAGAGCTTCGCTGAGAAGATCCGCGACACCGGCGCGCTGATCCCGGTCATGCTGCTGATCGCGGCGGTTCTGGGCTCCATCTATGTCGGCATCGCCACCCCGACGGAGGCGGCGGGCATCGGCGTGCTGGGCTCCCTTGTGCTGGCGCTGGTGACCGGCACACTGAACTGGGCGACCTTCCGCGACAGCCTGTTCGGCGCCGCCCACACCTCCTGCATGATCGGCTTCATCCTGGCCGGCGCCGCCTTCCTGACGGTGGCGATGGGCTATACCGGCATCCCGCGCCTGCTGGCGGAATGGATCACCACCATGCAGCTGTCGCCGGCGGCGCTGCTGGTGGCGCTGACCGCCTTCTTCGTCGTGATGGGCTGCTTCCTCGACGGCATCTCCATGGTGGTGCTGACCACCTCGGTGATCCTGCCGATGGTCCAGCAGGCGGGCATCGACCTTCTGTGGTTCGGCATCTACATCATCATCGTGGTGGAGATGGCGCAGATCACCCCGCCGGTGGGCTTCAATCTGTTCGTGCTGCAGTCGATGACCGGCAAGAGCATCTTCACCATCGGCAGGGCCAGCATGCCCTTCTTCCTGCTGATGGTGCTGATGGTCGTCCTGCTCTGGGTGTTCCCCGGTCTGGTGACCTGGCTGCCGTCGAAGATGATCGGGTGAGGAGCGAAAGCGTGGACGTCCGCTTCACCAGCGCCGGCGACACCGCCTTCAACGTCGAGTTCGGCGAAGACATCGACCGGGCGACCAATGCCCGCGTCATGGCCCTGCACGCCCGGCTGAAGGCCGCCCCGCCGCCGGGACTGGTGGAGACGGTGCCGACCTTCCGCTCGCTGCTGGTGGTCTATGATCCCGTCACGTCCAGCCGGCGGGAAATGCAGGCGGCGGTCGAGGCGGCGCTGGCCGGCAGCGACACCGCCCCGGTGGAGGGCCGGCTGTGGCGCCTGCCGGTCTGCTATGCCCCCGACCTCGGCCCCGATCTGGCGGAACTGGCGGACTCGTTGGGCCTGACGGCGGAGCGGGTGGCGGCGTTGCACGGCTCGGTGGAGTATTTCGTCTACATGCTGGGGTTCATGCCGGGCTTCGGCTACATGGGCGACCTGCCGGCCGAGCTGGACCGGCCGCGCCGGACCGAACCGCGGGTGCGGGTGCCGGCGGGATCCGTCGCCGTCGCCGGGCGGCTGACCACCGTCTATCCCTGGGAAAGCCCCGGCGGCTGGCATCTGATCGGACGCTGCCCGGTGCCGCTCTATGACGGCGACCGGCCCGACCCGGTGCTGCTGGCGGCCGGCGACCGGGTGCGCTTCGAGGCGGTGGACCGCGCCACCTTCGACCACATCGCCGAGACGGCAAGCGCCGGCCGCTTCGACCCCGCCAGCCTGAGGGCCGCGTGATGAGCGCCTTTTTGACGGTGGTCCGGCCGGGCCTGTTCGCGACGATCCAGGATCTGGGCCGCTTCGGCTATCAGGAGCTGGGCATGCCGGTGGCCGGCGCGCTCGACCCGGTGGCTCTGCGGCTGGCCAACGCGCTGGTCGGCAATCCGCAGGGCATGGCGGGGCTGGAGATCGCCCTGCTCGGCCCCGCCCTGCGGGTGGATGCGCCCTCTGCCCGCATCGCTGCCGTCGGACCGCTGGCGCTGACGCTGGAGCGGGAGGGAGACGCCCCGCAACGGCTGGCCCCGCACCGCAGCCACACCCTGCGGCAGGGCGACATCCTGCGGCTGGGCGCGGTGGACGGGGCTTCCGTCGCCTGTCTGGCGGTGTCCGGAGGCTTCGCACTGGCGCCGGTGATGGGCAGCCTGTCCACTTACGTGCGCGCCGGCATCGGTCCTCTCGGCGGGCGGCCGTTGGCCGAGGGCGACCGGCTGCCGCTGGCCCGCGACAGCGCCCCGGACGGTTCCGACGTAGAACTGCCGCAGCCGCCGGACTACGGCGCCGGCCCGTTGCGCGTCGTGCTTGGACCGCAGGAGGACCGCTTCACCGAATCCGCAATCGACATTTTCCTGTCGGCAACCTACCGCGTCGGCAAGCAGGCCGACCGCATGGGCCTGCGGCTGGAAGGGCCGGCGCTGGCGCATCGCGGCAGCGCCGATATCCCGTCGGACGGGCTGGTCACCGGCTCCATCCAGGTGCCGGGCAACGGACAGCCGATCCTGCTGCTGAACGACCACCAGACCGCCGGCGGCTATGCCAAGATCGCCACGGTGATCTCCGCCGACCTGCCCCGCGCCGGCCGCCTGCGCCCCGGCGACGGCCTGTCCTTCCAGGCGGTGACGGTGGAGAAGGCCGAAGCGATCCGCCGCCGCCAGGAGCAGGCCATCGCCGGCTGGGTTCGCGCCATCCGCCCGGTGCGCCCCACCGGCGGCAACGATCTGGAGGCCCTCTATGCGGAGAACCTGATCTCCGGCACTGTCGACATCGTGAACGGCGGCAGCGATATCCCCCTGCTGTGACGCCCCCTGCTGTGACGGACACCCGCCGGGGCGGGTCAGACGCCGACGATCTGCAAGCCGTTGCTGGGCAGGGTAAAGGTCTGCGAACCGGCGAGTTCCCTCACCACGCCGCTGTCCACATCCATGCGGAACAGGGCACCGGCCTGGGTGGAGTCCGTCGCGCTGAAATACAGCTGGTCGCCGACCGCATCCACGCTGGTGGGCTGCGTCCAGCTGGTGCGGTGGGCCTTGTCGGTGACCATCCGCGTGCCGGCCTCGGTGCCGTCGGTTCTCCACAGGGCGTTGCCATGCACGCCGTCATCCGCGGTGAAGAACAGCCTGTGATCGGCGACGGTCAGGTTTCCGATGGCGGCGCTGGCGCTGCCGGATGCGATGTCCTTGACCATGTGCGTTCCCTGCTCCGTCCCGTCCGAGATCCAGAGTTCGTAACCGCTCTGCTCGGTGCGGGCGTTGAAGACGACCTCGTCGCCGACGGCAAGGAACTGATTGGGACCGGAAAGGCCTGATGATGGGAACGGCTTGACCAGGACCGTGCCCGTCGGCGTACCGTCGCTCTTCCACAGATCATTGCCACTGTTGAAGAACAGCGTATCTCCCGCGGCGACCAGAGACACCGTGCGCCCGATCCTCACATTCTCACCGAGACCTTCGCGCAGCTTGACCGTGCCCTTCTCCGTCCCGTCAGTGACCCACAGCTGGCTGTAGGAGCCGGTGCCGTCCCACGCCGTCAGGAATAGCCGGTCGTCGAGCGCCGTGAAATGGTTGGGAAAGATCGGCAACGGCACCGGAATCGGCGGATCGACCGCTCCGGGATAGAAGTCCTTCACCAGCACCGTTCCGGCCGCCGTTCCATCCGAGCGCCACAGCGCGATGCCGTGATCGCTGTCGGTGGCGGAGAAGAACAGCTCGTCCCCCACCGCCGTCAGATTGCGCGGCGAGGAACCGGCCGGTCCCTCACCGATGTCCTTCACCATATGCGTCCCGGCGGCGGTGCCGTCACTGACCCACAGCTCGCTCCCGTGCTGGCCGTCATCCGCCTGGAAGAACAGCTTGCCGTCCGTGACGGTCAGTGCCGTCGGCGACGAGCCCGTCGCCCCCGGATTGATGTCGGCCAGCATGCGCGTCCCGCCCGGCGTTCCGTCGGTCGTCCACACTTCGCGGCCATGCACGCCGTCATCCGCGCTGAAATAGGCACGCCTGCCCATTTGCACCAAACCCTGCGGGTCCGACGAGGCCGCGCCCGGGGCGATGTCCCGCACAAGGAAGGTCCGGCGGCCGTCGGTTCCCCACAGCTCGTCGCCATGACCGGTGTCCACCGCCGCGAAGACGGCATCGGCCCTGACATGGCTGGTCTTGAGTAGCAGATTGTCGGCGCTCAGGTCGTCCCGTGTCAGCCCCATCAGCTTGACCCCGTCGCGCGGCCCGAAATCGAGGACCAGCCCGTCGCGATCCTGATGGGAATGGGCCAGCACATCCTCAAGGCTGCCGATCCCGCCCCAGCCTTGCAGGTCCAGCAGGTCGCCGCCCGCACCGCTCTGGAAATCGCCGATGCAGTCCCAACCGTCGCCGGGCTTGAGGACGAAGCGGTCGCTGCCGCCATCGCCTTCCATATAGTCATTGCCGCGGTTGCCGGTGATGATGTCGTCCCCACTGCCACCGAACAGAAGATCGCGATGCGCGCCGCCGGAGATCCGCCGACCGGTCACGCCATGATTCTGCGTCTGATCCCGCCCCATGATCGCACACTCCCAATGGTGCCGACGCGGATGACGTCGAAAGGGTGCCATCATCATAAGATTCTTATATACGTCCCCGACATGTGCACACAGTCAGTGATCCATCGCACCGGGCCTCTACCCCGGTTCGGCCTGTGACATCCCGCAATCGCCCGAAAGAAAGTGCGGCGGATGCTTCAATCCGCGGCCGGTACCGGCTCTTTCACGCTGCATTCGCAATGGCGGCAGACCCGGTCCCGGCCACCCTGCTTGGCGCGGTAGAGCGCCATGTCGGCCGCCTTGATCATGGCGTCGGCCCGGCCGATGTCGGGGGCGAGGGTCGACAGGCCGATGCTGACGGTCACATGCAGGATCGCACCGTCCTGCGGGATGCTCATGTCGCGGACGGAGCAGCGCAGCCGTTCGGCGAGTTGGAAGGCCCCGTCGCCCGGCGCGTTGGGAAGCAGGATGGCGAACTCCTCGCCGCCGAAACGGGCGACGAGGTCGCTCTGCCGCACGCTGCATTGGAGCAGACGGCTGAGCGACACCAGCACGGCGTCGCCGGCATCGTGGCCGCGGCTGTCGTTGACCTGCTTGAAATGGTCGATGTCGAGCATCAGCAGCGACACCGGCGTGTCGTGGCGCAACGCGCTGGCCACGGCCCGATCGATGGAGGCGAAGAAGGCGCGGCGGTTCGCCAGCCCGGTCAGCGGATCGCTCAACGCCGCATTGCGCAGCATCTGCTCGGTGTCGACGCGGCGGCGCTCGCGCGCCAGCATCGTGCCCAGCATCAGAATGCCCAACGCCGTGAACAGCGCGATGGGAAGCCCGCCATCGATGAAGATCGGCAGAGCGACCTCCCAGGGCAAGATGAAGATGCTGAGGGAATTGAAGGACGCAACCGGGCCGAGGATGAACAGCGGCCTTGAATTCCGCCACTCCACGGCAGGCACCAGCCGCCGGAGCAGCAGACCGACCGACGCCGCCAGCAGGATCCCGAGCACCCCCGGAAGCGTCCCGGCGCCGCCGATCGCGATGCGGACCGCCGACACGATCCCGGCGGCGAGCACGGCGGCCAGCGGTCCACCGAAGGGAGCGGCCAGCGCGACCGGCACCGCCTTCACGTCCAGATACACGCCGGGGGAGATGGGAACCGACTGCAGCATGGCGGCCACGCCGCCGATGCCGAACAGCAGCCCCAGGCAAAGCTGCCGAATCCGGGGCCGTTCCTCCATCCGGTACAGGATCGTCCCGTAGACGAGCGTCACCAGCGCCAGCAGCCCGACACCGCCCGCGAGTGCCGTTGCGATCATGGTCGTGGCGCTGGGTTCCTCCACCTGCCGCTCCCCTTCGGATCGTCTGGTTGTCGACCTTCAGGCATCCATCTTCGTGTGAGTATCCTAATATGCTTAGCGCGGACATCCCAGTGTGATGCGGAGGGTTTGTCGCAAATGCGGCGCATTGTCCGGGAGGTTGCCGGACCGGAACCGGTTTTCGGGCACCGCGTCCCCGCCGATAAGCCGAAGACGCCCGACGGAATGATGCGTATTGCGAGAAAAACAGGCCGAGCGTGGCTTGTCAGCTCTCCCCATCGCCGACAGGACACAGCGACTCGCCTCTCCCGCCGACGGGAGCCGCCGCCACCGGGCCGAACGCCGGATCGAACGCCTCTGCCGGGATGGGCCGGCCGAGGAACGCCCCCTGCGCGAAGCCGCAGCGGATCTCGCCGGCCAGAAGCTGCTGCTCTCCCGTCTCGACCCCTTCGGCGATCACCGTCAGGTTCATGCTGCGGGCCAGCGCCACGATGGCGCGCAGCGTCTTCTGGTTGGCGGGATTGCGGATCGTGTCCAGCAGGATGCCCTGATCGATCTTCAGGAATTCCACCGGAAGCCGCCGCAGATGGCCGAGCGACGCATAGCCGGTGCCGAAGCCGCCGACGGAGAAGGTGACGCCCAGCGTCCGCAGGGCCTGCATGGTCAGCGTCATCTCCGCGGAAGGCGCCAGCACGGCGGCCTCCGGCAGTTCCAGGATCAGCCGGTCCGGCGACGCCCCATGACGGGCGATGCAGCCGGCGACCTGATCGCCGAAGCCGGAATGCTTGAGCTGCAGGGTGGACACCGGCACGGTCAGCCGCAGCCCGGCGGCGCCACGGTCCCGCCAGTCCGCCAGTTGCCGGCAGCCGGCATCGAGCAGCCATGTGCCGATCTGCAGGATCAACCCATTCGCCTCGGCCAGATGCAGGAAGTCGGTGGGGGGCAGCAGGCCGCGGTCGGGGTGGTTCCAGCGCACCTCCGCCTGCGCGCCGGCCAGCAGGCCGCTGCCGACCTCCACCACCGGTTGGAGGAACAGCGCCAGCTGGCCCTTGGCCACCGCCTCGTGCAACTGGTTCTCCGTTTGCAAATGGTCGAGCGCGTCGGCGTCCATCGCCGGATCGTAGAGGGTCCAGTTGGCCGTCCCCTGCCGCTTGGCCTGATACATGGCGACATCGGCATTCTTCACCAGCAGTTCGGGGTCGGTCCCCTGCTCCGGCGCGAAGGTGACGCCGATGCTGGCCGAGATGTGCAGCGTCTGGCCGGCGATGTGGAAGGGCTCGCCCAGGCTTTCGAGCAGGCGGCGGGCCACCGTCTCCGCCTCCGCCCGGTCGCCGACCTGCGACAGGATGACGGTGAACTCGTCGCCGCCGATGCGGGCGATGGTCTCCGACCCGCGGACGCACGCCGCCATCCGGTGCGCCGCCTCGCGCAGAAGCACGTCGCCGGTCTGGTGGCCCAGCGTGTCGTTGACCCATTTGAAGCGGTTCAGGTCGATGAACAGCAGCGCCACGCAGGTCCGGTCACGCGCCGCCCGCCGCAGCGCCTGGCGCAGCCGGTCGTAGAACAGCGGCCGGTTGGGAAGCCCGGTCAGCGCGTCGTAATTGGCCTGATGGCGGATCGTCTCCTCCGCCCGGCGGCGAGCGGTGACGTCCTGGATGGCGGTGATCAGCCCCAGCACGACGCCGTCGGCGTCGTGGAAGGGTTCCCCGACCTCCTGAAGGTCCAGATGGTCGCCGTCGGGCCGGGCGACGCGGTATTCGATGTCGAACCGTGCGTTCTCGGCCCAGGCGCGGCGGTAGGCGTCATGCACGTCCGGCCGCTGTTCCGGCACAACCCGGTCGAGAAGCTGCCCGAGGGTGAGCGGTTCGGCCCCGCCGCCCAGCCGGACCGGCTCCAGGCCGACCAGTTCGCGGAAATTGGCCGAAACCTCCAGCAGATCTTCGGGCAGATGGACGGTATAGGCCAGCTTTGCGACCCGCTGCGCCTGGGCCAGCCGGGCCTCGCTGAGGCGCAGCGGCTCCTGCCGCTTCAACCGTTGCAGCACGCGCTGGAACAGGAACAGCAGGGCCAGCAGTGCCAGCGCGAAGCCGCCGGCATAGGGCGCCGTCTCGCGGACCAGGGTGCGGCCGGGCTGCTCCGGCCTCCAGGTCAACACACCGAACCGCTGCCCGGCAATGCTCTCCAGCGGCAGGCTGACGACGTCCGCCGGAGCAGGTCCGTCGACCGTGGCCACGCGCAGATCGGCGATTCGGCGCGAACTTGCCAGCTTCGCCAGTTCCGAGTCGAGCCGGGTCATGAAGACCTGTACCGGCCGGTCAGGGTTCGGCGGCAGGGGATCGTGCCCATATTCGTACTCGATCACCCGCGCGCCGAAGACGAAGGGGATTTGTCCGATATGGACAATGCCGCTGACCGGCTTTCCGGCGGCGCGCGCCGCCGCCAGCACCGGCCGCAGATCGGCGGCCTCGCTGGTCGCCGCGTCCATGTCATCGCGCAGGGCGCCGTCCTTCGACGCATAGATCAGCCCGTCACGGCCATTCCACGCATAGGAGCGGTCGAGTCCCCACAGCCGCTCCGCATAGGGACCGACATTGGCGTTGGCCCAGACAGGGTCGTAACCGACGACCAGATGGTCGACGGCGTCGTTCCACAGGCTGTATTCCTCGGCCTTCTTTCCCATCGCGGCGCCGAGGTCCGCGACGGCATCGGCGATCTCGTCCTTCGTCCGCTCCGCCGTGGCCATATCGATCCGCCGGGCGGTCTCCAGCGCCATGAACAGCACGAACGCGATGGTCAATACAACCATAGCGGCAAAAAGCAGGCCGGCGACGTTAAGACGACGGGCATCGCCCGTGGCATGATCGAAGTTTCCCGGGGTGCGTGCGGAGGTCATCGCAGCAATTACCAAATTCTGGAAAGTACAATTATTCTATCCTGACCTCCGTTAATTTTCCGCTTACGAGAACAGTTCGCAATGCAGGCGCACCAATCTTTCATCCACGCCCGGCTGCCCACGGCCGGCTTCCCACCAGTCTTTCGGCGAGTTGCGCCGATACGGACAAACCGCAATTGAAAAAGCGACCCGGCGGAGGTCAACCGACGGAGAAGGGGCGACCGAAAGCCTACAGCTACGGGTGGCGCCCTTCGTTCGATTCTGAAAAATCTGCAGCCGGGATGGCGTGAATGGCTGATCGTGGACTGGATTTAAATATCTGATCGCGGAGTTGCAATCACATGCCGCCGGAGCCAATAACCCACGTCAGTTCAATCATGAATATCACGGCACATCCGCAGCATTTTATTCTATCTTGATTTCCCGTGATTACGCCGCCTTATTGGTGCAGTGAAACACGGCCCTCCAATAGGCCTCTCTAATGTAAATATCTGGATCGGGAGCGGGTATGAGCAATCTCAATCTGGTCGAGACGTACGGTGCCGACGCGGTTGGCGTGGCATTGCAGAAGCTGGAGCAGGACCCAGCATTTCGTGCCGAAGCCAAAGCCGATCTGAACGCCGCTGTGCTGAAGCATTTCGGCGTCGCCTTGCCGGTGCCCATGCGGCTTATCGAGAACGACCAAGGTTTCCGGGCAGAGGTCGCAGACGCCGGAGATGGTCGCGAGTTGTCCGACCACGAGCTTGATCTGGTCGCAGGCGGCGGTGGCAGCAGCAGCACGGGGTCCGGCAAGGACCAGGGCGTCATGGATTTTAGCAAGTCCCGCGCATCCAGGGGGCGCATCGGGTAAAGGCGTAGGGTCGCCAATGAGGGGCATCCGGTTACCGGCCGGGCGAAGAAAACTCGGCCGGTGTCGAACGCCTGCCGTCCGGCGAATGGGAACGATGGCCGAACCGGGCGGTCGATTTCTCCATCTTCCAACGTTAATGAGCCTATGCGCCGAACCGTGGTTCCGGCGCTCCACACCGGCCGGAGGTTATCGGACCTCCATCTAGATGCGGTGGGATGATGATGACGCCCCCCGATCCAGGTTACCCAGAAAAAGACCGGTACCCGGCTGTGGGTACCGTGTCACGCGGATCCAAAGGTCGAGTTGACGGAGTGGAAGTGAAACGCCACCTCCGGGACAGTACTGGTCAACCCCGCTTCCGGACAGCCCTGGAACAGAATAGGATTTTCCAACGCCGTAGGTTTGGCCATCAAAGCTCATCCGGAGCTGAAGGGTTACGTTTTCCATGGTTTGCGGAAAGCCTCTGCCTCGCTGCTGGCGGAGACCGGCCGTTCGGCTCTGGAGATCGCGGCCTTCACCGGGCATATGTCACTGAAAAACCTCGAAATTTACACAGGTTAGGCGGATCGGCGACAAAGGGCGAACGCCGCCATCGGAAGCCGGAGAACCACCGGCGGAAAACGCAGGAAAATTGGGCAGGTAACCCGTTGGAAACATTCGTTTATTGCAGATTGAAACAAAAGTTGACTTTGGCTTCCCCGGCGTGCTGTGGCACACCACTCTCGGAATTGCCGATGGTGCGGCGCCCACTCCGGAAGAAGCGTCGTATTTTCCGGCAGTGATGTCTTAACCTTTCCCGTCTCAAGTACGACACCTTTTGCGACCGGTTTCCCCCTCCACACAAGGTTCGACCAGGAACACCACCATGGCCCATCGTCCGCTCGCCTGCGTGATCCTCGCCGCCGGCAAGGGCACGCGCATGAAATCCGATCTGCCCAAGGTGCTGCACCGGGTTGCCGGCCGGCCGATGGTCGGGCATGTGCTGGCCGCGGTGAAGACGCTCGACCCCGACCATGTCGTCGTCGTGGTCGGCCCCGGCATGGACAGCGTGGCCGCCGCCGTCGCCCCCTACCCCACCGCGGTCCAGCATGAGCAGCGCGGCACCGCCGACGCCGTGCGCGCCGCCTTCGGCCTGCTGGAGGGCTTCACCGGCGACGTCATCGTGCTGTACGGCGACACGCCGCTGGTCACGCCTGACACGCTGCGCGCGCTGGTGCAGGCGCGCCGGCAGGCGGCCGACCCGGCGGTGGTGGTGCTGGGCATGCGCCCCGACGATCCCGGCGCCTATGGCCGGCTGATCCTGAACGCTCGCGGCGGGTTGGAGAAGATCGTCGAATATCTCGACGCCAGCGAGGAGGAGCGCGCGGTCACCCTGTGCAACGCCGGCCTGATGGCGTTCGACGGCGCGCGCATGTTCGACCTGATCGGCAGCGTCGGCAACGACAACGCCAAGTCCGAATATTACCTGACCGACGTCGTCCAGATCGCGCGCCGCGCCGGCATGGCCTGCGCCGTGGTGGAGGCCGCCCCGGCCGAGGTGGTCGGCGTCAATTCCCGCGCCGAACTGGCGGAGGTGGAAAAGCTGCTGCAGCGCCGGCTGCGCAAGGCCGCGATGGACAACGGCGCCACCCTGATCGACCCCGACAGCACCTTCCTCAGCGTCGACACCAGGCTCGGCCGCGACGTGGTGGTCGGTCCCGGCTGCTTTTTCGGGGCCGGCGTCACGGTGGGCGACCGGGTGGAGATCAAGCCCTATTGCCATCTGGAGGGCGTGCGCATCGACAGCGGCGCCGTCATCGGCCCCTACGCCCGCCTGCGTCCGGGTGCGGAAATCGGCCCGGACGTCCACATCGGCAATTTCGTCGAGGTCAAGAACGCGGTGATCGAGGCCGGAGCCAAGGCCAACCACCTGACCTACATCGGCGACGCCCGCGTCGGCGCCAAGGCCAACATCGGCGCCGGCACCATCACCTGCAATTACGACGGTTTCACCAAGAGCCGGACGGATATCGGCGCCGGGGCCTTCATCGGCTCCAACAGCGCGCTGGTCGCCCCGGTCGTCATCGGCGACGGCGCCATCGTCGGCGCCGGCAGCGTGGTGACGATGGCGGTGGAAGCCGACGCCCTGGCCGTCGCCCGCGGCAGCCAGAAGCTGTACGCCGGCTGGGCAAGGCGCTTCCGCGAACGGAAGCAAAACGAGAAAGCGAAAAAGGCGTAAGGTCGGTTCGGGTCTTCTCTCCGGTCGGCATCTATTCAGGAGCATCAGGTCCATGTGCGGCATCATCGGCATCAACGGCATTCACGACGCGTCCCCCCGGCTGGTGGAAGGCCTGCGCCGGCTCGAATACCGCGGCTATGACAGCGCGGGCGTCGCCACCCTGGTGAACGGCCACATCGAGCGCCGCCGCGCCGAGGGCAAGCTTGCCAACCTGGACATGAAGCTGCGCGACCAGCCGCTGTCCGGCACGGTCGGCATCGGCCACACCCGCTGGGCCACCCATGGCGGGCCGACGGAGAACAACGCCCATCCGCACGCCACCAAGCGCGTCGCCGTCGTCCACAACGGCATCATCGAGAACTACCAGGAACTGAAGGACGAGCTGACCGGCCACGGCTACGTCTTCGAAAGCGCCACCGACACCGAGGTGATCGTCCACCTCGTCACCTATTACCTGGACAAGCACGGCATGACGCCGGTCCAGGCGTCGGCCGCCGCCTTCAAGCGCTTCACCGGCGCCTTCGCCCTGGTGCTGATCTTCGCCGGCGAGCATGAGCTGATGATCGGCGCCCGCCACGGCACGCCGCTGGCCGTCGGCTATGGCGACGGCGAGATGTATCTGGCGTCGGACGCCTTCGCGCTGGCGCCGCTGACCAACCGCATCTGCTATCTGGAGGACGGCGATTGGGTCGAGGTCAGCCGCACCGCCGCCATCGTCCACGACGCCACCGACACGGTGGTCGAACGGCCGGTGAAGACCACCGCGGTGTCCGGCGCGCTGATCGGCAAGGACGGCTACCGCCATTACATGCTCAAGGAAATCTACGAGCAGCCGCAGGTCATCGGCGACACGCTGAACGCCTACATCAACCCGGAAACCGGCACCTTCTCCCTGCCGGACTTCCCCTTCGATCTGGCCGGCGCCAGCAAGCTGACCATCGTCGCCTGCGGCACCGCCTACTATGCCGGTTTCGTCGCCAAATACTGGTTCGAGACGCTGGCCCGCATCCCGGTCGAGGTCGACATCGCCTCTGAGTTCCGCTATCGCGAGGCCCCGCTGCCGCCGGGCGGCATCGCGCTGTTCATCTCGCAGTCGGGCGAGACGCTGGATACGCTGGAGGCGCTGCGTTACTGCAAGCGCCAGGGCCAGAAGATCCTGTCGATCGTCAATGCGCCGGAAAGCACCATCGCGCGCGAATCCGATGCCGTGCTCTACACCATGGCGGGTCCGGAGATCGGCGTCGCCTCGACCAAGGCCTTCACCACCCAGCTGACCACGCTGGCCTGCCTTGCCGTCACCGTCGGCCGCGCCCGCGGCGCCATCGACCAGGAGCGGATGCAGCAGATCGCCCACGCCCTGCGCGAGGTCCCCGCCCGCGCCGCCGAAGTGCTGGCCCATGACGAGCGGCTGAAGGAACTGGCGCAGGAGGTGTCGGAAGCCCGCGACGTGCTCTATCTCGGCCGCGGCGCCATGTACCCGCTGGCCCTGGAAGGCGCACTGAAGCTGAAGGAAATCAGCTACATCCACGCCGAAGGCTACGCCGCCGGCGAGTTGAAGCACGGCCCCATCGCGCTGATCGACGACAATGTGCCGGTGATCGTGCTGGTGCCGTCCGACGCCCTGTTCGAGAAGGTTGTGTCGAACGTGCAGGAGGTCTGCGCCCGCTCCGGCAAGGTGCTGCTGCTGGCCGACAAGAAGGGCATCGACAAGCTGAAGGACAAGGTCCGCTGGTCGGTCGAACTCCCGGCCTGCGACCCGCTGGTGGCGCCGCTGCTGTACGCCATTCCGGTGCAGCTGCTGGCCTATCACACGGCGGTGCTGAAGGGCACTGACGTGGACCAGCCGCGGAATTTGGCGAAGAGCGTGACTGTGGAGTAAAGGGGAAGACCTGAGCTTTGCATCGTCTCCGGGAAAGCGTGTCTTCAGTCGAGGATGCGCATCGCGGGGGTGATGCATGGCTCGGCATCCACCCAATCCTGATGAGGATCAGAGTGCGCCCCGCGGATTTGCAGGCGGAGAACCGGGGGGCGCCGATCACAGGCCCGCAAGGATCGACGCCTCGTCCACGACGGCGAGGCTTCTGGCCAGGATGTCGAAATAGCGGCGCCTCTTCCACTGGTCGCGGTCGCCGATCACGATGATGCGGTCGCGGGCGCGGGTCAGGGCGACGTTCAGCAGGTTCGGCGCCAATGCCGCCCAGTCCATGCCGCCCGGCCGGGCCGGATCGCCACCCAGCACCAGAAGCACCAGTTCCGCCTCCTTTCCCTGGAAGGTGTGAACGGTGCCGACGGACTGCTTGATCCAGTCGGGGTCCAGCTTGTCCCGCTCCAGCTTTTGCCGCAGGCCCTTGGCCACCTTGCGGAAGGGCGTGATCACGTACAGGCCGGGCCGGCGGCCGTTGTGCCTGCTCCCCTGCCACGCGGCGGCGATCAGCGCGCAGGCGAGGTCGCGCTGGGCCGGTATCAGATGCCCTTCCGCGCCTTCCGCCGGAATGTCGATCCAGCAGCTTTCCCCGAACAGACCGCCCGGATCGAAGGAGGCGACGCGCCCCTGCACCATCAGCCCGTCATAGGCGATGCGGTTCGCCACCGTGAACATCGGGTCCAGACAACGGCGATGCACGCGCAGCGGACTGCCCACCCACAGCGGATCGCCGTCCTCCTGCGGCAAGGCGGTGCCCAGCGGATTGGCGCGGTCGGCCAGCACCTGGGCCGAGGCCCGGACCGGATGCCAGCGGTCGGCCAGCGCGCAGCGGCGCCGGATCGCCTCGACCGCCTGCATCGGCAATGTGACCACCGGCTCCAATTGCAGAGGGTCGCCGATGATCACCGCGCGCCGCGCCCGCCAAACCGCCCCGGCCGCGGCCTGTGGCGTCGCCTGTCCGGCCTCGTCCACGAACAGCCAGCCGATGCTTTCCCGAGCCATGCCGTCGAACAGCCGGTCGAAGGAGGCGAAGGTGGTGGACACCACCGGCACCGCCAGACCGAAGGTCGCCCACAGGGACGCCGGCCCACCTTCGATGGCATCGCCGGCGGTCTTGCCGGTCAGCAGATCCATGAAGCGGTTGAGGTTGGTCCACACCTTCTTCGACGCCCCGGCCAGGAAGGCGCGGTGCAGATCGAGCGCCCGAAGGAAACAGGCGACGCGCAAGTCGTGCAGTTCGGCAT
The DNA here is from genome assembly GCA_966212305.1 of uncultured Azospirillum sp. GTDB lineage: Bacteria > Pseudomonadota > Alphaproteobacteria > Azospirillales > Azospirillaceae > Azospirillum. Next base: position 24,860 of record CBIHQY010000030.1, read on the forward strand.
CCAGCCAGGGCGAGGTCTTCTGCCGCTCCTCCTCCGGCAGCGCCCGCCACGCCGCGTCGATCCGGGTGCCGGCGAAACCGCCGTCCAGCGCGGCAAGCCGGGCGTCGAACGCCGAACAGGCAATCCTTTGCTCCTCGCATCGGGCGCGGGAGGCGGCAAGCCGCCGGCGCACCTCCTCCACCTCCGCCATTCGGCGGCGGGCCTCCTCCGTCGCGGCCCGGATGGCGGCGGCAGCAGCAGACGCCAGCGCGTTCAGCAGGTCGCCGGCCCCCTGCCGATCGCCGGCTTCCTGCAACAGAGCCACTTCGGCCAGCCGGTCGTCCGACCGCAGCAGGTCGGACAAGGTCCGCCGCGCCTCGTCCCGGTCCGCCAGCGCCCGTTCGCGCTCGGCCGGAGCGGTGGCCCGGTCCCGCCTCAGCGCCTCAAGCGCGGCGAGCGTCTTCGTCCGGCGAAGATCGGCCTCGACCCCTTCGCGCTGAAGCCGGGTGACGGCGTCGCCCGCTTCGCGCCGCCGCACCTGCCACTCCCGCTGCTGTTTTGTGCCGAACAGCTTGCCGAGGAAGGACGGCCGTTCCCGTTCCAGGCGATCGTAAGTCTCGCGCTCCACGAGAAGATGGGCGTCGCAGGCGGCCACTGCCGTCTCCGCCTCGGCAAGGTCGGCCGCCAGGGATGCTTCGCTCCGGCCGGATTCCTCGATCAGGCCGTCCAGGCGGCTCACCACATCCCGGCATGCCTGTTCGCGTGCCATCGCTTCGCGGCAGCGGTCCAGACACTCCACCCACGCGGACGCCTTCGCCACCTCCTCCCGCGCCGATGCGGTGTCGATCGCGGATTGCCGTTCCGCAGCCTCGTCCTGCAGCACCCTGTCCGCCGCCGCCGCCAGGGCCGATTGGGCCGCGTCATGCTCGGTCAGGGCGTCGGACAGCGCCGCCAGGGAGTCGCGCCGGGCCTCGAACAGCGCGATGGCGTGCCGGAAGGCGTCGCGCGCCTCGGTCCAGGACGGCGCGCCGTCTTCATAGGAGGTCTTGAACAGGGTGGGCGGGACCTTCACCCGGTCGAAACGGCCGAACCAGAAGCGGTTGACGAAGGTTGACCGCTTCTCCTTGTTGCCCAGCACCGCCGCCATCATGCCCCAGCAGATGCCGGACTTGCCCGGATTGTCCTCCGGCGCGAACAGGGTATCGGCCGCCGCGCGGAAATGATCGGCCTGATCCAGCCAGCGCGGATCGATGGCCTTCAGCGCCGGAATCTCGCGGGTGACGTTTTCCACCGCGCTGTTGTTGGACGAAGCGACGACCATTTCGAAGCCGCGAAGCCGCTCGTCGATCTCCCAGGCATGATAGTCGCTGTGCCGGACGGCGCGTTTGTCGCCGAAGGCATCGTTGGGGTGGCCGAATTGGGCCAGCGCCCGCGCGCGTTCGACGAACACCCCGACGATCAGGTCGCGCAGAAGGGTCGTCTTGCCGGTTCCCGGCGGGCCGTTGACGGAAAACACGCCACGCCCATCGCTCAGCCTGGTCAGGGCGGCGTTCACCGCCATCTGCTGCGCCATCACCAGCGGATGGCCGCCCGGTGCTGGCCAGCAGCCCGGCGGCAGGTTGGACGGGTGCAGAATCCGTTCGGCGAAGCCGGGGTCACGTACCACGTCGGTGCGCCCGCCGTCATGGCCGAACAGATAGCCGGCCAAGCCCGGGCCATGGTCGCCACGCCCGACGGCGGCGGACACACGCCCCAGATCACGCAGGAAAAAGCTGTTCAGCAGATCGGGTTCGATCTCCCCGAACCGCCCATCCTTGCGGCGCCTCAGTTCCACCCCCTTGAAGCGGGCGCGCGCGGTCAAGCCGGCCCTCGGCGCCCAACCGGTTTCCCTGGCGACGATGGCGGCGATCGCGTCGCAATCGACCAGCGTCAGCGCAGGTGCATCGCCCGATGCGCAGGCCCCCTCCCCCTCCGGCACCAGGATTTCACGTTCGGCGAGGTAGTCGGTGATGCCCGTCGCCACCCGTTCCTCGACCGCACCGAAATCGCCGAAGCGCAACTCCCCCTTGGCCGCGGCGATTTCGTTCATCGCCCACGGCACCGCCGACACGGCGGGCACGCCGAAGGGATAGCCATCGGCGGTAACGCAGAGGCAGACCAGCGACGCCTCGCCACCACGCGGACGCTCCTCGTCATCGTCGACGCCCAGCCGTTCACGCAGTTCCTCAACCACCTTCTCCATTTCGAACAGGCCGATATGGACCTGGAAGCGCCATCGCCGGTCGCGCGATTCGGCATAGGTGGCACGCATCCGTTCATGCCAGGGCAGCGTCGTCTCGTCCGCTGCCGTCCAAGCGTGATCCCTGCGGTCGTTCTTCGGCGGAGCCGCCGGAGACAGCGCTTCGATGGCCTGCCAATAATCGAGGATCGTCAGCGCGGTGTTCGTACGGTCGGGTATCATCGGCGGGAGGGTTGTCGCAGAAAATCAATCTATAGCAGGCGGCGGGGCATCGACACCACCGGTTCCGGGTGAAGGGCGGGAATGCACCACCGCGTTCCGATTGATTCAGCAGGATTGGCGATGGAGCCGTGGTCTCAGCCGTGGCTGAGCCTGCGGCGTTTCCGTACAACCTGTCACCTGCTGCGAGCCGAAGAGAAACGCGCCACTTTCGATGCCAAATCCAGGCCGATCTTGGGCCGGCGGCGCTGGAAATCGGCACGAAGACTGATGCGATGCTCATCGCGACGACAGGGTTCCAAGCTCAACTCCAGCCGATCGGGTTTCTCTTCGACGAGACGATAATCGTCATCGCCAATGGTCCGGCATCGGCGGGTGTCTGCAATGGGATCGTGCCCCTGAGCGTAGTATGGGAACTGGGTCGCTCATCAGGTTCTCCGGCCGGTCTGGCCGGACGGCTCAGGCTGCCACGGCGGGCAGGCTGACGAGGGGATCATCGCCGTCAGCGCCTTCTCGGCCATCCGCCGCGGCTCCAGAAAGCCTGGAAAGCTGGAGCCCTTGCGCAAGTTTGGCAATGCACAGCTCGACGGTGCCGGCGCGGCTCTCCCAGTCGCGATCCCGGTAGCCGTTGCGCTGGACCAGCCGCTCGGCGGCAAAGCCGATCATCTCGCGCAGAACATCGGCATCCGCGCCCTTCTCAAGCATCGCGCGAAGCGCCGTCATCTCATCGGCTATCGTGGTCACCCTTCGGTCGGGTTGAGGTGTGGTGACCAGACTTTATCGACGAACCGCGATGACCGCCCCGCTGTGGATAACCGCCCCGCCTACGCCAGCCATGGCAGGGCGCTACGGCGGGGTCGGTTCCGCACAGCCGCTCATACCGCGTCGATGATGGCGTTCTGGTCGGGAGCGTCCAACGCTGTGCGGATGGATGGTTTTGCCGAACTTGACGGCGATCCACACCGCCAGTGCCTGGCAGGTCCAGGTGCAGACCCCATCAACGGCTAGATCGGATCGCGTAAAATCGGAATCGATTTAGAGCGTGAGTCCGATCGCCAAACATAAAGCTAAAGCGTCGTCCGTTTCATATTAAACGCACGACGCTGTAGGTCCGGCCCCTTGAACACCACGGCTGCCAAGGCCGCCCGCTCCGCGTCGGTCAGCCACTCCGCCCGATGTTCCTTCGGCCGGTCGAACGGTCCCGCGTCCCCTCCGCTTCGGCACCGGTCCAGCGGCGGGTGAACGGTGTCGATCGCGGCCACCGGGGCGGCGACCGAAGCGGACAGCACCACCATCTGCGCAGGCATGGTGGCAGGCATCGCGGCCGTCGGCGTGACAACCATGGCGGGGCAAACCTCCGCTGCGGAAGCCGGGTTGCCCGACGGCATGCCGATCGTCGCAAAGCCGGCCGGCAAGGGCGGCAGGACGTCCTCAAGGTCGTTGTAGTGGTTCTTGCTCCCGTTCGGCGTTGATGCGGTGGATGCGGGGAAGCCCGCGCAGCACCAGCCGCGCTAGGTAGCTGTGCTCGGCCGTCTCCGCTGCCGGCACCGGCAGGCCGACGGTGACGGCGCGCTACAGCACCGTGCGGGCGGCATCAAGGCGGTTGTGCCGGACGGCGTCCTCGATGGTGGCGACGGCGTCTAGCTCGGCTTGGACCCACCGGGCGATCTCCTCCGGCCCCCGCTCCCCGCCCAGGGCACGCGCCACCTCCGCCCGTTCCAGCTCGCCGAGCAGGATCGGTTGGAGGAGGGCGCGGAGCGCGCAGGTGTCGATGGTGCCGGCCAGCATGACCTCGCCGAGGAGTGCGAGCACGGCATCGACCATGACGCTGAGACGCCGCCCTCGCTGCCGTGCGAGGTCGGCCATATTTGTCCGCAAGGAGAGACGTATCTCCCGATCGGCGCATTTTTCCGAAAAATTTTTGAGAGTGCCGTCCTCACCGGCGGTGACCCCGCATGCCGGCAGGATCCGGCGCCACCAATAGACGGAACCGCGGCGGTAGAGGTGAGGGGCAAGCGGCATTGGCGGCTCCGTCTTGAGGAGCGCCGCGCGCGCGTGAGGGCACAGGCCGCTGGCACAGTTGGGGGACTCAGCGGGAAGGTCCCGGAGCAGTCAGCCCTAAGTGCTTGATTTACAAGGGAAACAACTGGGAGCTGGTTGGGGGACTAGGACCCCCAATGCCGGAGGTTCCCCTAACCGAATCTACGCTTCCGAGGCGCGAAGCGGCCTCTTGACGCAAGTTTGTGGACTAGCTTGGTGGGCATGTCAACATCGGCATGAGGTGCCGTCAGGGGACTGCGTCAGCGAAGGGGAATGCCCTGTCACCAGTGGCGGATCACAGCCGCTTGAACAGGTCTGGATCGGTGAGCACGGAAACTGCAATCAGCAGGCGGCCGGCGCCGTCCGCGGCGGACACGAACGGGTGCGGCGGGCGTCCGGGAGCTCGTCCAGAGCCACCACGATGAACACTCGCGAGGGCTGACCGACCTTGGCGAAGCGGTCGCCAACAGATACCCGTGCGGAGCGCCAGAGCATCAGCGGTTCTCCGGCATGCGCGCGAGCTCGTTGATCAGGTGGCCGTATCGCTCCGGCGGGAAGTGCCGCGGGTCGGCCGCCATCGTGCGCAACACAGCGTATCCCGACGCCGTGAAGCGCGCGGGAAGTGCAACCCGGTACCTTCGATTGTCATCAGCCCTCGCTCCATCATGCTCTCGACGGCGACCGTCAGCTTCGGCTTGTCCTTCTTCGGATCGGTGGCCCAGCACTTCAGCGGGATGCCGTCCGTAAGCCGTGGCGGCTCAGACCAGCGGAGCATGGAACTCGCGGCGAAGCAGGTCGCGCTCGGCGGGGGTGAATTCCGGGGTGTCCGTCATGGCGGCGACCGATAGCACCTGTGACGGCTAGTCTAACAGTGCCATGGGCATCCAACCCGTTGTATGGCAGCGTGATGGCATCCGGCCAGATCAGGATATGCTCTTGCGAATGGCGTAATTACTGCTGCCGACGCCCCGCGCGGAGTCGGCAGGGCCGCAAAGTGCGCAACCAGCGCGCACTTGTCCCCGCCAGAGAGGATCGAGCAGCTGACGACCTCTCCCCAACATTCAAACAGTAGGTGTGTCACCGCACTGCCTCGTTTTGACGCATGTGATGACCAATGCGGCGGCCCTGTTGCAATACAAGTAGCATCCCGTCGGCAGGGTGACTCGGTTTTTCCCTGACAAAGTGAACAGGAGCTTTCCCGTCAACTGGACCGGGAGCGCTCAGACACTTGGCCCTAAATTATTCGCCTCCGCGGTGCGGCGGAAAAAATAACCGTTCTGGGCGATTGGGAGCGCCCCACTCAGCTATCTAAACTAAAGTTAGATCAGATTTATTATGCATCCTGCTAGTGCATTGATCATTGCTGCGGCGTTTGGAGACGGTGATGGTGGAATTGTTTGCGTGTCGAGGTGCGCTTGATCGCAGAGTGCAATACTGTATTTCTTTGATAGGCGTGTGGCGCTTGAGGTAGGGTTCCCGCAACCAGATATTTCTCTCTTTGAGACCAAGAAATGAGCCTTGCTCTTATTGAGTGAAATAGCGCCTTGCGTAAAAACGATTTCTGTTTCATTTGGCCTTTTGCATTGCACCTGCATGTAGTCGCCCTGGCCTAATCCGTAAACATATTTACCATCCGTTGCCACATCACATTCAACAGCGCGGGCCATTACTTGCCTAACGACATCCACACTGAGGGTGCTATCAACATATTTGCATTCTACTGTTACGATGGGGGCGGATTCTGGATTACCTGCATTCGAGCCCGAGCGAATTGCCGTGCCAAGCCAGCGAGGGATCAAAGCAATATCAAATTCATGACTTGCTCCGCTAATTCCTAAGAACTCCAAGCTGTTATGAATTTCATATTCTCTACCCTCGCGTTCCAAATAAATGAATCCTGGGGTTCCTCGTGAACTGGCGGGGTGCAACTGCCCAGGCCCCCCTCGAAGTACAAATGTACGATTGGAGCTATTCAGCCGACGCCCTGAACAATCACACAAAATAACAGAAACGTCCGGGTGCGTGTTGATGGTTGAGCAAAGCATTGCTAGCAACCAAAACTCGTATTGCTTTCCGTATTCCGTCACCGTTGAGAGTCTGGCGCTCTGCCCCGACATAATGGTTATTTGTGAATTAGCAATTGCGGCAAGCATCGTCCTGATAGTATAAAGCATGGTATTCAACCCTCCTTTTTTGGCCTATAATGCGTTCCTATGCCGGACTCGGCCGCGGGATAATGTCTGGGGCAGCTTCTGGTTCTTCGTCTGTGCTTGTAGGATCAGGATTGCTTTGCCGCGGAGTGCGCGTGTTTACAGAGGAGGACGGGTTTGTCGATTGGGATGCGCCAGACGGACCCCGCCCGGGGTTACGGGGTGATGGTCCTTGTTGAGGACTACCTCCCTGAGGTCCCTGGGGGGCAGAGCCGGGATTTGGTGGTGTTCTTAGAAAATCCACGAATTCGTCGAATCGATTGATGAAGGTAATAATGTCATTTTCTCCTTTATCATCGTACGCTGGTCTAGCGACCTGAGAGGATTCATCATAAACGATTAGAGAAATTTTATTATCAGCAATTTCTCTAAAACTGTCACGTGCCAAAGTGAACATTTGGAATGGGTCCTTGAGATGATGACGGACTGCTTCCGCCACGATCTTTGCTTGCTCATCAAGATCGTATTCAGAAATGCGTCGGGACAGCTGCCTTGGTGAGCGAGCTATTGCTGGGGCGAGTTTTAGCCTTTGTATGATGTCGTTTGCAACGTGGTCGAGATTAAAGGCGCGGAGTTCGCGAATGAATGCCACAATGTTGGGGCCAACAGGAGAAGGCATCTTTTTTTGTCTCCTTTTTGTCCGCTATCGCATATCCCTATGCAACTCGTGTTTCAAGAAAATTCGGCGATAGGGGCCGCGAGGTTGTTGATGGAGCGAGGAGCGGTCAATTCAGTAAAGCTGCCATACCTCCGTACTGAAGGTTCCTGCTACTCCTGAGCTAATTCGTCGTGGCTAAGCTCAATCCCGGCGCGGGATTGTGTTCCATAATGTCCGGAGTTGTCGAAATTCGCTGCGGCGATCATGCCCTCCGGCGCCATTGCGACCTTGCGGTCGAGGAGCAGCGATGCCTTCGAATTGCGCAAACTGCTGTGCGAGAGGATGGGCCGCAACCTGCTGGGTGCAGGGCTTCCGTCTAGCCTTCTATGATCCTGCCAGAGGTTGCTATCACGCGAGATGCAACAATAGGGTGGCTATCTGACGCCTGCACCGGGTCCGCTATGCAGAAGTAGCGACCACCAGGCAGGCCGCCTCCTTGACAGACATCTCTGGGACCGCTCAACACTAGATGATCACCCTGTAAAGCTGGCTGCCGGAGGGTCGCACTCCGGTGAAGGCCATTCTGCTTATGCGGCACTCTGTCGAGTAGAGGGTGGACGCGTTCAACACACGGTATGCCACACGGAAGCGCTCACCATTGCCTCTCAAATCGTCTGCGGTGCAGGCGACGGGCGAGCGCCCGCCGCCTACCTTTGGTTACCAATTGCGCAGCGTCTTCCATCCGCCCAGCAGCGGCGAGCCCTGCTCCTCCTCCAGCCTGCCGCCTCGCTCCGCCTCCCGAACATGATGGCGGTGATCGACTTCCGCCAAGTCCGCGCGTACCTCCTCTTTGACCTCGCGCAGCCATTGCGGCGTGAGTGCCTCAATCTCGGCCTCGGACAGACAGTCGCACTCGGCATCGACGACACGGCGGATCAGGGCCTCGCGGAACTCGGCCTCCTCAATCTGTCGTCGCCCCTCTGGCGTCTCGCGGGCGTAGCCCGGACCAGTGTAGAAGTCTTTGGGCGGCCAAAGCTGACGCTTAGGATTGGCCGTGAAGACGTACATCTTGATAAGGCAGGGATCTACGTGAACCGGCGTGCCGTCGAGGTCGCCCAGGTCGTACGGGCGCAGGAACCCTAGGCGCCGCCCGTTGCAGAGGGCCGGGACGTCAGTCAGCGCCCCTCGGACGGCCTTTAAGAGATGCGTGGGGCGCATTGGCGACCGTTTGTAGCCGATCGCGGCGGCGAGCTCGTCCGCCGCGAATTCGATAACGATATCCTTCCTGAAGTCGTCCGCGGCTGGGGCATGCAGGGCCGCCAAGTGAACAAGGCGCACGCCGTAGGCCCGTCCGCAAGCGCGGACCTCCCCCAAGTTAAGGCGGGCGTAAGGTATGGGCGAGACGATCGCGTGGCGCAGCGGCTCCGGGATCTTGTAGGTGAGCCAGCCCGCGCAATCGTGGTTCGCCCGCTCAATGACGGAGCATGCTATCGCGGGCCGGGTGCCGTCGGCGCCCGTGGCACTGAAGACAATGGTTGTGGTGGCAATCTCCTCGACCACCACCATCACCTCGCCGGGTCGCGGCAGACGACCGCCGTTGGGCGCTCTCAGGAATGCCGCAAGGTGTCGGAGTTCGACGCGAACGGTGGTCGCGTCCGGCCCCGCGGCATAAGCGTAGGCCAGCAGCAGGTCTGCAAGCTTCATCGCAGCCAGCGACATGATCCCGCTCGGCAGATGCAGATCGAGCGTCGCGCGTGCCCGCGGAACACGGACCGCGTGGTCACCCGGGAACCCCCGGGCGGCCCATGCCTTCAGAGCCGCCCTGAGGTCCAGGCGCGCCCGGACGTCCTTGGGGACGTCGTGCTCCACCCTGTCCTTACACATGTCCGCCGCCTGATCCATCACCATGTCCTTCCCGGTGCCCGGTGTCGTCTTTCATCGAGGCTATCCCGGAGTTGGCGACTTGGCCACCGGGCAAGTTCGATGGCCTTCACGGAGGTGGCGTCGGGTGGTGGACGGGCGGCCATGAAACATCAGGCGATTCTAATTCGTAGTGAATGACGCCAGGGTTCGATGCGGAGACCGCCTCCAAACCGTTGATACGTCTCGGTTCTTGTCTGGCACTAACATAAGAAGATTCGTGGATGTCCGCCATGGCGGCGGGGCGCCGTCCGCCCGCCCTGTTCGAGTCCGGCGATCCGGGGCGAAGCGGACTCCCATCGCCGGAGTATGCGGCTTCCCCGCGCGGCTGTCCGGCCCCTTCGTGACGGACGACCCTCCATCTCCGTGACCGCCGCCGAGATCTTCGGAGGATGGCGACGACGTCCCTGCTGTTTCGCCACCCCCGGCCAAGCCGGGTGGTGTGGAGAGGTCCAGTCCCGGGCGAAGCGCGGCCGACGACAGGCGCAGCGTCAGCGGGCCGCCGAACCCCACCATGTCGGCGACAACAGTCACAGCGATCTCTGGCTCGTAAGGTGCTCGTCGTCCGCGAGCGGAGGCGGAGAGAAGGACCGTGTCGCAGCGCCGTCTGTGTCGCGCAGCGCCGGGCGACGACCGTCCCAGTGATCGTCGGCCGCCATGCGCCGATGGTGGCGACTGTGCCAAGCGCCCTTGCCCAGGGCCTCGTGATCGCCACTGCCGTCCCCTTCGTCAACGGCGCGGAGGACTCCCTGAGCAGGCATCACTTTCCATCAGACGGTGCTAAATCGTAGTGAATGGCGCCGGTGTTTCGGGTGCCGACACCATCGGAGGCGTTGGTACGTCTCAATCCCGCCGGGGACTAACATAAGAAGATCTGGCGTCCCCGTCCGCCCCGTTCGGGAAGGGCCGTCCCCGTGCCTGTCTCCGGCTTCTGCGCGCTGGACGATCGTCCATCTCCGTGTTCGCCGCCGGAGCCATTGGGGGCATGGCGACGATGTCCTCCGCTGTGTACCGTCCCGGCGGAGCCGGGGTGGTGTTGGGGGAGGCCCTGTCGCGAAGCGCAGGCGACGACAAGCGCCGCGTCAGCGAGCCGCCGAACCCCACGAGGTCGGCGACAAGAGGGGCAGCCATTCCCGGCCCGTGAGGCGCCCGTCGTCCACCGGGAGAGGCGGGGTGAAGGGCCGTGCCGCGATGCCGTCGATGGCGCGCAGTGCCGGGTGACGACCGTCGCATGGATGGTAGCCGCCTTCGTGGACGCGTCGGCAACAGTAGGGGCGCAGTCGTCCCGGCTAGTGACAATCGTTCGCCTACGCACGATAACGGCGGGAATGGCCCAGGTAGACGGCCGCGACATTCCGCCCTTTGTCGAGCGCCCGCTGTCGCGGCTACCGTCGCGCCGCCAAACGGGAGGGTGCTCATGGCGGACGACAAGGACGTGGGCGGCGATGCGCCGCAGGAGGAAAGTGTCATGCCTGACGCCGTCGTTCCGGAGGGAGGGGAATCCGCCGCCGCTTCCTACCCCCTTCTTCCCGTGGTCCCGGAGGTGCGGCGGTTCGACTATTCCAAACTCGATCTGCCGAAGACGGTGCGCACGGAGATCGCGAACACTGCGGTCGAGATCCGTTCGGCCATGCGCCGGACGTTGGACGACTGGAAGCTCATCGGCAGCAGATTGGCCTGGGTCAAGGATCGACTGCCCCACGGGGCTTGGCTGCCGTTCCTGGAACTCGAGTTCGGCCTCAGCGACAGGCACGCGCGGAACTTCATGACCGTCGCAGCCTTCATAAGCCGGAAGGAAGCGGAAGTTTTTTCCGATTTGCCACCCTCAACGGTGGCGGTCCTGGCAACGGCTCCAACTCCTGTTCAGGAGGAGGTAGCCGGGCGGCTGCGCCGGGGCGAACGGCCGTCGTTCACCGAGATCCGCGACTTGGCCAAGCATACCCGCTCGTCGGCCCGGACGGCGCGCCGGACCTCGGACGACCGTCCGTCGCCGACGGCGCCGCGGAAGTTGCCCGAGCATCTCTGGACCCCTGTGGACGGCGAGGAAGACGACTTCGACACGGAGACGATCGAGGACCACACCAACCCGCCGGACGACCCGGACCTCTTCATTCCCCTGCACGACGTCGGCGTGACGCTGGACACCGCGGCGGCACTCGGCCTGGAGGAACTGGCCGCCGACTGGGGCGTGTCACCGGGGGCCGCGGTGCGGCGGCTCCTGGAGTGGGCGGACGAGAGCTACACTACGATTCCGCCGCCCTTGCCGACCTACCGATGCGACCGCCGAGCTGACTTGGCGGATCAGGCGTGCCGGATGCGGGTCCGGTACGTCAGCTTCTTTTCCGGGATTGAGGCCGCCCTGTCGGTGGCGGCGGACCGGCACCGCTGGGACGCGGCGGCGGTCTGCCAGTACGAGCCGCCGAGCAAGGCCCCGGAAAAGAAAGGGCAGTACGCCGCGACCGTCCTCACCGAGCGGCTGCCTCCGTCGGTCGCCAACCTGGGCGACGTCACCGGCGTTCAGGCGTCCGATCTCCGGGGCGTGGAAGTCATGGTCGGCGGCTCGCCGTGCCAGGCGTTCTCCGCCGACGGGTTGCGGCGCGGCGTTATGGACCCGCGTGGAATGCTGACGCACACGTTCGTGACGCTGGCCACGAAGGCGGACTGCCGCGTCAGCCGGGAGGGCATTCAAGGCGTGCCTGTGCTCCTGTGGGAGAACGTCCCCAACGTGCTGGCGCTTCACTATTTGGCTCCGCCGCCGAAGAACGCCGGGAAAAAGACAGACGGGGCGAACTTCGACGACCGCCAGGACGTCTTCGGCTCGGTGCTTGCCGTGCTGTCGGGCGCATATGACCGGGGAACTGTCATTCCGCGCCCCCGTACGACGGTCCGTAACCGCCGCAAGGGCACGGAGCGCATCGACCTGGAAAGCTGGCCGCGCGCCGGTTACGTCGCCGGACCCACGCGCCTGCTCGCCTGGGCCGTCCTCGACCCGGTCGCCTTCGGTCTGCCGCAGGCACGTGAGCGCGTCTATCTCGTCGCCTGCCGCCGCGGCGACGGCCTCGATCCGCGGGAGATGCTGTGGGAGCGCCCTCCAGCGCTTGACCGGCCGTACTGGTCCGAAAACGGCACCACCGTCTGGCTGTTCGACGGCGTCCGCACAGGACCGGCCGTCCCGGCATCGCCGGGAACCGTGCGCGCCGCCTTGGCGGCGGCGTTCGTGCGAACCGGCATCGACCGGACCGGCGATGCGGCATCAACGGAGGAGTCGCCCGCGGTTCCGCCGTCCGGGTCCGGAAAGCGGTCCCGCCGACCGAAGGGCGGGCAGCCTCAGGCGGCCCGCCTCGCGGCGCTGCGGTCGATCGTGCGGAAGACCGGGGAGCGGGAGTACGACCCCGGGGAGGACGTCCAGGAGCACGACGTTCCGACGGCGACTTACCACGGCAACGCCCAACCCGAAACCGGGCACGAGGCCGACTACCTGATCGCGCCGGAGCAGGCGGCCAACATCCTGGCCAATGTCGGGCGCAAGCGGAACGCGGACAGGCTCGCGCCGTGGGTGCGGACGCTCCTCGGCGCCGTTCACGAACAAGGCGCCGTCCTGCCACTTGACGCAATCCTCTTTAAAGACGACGAGCGTCAAGCGTTCGAGGAGGCGATGGCGTGGTGCGCGGACGCCGTGCTGCTGCACTGGTCGAGCAAGGGTGGCGACCTGACGGTGCGCACCGGGGCGGACAAGGGCCATATGCTGACCCTGAAGGCAAAGGCCGGGAGCGGCCCCGCCGAGCGCTCGCTGGTGGTCCGCCGCGACGGCGACCGCGTGTGGGTGCGCACCATGATGCCGGTCGAGGGCGAGAGGCTGATGGGCGTGCCGGACGGCTGGACCCAGCTGCGGAAGTGGGACGGCGGTTCTGCGGACGGGGAGACGAAACGGCGGAAGTCCCGCGCCTCGCTGCGCGCACACGCGGAGAACGCCCGCTTCTTCGTCCTGGGCAACTCGCTGATGGTGGGCATGATGGACTGGCTGGTCGGACGGATCGACGCCGCCATCCGCCGGGCGGCCGCCGACGGTGCTTTCCGTCCGGAGCGCGGCGCAGGCATCCGGAACCACTTCGAGGCCACGAAGGACGACGCCCGCCGCCGGGCGGCGCAGGAGAAGCCGAAGGAGACCGAGGGCGACTGGAAATCGCCACCGGCGCCGAACAACCGGGGAGCCGGTGCTCAGGGGTTCCGCATGTGGCTTCGCGCTCAGGCCAAGGACATGACAACGGACGAGATCCGCAACCGCGCCGTCATTTGGCCGTGGTGGTCGAAGGTGCTGGCCGAGAGGACGGTCGGCGATCTGCGGGAGCATGCCGAGGCCGTGGAGCGCGAACGCACGTCGCCGGACGTTCCCGAGTGAGCGGGAGGCTTGGTGAATGGGAACGCGGGGCGGCGCGGTGAAAGCCGCCGGGTCCGCTCAGGCGGCTGAACGCTCGCGCTTGCGCAGGATCGCCAGCGTGTTGTCGCTCTGCGGACAGGCGATGTCGCGCTGGAACGTGAACTTCCCGACGGTGAGCGTTACGAGCACGCTGTTTCGCTCGATAACTGCCCGCGTGCTCCCGTCCATACCTGCGGCGTGTGCGCGGCAGACGACCGTCGCCTCGCCGGGCACGGCGAAGCGGCGCGACACGGCGTCCAGGATGGCCTCGTAGGTGTCGTGGTCGTCTCCACTCGGGAACCGGGTCTCCCGCGCGTCCTCCCAAACGCCGCCATGCTCCTCCTCGGCCTCGTCGCGGACCTCGTGGTCCTCGATCTCCTGGAAGCAGCCGAGATCACGCAGGAAGACTCGGCGGGGGTGGAGCGGTGATTCGAAGAAAGTCCGGTGGTCATGTCAGATCCTTTCGAAGGAAGATCACAGCTGCCGGGCAGTCGGCATCACCGATGTCACCGGCGGCAGGAGAAGGGAGACGGGGCAGGCGTGCTGGACACCACCCCGTCCGGCGCCGCCCATCATGCCGCCTGCCGCACCCGTGCGGAGAACTCACCCACCCACGCGCGCACACGGCGGACGCGGACGCCGTGCCGCCGGGCGACAGCCGATAGATCCCCGCCGTCCCACAGGTCCCGGCCGACCAGATGGCGAAGGTGCTTGGTGTCCAAGACGGCCGCCACGGCCTTGAGACGGCGGCGCAGGTTATGGTCCGGCTCCGCGTCCGCCCGAGCCGCGAGTTCGCGCGCCTGGTCGCTGACGTAAGAGCGCGGGAGAGGTGACCCGCTTTCGGTGGCCTTGGCCACCGCGGGCAGGTCATCGTTGGCGACGCGCGCCAGCAGATCCACGAGTTCGGCCACCGGACGGTACGCGTGGTGGAGAGGGTACCCGCCCACGGCCTCGGCGGCTTCGGCGTAGCTGCACCCGGCGGCCACCTCGGCGGCGTAGAGCAGGTCCTTGGCCGCGCGGGGGTCCAGCTGGTAGGCGGCGAGCGCACGGATCTGCTCCGGGTCGCAGCCCTCGATGAGACAGCGTAGCAGGGTCTCCTTGGGCTTACGCCGCTTCGTGGTAACGGGCACCACGGTCGCTTCCGCAGCGCCGCACGGGTAAGGGCTCGCGCGGCGAACCTTCGGCCGGAGGGCTTCGATGCCGCCGCTCCGGTACGCGGCCACGCAGCGGCTCACCTTCGAGCGGCTGAGGCCGGTGCGCTTACTGACCTCGTCGAGCGCCAGGCCGCTTGCGACAAGCGACACCGTCAGCAGGCGGCGGGCGACCTCGCCGTCCTGCTCGCGCTCGGCCAGACGGGCGAGTTCATCGGCGTCGAGGCCCACCGTCTCAAGGGCCGCGACGGGGCGGGTTTCGACGTGCGGGGCCGGAACCAGAACGGCGGAGCGCTCGCGAAGTGCGTCGATGCCGCCGCTCTCGAAGCGGCGCATTGCGTCGAGCACGAGCACCGGGCTCACGCCGTACGCATGGGCGATCTCCGCGGGCATCATGCCGCTGTGGTAGTCGGCGACGATCTCCAGGCGGCGGGCGACGACGGGGTTGGTTTCGGTCGGGGCAAGACCGCGCAGGTGGGAAGCGAGTTCAGGGTGAACAAAGGACATGGCGAGTTCCCTTCTTTCAGTCCCCGGCATGGGGCGGAGCGGTTCGTGGCGTCAATGGCAGAGAGGGGGAGGACACCGGAGACGCCGGTGCCTGTCGGTCAGTCCTCCTCCAGCAGCCAGTCGCACGGCAGGATGTCGGCATCGCGCCCAAGCTGGACGTCGTGGGCGCAGCCGCGGCAGTGGACGCTGAGGATCAGACGCTCGGCGATGTTGTCCACGTCATTCGGGAAGAGGTCGGCGAGGACGGCGATCTCCGCTTCCAACAGCCTGGGGATCAGGCAGCCCGTTTCGGCCGCACGAGGGCAGTACACGTCCATTCGCATCTCCATCATGGGTGCGTTGAGGTCGGAAATGGTCAAAGGATCGGGAGGTGGCAGCGGGTTATCCGTCCGGCGCGGCCGCGTACGCCTGCTCGAAGGCGTACTCGACGGCGGCTGTCAAGGCGGCGATCGCAGCCCCGGGTGGGGCGCCCGCCGCGGCGACAGCGACCCCGAAGTGCCATGCCGCGTCGAGGGCGGCCACGGGCAGGGAGGGTGCCGTCGCACCGGCACGGGTGTCGTAATAGCCGTGCAGGTAGGCGACGGCGCGTTCGCGCCCGGCGAACGGGACGCAAGCGACATACCGCTGTGTCACATCGTAGTGGCCGAACTTCCACGCGTCACGCTCGGACGATCCGGCGTCGAACGGGCACCGGACGGAGACAGGCGCCGCCCGGGGGGGGCGAGATCGGCCGGAAGGGCGCTGGACGATCTCAGGCAGGTCGAACATAGTGCGCATGGACACTCCCCCGTTAGCGGTTACACAGTTCAGGAAGTACTGTGGGCATTTGGGGGCGCCGGTCGCCGTCCAAGCGGCCGGTCAGCCTCGCTTCAGCGTTGCGGCATCGCTGCCGCCGCCATATTCCGAGACCGATGCGGGCGGACCGGTCGTCGTTGTTCCCCGAACCCGGGGACCCGCGGCTATCGCGGGTGGCTCACGCTTTGGACCAAGGCTCCGTGAGGAACCGTGAACAAAGCCTGCCGGAGTGCCAGCGTGTTGTCTATACAAAAAGTGTACCGCTTCCTGAGTTACCCGGAGGGGTGGTGAGCGCGGTGAACTCAGCCTGAATCATGACCGCAGCCCTCAATGATTGTCGTCGGCCGCGTCATTCTGGATGTCCCTTGCGATCGCATGCCGCGGGGGCGTCCTCTTGCTGCTTCGAACGACGCCGTGGCACGGTGCGCCATCCATGAGTGGAGACCGACGGTGATTGGAGCGGGCTTGCGACACGACCAGGAAGAACGCATCGGCTGGTGTCCGGTCTGCTTCGGCGAGCACGTCACCGAACTTATGGACGGCGGTCCGGCGCTCGCGTTGCACGGCTACCAGCGCCCGGGACGCGGGTCCATCGTTGGGCGCTGCCTTGGCAGCGGCGAGGTGCCGCTCGACGTCTCCCCCGACGGGCTGAAGCGGTCCGTCGACCGTATGACGATCCGGCTGGCCGAGCTTGTCGGGGCCACCGCTCCCGGCGCCGCCGAGGAGCGACGGTCTCTGGAAGTCCGCATCGCGTTCGCCCGACGGGAGCTCGCGGACTGGCGCCCAGGCGAAGAGATCTCCGGACTGCGGCGGCGTCGCCAACCGGCGATGGGCGACGACGAGATCCGCCTGCGGCTGGACAGCGACATCGCCGCCCGCAAGCGCCTGCCGCCCCTGCCCGACCCGCCCAAGGATGTCAGGCCGTTCCTGTCGGTGGTGCTAAACCTCCCGAACCCGCTGGCGGACGAGGCCGAACGCAGGAGGGGGGAGGCGCCGCCGGACCCGTAGGCCGACGAGGCTGGGCGATCGGAGGAAACGGCGCCCCCCGCGCCTCGCGGAGGTCCCGGCAGGATACGGACGAAATCGGACCGGGCGCCGCCAAACGAGCCATCAGCGACAGTGAAAATCGACCCGGCATCGCTGGACCAGCTGCGGACGACTCAACGGCTCTGGCTTGACCACTTGATCGAGATCGAGCGCATCGAGACCAAAGCCGAGCGACTGCGTCTCGCCGCCGGGGAAACCGCGAAGGCGTGGATGGCTGCCGTCGGCGCCACGGACGCCAAGTGCCTGGAGGCGATGTGCAGGAAGCGTGACGGGATGCACTGCATCACTGTGGACATGCCGCTGGGGCGGGCGTCGTGGGACCGCGTAGCGGAGATCGGAGAGCGGTTGGACGGCGCGCAGCGTTCCAACAAGGCTGCTCCCCCGGCGTCGTATGGACGGTAAACGCGGCCGACCTGGAAGGATTGGCGGCCGCGCTGGGCGTTCCGGCGGCCGACACCAGACGCTTCAAGCCCACTCTCAGGGAACCCGCGCCCAGGATCATCCCCTTCGAGGATCTTCCGCGTTGGGACGGCAAGGATCCCGTTCTTCTGGCGGAGTCCCTGAACTGGTGGTATGTGGAATTGGGGGAGTTGATAGTTGTCCGCCTTGCCACGGCATGGCTGGCGCGGTTTCTGACGTGGGTTCCAGACAATTTGCGTGGCCACACGGAAGGCGACATCTGGCTGGACCCCGTCGGCAACGCCGTCGTCCGGACGGGATACACCATTGACTGGCGCGGCCGATGCTGGAAGGTCGCCCCCTTCCACCGACGATGCGATTACGACCAAGGGTGCGAAGCCTTGGATCTGAATCAGGACGATGTTGACGGCCTGCTCGCCGCCGGTGACGTAGCCCTGCTGCCGGATGGGCAAGTCGCCGTGGTCAATCTCGTCAGGGACCGCAAGGACCGTGAGAGGATCACCTCTTTGAGCCTCTCGACAATGGCTGAGGTTCTGGCAGTGCCCACCCGCAGACACCCGCCTCCCGCTACAAAAAGAAGATGCTCTTTCTCGCGGGTGTCGCAGAGCAAAGCCGTATAATTCGGGAGGCGAACAGCGTCGCCCCCCTAAGCATATCATTCCTACAGCTTTACCTCTTTGAGACTGGTGACCACATCAAAGTTGGCTCCGATCGTCTCAAAATGGCGCTTTCCGCAGGAGACTTTCTGGTTCTCTTTGTTCCGACGCTCCTCTTCATCCAACGTGCTCTTGGTCTCGCGGACAAAGTAGAGCTTCTCATCGCGCTCGGTGACGAATGCCCAGTCCGGGTTATAGGGGCCAATGGGCGTGTCGATCCTGAACCAGGACGGCAATTTAATGAATAGCTTGACATTTTCGCTGTCGTCCAAGTCCTTGGCGAACAGCCGCTCGGTTTCGGATTCGAACTCGATGTGATCGAACAGGCATTTGTCCTTGTTCTGCACCTCATACAGGCTACTGAGGTAGCGGACGATGCCTTCCTCAGCCTCCTGCTCGATACGGCTCATTTCCCAGAACTGACCGGCGACCTTTTCGTATTGAATGCCTTCGAGCATCAAATCGTGCAGGGCCGCACCGATCTGCTTGCCCACCTGGGACATGAAAGACTGAGGGTTTACCTTGAACTCATCCAGCCGTCCGCTCTGCTTCAGGATTTGGACTAGGGTGTGCCGAGTAAGCTCGATTTCCTTTTGCAGGTAAGCGAGTATATCCGGAAGAACCGTGACAGGCTGTACATCGTAGGTGCGCGAGTCCAATTCCCGGTCGGCGGCGACGCCAGCTTCGGTGATGTCGATATCGCGCTTGCTGATGGCGATACGGGCGGGTTCAATCTTCGGAATCTTGGTCCTGATACGCTCCACCGCCTTGGCGATCAGGTCAGCAGTCTTAAACGTAACCCGGTAGCGGGTGCGCTGGCTGATCTTTTCCCACAATGCCTGAAAGTCAGGGTGTAGTTGAACAGCCTTGCGGAACTTCACTTCTTTCCGCTCACGGGCATTGACCACCCGGTTTTTGAAGAGGCGTTTCTGAAGCTCGTCCACAATTTTGGCTTTCAGGTCGGCGAACTCCGCCGGAACCTTCAAGTCGAAGCCTGGCTTCTTCGGGTCGAACTTGTCGAGGATTTCGCCTGCCCCATTGATGTAGCCATTGGCCTTCAGTTCGCTCCAAATGCGGGTCGAGATCTCCTGCCCGATGGGGGCTTCGGTGCCGTTGGGAGCCGGACGCACCAGCTTGGCGAAGTCGATCTTCTCGATTTTGCCGAACTTGATTCCGAAATCCTCCTCGAATTCCGTCTGGAGCTTCCGGGCAAAGTCTTCATAGGACTCGTTAGCAATGACCGTCAGCCGGTTCACCGACTCATCGTGAACCCGTTCGCCCTTGTCGTTAACTGGAAGACGCAGACCTCGCCCAATCTCCTGGCGCTTCCGCTCCACCGACTGACTTTCGTTCAGGGTGCAAATCTGGAAGACGTTGGGGTTGTCCCAACCTTCGCGCAGGGCGGAATGGGAAAAGATGAAGCGTAGCGGTTCAGCTGGGTCCAGTAGCCGCTCCTTGTCCCGCATGATCAACGAATAGGTGTCTTCGTCGTCGGCAGTCTTGCCGCTGGTGTCCTTGGCCCGGCCCTGCTTATCCTGCGAGAAATAGCCGTCGTGGACCTGCGACACATCGAAAGGGATCAACCCCTTGTAGATGGGCTTGGCGGCAAGTTCGAGGAGCGCTTCCTCAAACCACTGTCCAATCTTGCCGAGGCTGGTGGTCCCGTCCTCGTTGTAAATGCGGTAGTTGGCAACCTTGTCGATGAAGAACAGGGAAAGGACCTTGATGCCTCGGCCGCGGAGGGCACGCTCCTTGCGAAGGTGTTGTTCGACAGTCTCGCGGACCTGGGCCTTCATCACGTCCTCGCCCTGCCCACCGACTTCCTGGCCCAACTCAAGATAGCGGCCCTGGTTGAACTCGATAAACTCGGCACCTGGTGTGCAGTCGATGTCCTGGACGATATAGCCCTGCCGGTAAGCTTGGCGCTCACCGGACTTCAGATACAAATCATCGCGCTTTTTGACCCAAGCCTTCGCGACTTTGGGGCCGTCCTTGCCTTCCTTGTGGAATTCCACCTGAGCCTTGATGCCGTTGGTGTTGTCCACCTTCAGCAGCTTCACGTAGGCGTCATTGAAGCTGTCTTCCGATCGGACCGACGCCACCTCGATGCGCTTCACCAGTCTTAGGTCGTAGGCTTTGATCGGGTCCAGGCGGTACAGCAGGTTATGGGGATCCTTGTGAGTCGCGCTGTAACGAAGGTTCGCCGCCGGATTGAGGTTGGCGATGGCACGTTTGGATTTGGGGGTGTTATCGACGCTTTGCGGTTCGTCGATGATCACGATGGGGTTGGTGGATTGGATGAATTCGATAGGCTTTCGGCCCGACATCCGGTCGTTTTCGCGGTTGATGACGTTCAGCTTCTTCAATTCGTCCTCAGTCATCTCCGACACGTCCTTGTCGGGCACATCCTTCTGGAAGCTTTGGATGTTGATGACCATGATCTGGACGTGGTTGCTGCTAGCAAACTGCCGCACCTTGCCCAGCCGTTTGGAGTCGTAAACGAAGTGGTCGAACGGAACCTTGTCGTACAGGGTCTGAAAGTGCTCCTTCATCACATCCAGGCTCTTCAGCACACCTTCGCGAATGGCGACACTGGGCACAACGATGATGAATTTCTTGAAGCCGTAGTTCTTGTTTAGCTCAAAGATGGTGCGGAGATAGACATAGGTCTTGCCGGTACCCGTTTCCATTTCCACGGAAAATTCGCGACCCTGCAAGGTGTTCACGCGTTCGATGTCATTTTTCTCCTGGGTCTTGTGGACGTTGGCAAGCATAGCCTCGTCGAGGAGGTCGATGCGGTTGCCGACGCCTAGCTCCGTCAGCGCCATCCCGGCCTGACCGGATGCCATGCTGATCTCGAAGTGGGCAGCCTGGATCGGCTGCCCATCGAAGACGTTGACCACTGCCTGAATGGCGTCCTGCTGGTACTCCAGCGAAGGGTCAAACTTGAGCTTCACTTGTCCCTCCAGGTCAGACGGTTTTAAACACGATTTCGCTTTCCTGTGAGGCGGCTCGAGCTTTGAACGTCTGTACGGCGTTTGCTTTTAGCTGATCGTTTCCTTTGAAAGCCCGGTCCAGGCATATAACTTGGAATGGCTCTCGATCTGCGAGTGCATCTATTAACTCGGGAGTAATTTCGTTTTCCAAGCAGATCAGCAGTACGCCTCCGGCAACAGAAAAGGCGGTCGCCTCTCCAACCGTCATGCTATCTATTGAAGCTGTCAGAGGAAATCCCGCTTTAATCAGAAGCTCGTAGAGAATTGAGATATGGTCTGCATTCTCAGCAATATGCTCAATGTGAAGGTCAAGCTGTGCTTCCAATTCCGCGCTGACGCTTCCGTCCCAGTTCTTGAAATTTGATGCGGCTAGCTTGAAGTGCCGAAAGCCCATATCAAGTTGAGACACGATGAGCGGGTCTGTATTACTTCTAATACTTTCTATCGCCTTTTGCACTCTGTGGGTGCAGACTTCGCCGATATTGTGCAATCCCATTTTGTAGGCAACTGACTTTTCACTGCAAGCCTCTGGAAGTTGTATCAACATGAACTTGCGGCGGCTGTTTTCTTCCGCATTAAGTTGCAAGACTGCGTGGGCCGTAGTGCCCGACCCTGCGAAGAAATCCATAACAATGTCATCAGGCCCAGTAAGATACCGGACCAGACGCTTAATATCGTTCCAATTCTTTGGGTTATCAAACGTCTTGCTGCCGACGAGATCGACAAACTCCATGGTGGCAGTTTGAGCATAGCTATAGAAAACAGACGGCATTAGCTGTTGGTCGCTCTCAAACAAGAAGCGACATTGTCTTGGCAATGTGTTGTGATTATCGCCAAAAACGATTCGTCCAGCAGTAACTTCCTCCCAGAACCGCTCAGGGGAAGGGTGCCGCCACCCGCCGTCTGGGATCTTACATGGCATTTTTGTGATTGGGTGGAGAATCTCATACCGAGGCCCACCACCTCCGGGCCAGGAAATATCTCCGTCGTCTCGGTATGGGCCTTTGGGGCCGATCTTCGAGAAGCGTCCTAGCTTCTTCCGATGATCGGACGCAGGGATGGCATTGAAGAATGCTCTCCACTCTTCCTGGATCGCGTCGTAATCATTGCCATAGCTTGAGACCAGCTTTTTGTAAAAATCCCGCGCCTCTTCGATACCATCTTTGGGTTCACGGAGAATTATCCCTTGCTCCTGAAGATGTCGAGCGCTGTTCGCGTATACAAGCATGTATTCATGGCCTACAGAAAAGTATCTAGCATCATTTTTCCGGTTCTTATCCCATACTAGAGTGGAAAGATAGTTCTCCTGACCAAAAATTTCGTCGCAAACGAGTTTTAGATTCGCGTATTCGGCATCATCTATGCTGATGACAAGGAATCCATCCTCTTGCAGTAGGTTCTTGGCCAAGAATAGGCGTGGGTACATCATGTTCAGCCAGCGAGAGTGAAAGCGCCCGGACTGTTCCGTATTGGTAGAGAAACGCTTTCCATCCTCGGCTACTTGCCCAGTGTAGCGGAGATAGGTATCGATATTTTCGGAATAGTTGTCCGGGTAAATGAAATCATTCCCGGTGTTATAAGGAGGGTCAATGTAAATGAGCTTAACCTTTCCATAATAAGATCTCTGAAGTAACTTGAGAGTCTCGAGGTTATCCCCCTCTATAATAATGTTTTCTGAATTATCGAAATCGATGGATGAGTTTGGATTTGGGCGGAGTGTGGCAGTGCTAATCTCTTGGATAACCCGAGTGCATTCAGCTTTTCCCGGCCAACCAAGGCCGAATCGCTCTTTTCCTGGGTCAACCCATTCGCCAAGCAACCTCTTCAGTTTATCGAAATCGATCCCGCTCTCGGTGGCGATCTCGGGGAATAGGCTTACCAGTTGCTGGCGCTTCTCCTCAGTGACCTTCATAGAGGTAAGCTGCATCTTCTCGGGCATGTCCATGATGTTTTCCATTACTGTATGGAATATCGGATGGTGAAAAGGTGTTCTTCGGCCACCTGCTGGCGAAGGCGCTCCTCCACTTCATCCAGTAAGGCGTCCTTCTGGGCTTCCAGTCTACGGGCTGAGGCATCGTATTCGCGCCACGCCTCGTCCCGCTTTTGCTCGAATGTCTTGACCTTTCGTTGCAGTGCCAGCTTGTCGGGCAGATTTCCGGTCTGGCGCGCTTCTTTCTTCAGCGCCTTGATCTCTTCCTCAAACTCCTTGAACGCGAACTTCAATCCGGCCCGCTTGTCCTCGGCCCACTTGTCCAGCTTGTCCATTTCTTCATCGAACCATTCAGACTGGCGTTGCGCGAGATCGTCGAGGATGGTCGACTTAGTGGTCTCAATGGCTTTTTCCAACTTGCCGCTCCTGGCAATCCCCTCAGAAGCGGCACTGGCGCATGGAAGCTCGAAGAGCCTGCGCACTGCATCGGGTTCAACGGCCGTTCCGTCGTCCGCGACAGCAGCGAGAATGATATGATCCTGCTCATCTGCTCCGGTGATGGAGAGGCGATGTGCGGTCAGCAGACCGGACTTGCCGATAAGCGGTTCGATAGCCGCCGCCTTCCGGCCCCAACCCGAATAATCGAACGCCAGCTTGGCCCCGTTCAGCGGACGCTCCGCTGCCGCTTTGAGGATGTGCTGGGCCAGAGGGTGGCCAATGCGGAAGCGATGGCCGTGTTCGTCGTCTTTGGACAGGTGATAACGGCCCTTCGACACCGACACACCAGCGGGCAGCGAGGCAAGATCGAAGGACAGGCAGCCGTCGTCGAACCGCGCGTTCTGAGCAAGTTCATGGCGGGTGATCGTCCACAGCAGGCTCTCGTACCTGCCGATATACTCGCGGCTCTGTGACAGGCTGAGCTTCAAGCGGTCGTGAACCTCAGCGTCGAAGTTCTCCAGCAGCTTGCGGCGCGTATCATCCATCGTTTCCTTGATCTGCTCGTCCATCTCGGCCCGAAGCGCCGCGAATGCCGCCTCGATTTCGTCGGTGGTCCGGCAGGTTTGATAGATGGCGACGATGCGCTTCTCGAACTCCACACCTGACTCGATAGCGCCGAGAACCTCATCGCTGGCACCGAATACGCCACTGAAAAGCTGGAACTTCTCGGCGAGAAGCTGGTGTACGCGCACGTCGGCAGCATTGTTTTTATTCAGGAAGTTGATCACCACCACGTCATACTTCTGACCATAACGGTGGCAGCGCCCGATGCGCTGTTCAATCCGCTGAGGGTTCCAGGGGAGGTCATAGTTGACCACCATTGAGCAGAACTGAAGGTTGATACCTTCAGCCGCCGCCTCCGTGGCAATCATGATAGATGCGCTGTCCCGGAAGTGCTCCACCAGGGCGGCACGCATGTCGGCGGTGCGGGAGCCGGTCACCTTGTCGCTGTCCCTGTGGCGGGCAAGCCACTGCTCGTACATGGCCCGCGATTGCGGGTCGGCATTGGTGCCGTTGAACAGGACAACCTTGCCGTCGTAGTCGTTGGCGAACAGGAGTTTGACGAGGTACTCCTGGGTGCGGCGAGACTCGGTGAAAATGATGGCCTTCTCGCCCCCGCCAAGGTCCTTAATCTTAGAGAACCCGGCGCGCAGGGCATTCAGCAGGGCTTGCCCCTTGGCATTTTCCGTCACCGAAACGGCGAGGTCGCGGAACGCCCGAAGATCGGCGATTTCCCCCTCGATGGCAGCAATGTCGTCCTCGCTGAGGAGAGCAGGATCGTCCTCGTCATCGACCCACTCATCCACCGCCTCGGCCAGCCCCTCGTAGTCCTCGGAGATCTCCTCGACCTCCTCGGCCTCCAGGTTCTCGTGCAAGGCTCGGTCGTCCTTCAGTTGACGCTCGAGCTTACGGGCAAGGGAGTCCAGGGCGCCGGCGATGGCGAAGGTGGACGATGCCAGCAGCTTGCGCATGATCAGGGTCATGAGCGTGCGCTGGCTGGACGGCAGCGCTTGGAGGCTGGGGCGGCGCAGATAGTCCGAAACGAGGTCGTACAGGGTTTGCTCTGCTTCGGTCGGCACGAACTCCTGAAGGATGGGCAGACGCTTGGTATAGCGGATGTACTCAAGAACTTGCCGACGGAGCGTGCGGTGGCAAACCGCGGTCAGGCGAGCCTTCAAGTCACGGTACAATTCATCGCCGGTCAATCGGGCGAACTGCGCACGGAAGCTCTTGGCGTCGCCAAAGGTGTACTCGTCGATGATGCTGACAAGGCCATAGAGCTCCATCAGGGAGTTTTGCAGCGGGGTGGCTGTCAACAGCACTTTGGGGGCGTTGGCGAGGGCGTTCTTGAGCGCGCGGCCAATTCGGTTGTCGGGCCGGTAGACGTTGCGCAGGCGGTGCGCTTCGTCGATCACTACAAGATCCCAGCGCATCACCATCAGTTCGTCGGCGTGGCGGGCCGCGAACTGGAAGGAGCACAGGATGATGCAAGGCTGCTCGAAGGGCTGGCGGACGCTGTCCTTCTTCATCTGGTTGTAATTCTTGGCCTCAAGGATGATGCTCGGCAGAAAGAATTTTTCCTGGAGCTCCTGGGACCACTGCTTTCTCAGGTTGGCCGGGCAGATGATCAAGAGCCGACGGCGGCGCTCGGACCACTTCTGCGACAGTACGAGACCAGCCTCGATCGTCTTGCCGAGACCAACCTCATCAGCGAGGATCGCGCCCTTGGAGAGCGGCGACTTAAAAGCGAACAGCGCAGCTTCGACCTGATGTGGGTTCAGGTCTACCTGGGCGTCCAATAGGGCATTGACGAGCTTTTCGGCGTCGGCAACCGACTTGCGGCGTAGAAGTTCATGGGCGAACAGCTTGGCGTGGTAATCGGTGATGGCGCTCAAAGGCATAGCCCGCCTACCGCCATCAACACGGTCCAATGGCACTTCCGTCGCGGAGCCTCATTGTGACTGGGCATTTTATCGAGCGTTTCCTCAGGCCGTAGTCGGGTGCGGCAGTCTACCAGAAGGGGTAGAGGGAGCAACCTCCTGCTCGCGACCCGTGGCGAGGCAGCAGGCCGATGCGGCGACAAGTCGCCCGTCTCCCCCGGGGCCTATCATGGGTGTGTTCCGGTGTTCTCCTGTTCCGCACACTTGTCCACGCAACACCAGAGACAGGTCTGGGGCTGTGACGCCGCCAGTGGCATGCACCTCAGCTGTCGCGTAGAACCTCCATAAATGCGGCCCGTTGGCCAATCTCGCTGACGGTGGATCCGTTCGGCAGAATAGCCAGCACCATCAGCGAGCTTGTAAAGGGCGAGCGACCGCGATAAACGTATAATGCGGTTCGCACAGCTTAGGCTTTGTTCAATCGTTGCGCCGATGCGCACAGCGATCGTATATGCAACGCCCATTTAGCTGGAGAAGATGTTCCGTGCCGAGGACATATCCGTCTTACCCTTCTGTGAGCGCCGCGCTGGCGAGCGTCCGGTCCTACACGTTCCGCGGGAACACGTTTGGTCAGCTGGACAGCTACAACACCCTGAGCGATGAGCAACGCGAGTTGGCCAACAAGTTCGATGTTTCCACGCAGTTGGCCGCTGCTCTCGATGCTCGTCACCGTGCGGGTCTCAAGACCGACATCTGATCGGTGATTCCCAAAGTTTAGGTGTGCCCGAGCGCCCCGCCCTTGGGCGCTTCATTTTTTGCGAATCGATGCGATGACTGACAACCTTCAGAAGCTGGCCGAACGCGAAAAATCGATTCGTGCTAAGATCAATACGCTTGAAGGACTCCATAAAGCCTGTCAGCTCAGCGCTATTGGGCTAGCAGAACCTATTCTGAACGAGAGCCGGTATTTGGCCCGTGCGCTGGCCGATGTGCTGTACTTTGACAAGGGAACGCCTGAGTACATGGCGGCGCTCCAGAATGCGGAGCATGCGGCCAGATGCGCCATCAATGATGCCGTAGATATTCTGCTAACCTACGTGAAGGCAGGCATTGCGCGTATACAACATGATTATACGACCTTTGACCTTCCAACGTCGGAGTTCGGTGAAGATTTTGTTCGTGCGCTCAGGGCAATGGAGCGGGTTGGTGCCAAGGTCGTATCGTCGCGCCGTGCGCGCGAAGATAGAGATGCAATCTACCAGCAATTAGCTGAACAGAAGGAAGACCTTGCTTGTCTTTCTGAGTTCGCGCTGCTGATGCCGCGCATGGAGGCGGTTGCGCAGCGCGTCCACCTCGACAAAGCCGGTTCGACGAGCGGAGAGAAAAACCCTGGAAGCCGGTGGTTGGCAGACCAAATGGCGGCGGGATTGTCTGCCGGGTCGGAGGATGTTCGTTTTTCCCTTGTTATACAACCAAAGTACGAATTGTCGGACACGGGAGACGCGGCGTGCATAGGCGCGGAAGCATTGACGCGACTGCATGTGCGCGGTTCCGAAATCTCTCCAGGGCGTTTCATCCCACTTGCCGAAGCAACAGGGCAAATCAGGGAAATCGGTACTTTTGCGCTCCGGAATACGCTGAGGGTCCTCAAGGAGCACCCAGAAATTCCTTCTGTTTCCGTCAACGTGTCACCAGTCGAGTTGCTGGACACTGAATACGCTGACCGAGTGCTGGACTTGATCGCTGCCGAGTTAGGCGGCGCATGTGGGCGACTTGAGTTGGAGATCACAGAAAACGCCGCCATCAATGACCTGGAAAGCTTCAGGCATTTGTCAAAGCTGGCGGATGCGGGCGTGCGTATTGCCATTGATGACTTCGGGACCGGCCTGACACGGTTCGACTACTTGGCCAAGGTCCGAATTTCTGTTCTGAAGATCGATCAGACGCTGGTGCGTGCGTACAATCGTGCGCCCGACACTTACGGAATGTTGCTTCGCGCAATTATGGGGGTCGGAGATATCTGTGGCATGCACGTCGTTGCCGAAGGAGTCGAGACGCTCGAAGACGTTCAGAACCTACATCGTCATATTGGCCTGACAAAATTTCAGGGCTGGCACTTTGGACGCCCGGTGCTACCTATGCAGTTCTTCCAAGATCACACAAACTTTCGCAGCTAGTGTGCTGACGCAAACATAGGAGCCAAGGCGGGCAGCGTTCGTGCTACTTGGGCGGCATGGCTCAGTCCGTCAGCTTCATCGGTCGAACGGAGACTCGCGCGCGCTCGGCCGCGGTTGGCAGCTTTCGCCGAGTACGAGCGCGCCATCCTGCGCCAGCGGACTGCCGCCAAGCGTCGGGAAAGCTGCCTGGGGGGCGGCCGAAGCTGTCGCCGGTTCAGCGGCAGGCTGTCGTCCAGAACGTTACAGCCGATACGTGGAGACGGGCGGAGGCGTCGCCAATCATGGACGTGGGCCCGGCGATGATCACGCGCGTGATGGCGAGCGCCATGGCGACCTGACCGTTCATCCTGTCGGTGTTCTTGGTGTTCAGTGTGTTCCGGTGTTCTCTCGCCGCACGGGCTGGTACACGGAACACACTGAACACCAGCGACAGAGGGACATCGTTGCTGAGCGCAGCCGAAGTTCATGACCGCCGCCATGCTAATGCAGGCATCCCTTGATGGAGGCTGCTGAGGTGCTCGCGCGTCCATCGCTGATTCCGGCCGCGCCCGGCGTCTACGCTTGGTTCTTCCGGAAGGCGCCACCGACGAACGGTACGCCGCTCAGCCGACAGACGCTGCGTAGCCGGATACGCTACCATTACCGGGCGAACACCGAGGGCTCGACGCTGCGGCTGACGCTGGGCTGCCTGTTGGCGAACTCGCTCGGCATCGAACTCCGCCGAGTCGGCTCAGGGACGCGGATGACGTTCAGCACCGGCGAAGCGACCTTGTCGAAGTGGATGGCGGCAAACGCGTTGGTGCCCTGGGAGGACATACCCGCCCATGGGAGGCCGAGAAGGCGCTTATCCGGTCCGTATCCCTGCCGCTAAATCTGCAAGGCGACCAGCATCATCCGTTCCAAGTTCAACTGACTGCCATCCAGGCTGCGGCGAAGCAGCGAGTACGTCTCCTTCCGGTGTCGGGCCGGTGAGCGGGAAGCTGGGCGTGGTGGCCATAGACATGCGGCCCGGTGCGCATAGGATTGCTCGCAAGCGGTTACCGGCATGAGAATGGAGCAATAACGAAAGCGAGCCGGTCAATCACGGTGCCGACGACGGTGCAGGCGCGCTTCGAGGAGAGCATCGGCATCACAGGTGCGTTCTGCGCCGCGGTGTCTATGGCTGAAGCCGGGAGCTTGTACGGGGCAAAATAACGCTTCGATCAGGACGACATCACTGCAGGGGTTTGGAGGCGTCCGGCCGCGCGCAGGGCGGCGATTTCGGTCTTCAGTAGTTCCATGCCGCATTTCTGCTTGTCGCGGTTCGCTGCAGAGTTGAGGAAGCGACTCGTGCCTGATGTGTGGGCCAGATAGACAATGGTCCGGTCGTCCCATTTTTCCGAGGTGCCTACCACTTCGCCCAATGACCGGCGTGTCATCCGGCGGAGGCGATCCAGCGAGCTCATCGCCACGCTGCCCAGTGCGACGATGACGGCTGGGCGCACCAAGTCAAGCTGTCGGCTTAGGAAATCGCCGCACAGCTTGTGCATCGTGGCGCACGGTGGCCTGTCTTCCCAGCGTTCCCCGTTGAGCTTCCGGCCCGGAAAGCATTTCACAGCTGAGGTCTGGTAGACTGTTCCGTCGAACTCCATGTGGCGCAGGCCACATCGCACGAACAGCCCGCGAATCTCTTGCCCGGCACTCCCAGCGAACGGTTGACCCTCTCGATACTCCGTTAACCCTGGAGCTTGGCCGATCAGCATGATCGGCGCCTCTATTGCGGGCGAAAGAATGGGCCTGGGAACGACGCCGCGCGTGGACCCTGGCGGGTTCTCGGGATATTGCGCGAGGATCGGGCCGCAATGTTTGCAGGATCGGATTTCCTGGTCGAGAGCGGCAAGCTCGTCAAGCATAGTGGGCTCCGCTGAATGCAAGCCGGATGGCAGGTGGAATTCCAGAGCTATCTTGGGTCGATGTCCAGCACGTTCGAGGCGATGGATGGCGGCGAATGCGCTGGTGTCCTGAATGGAGCACCCTCGCGCCCTCGGGAAGCCGAGGAGGAATTCATCCAGTTTGTGTCCTTGCCGCTGAACTTGCAAGGCAACCAGCAACACCCATTCCCTCTGCGCCTGACGGCCATCCGAGCGGCAGCGAAGGAGCAGGCGCGTCGTCATCCGGTGTCGGTCCGGTGAGTGAGAAGTCGGGCGTGGTCGTCATGGACATGTGTCCCGGTACGCGTAGGGTTGCTCGAAAGCGGTCATCGGCATGAGGTACGAGGATGACAAGGGCCAGCCGGTCAATGACGGTGCCGAAGGCGATGCACGCGCGCTTCGAGGAAATCGTCGGCATCACGGATGCGTTCTGTGACAAGCACCTTGATGCCGAGTACAACGAGTTGGTCCGGCGGATGACGGCGGCCCTGTGTAGGAAGCGTCCAAGTCCGGTGGCGTCTGGCAAGCCGGTGACATGGGCCAGCGGCATCATCTGGGCGCTCGGTCGGGTGAACTTCCTGTCGGACCCGTCCACGCCGTCGATGACGCTGGCGGAAGTGGCGAGCGCGTTCGGCGTCGGCGAGAGCACCGTCAGTGCCAAGTCCCGGACGATCATGAACCTGTTCGACCTGCACCAGTTCCACCCCGACTGGACGCTGCCGCGTCTTGCTGAGTCGAACCCGTACATCTGGATGGCCGAGGTGAACGGGCTGCTGGTGGACCTGCGCGACATGCCGCGAGAGGTGCAGGCCATCGCCTACGAGAAGGGGATGATCCTCTACATCCCGGCCGACCGGTAGGTGTAGTGCCGAGGGCAGTCGGTGTTCCGGTGCTTTCTTCTGGTATCGTACACTCGAAACACCGTATCAACGCCTCGAATACCAAGGGCACGCGGACCTCGACACCTCCTCACGCGGGATTTTGCCTCTTTTCGGTCAGAGATTTTATCATGCTTTGCGTAAAATCATCGCGGAAAGCAAATCTATACTCAGAATCGGTCAACTGTATCACGATTGGCTGATCTCCTGACCCGAAATAATTCACTCTTACATGTTGGGTGCCCGCCCGCGGGCCAGAGCGAAATAAGAAGAAATTTACAAGCCAGCGGTATTCGGTGCCCGGAACAGATACTTTATTATCGTCAAATCTATCGAAAACAGGGTCAATTACGTAGAGCCTATCATTGGAGTTTTCTGTGCTCCAATCACACACCAAGTTGACTAAGCGGTCTTTTTGGTATGTAGATTTAACAAAGCATGGTAGAAGATTGCATGAAAGGTCGCCTGTCTCTTCTTCGCTAACCTCCCAAAAAAGCTGCATCACATCAGAGAGCTTTTCGAAGGCCCCTCTGCGAACGTAGGCCATTTCAAAGGTGCCTCCCCAGGCATCTAATATCCCCGCTCCTGTGGCTAGTTGGTTGCCGAATGCGTGGGAGATGAATAAAAGCCCTTTCCCAATTGCAGCTTCCAAGGCGTTGGCGTTTCCACTAAGATGTCCGCTCGATATCATCTCGATTGCCTGAACGAATGCGGGAGTTCCACTTCCGGCAACCTGAATATCAGTAAGCGCATCCAGATCAAACATAGGGGCATTTCTGTCTCTTCTCCAGAACCCCTTTCCATCATAGAAATACGATATAAGGCATAGGTCCCCAAGATCCTCTGCTGGGTAGCTGTCTAGAATTAAGTTGTATTCATCCGCCGTTATGGTTGCTCTGCTTGCGTGCTCGCGCAGGTAATTCATGAAAGACTTTGCGTAAATATAGCTTCCTGACCACGCAACACATAATTTCTCAGATATCAGGTTGACCTTCTGGCGGGAGCCGCAGACCGTCAAAGCTTTGTTGCCTACAATGGCTTGATTCACCATGTGAATTGTTGGAATTGATACCTCTACGCCTTCTTCGTAAGTCTCCTTTGAAATAAGGGCATCTCCCAAGATTATAGGGCATCCACCAAAAACAAATGCGGCAATCAGCGTCATAATCGGCACCTCTCACAGTGATATGTATTATGTTGCAGGAGTAGAGATTGCTCAATAGGGACTAAGCTTCATAAGCTTGAGGCAAACTCAGATGGTGAGAAATACCTCACAGCCTGTTCGGCTTGAATTCCCGGCCGAGGAAGAGGGACTCGCTGTCAACCCACTGTCCGAAATGGTCGCTCCACTCGAGCTGCGGGACTCGTTCGCCTACCTCCGTGAAGGCGCCCTCGATAGCGAGGCGATCCCGCAGCCGCTGGGCGGAAACGCTGTCCGGCCTCAGTTGGATTTCCATACTCCACTCCGCCTGCCACTTATCCTCGTGGTCCTCGACCAGTTCAAACCTATAGGCCAGCACGTCCTCCTGGATCGGGACGAGGCGCGCAAATGCGCTCAGCACGTCCGTGTAGGTTCCCCTCGCGTCGAAATCGGGCCGGAACTCGTGCCCCGCAGCTTCGAAGGCGGTCGCCTCCGTCGGTCGGGAAACGGATGGAACTGGTCCAGCGAAGTTTCGGGCTGCTTGGTCGCGGTCTTCCTGGGCGGCATCTCGATGGCCTCGGCAATTTCCGCGCATCTTAGGCGGAGCTTGCCGGCGACGCATCGGTGACGTTTGGTCGCGGTCGGGGTGGAGGAATTGCGTTCGGATGCGACGCGGTCTGCGCACCTGACGGGGCGAGCCGCCATCGGCCTACAGCGCCTTGTTCGCTTCGATCAGCATCCGTCCCCAGGACCGCCAATTGGGCAGCAGGTCCATGATGGTGAGGATGGAGAGTCCCGAGGCGGCAGGCGCTTTCCCTCCTGTCCGGCGGCGCCATGCCTGATATCGACCCATCTGTCGCTTCCTGACGCGCTCAACCTCGTCGGACCAAGCGTCCTCCCCGGCGACCGCGACCGCCCGGAGATACGCGGTCAACTCGGGGTCCATTTCGATGACGTCGCGCACGGCCCGGCTGCACCAGCCCGGCGCCTTGCCGTGGTGTTCGTGCAAAAGGGAGCGGACGGCCCTCGCGAGTTCGCGCTCGCGCTGCTCTTCCCGCCAGTCGGCGAAGGCGCGCTGGATCGGCGTTATCTCCTCGGACATGGGGCACCTCACAGCCGGGGTCCGGCGTAGACCGGCTCGTCGGCAGTGCCGGGCGCCGGGGCAGCGGGATGGTCGCCGAACAGACGGCGGCGAAGGTGCTCGGGGATCGCTTCGGCGATCTGGCGCGGTCCGTCAGGGCAAGGCGTCGGCGGTGAACGCGGCGGCGGCTCGGCGGCCGGCGTGGCGGTGGCCTCCCTCGCCGAGCCGACGCCGACGGCCGCCCGGTAGTCCGGGTGCAGGTCGAGGCACCAGTCGGCGATGCGCTGCGCATCGGCGGCGGCGCGGAACACCTCGCGCTTGTCCTGCCGCAGCACGGACAACCAGGAGTCCACGTAGCTGTTGTGGTTCTCCAGGTCGGCCGGGATGCCGACCTCGCCGCAGACGAAAACGCTCGCCAGTTCAGCGCGCAACTCCTCCATAGCGTAGGCGCGGCTGCCGAAGCGGCCCGTCAGGTCGCGGTCCAGGCGGCTCGGGTGCCCCGTTGCATGGGCGAGTTCGTGCAGGGCCGTTGCCGCCCATCCCTCGCGGCTGGCGAAGGCGGCGTCGGGCGGTAGCTGGATGTGATCGGTGCCGGGAGAATAGAATGCGCGGTCGCCGCCCGTTCGGATCGCAACGCCGCTGTTGCGCAGGATGAGGTCGGCCGCGTCGGGACGGCGGCACGGCGCCTCCTCGGGCGTGGGCGGGACGAAGGTGGGGATGTTGTCGATCTGGCTGGCGTGGAACACGGGAAACGAGCGCAGGACCGGGATCGTCTTCGTGGCCTCGTCGGCATCGGTGTCAGCGTCGGAGTCGGCCACCTCCACCCGCTTGAAGAAGTAGACCGTGCTGGCCTTCTCCCCGCGCCTGACCTGCCAGCCCTTCTCCTGCGCCTGCTTGTACGAGCACCAGCGCGGATCGTCCGTTTCCCAGGCCCGCGGGTGGCAACCCAGCAGCAGCACGTTGATACCGCGGTAGCGGTGGCTGCTGACGGCGTTCACCGGGCCGGACGGCGCCGCCACGTCCGAGTTCCACGGCTTGCGCCACGGCGCGGTGCCGGTCTCCAAGGCGGCCATGATCCGATCCGTGACGTCCTGCCAGTGGTCGCGGCGTGCGACGTTATTGTCCCTCGGCATGCTGGCGCCTCCTCATCTCGGCGATCTCCTCCCAGGACGGCCCGGCGCCCGGCGGCGCCTCCTCCAGGCCGAACTCCTCGATGTCGGCGGCCGTCAGGCGGTGGTCGGGGGCGACGCTCTCAAGGACGCGGTGCGGGGGCAGGACAGGCTTCATTGGCTGTCTCCTTCGGGGTGATCGGCGCGTGGGCGTCGGTCGGCTCGGGCAGGCCGAGCTTGCGCTTCAAATGCTCGGGCATCGGTCCGGACGCGAGCGGCTTCCCGGCGAGATGGTCCTCGCATTCCAGGCTGATGGCCGCGGGTGGGTAGCCTTGGCGGAGAGCCTCCTGGCGCGCTCTTTTTTGGAAGGACTTGCTATTGCCGTAGAAGCGGATTGTTTCCCATCCGCGCGTTTTGCCTGCGGCCACCAAGGCGGCGATTTGCTCATCCGTCGGTTCCTCGGCGCCGTTGAGTTCGATCTTGTCGCCGAAGTCACGGTAGGTCGTGCCGAGGTGGCTGATCCAGAGGCCGTCCCACTGGCGGATGACGATGCCGCCGCGCTCGCGCCAGTACGCCTCCAGGTCGTCCCAGACCACGATCTTGGGCTTGCTGCCTGCCGTGGCGCCGAAAGGTTTCTTGGTGGTGTCCATCTTCTTTCCCTTCTTCGGTTTGGCCTCGTCCAGCGTGGGAAGGCCGGTCTCGTCGATGTCCGATAGCTTCGCGCGGACGGCTGCGGCTTTGAGGCCGAGGCGGCGGGCGACCGAGTGCGGCGTCCCCGCTTCGTCCACGATCAGGAGTCCTCGCCGCCCCGTCGCAAGGGACAAGCCGCGCCTTTCGAGGGCGGCGGCGAACTCCTTGCCGTTGGCCGCCTCCGCCCACGCGCCCTGGATGCGAATGGCGACGTCCGCGACGGCGATGCCGGTGCGCTCGGCAGCCTGCCAATCGCTGTGCGTGGCCGCCGCGACCGGCAGGGGTGTGTCCGGCGGGCGCGTGTGCGCGCCGATCACCGGGCGCAGGCCGAGGCGTTCTTCGAGCGCGCGGGCGCACTCTTCATGTCGTCGGTAGTTATTGGAATCGCTGACGCATTTCAGCGTGACGGGGGCACAGCGACTCCAGACCACATGGACGTGCTCGCGCTGCCGCTTGGTGTGGATGACAACGGCGCGCGGGTGGCCGGTCAGGCCGAGGTGGCGTTCGAGTTCGTCCACCGCTTCCATCCAATGGGCGCGCCCCATGGCCGTGACCTCGTCACGCCCGACGTTGATGCTCGCGTGGTAGACGGATCGGCGCGCCCGGCCTCCGAGGCTAACCGCTCGCATCTCCGCCAGCGCACCGTGCAGGTCCGCGGCGACGGTGCCGCGGATTTCGGCGACCTGCACCGTCTCGTTCTCGGCCGCGAGCAGGTGGTCGGCGAGGCGTCGGATATCAGTCGCGGAGCCGCCACGGGCACTACCCTTGATCACCATCGTCGTCTCCACGGCCTTCGAGCGCGGCGCGCACCTGCCGGGCAACGGCGGTCACCTCGTCCAGGACTGCCCGGAAGCGCTCATCTTCGGGAAGCCGCCCGAGGGAGTTCGCGCACCGCGCCAGTTGATTGACGTTGCTGCCAATTTTACCAAGCTGGCCGAGCACGGCCGCGAGCGCGCGGACGTCCGCTTTGGGCAGGCGGCGGGCCGGGTTGCGGCGGGGCGGTGGTGGCGACGGCACCTTGATGCGGGCGGCGTGCAACGCGGCCGCCCGGCACCAGTCGTGACGAGTGCGTGACGGGGTCATCTTGGCCGCCGCCGCATCGACGTGCGCGGCTTCGATGGCCGTCAGCCGGAAGCTCACGACCTCCCGGCGAGGGTCACGCGCGATCGGCGACATCGTCGATTTCCCGCTGCTCCACCCACACAAGGGCGGGCAGCCATGGATCCCGGCGCTCGATAGCGTCGGCGAGGCAACGCAGGTACTCGGCCACGGCCGCGTCGGAGAACCCGGCCACGTTATGGGCGAACATGGCACCGTGGAGCACGTGCGCCACGGCGATGGCAGCCGGGTCTATGGGCAGGCCGTCGGCCTCGGCGGCGGCGAGTTCGCCGTCGAGGGTGGCGAGGAGCCAGCGGCTCCAGAGGCGGGTGTTGTCGTTGCTCATGCGGAGGGTTCCTTCGGGGTCCACGGGGGCGGCAGCCCCCTGGCAAGCGTCGTCGGTAGACGACATGGCTTGCTTATGAAGGTTTCTTCTGTTTACGGATGTAGACGCTGCTCACCCTCTCCGGAGCTCCTTGCTGTAGACGCGCGTATACCGGTTTGAAACTTTCGGCTCAGTGCCTTGATTTCGTTGCGTATACGGGCTGCATACGGCGGCGGAAGGGCTGTTTACAGCGTTGGGGTGCTCAAAGGGCGCTAGTAACGCTTGTGTTCAGAATGGAAACGCAGATGGGCAACTTGAGGTGAAGCGTCTGCACTTTTATCCGGGTCTTCGGCGTCAGGCGTCATTCGACCGACGTTTCGGCAAAGTAAACGGATGCTGGGCTTCTGCGCCGGGATAGGAGACGGGTATGGACGAGCCGTGAAGTCCGGGATAGCTCGGGGATCAGGTCAACTGTATGGAAGACGTGTGATGGAACACCTCGGTCCCAAGACTGAATTGACGGCGCAGATTGTCGGAGCCTATGTCGGCCACAACCCAGTGTCGGCGGCGGACCTACCCGGCCTGATTTCCGCCGTGCACGGTGCGCTGGCGAGCTTGGGCAAGCTGCAAGTCGCTGAAGTGGCGGAGCGGCCTGTCCCGGCGGTGCCAATCAAGCGGTCGGTCACTCCCGACCACCTGATCTGCCTAGAAGACGGTAAGAAGCTGAAGATGCTGAAGCGCCACTTGGCGACCGCCTACGACATGACGGCGGAGCAGTACCGGGCCAAGTGGGGGCTGCCTGTGGACTACCCGATGGTCGCCCCGGCCTACGCCGCCAAGCGTTCGGCGGTGGCAAAGGCCAGCGGCCTGGGGCGGAAGAAGGCCGACGGCTGACCAGTGGGTGATGACAGCCAACGGGGGGCGCCACGCTGGCACCCCCCCGCTTATCTACCGAGAACGATTAACCAGCCCAACGTGGCCGATGGCCATCCGGAAGGACCTGAGTCAGCCTGCCTGAAGGCCGGTGTTCGCTGTCCGTGAGCGGCGCTCGGCATCACCCTGCTTCCAGCCCTCCATGTACGCGTCGCCGCTGCCTCCGTCGCGGCGCCAGAGATCCTCACTCCAGGCGCCCGCGCGGCCATCGACGTAGCCCTGGCGCCGCTCCCCGGTGAAGGGACTTTCGTTGTCGGGCATGGCGGTGTTCACGAAGGTGGCGGTCTCGGTCGTGGTGGTCGGTCCCATGTGTGTCTCCAGGTGGTCGGTTGGAATGAAGGGGCCGCGGGATGTCCGCGGCCCCGCGTTGAGGATCAGTCGCGGTTCTGCGTGGCGGCCTTGCCCTGGGGCACACGGCCTCCCATGAAGCGGAAGGTGTACGGGGTGGCCGGGTCGCCAGTCGGCAGGATCACGTAGGTGCAGAAGTCTGCCGCCCCGCCGGTAATCATGAACGCCTGCGGTCCGCGCATGGCCAGCCACACCGCCATGCAGGCGACGATATGGCCGCCGTCGGGCCGGAGGTGCGCGTCGGCCATGAAGATGTCGACGATCTTGTCGCAGGCGTAGGCGCGGCGCCGCGCCTCATCGCGGATGTCGATCATCGCCAGATCCACTGCCGCAGCCATGTCCCGCATCTCGGAGACGCTCATGTTAAAGTTCAGGCTGGCGTCGAAATACTCGACGGACCAGCAGATCTTGCCCGGCTCATAGGGCAGCGGCGTGC
The DNA here is from genome assembly GCA_966212305.1 of uncultured Azospirillum sp. Lineage (GTDB taxonomy): Bacteria > Pseudomonadota > Alphaproteobacteria > Azospirillales > Azospirillaceae > Azospirillum. The sequence goes on from CBIHQY010000030.1 coordinate 62,989, forward strand.
TGTCGTCGTCCGGCACGACGCTGCCATTGCGCGCCGCACGGAGGAAGTGCTGACGGGTGTTGTCGTTGGCCGCACGGTCGGCACGCGCACGGCGCATGGCGCGGGTGTCCATGGACAGGGCGGAGGAGCGGTTCTTCTTGCTCATGGCGGTATCCTTGTCGGGTATGGGAGCAGCAGGCTTGAAAGAGATCCCGGTACGGCAGTCCGGGCGAAGAGAGGGAGGGGCGACGGGGCGCCGCCCCTCCCGGGAGATCAGCCCACGTGGCGGCCGCTGTCCTCGGCGGCGTCCGTGCGCGGCATCGCAAAGGCGGCCAGGGCAACCTGGGCGTTCTCGCCTTCGCCGACCTCGTCGATCAGGTACGTGCAACCCGCGAGTTCACCCGAGTCCAGGCTCGGCTCAAGGGGTACGTGCACGCCCAGCCAAGCCGCCACACGGAAGCAGAAGCTGATCGTTTCCACCGAGTTCGGGCCATGGATGCGGAGCGCATGCAGGACACCGGCGCAGGCCAGCGACATGACCTCGTCGTTCGTCCGCGTGCCGCGAACCTCCGCATCGAGCGACGCGGCAGCCTGCCGCATCCGGCCGACGTTCATTGTGTAGGGGGCGGTGAACCCGCCGCTCTTGATGATGACCGTCACCGTGATGTCATCACGACGGATGTTGTCGTTCGCAGCACGGGCATTGCGGGCGGTTGCGCGGCGGGCAGCGCGGTTGGGCTTCGGGAAGAGGGCGCGCATGAAGGGGGTCGGCATCGGTGGTCTCCGGTTCGTGTGGGGGATTAGCGGGTGCGGCCGGTGCGGACGACCGGGGTCGTTTCGTTACTCGTCAGCCAGTCGCGGACGGCCTCGACGCGGTAACGGATCAGGTGACCGACCTTGCAGCGGACCGGGCCGCGGCGGGTCTGGTGCCAGCGCTGAAGGGTGCGCGGCGAGACGCCCAGCAGATCGGCCAGGGTCCGGGGCGAGATGAATTCGGGGAGCGGGTGGTCGAGGAGGGCGTTGCGATTCGGGGTTATCCGACCCTCGCCCTCGGTTTGGCGGCTCTTCGCCATGGGTGTCGTCTCCTGAGCGGTTCCGGCGCGGAATGGCGCTTGCAGACACCCTAAGCAGCGAAAAGGGGTGACCGGCAGGCGCCGCGTCACCCCTCTTTCACCTTGACAGCTGACGAGTTTCCTGGACGTTCGGCCGCTAACGGGCCATCTGCTTGGAGAGGGTCTGCCTCGACACATAGTTGCCGAGCGCCTGCAAGTCCTCCGGCAGGAAACTGGCGAATTCCATCGGCCACGCAGGCTCATACCCCTCGACGGAAACCACGGCGTCGGGGCGGAACCTTCCCGCCGGGGCCAGCTGCTCGAAAATCCCGAGTTCGAGGCCGAGGCAACGGAAGTTCGCCGCCATCTCCATCGCGAGATCCCACTGTTTCGATGACAGGTCGTGGAGATCGGTGTCGGGGGCGACGAGAAACGCCGTTGCCCAGCAGTGCGCCGCGCTCCAGAATTCCTTGCGCGCTTTGTTGTACTGCCCCTCGGTGTCGGGGCGCGGCACCTGGGTGCCGGGCACGAAGCCCTTCGTCTGGCCCTCCAGGAACACCCTGAACTTGTTTTGGGTGGCCAACTCCCCCATGCCCTCCGAAAGGTTGCCGCGCCGCTGCGGCCACGCGGAGGCGCGCAGGTAATAGAGGAAGGCCGTGTGGATCAGCCAGCCGAGTGCCCGGCGGCCTTCGAGCGGGGCGAACAGCGCATCCGGCGGCGGCGTATCGGCGAGGAGATCGAAGACGTCGCGTTCGAGCTTGATGGGCCAGCGGTTGTCGGTCCGGGCGAGCCGGACGAACGCTTCCCGCGCGCGGCCATTGCAAAGCGCTACTCCCTGATCGTGATCGTTGGGGTAGTACAGCAGGCCCTCCAGGGCGAAGGACCGGAACGGGATCGTTTGGCCGCCCTGTGCGGCTGGTGCGTCAGACATTCTCTTCTTCCTTGCGAGCGGGCGCGTGTCCCAGAGCGATGGCTGGGCTCTCCGTGGCCTTGTGCAACGGGTCATCGTGGAGGTGAGCATACCGTTGCGTGTTGGCGGCTTGGGTGTGGCCGAGCGGCGCACCGATGATCAGCAGCCCCAGGCCCGCGGAGCCCAGCAGACTCGCGAAGGTGTGCCGGAGGTCATGGAGGCGGACGTCGCGCATCGCGACGGGGGGTGTGACGCCGTCACGCTTGGCGGCTTCCTCCACTTCGGCGACCGTCGGCGGGCGCTCCAAGGCGGTGGTGAGGCGGTCGATCAGCGGGCGTGCGGTCCAGTCCTCCATCCACAGCCGGAGCGTCACCGCGTCCTTGAGGCCCTGCTATGGGCCCTTGATATCAACGAGGTGCCCGCCTGCGCCGTCGCCGGGGAAGACGAACGCCGGGTCGGCGCACCCTACCTAGCCAAAGCACTTGGCTTCGGAGGGAAAGGCAAGGTGACCGCAGAGTAGCGCGGATGGGGCGTCGGGACATTGTTCTCGGCGGCCCGCCTGCGTCTATCTGGCATCAGTTCACCCGGCGGGGGCGCCGCACTGTTCCGGGGTGATCGGGTCCACGGCCGGGTCGAAACGGCGCAAGTGCGACAGGTCGATCTCGGGGTTGAACAGGTCCACCGCGATCTTCAGTTTGTCGGGTTTGACCCTCTTCAAGTAGGTCGCCCCCTCGCCCAGTATGGACGTCAGCTTGTGACCGATGACTTTCGAGACGTGGGCGGACTTCGAGTTTTCGTCTTCCTCGACGAAGGTACGGAACGTCGCCCGCAACGCGTGAAATGGGCGTTTCGGGTCGTAAATGCCCGTGGCCCGTGTGTACGCGGTGAACCGCTGACTGTAGTAGTGAGAAAATTTCTTGTCCGGACCCCGACGCTTGAGGGTCGGCCAGAGGTGTTGGTTGGTCTTTCCCCGGAACAGATCTACGTATTCGAGGAATCCCAGGTCGATCAGCAATCGATGTACCGGGACGACGCGGACACCCGCGGGCGTCTTAACGTGGTTCTCGCCCTCTTTGTGCACGTTCATTACCCAGGTGCCTCTGATCTGCCGGATGTCCGTGGCTTGAAGCTGTGCGATCTCCTCCTGGCGAAGGCCGTGAAAGACGGCGAGGAGGGGCAGCCAATAATAGGCATCATAGATGACCGCAGAGCCCGCCTTGGAGCGCTGGCGCGGGTTGCAGCCGGTCCAGACCGGCGTCTGGAACAGGGCGTTGAGGGCATCCTCCTCCCACATCTCTCGGCCCGATTCGGTCTTGCCGTACTTGTGACCGAGGAAGATGTTCTCGCCGCGATGGTTGTACGTCGTCTTCCGTTCGAGAACCCACCCCATGAAGCCGGAGAGGGCGGACATGTGCCGCTTCACCGTCTTGATCAGCAGGCCCGGAGGCGGCGCCTGATTGTCTGCGATCATCCGCTTCACGGTGTCGACCGTTTCGCGCATGGGCATGCGCCAATCTTTGGCCTTGCCGTGCAACCTCGGCAGGTACTCCATACCCAGCTTGAACTCCTCCGCCTCGTCCCGGGTGTAACGGTTAAGCGGCCGGTCGCCATGGAACTCGATCCACATGCGGATGGTGGTCGCGTTCTGACGCTGGGTCTGCGCGTTCCAGGCGTCCTTGCCGCGGCGGGGCGACGTCATGTCCGCCTCATGTTCCTTGTAGGCCACTGAGAGCAGCATGAGCGGCGCAAGCTCGGGAAGTGGCTGGGCGGGCACCGGCGGGACGACAGGTTCAGGTGCGGCAAGCGGTATCGGCGCGGGCGCAGGCTCGAGGTCACCGAGCGGCGGGTATTCGCCCCGGGCCGCGTCGCCCAGGCGCTCGCAGCATTCGGCGGCGGCGCGGGTCAGCGCGCGCGCCAGGACGGACAGGTCGGGTTCCGCGGGCTCGCGCCCCGTCTGTCGAAGAAGGTCGGCCGCCTTTCCCTTCATGTCCTCAATGTCGTTGTACGCCAGGGCATTGCGGAAGCGCTGTTCCGTCGCCTGATGGATCTGCGGCTGCAAGGCACGGACGAGATAGCCGAGGTCATGCCCGTCGGGGACGCCCACCTCCGCCGGTTCAGCGAAGTCAAAGCCCTGGCTACGCTTGACCTCCGCCTCCCATAGCTGGTCGGCGAGCCACTCCCGGACCAAGCGGTCGGTTTCCTGGCGGGTCAGCGTCGGTCGCTTCATGATCTCGTCAAACAGTTGTTCCGTACGCAGCCACGCGATGCGCGCCCGCGCGGCCGCCATGAGCCGGTCGCCGGTGCGCAGGGAGCGTACGATCTCCCGGCGGCCAACGCGCTCCCGCATACCATCGGGCACGCGCCGCCGGAAGTGCCAAATGGACCCCTGAAGCCGCAGGTTAGGATGACGATGCGCCACGCCGGATCTCCCGAACCGAATGGATCGGACCCTGGCTGTGGATTAGCGTTGTGGACTAAACGCTCCACCGGCCGGGCCGGGAGGTCGGAACCGCGCTGTTCGGAAAAGGTTGGTTGGGGGACTAGGATTCGAACCTAGGCTGGCGGAGTCAGAGTCCGCTGTCCTACCGCTAGACGATCCCCCAGACCGTCACCGGGGCGGCTCGTTTGCCGTGCCCCGTGGTGTGGGCGGGTTTATAGCGGCCATGTGCCGGGCTGTGAAGAGCTTTTTTCGCTTCGGATGCATTTTTTTCCAACGCTCACCGGCGGCCCGGATTCCTCCAGAGCCGCCGGTGGCGAAAGGCGGTCAGCGCGGGGCCATGGCGGCGATCGGGGCGATGATGCGGCGGAGGTCGTCGTCGGACTCCAACTCCTCCAGCTGTCGCGGAAGGCGGCGGCGCCAGTTGGGATGCTGATCCACCGTGCCGGGCAGGTTGGGCTGCTCGTCGTCGGCCAGCGCGTCCTCGATCTGCACCATCACGATGCGGGAGGGAGTGCGCGCCAGATAGGCGTGAACGGCGGCCGACAGTTCCACGCGGAAAAGCTGGTCGCCGTCATCGCTGGGATAGCTGTCCGGGCGCAGCCCCTCGCGCGACAGCGCTTGCAGCAGGCGCCAGCGGTCGACTCCACGGTCCCAGATGTCCTTGTCGCGGCTGGCATCGTCCGGATACAGGCTGAGACGCTGGCGCCAGTCGAGGTCGCGACCGGTCCAGAAGCCCTTGAAGGGCGCCAGATCGTGGGTGCTGACCGTCGCCATCGACCCGGCGGGATAGTCGCCGGGGGGCTTGAAGCCGCCGTCGGCGGTGCGCTCGAAATAGAGCACGCGGTAGCTGAGGATGCCGGCCTGCTCCAGCGCCGGGCGGAAACCCTCCGGCACGGTGCCCAGATCCTCGCCGATCACAACGCAGTGGTTGCGGCGGCTCTCCAGCGCAACGATGCGCAGAAGGTCGTGGAAGGGATAGGCGACATAGGCGCCGGGGTTGCCGTCCTCCGGAATCCAGAACAGGTGCTTCAGCGCCATCACATGATCGATGCGGAGCGCCGCGGCATGGCGCATGTTGGCGCGCAGAAGCTCGACGAAGGGACGGTAGGCGGACTCGCGCAGGCCCAGCGGCGACAGCGGGGCAAGGCCCCAGTTCTGGCCGTTCATGTTGAACTGGTCGGGCGGCGCCCCGACATTGGCGCCCTGCACCAGCATCGACGGATCGGCCCAGGCCGACCCGCCGCCGGGATGGGCGGCGACGGCGAGGTCGCGGTAGAAGCCCATGGCAAGCCCTGCCGAGCGCCCGCGCGTCGCGGCCTCGCCCAACTGGCGATCGGCTTCGAACTGGGACCAGGCGAAGAAATCGACGCGGTCGGCATGCTCGCGGGCGAAGGCGGCAACCTCGGCGCTGCGGGGGTCCTGGAAGCCAGCCGGCCAGCTCCGCCACATCCACTGCGAGGACTCGTCGCGGAAGAAATGCTCGTGCAGGGCGTCGAACAGGGCGTGGCGGTCCAGTGCCACCCCCATGTCCCGCCGGAAGGCGGCATAGGCGGCTTTGCGCGGGTGGTCGTCGGGGAGAGCGCGGAAACGGGCGTGCAGAGCTTCCAGCAGCGGCAGCTTCAGCGCGGCGACGGCAGGGTAATCGACCAGCTCCGCCTGCCGGGCAGCGGCCAGCGCCGTCTGAAAGACGGGGGCTTCGATGCGGGCGCGCAGATCGTCGGCTCCGGCGAATTCGGGAACGGAAGCCGGGTCGATGTAGAGGATGTTCAGGAACTGGCGGCTGGACGGGGAATAGGGACCGATGTGGTTGGAGTCGGCCGGGAACAGGGCGTGCAGCGGGTTCAGGCCGACCAGCCCGGCGCCCAACCGCCCGGCGACTTCGGCGAAGCCGGCAAGGTCGCCGAAATCACCCATGCCCCAGTCATTGTCGGAGCGCAGCGAATAGACCTGCAGGCCGATACCCCAGCTGCGACCGGCCGGCACCATCTCCTCCACCGTCACGCAGCGGTCCGGCGCCACGATCAGGGTGGTGGAGCCCGACGGCCCCGCCGCTCCGCCGACGGCCTCCACATGCAGGTCCAGCCGGTGATAGCCGATGGGCAGCGACACCGGCAGCACGGCGCCCAGGGCGTGGCGCTCGTAGGCCGTGCCGTCCAGGGTGGCGCGGTCGGTGACGGGCAGGTCGCGGATGGCGATGCGGCCACCCTGGGCGGTCCCATCCTCCGGCGTCAGGTCCCACGCCAGGGTGGCATCGTCCAGGCCGGCCGGCAGGGCGACGCCCAGATCGATCCCCTGTCCTTCCCCGACCACCAGCACCGGCGGCAGCGGGCGGCTCCAGGACCGGCGTTCGACCGTGCGAAGGCTGTCGGCGACCTGGTCGTCCGTGGCGGCCGGCAACCCCATGGCGGCGATCAGCGCCCGTTTGGTGGCGGCGGAGGTCTCCCGCCGGTTGCCCCAGATGTCGTGATAATGAGGTTCGAGTCCAAGCAGATCGGCCAGCCGGTCGAGATCACTCATGCAGGGTCCCCGCGGGTTGTACGGAAAGAGGTGTGGGGCTTAGGGATTGGGGGCGCGGCCCGCAGCGTCAATGCCGCCCGGCGGCCTATGCCATCGGCACTCCCCCATCAGCCGGCAGACAGGGCGGCGCTCGCCGACCTGTCTGCCGGCGGCGGGGCGGAGGAAGCGATGGACTCGTCCGTGGCCTCGCCCGCCGCATCGGCGGATGACGCCGCCAGCGCCGACGCGGCAGCGGCTGCCTTGGCCTGGGCGATCTGTTCCAGCCGGCTGCGATAGCCGGCGACGGCGGAGGCCACCTCTCGCGTCATCGCCTCGAGCGGGCGGTCGGGATCGACCGCCTGCATCAGGGCGCGGGACAGGGCCTGCAGCTGATCGCAGTCGTCGGCGGAAACGGGACCGGCTTCGGCGGCAGCGCGCACCTTGTCGGCCAGGGACTTTATGGCGCGGGCGACCGCCTCGACCGGGGCATGGTCGCCGTCGTCTCCCAGCCGGCGCAGCAGGTCGTCCAGGAAGCCGCCGATGCGGCCGACATGGTCGATGGACATGCGGTCGGGAACCTGCCGCGCCAACCCGGCCAGGGCGAATTCGATCAGGAAGGCAACCTGGATGCTGGCGCGCAGCCGCTTCTGGGTGGTGACGGTGGCGATCGCTTCGTTCAGCCGCATGCGGGCGCCGGACTGGGACCATTGTCCGGTCGCCTTCAGCCGAAGCGTGTTGGGCGCGTCCAGCACCGGCACCTGCGCCCCCTCGCGCGGGGATTTGCGGCGGTCGGGACCGGTGTAGTCGGCGGTGACGACGAAGCCCTTGCGCGCCTCGATCAGGCTGACGATGCGCTCGCGCACCTGTTTGGGCGAGACCGGCTTCATCAGCAGGTCATCGCCGCCGACATTGGTGACGCGGGTCAACAGCGCCGGGGTCGGCGCCCAGGTGGTGACGATGACGCAGGCGAACGGGTTGGGCACCGCGGGTTCGTTGCGCAGGGAGCGGATGAAGCGGAAGGCCTCCGAATCCTCGCCGTCGGCGTCGACCAGCACCAGATCGGGCATGGCCGCGGCCAGCAGCCCGGCGGCGGCCTTCACCGAATCGAACAGCTCCACCCGGCGGAAGCCCAGCCGGATCAGCACGTCGCGGAACACGCGCGCGGTGTTGAGCTGGCTGTCGATGATCGCGGCGTCGACCTGCGAGAAATCGTAATCCGGCATCGTCCTACCCGAAGCTCCGCTGCCGCTGTGACGGGAACGCGCGGCGCAGCGTAACACGCTTTGTCTTCGCCCGTCGCGGTAGCATCTCCGACGGGGGGATGGACAGTGGGCAAAGGATCGCAGGGCGATGCGTCACCGGTTTCATGCCCGCCGCTCACATGCCCGGCTGCTCCACCAGGGTGAAGACCAGCACCGTCCGCCCGTCGACCAGGGCCGAGCGCCCGGCCAGATGGATGCGCTCGTCCCCCGCCCCGTCGGCGACGCGGGTGTCGAGCACGCAACGCCAGCCCCGGCCGCCCGGCACGTCGGGCAGGGTCACGGTCAGGATGTCGGCATGGGCATTCAGCACGATCAGCAGGACGCCGTCGGACAGCGGCTGCCCGTCCGCGCCGACATGGGTGCCGGCGCGGCCGTTCAGCAGCAGGACGATGCAGCGCGCCTGGGTGTTGCGCCAATGCTCCGCCGTCTTTTCCACCCCCTGGGCGTTGTACCAGACGATGTCCTTCAGCCCGTTGGCCGCCACCTCCCGCCCATGCAGGAACAGGGGACGGCGCAGCACCGGATGGGCGCGGCGCAACGCGATCAGCCGGCGGACGAAGGACACCAGCGTCCCGTCGCGCTTGCCCCAGTCGAGCCAGGTGATGTCATTGTCCTGGCAATAGGCGTTGTTGTTGCCGTCCTGGCTGTGATCCAGCTCGTCGCCGGCCAGCATCATCGGCGTGCCCTGCGACAGCATCAGCGTCGCCAGCATGTTGCGCTTCTGCCGCGCCCGCAGCTCGGTCACCGCCGGATCGTCGCTCGGCCCCTCCACCCCATGGTTCCAGGAGCAGTTGGAGGAATGGCCGTCGCGGTTCTCCTCGCCGTTCGCCCAGTTGTGCTTGTCGTTGTAGGAAACGAGGTCGTGAAGGGTGAAGCCGTCATGGGCGGTGATGAAATTCACGCTGGCCCAGGGGCGGCGCCCGCGCTTCTCGAACAGGTCGGCGGAGCCGGCGATGCGGCCGGCCAGTTCCGGCAGCATGCCGTCGTCGCCACGCCAGTAGCGCCGCACGGTGTCGCGGTAGCGGTCGTTCCACTCCGCCCAGCCCGGCGGGAAATTGCCGACCTGATAGCCGCCGGGACCGACGTCCCACGGTTCGGCGATCAGCTTGACGTCGGCCAGCACCGGGTCCTGCCGCACCGCGTCGAGGAAGCCGGAGCCGGGGTCGTAGCCGTAGGGCTCCCGCGCCAGCACGGTGGCGAGGTCGAAGCGGAAGCCGTCGACATGCATCTCCGTCACCCAGTAACGGAGGCTGTCCATCACCATCTGGACGACGCGCGGGTGGCTGAAATCCAGCGTGTTACCGGTGCCGGTGTCGTTGATGTAGTAGCGCGGGCTGTCCGGCATCAGCCGGTAATAGCTGAGATTGTCGATTCCCTTGAAGGACAGGGTCGGCCCCAGATGGTTGCCCTCGGCCGTGTGGTTGTAGACGACGTCGAGAATGACCTCGATCCCCGCCTCGTGCAGGCGGGCGACCATCGTCTTGAACTCCGACAAAACGCCGGTGTTCATGTAGCGCGGCTCAGGTGCGAAGAAGCCGATGGTGTTGTAGCCCCAGTAGTTGGTCATGCCGCGGGTGACGAGATGCTGTTCGTCGGCGATGGCCTGGACCGGCAGGAACTCCACCGAGGTGATGCCGAGCGCGCGCAGATACTCGATGACGGTCTGGGTCGACATGCCGGAGAAGGTGCCGCGCAAATGGGCCGGCACCTCCGGATGGCGCATGGTGAAGCCGCGGACGTGGGTCTCGTAGAGGACCGTGTCGGTCCAGGGCACCCGGCGGTGGCGGTCGTGCCCCCAGGTGAAGGCGCCGTCCACCACCCGGCATTTCGGCATGCCGCGGGCGTTGTCGCGCCGGTCGAACGATAAGTCCTCGCGCGTCGAGCCGACCCGGTAGCCGTAATGGGCATCCGACCATTTGAAGCCGCCGAACAGCGCCCGGGCATAGGGGTCGATCAGCAGCTTGTTGGGGTTGAAGCGGTGCCCCTCCTCCGGCTCGTACGGCCCATGGACACGGTAGCCGTAGAGCAGGCCGGGCCGGGCGTCGGGCAGGTAGCCGTGCCAGACCTCGTCGGTGTGCTCCGGCAGGGCGACCCGCTCGACCTCGCGCTGGCCGGTCTTGTCGAACAGGCAAAGCTCCACCCGTTCGGCGTGGGCGGAGAACAGCGCGAAGTTGACGCCGAACCCGTCCCAGGTGGCGCCGAGCGGATGGGGCTTGCCGGGCCAGACCGGGGTGCGGGCGGTGGTGGAGGGCATGCGGACTACCGGTGTGGGAAGACGGAACAGGATGGCGGGAAAACCATAGCGCGCTCAAGCAGATACGCAACCCGGCACCGCCGGGCCGCGCGAATCCCGCAGCCCATGGCATCCGCCGGTCGGGCCGGCCGGTCCCGTCTAGAGACCGAAATCATGGCGGAGCACCCCGACGCCGAAGACGCATTCCGTCAGATGGCGGTCCATGAAATCGGGCTGGTGGAAATCCATCAGTTCCAGCCCGCCGGGCGGAAACCCCCAGGCGGCGTTGTGGGCGATGCGCGCCGGCAGCCAGGGATCCTCCGGCAGGAAGCGCCGTTTCGGATAGGATTTCATCAGGAACCGGTAGGGAAAATCGCGACGGCCGATGAACAGCGGCGCGCATCCCGCGGTATCGGCCAATCCAACCGAATGATGGTCCGGCTGGATCCAGGCGCGCGTCATGTGGCGTGAGGCCACCGAGCGGGCGAAGGAGCAGATGCCGAAATAGGCCTCCGCGTCGAGATTTCTGCGATAGCCGCCGTCGACGGGATGGAAGTCCAGCCCGGTGAAGCCCACCGCGTTGCAGCCGCTGGCTTCCACTCCGGCCAGCGCCGCCCGCAGGGACGGGCCGAAGGAGGTCGGAACCGCCCGCTGGTTGCCTTCCAGCAGCAGCATCCAATGGCCGGGACAGGACGCCGCCACATCCTCCACATGGTGCCAGAAGCTGTCGAACTTGCCGTCATCGGCGACCAGGGGGGTGGCGATTCGTTCCAACGCCGCCAGCTTTGCCGACTGGCCGCCCAGCAATTCATGGGTGCCGTCGGTCGATCCCAGATCGATGGCATGGACCCGGATACCGTCGGCATGCAGCCGGCCGACCAGCCCCTCGACATGTTCGGCATCGTCCCGGGTGACCAGGACGGCGGTCACCGGGCGCTCCTGCCGGGCCTCCGCCGCCGGCCGGGCATTGCGGTCGATCACCGCCAGGATGGTGTTCTTCGGTCGGCCGCGGTTGTGCGAGGCGGTCAGCCCGGCATGCATCACCGGCAGGCCGAAGCGGTCCAGCAGGGCGCGGAATTCCCCCAGGGTCCATTCCCGCACATGGCAGAGATTGGGCGGCGGCCCGGCATGGCCGGGATGGTGGGTGCGCTCGCGTTCCGGCGTGGAGATCAGGCAGGCCCGGACCAGGGGCGCGATACCGGCAAGCACCTTCAGCAGCCCGTCGGGCCTGACCAGATGCTCAATCACGTCGGAGCAGACGACGACGGCGTCGCCGAGCAATTCCGGCCCCAGCGACCGCAGGGTCTCGGCCAGGGCCGGCGCCTCCTCTCCGTCGAAATTAACGGCGAACCAGCGGCCGAAGGGATAGGTGGCACGGCAATAGTCGATGTTGTCGCCGTAATCGATGCCGATCACCGCGAAGCGCCCGGCCAGCAGCCCCAGCTTCTTCGCGCCGCCGCAGCCGATGTCGATGATGGTGCGGGCGCCGTAGCGCTCGGCCAGCACCGCCGCCGAAGCATAGACGTCGGGCTGCCAGACGACCCGGCTGTCGACGGAATCCTCGGTATAGGCGGGGTCGAGCCGGTGGCGGTAGCCGCTTGCGATGCAATAGTCGTTCATGGGCGCCGCCGTGATCCGTCGGGAAGAGTCGATGGAGTCGCGAGGGACGTTTGGAACAGGATGGAACAGATTTCCGGGACCTGTTCCAATGTTCCATCCATCATCCTGGCCGAAAATTTCCCGGCGGAAAGGCGGCGCATCCGGCATTCGGTCGTCGGGGTGAACATGCGGAGGCCTCCTTCATCCGGGAACGGACTCGCCCCATCGGAGACTCTTCCTACCACGGACAGGCTGCGGCGGTAAGCCCGGCACGGCAATCCCGCGCGGCACTTGCCGCCGCGCAGGAGTTCGCCGTGGGCTGCGCCCTACCCCCCTACTCCGCCTTCCTCTCCAGGATCAGCGTGGACAGCGGCGGGATGGTCAGGTCGAGCGAGTGGGTGCGGCCGTGCCAGGGCATTT
>CBIHQY010000031.1:0-72869 GCA_966212305.1 uncultured Azospirillum sp.
GGTCCATGCGGTGACGCAGGTCTCCTTCGACATCCATCCGGGCGAAACGCTGGCGCTGGTCGGCGAGTCCGGCTCCGGCAAATCGACGATCGGGCGCACCATCCAGCAGTTGCAGGACGCGACCTCGGGCCGCATCTCGTTCCGCGGCCGACCCTTGTCGGAGATGGGCGCGGCGGACCGCAACCGGTTGCGGCGCGACGTCCAGTATATTTTCCAGGATCCCTTCGCGTCGCTGGATCCGCGCAAGACGGTCGGCTTCTCGATCGCGGAGCCGATCCGCACCCATGGCCTGCTTGACGGCGAACGGGAGATCCGCAAACGGGTGGACGGCCTGCTGGAGCGGGTCGGGCTCGCCCCCACCCACGCCGCCCGCTACCCGCATGAATTCTCCGGCGGCCAGCGCCAGCGCGTCTGCATCGCCCGCGCGCTCGCCTCGGACCCCAAACTGATCATCGCCGACGAGGCGCTGTCGGCGCTCGACGTGTCGATCCAGGCGCAGGTCATCAACCTGTTCATGGATCTTCAGGCCGAACGCGGCCTCGCCTACCTGTTCATCAGCCACGACATGGCGGTGGTGGAGAAGATGAGCCACCGGGTGGCCGTCCTCTTCCTCGGCCAGATCATGGAAATGGGAAGCCGGCGGCAGATCTTCGAAAGCCCGGCGCACGACTACACGCGCCGCCTGCTGTCCGCGGTCCCGGTCGCCGACCCATCGCGGCGGAGCCGCAGGGCCCTGCTGGACGGGGAGATCCCGAGCCCAGTCCGCGCCGTGGGCGACGACCCCGCGGTCCTGCCGCTGGAAGAGGTGCAGCCGGGGCATTTCGTCCGCCGGAGCGCATGACCCGGCGTCGCGTCAACCAACAACAACCATCGATCAAGGAACAGGCGTCATGGCATTGGGAGTGAAGGGGATCAAGGTTGCATTCATGGCGGCGCTGCTGGCGGGGACGGCCTTCATGGCGACGCCCGCGGATGCCGCCGGGAAACTGACGATTTCGTCGCCGCAGGACCCCGGAAGCTGGGACCCGATCGACACCTTCCTGGTCAACTGGGCATCGGTCGGCACCAACATCTTCGACGGGCTGACCTACCGCGGCCCGGATCGCAAGCTGGTGCCCGGGCTGGCCGAATCCTGGACCGAGATGGACGGCGGCAAGCGCATCCGCTTCAAGCTGCGCAGCGGCGTGACCTTCCACAACGGCGAGCCGTTCAACGCCGCCGCCGTGAAGTTCACCTTCGACCGGCTTCTGGGCGAGGAAGGGGCGAAGGGGCCGCAGCGCTCCAACTACATCGCCATCGACAGCGTCGACGTGATCGACGACACCACCGTTGATCTCCGGCTGAAGGCGCCGGATCCGGTCCTGCTGACCAAGCTGGCCGGCTATGGCGCGATGATCGTCCCGCCGAAATACATCCAGGAGAAAGGCGACGCCTTCTTCAACGTCAACCCCGTCGGCACCGGGCCTTTCAAGTTCGTCTCCTATGCCCCCAAGACCAGCATCAAGCTGGAGGCCAACCCCAACTACTGGGGCGGTGCGCCGAAGCTGTCGGAGGTCGAATACCGCTTCATCACCGAGCCGGCCACAGCGGTCGCGGAGCTTCAGGCCGGCCGCGTCGACGTCGTCCTGCCGCCGACCATTCCCGTCGGCATGGTCCCGGTGATCCAGGCCGACCCGAAGCTGATGGTGCTCAGCGTTCCGGGGCCGACGGTTGACGCGCTGCGTTTCAACACCAAGACCGGCATCACCGCCGATCCGCGGGTGCGCAAGGCGCTGATCATGGCGGTGGACCGCGCCGCCATCGTCAAGTCGATCCTGGCCGGCCAGGCGTCGGAAATCGCCAGCTTCCAGGGAGAGCTGTCCTTCGGCTACGACCCGACGCTGAAGCCGCTGCCCTTTGATCCGAAGGGAGCGCAGGCCCTGCTGGCCCAGGCCGGGGTGAAGCCGGGCGCCACGGTGCAGATCGACATCCGCGGCAACGACGCCACGATGAACGAGGTGGCCCAGGCCGTCGCCGCCTATCTGGGCGCCGTCGGCGTTGTCGCGACGATCAAGCCGTATGAGACCAACGTGCTGCTGAACGACATCATCCCGCAGGGCAAGACCGGCGCGATGTTCCAGCAGAAATGGGGCGGCTGGACCTTCGACTACGACAACACCGCCTACGCCATGTATCATTCCGGCGAGAAGTGGAACCCGTACGAGCAAGACGCCGAACTGGACAAGCTGCTGGAATCCCAGCGTGCGATCACCGATGTGGCGGAACGCGAGCGCATCCTGAAGCAGATCGCGCGCACCGTCGCCGACAAGGCGCTGGAGATGCCGCTCTACAACTCCAACGCCATCTACGGCGTCGCCAAGCGGGTCAAGAACTTCCCGCCGGCCTCGGACAACCGTCCGAAGCTGACCGAGGTGACGGTGGACTGACCGCGCATCCGGTACCGCCCGCTCCCAAAGGGGCGCGGCGGTGCTGGACGCCGCTTCGCTCCTTTGTTCAAGGATGGTATGTCTTGGCCGGTTTCCTTCTCAAGCGCCTGATCCAGGCGGTCTTCGTCATGGTGGTGGTGACGCTGGTCGTCTCATTCGCGATCCGCCTGACGGGCGATCCGGCCCTCATGCTCACGCAAGGGGCGGGCAGCATCACCGAACAGGATCTGGAGCGCATCCGCGAGGCGCTGGGGGTCAACCGGCCCTTCCTCGTCCAATATGGCGGCTTCCTGACCGGGCTGTTGCGGTTCGACTTCGGCAACAGCTTCCTTGGCGGCACCCCGGTGTCGCGGCTGATCGCCGACGCGCTGCCGGCGACGCTGCTGCTGGCGCTGGTGTCGATGGCCGTTTCCATCGCCCTGTCGATCCCGCTCGGCATCCGGGCGGCAACGGCGCGAGGCGGGGTCGCCGATCAGGCGATCCGCATCCTGTCTCTGGTCGGCCTGTCGGTGCCCAACTTCTGGCTGGCGACGATGCTGGTGCTGCTGTTCGCCATCACCTTGGGCTGGCTGCCGCCGAGCGGCATGGAGAGCCCCTCCAACTTCATTCTGCCGGCGGTCACCATGGGCGTCATCCTGACCGCGACCAATGTTCGGCTGGTGCGCAGCGCCATGCTGGAAACCCTGCAGTCACAGTATGTCATGGTGGCGCGTGCGAAGGGGCTGAGCGAGGGCAAAGTCCTTTACAAGCACGCGCTGCGCAACTGCGCCATCCCGCTGATCACCTATTTTGGCCTCCAGTTCGGCGGCCTGCTGGGCGGCATCGTCGTGGTGGAGCGCGTCTTCAACTGGCCGGGGCTCGGCACGCTGGCCTTCGACGCGGTGGCCGCGCGCGACTATCCGGTGCTTCAGGGCGTCATCACCGTCCTGTCGCTGCTGATCGTCGGCGTCAACCTGCTGGTCGACATCGCTTATGGGCTGGTCGATCCGCGCATCCGGACCTCGTGACCGCCATGGCCGCTGCGCTCTCCTTCCTGCGCTCCCCGCGCTTCCGCAACCTCGAGTTCCTGCTCGGCGCCACGCTGACCCTGGTCATCTGCCTGGCCGTGCTCTTCTCCGAACAGCTGTTCCCCGGGGGGGCGGACAAGATGGACCTGCTGGCCCGCCTGTCGCCGCCCTTCCGGACTTCGGCGCACCCGCTGGGCACCGATCCGCTGGGGCGCGACGTGCTGGCCCGCGTGGTCGCGGGCGGCAAGATCTCGCTGCTGGTCGGCTTCGTCTCGGTCGCCGGGGCGGCGGTGATCGGCGTGCTGATGGGCCTGATCTCCGGCTATTACCGCGGCATCTGCGACATCGTGGTGATGCGCTTCGCCGACGTGCAGCTGGCGCTGCCCTTCATCCTGCTGGCGATCACCTTCATCGCCATCGTCGGCGGCAGCCTGACCAACACCATCATCCTGCTGATCGTGTCGCAGTGGGTGCAGTACGCGCGCCTCGTCCGCGGCTCCGTCCTGGCATTGCGCGAGCGGGAGTTCATCCAGTCCGCCCGCGCCATCGGGGTCAAGGATTGGCGGATCATCGTCCAGCACCTGCTGCCGAACCTGATCGGGCCGGTTATCGTGCTGCTGACGCTGAACGTCGCCAACAACATCCTGCTGGAAAGCAGCCTGACCTTCCTCGGCCTCGGCATCGACCCGACCATCCCCAGCTGGGGCGGCATGCTGGCCTCCGGGCGCACCTATCTCCAGGTTGCCTGGTGGGTCAGCGTCTTCCCCGGTCTTGCCATTCTTCTGACCGTGCTGGGCCTGAATCTGCTCGGCGACTGGCTGCGCGACAGCCTCGACCCCACCGGGAGAACGTCTCGATGACCGTCCTGTTCGAAGCCTCGTTCGAGCGGACGCTCGATCAACTGTGCGCCAAGCTTAACGGCGGCGCCCAGAGCGGCAATTCGGTGGAAGCCTGGACCTTCGACGATGCGCGGAGCCGACGCGCCGCCGAGCGGCGCCTCGCGGAGCGCGGCGTGTCCGCCCGCCTCCGCAGCGCCTACAAGCCCCTGCTGCACTTCTTCCTGGAGGAGGTCGAGCGGCGCGATCTGGCGGCCGTGACCGTCGCCTATCCGGTTCACCCGCAGGCTCCGGCGAACCGTTTCCTGCTGGAGGCTTATCCGCTGGCCGCCCTGCTGGCGGGGGCGGAGGTCGCGTTCCGCCCGCGGGAGGACGGCGCGTTCCATTACGATGTGACGCTGACCTTCAAGGATGGCCGGCGGGAGGAACGGCGGGTGGCCGCGCCCAACCGCGTCCACACCGACATGGCGGGGGAGACCAGCGTATCGCCGACCGGCTGGCTGCGCCTGGGTGACAATGGAGATGGCGACCGGCTTGAAACCGATTACGAGCGGATGTTCGAGGCTGCCATGACGACCATTGTCGGCCACCCTTGGACCGGCGGCGAGCCATATTTCGAGGAACTGAGCATCCGCGCCGAATATCCGGCGGCGGACGAGCCGCTGGGCTTCGCCGACGAGGTGGTGAGCCTGCGCGAAGCCTTGCACGAGGACTTCTACTTCTCCCTGCTGGAGGTGTTCCAGCGCAAGTCCGGCCGACCGCTCGGCGACCGCGGGCTGAAGCCCGGTCAGATCGCGCCCGACATTGGGCTGAGCGACGGCGCGGTGAGGGTGCGGGTGGAACTGCGTCCCCTGTCACGCGACGCCGTTACGGCCTCCGACGAGCCGTTGGACGCCGCCTCGCTGGACCGCGCCGCCGCTCCGGTTGGGGACGCGGCGATCCGTGCCGGTTTGGAGCGGTTCGGCGGCGAGCCTTTCGAGGCGGGGACGCGCAGCGGGCGCCGGGTGCTCGCCCGCTATGTGCGGGGCAGCGACGTGCCGGTGATGATCAGCGGCGGCCAGCATGCGAACGAAACGACCGGCGTGGTGGGCGCCCTGCGCGCGGCGGAACGGCTGGCGCAGCATCCGGGGGCGCATTTCACCGTGTCGCCCCTGGAGAACCCGGACGGCTACGCCCTGCATCACCGGCTGCGGGCCGGCAATCCACGCCACATGCACCACGCGGCACGCTACACCGCGCTCGGCGACGACCTGGAATACCGCAACCCTGTCGATGCCGGTCCTCATCTGAATGAAAAGGCCATCCGGCTGGAGGCGGAACGGTTGAGCGGTGCCCGCCTACACCTCAACCTGCACGGCTACCCCTCGCATGAATGGACCCGGCCGCTATCGGGCTATGTGCCGCGCAACTTCGCCATGTGGACCCTGCCCAAGGGCTTCTTCCTGGTGATGCGCCACCACGCGGGTTGGGAGACGGCGGCGGAGCGCCTGCTCGACCGGGTGACGGCGCATCTTGCCACGATTCTGGGACTGGCGGCCCGCAACGCCGAACAGATCGCGCTCTACGAAATCCATGCCGGCGAAACCGGGTTCCGCCTCATCAACGGCTTCCCCTGCCTGTCGTCGCTGGATGAACGCAGCACGGTGCCGGTAACCTTGATCACGGAATATCCGGACGAAACCATCTACGGCGATGCCTTCATCCAGGGCCACACCGCGCAGATGGCGACGGTGCTTGCCGCCTACGAGGCCTGGCAAGAGCTTATCGTGAGCTGACCGGCGCCATCACGCCAACCCCAGGCGCACGAGAGTGGACCTGGGGCTGTCGATCAAACTGGGCCGGTGACCCGCCTTACTTCTGCACCAGCGGGCAGCCGCCTTCCGACAACGGGCGGAACGCTTCGGGGCCGGGAATGGTCTTGATCAGCTTGTAGAAGTCCCAGGGTCCCTTCGATTCCTCGGGCTTCTTGACCTCGAAGAATAGCATGTCGTGGACCGCCCGGCCGTCGACGCGGACGCTGCCCTTGCCGAACAGGGGATCGTCGGTCGGCAGGTCACGCATCTTGGCGGCGACGACGGTGGCGTCGGTGCTGTTCGCCGCCTTGACCGCTTTCAGGTAATGCAGGGCGCCGGCATAGACCCCGGCCTGGTTGCCGGTGGGACGGCGCCCGTCCATCCGGGCGGCGAAGCGGTCGGCGAAGGCGCGCGTGCCGGGATTCAGATCCCAGTAGAAGGCCTCGGTCAGATACAGCCCCTGCGCATCCTTCAATCCGACGGCGGCGACGTCGCTCAGCTGCATCAGCAAGGCGGCCAGCCGCTGGCCGCCGGCGGTGATGCCGAACTCCGTCGCTTGTTTGACCGACCCGATGGTATCGCCCACTGCGTTGGCGAGCCCGATGACCTGCGCGCCGCTGCCCTGCGCCTGCAGCAGGTAGGAGGAGAAATCGGACGCGTTGGGCGGATGGCGGACACTGCCGACGATGGTGCCGCCCATGCTCTTGACCACCGCCGAGGCGTCGCGCTCCAGCGCATGACCGAAGGCGTAGTCGGCGGTCATGAAGAACCAGCGCTTGCCCCCGCTCTCCGTCACCGCCCGCGCCGTGCCGTTGGCCAGCGCCCAGGTGTCGTAGGTCCACTGGATGGTGTTGGGGGAGCATTTCGGGCCGGTCAGTTCGGTCGTGCCGGGACCGGAGGCGATGAAGACCGCCTTGGAGTTGCGGGTCACCTCGTTCACCGCCAGCGCCACCGACGAGAAGGGCACGTCAAGAATCGCGTCGACATTCTCCTGGTCCAGCCAGCGGCGCGCGGTGGCGGCGCCGATGTCGGGCTTGTTCTGGTGGTCGGCGTGGATGACCTCGATGGTGACGCCGGGCAGTTCCTTGGCGAAATCCTCCGCCGCCAGCTCCGCAGCCACCACCGAGCCCTGCCCGGTGCTGTCGGAGGCGAAGCCGCTCATGTCGGTCAGCACCCCCAGCTTCACCCGGTGGTTCGCGATCTCGGCCGATGCCGGGACGGTGCCGAACGACAATGCGACGAGGCTGGCCGCAGCCATGCCGGCCAGTGTGTATCCGGTCTTCATCAAGGTCCTCCCCTTATTTATTCTGGTGCTTTTCAGCTTTGCCCGCTGCCGTCAGGCGCCGGCGGCCCCGCCACGCAGCTCATGCAGGACCGCCTGGGCGATGTCCTGGCGCACGCTGCCGCGCTCCACCAGCACGGCGGCGACGCGGTCGATCTCGTCGCCGACCGCGCCGGCCATCATCGCGATGTTCTGGGCGTGCAGGGCCATGTGGCCCTTCTGGATTCCGGTGGTCGCCAGCGCCTTCAATGCCGAGAAGTTCTGTGCCAGCCCAACCGCGGCGATGATGCGGGCGAGACGTTCGGCGCTGGTCACGCCAAGGATCTTAAGACAGGCCTGCGCGGTCGGATGCGCCTTGGTGGCGCCGCCGATCAGCCCAACCGCCATCGGCAATTCGATCGAGCCGCTGAGCTGCCCGTCGGCGGTCACCTCGTAGCGGGTCAGGCTGCCATACTGGCCGCTGCGGGCGGCAAAGGCATGGGCGCCAGCCTCCACCGCGCGGGTGTCGTTTCCGGTCGCCAGCACGACGGCGCTGACGCCGTTCATGATCCCCTTGTTGTGGGTGGCGGCGCGGTACGGGTCGGCGGCTGCGAAGTGATAGGCGCTGACGATGCCGTCGCGCACCGCCTTGCCGCCGATCTGGTCGAGCGGCCACACCGCATGCGCCCGCGCCAGCCGCCGGTCGGCCAGATTGGACAGGATGCGCAGATACACCCGGCCGCCGCTCCAGGCGGCGATGTGGGGGGCTAGCGTCTCCGCCATGCTGTTGACGGCGTTGGCGCCCATCGCGTCGCGGGTATCGACGATCAGATGGGTCACCAGCATCGGGCCGCCCTGGCTGTCGAGCACACGCACCTCGACATCGCGGAAGCCGCCGCCGAAGGACAGCAGGACCGGATCGCAGCCGTCGCAGATCGCCTTGATCTCCTCGCGCCGCCCGAGGATGCGCAGGCGGGCCGCATGGGGATCGGCCACGTCGACCGCCTGGATCTGCGCGATCATCAGCGTGCCGGACATCGAGGTGGTGAAGCCGCCGGCGTCATAGCATTGCCGGGCTGCGTTGCAGACCGCGGCGACGACCGACGACTCCTCCGTCGCCATCGGGATCAGCACATCCTCGCCGTCGACCCTCATGTTGGTCGCGATCCCCAGCGGGATGTTCATCGACCCGATCACGTTCTCGACCAGGCGGTCGGCAAGGCTCAGATCCAGGTTCCCGGTGTCCGACAGCCGCGCGGCGGCCGCGGCATCGAGGCCGGCGAAGTCTGAGACAATGCCCAAGCGCTCCGCAGGCGATTTCTTGTGGAATCCGGAGATGCGGGAACTGCGGGTGGTGTCGATCATTCCTGAACCCTGTCGTGCGCTTTGTGGATGCACCCCCCTCCGGCGCCGCGCGGCGCGCACCGGATGGGAGAATGGGGGTGGGACAATGCTGGTGCTGGTCGAACGGGCAAAGCGGACCGTCCCGCCATCACCATTCGCTCCAATGATGATCAGTGATACAAAGGGACGGCACAAGGGACAGTTTCCCGGAATCTCCGGGACACTGTACCAGTGCATTCTCTGGGACACTGCAGCGGTGATGCGATGACACGGGTGGGCAGCATCGTCGACAGGATCGCCGGCCTGATCGGCGAGGGTCTGTTGAAGCCAGGGGAACGCCTCCTGTCGGTGCGGGCCGGCGCCGTCGAGCACGGCGTCTCGAAGAACACCATGGCCGAGGCCTACGACCGTCTGGTGGCGCTGGGCCATGTCGAGGCGAAGCAGGGGGCCGGCTATTACGTCGCCCGCGTCCGCCACGCGGTGGTCGGGCAGCAGTCGGCCCATGTCGCCGAAGCAGTGGACTTCGTGTCTCTGCTTCGCGAACAGCTTGTGCAGAGCTATGCCGTGCGGATCGGCGACGGCCGGCCGCCGCCTTCCTGGATGGAGCGGTTCGAGGTCGGTGGCAGCCCGCGTTTCCTGGCCTCCACCCGCAGCTTGACGCCGGAACACGGCTACGGCTCTCCCTGGGGCTTCCTGCCGTTGCGGGAGCGGTTGGCGCTGACGCTCGGCGAACGGTCGATCACGGCGTCGCCGGACCAGATCCTGCTGACCCAGGGTGCCAACCATGCACTCGACCTCGTGGCCCGCCAGATGCTGGAACCGGGGGACACCGTGTTGGTCGACAGCCCCGGCTATTATCCGCTGTTCGGCAAGCTCCGGCTGTCGCGCATCAGCATCGTCGGCGTTCAGCGGCGCCACGATGGTCCCGACCTCGACGATCTCGCGGCCAAAGCCGCCGCCCACAAGCCGAAGCTGTTCTTCACCCAGTCGCTGGCGCACAACCCGACCGGCGGCTCGATCACGCCCGCCGTCGCGCACCGCCTGCTGCGGATTGCCGAGCAGCACGGCCTGTACGTTGTCGAGGACGACCCCTTCGCCGACGTCCTACCCGCCGCCAGCCCGCGGCTCGCCGCGCTCGACCAGCTGGAGCGGGTCATCTATGTCGGCACCTTCTCGAAAACCCTGTCGGCCAGCCTCCGCGTCGGCTATGTCGCGGCGAAACGCCCGCTGATCGACCGGCTGTGCGACGTCAAGATGCTGACCGTCGTCAGCACCTCCGACTATGTCGAGCGGATCGTCTACGCCTTCATCGCCTCCGGCCAGTATCTTCGACATCTGCGCCGGCTGAAGACGCTGATCGGGGAGCATACGGAAAAGGCGACGCTCGCATTGACCCGGATCGGTGTCCGGCTGCCGCCGGCAGCTCCCGGCGGATATTATCTGTGGGGTGAACTTCCCGACCACGTCGACGAGGCGGAGCTGGTGCGCCAAGCCGCGGATCAGGGGATTTTTCTGGCGCCCGGCACGCTGTTTCTGCCGACGCGGACGGCTACCACGCCGGCGATGCGGATCAACATTGCCTACGCCGACGATCCCCGCTTCATCGCATTTCTCGGTGACCGTCTGCACGCACACATTGCACGGTAAGTGGCGCCGCGCCGACCCGTAGCTTCGCCACGATGGGCATTATCTGCGGTCGCCCTCCCGGCGACTTTGGCGCACAAATCAACGTGAAGGCGGAGTCGGCGGCATGGGCGTTGGTGCAGCGAAGTCCACGCGGGCACATTAATGCCGGACATGTTGGTTGATCAAGCACTGCGGACGGAATTCGGGCGTGCTTGATCGATCATCCGGTTCAGGATGGTGACACCAATGGCGGCTTCGGCCTGTTGGCCGGGCAGCGTGCGGGCCTGAAGCTGGCCGCCAAGGATGCGCTTGTATCGCGCCATCGCGGTTTCCGCCTTCGCCCTTTGACCATAGCCGGTTTGCCTCTGCCAGCCCAGGCGCCCGTGCTCGGCCAAGCTCTGGATGTGGCGGTCGCGCTGGGTGGGCGCCGTCTCAGCGGCGTTCCTCAGAACTGCCGTGGCCCGTGGCGGGATCACCACCCTGGCGCCGGCATCCCGGGCGGCGATGGTCTGGTAAATCGGCTCGCCGTCGTAGGCACCGTTGGCCATGGCGGTGTCGATCGCCCCGCTGGTCTGCTCGAGCAGTGGCCCGACTTGGGAGGCATTGCCGGCGCTGGTGGTCGTCAGCGTCGCGGCGACAATGGTGTTGTTGGCGGCGTCCACCGCCGGATGGAGTTTCCGCCCCGCGCCGCCGCAGCCCGGCTTCGTACGCTGCCCAATTCGTCGCCTTGAAGCGCATCTTCGGGATGTGATGGCGGCGGACGGCGTTGTGCTTGTTCGGCATGCCGGGACGGACCAATCCAGGGGAACACGGAGAGGCGCCGTTCTACATCGTGGCTCAGCACCGGCAAACCCGGGCCTCGATGCACCAACACCGTCCGCAACGGGTCCGACACCGGCTGACCGGCACCTGTGGCCAGGTGCCACCCGGCGGACCGGACCTCCAGGAAATCCGGTGCGGTTCAGACAAAGCCGCTGCGGGTCAGCCGGTGAGGTGTGGGTGCAGAGCGTGCAGGATCTTCTCCGGGGTGATCGGCTGCGCTGTCAGGCGGACGGCGAAGGGCCGCAGAGCGTCGTTGATCGCGTTCATCACCGCCGCCGGCGCCCCGGCGGTCCCCGCCTCGCCGGCGCCCTTGGCGCCCAGTTCGGATGAGCGCGTCGGCGTCTCGATGTGGGCCACCTCGATGTCGGGCATCTCGCCGGCCATCGGCACCAGATAGTCGGCCATGCTGCCGTTGCGCATCACGCCGTTCTCGTCATACAGGCATTCCTCGAACAGCACGCCGCCCAGCCCTTGCACGACGGCGCCGCGGATCTGCTCGTCGACCAGCAGGGGGTTGAGCACCCGGCCGCAATCCTCGACCACCCAGTGCTTGAGCAGCGTCACCGCGCCGGTCTCCACATCCACCTCGACGTGGGAAACCTGGATGCCGTTGGTGAAGATGAAGGGATAGTCGCGCTGGGAGTAATGGCGGGTGACCACCAGTTCCGGCTGGAAGCCGGCGGGCAGAAGATCCGGGCGGAAATAGGCCAGGCTGCCCAGCTCGGCCAGGTCCATCAGGGCGACGCCCTCGGCGGTGTCGATCACTGAGCCGCCGGCGATGCGCAGCCGCTCCACCGGCAGGCCCAGATGGACGGCGGCGAACTCCAGCAGGTTGGTGCGCAGCTGCCGGCTGGCCTGGAGCACCGCCTCGCCGCCGATCCCGGCGCCGCGCGACGCCCAGGTGCCGCCGCCATAGGGGGTGGCGGCGGTATCGCCGGTCAGCACCCGGACCCGGTCCATCGGCACCCCGACCTCGTCGGCGACGATCTGGGCGAAGATGGTCTCGGTGCCCTGTCCCTGCTCGCCGACGCCGCTGGCGCAATGGACGATGCCGGTCGGATCAAGCCGGACGGTGGCGCCGTCCTGCGAGGCGATGCGCGCGCCGCCGGTGCCGTAGAAGGCGGCGCCGGGGTTGGTCAGCTCGATCAGTACGGCGATGCCGATGCCGCGATAAATGCCCTTGGTGCGCAGCTCGGCCTGTTCGCGGCGGAGCGCGGGGAAATCCACCATCTCCTCCAGACGGGCCAGACAGCGCTGGTGGGACAGGCTCTCCAGCAGGATGCCCGACGCCCCCTTGCGGGGGAAGCTGTCGTCGGCCATCAGGTTGAGCCGGCGCAGCTCCAGCGGGTCCATCCCCAGCGTCGCGGCGGCCAGATCGACCATGCCCTCGGTCACGGCGCAGGCAATCGGGTGGCCGACGCCGCGATACTGGCTGGTCTGCACCTTGTTCTGGAACACCACGTCCAGAGTGGCGCGGTAGTGCGGATGGTCATAGGGGCCGCCGCACAGGTTGATGACCTGGTTGCCCTCCACCGCGCTGGTGCGCGGGTACATCGAATAGGGGCCGATGCCGGTCAGGTCGGCGATGTCGAAGGCGAGGAAACGTCCGTCGCGGGTCAGCGCCAGCCGGGCCTTGACCCGATGCTCGCGGGCGTGGATGTCGGTGACGAAGGATTCCAGCCGGTCGGCGACGAACTTGACCGGCCGCCCCAGCAGCACCGACAGGGCGACGGTGGCGAAATCGTCGGCGTAGGCGTGGACCTTGATGCCGAACGACCCGCCGACATCCTTGCAGAGCACCCGGATGTCGGCCTCGGGGATCCCCATCAGCCGGGCGTAGAGGTCACCCATCATGTGGGGTGCCTGATGCGAATGGTGGACGGTCAGCCGCCGTTCGGCCGGGTTGTAGTCGGCCAGGACCGAGCGCGGCTCCAGCGTGACGCCGGTGTGGCGCCCGAAATCATAGGTCTCCTCCACCACGACGTCCGCCGCGGCGAAGGCGTCGTCCACCCCCCCGCTGTCGACCTCGCGGTGGAAGCACAGATTGTCGCCCAGCTCGGGGTGGATCACCGGGGTGCCGGGGTCCAGGGCGGTGTCCATGCGGGTCACCGCCGGCAGCACCTCCCACGTGACCTCGACCGCCTGCATGGCGTCCTCGGCCTGGGCGCGGGTCTGCGCCACCACCGCCACCACCGCCTCGCCCTGCCAGCAGGCGCGGTCGACGGCCATGGCGTGCTGCGGCGGCGAGCGCATGCCGGCCAGATGGGACAGCGCGCCGACGAAGGGCGCGCAGATCTCCGCCAGTTGGCGGCCGTCGACGATGGCGACTACACCCGGCATGTCGAGCGCCGCGGCGGCGTCGATCCGCAGGATGCGGGCGTGGGCGTGCGGGCTGCGCAGATAGGCCACATGGACCATGCGCGGCAGCTCGACGTCGTCGACATAGGTGCCGCGGCCTTCAACCAGCCGGCGGGCGTTGGGACGCGGCACGGCGCGGCCGACGACCTTCTCGACGGTGGCGGCGCGCGGGGTGATGTTATTCATGGCTGTGCCCCCGTGCGCCGGCCCGGCGGCGCTCACCCACGGTTTCGATGGCGTCGACGACGGCGTGGTAGCCGGTGCAGCGGCAGTAGTTGCCGGAAATATGTTCGCGGATGCGGGCGCGGTCGGCCTCAGGCTCGGCCTGCAGCAGGGCGTCGGCGGTCAGCAGCAGCCCCGCCGTGCAGAAGCCGCATTGCAGGGCGTTGCGCTCCAGGAAGGCGTCCTGGAGGTCGCGGATCGCGCCGCTGTCGGACTTGCCCTCGATGGTCTCCACCATGGCGCCGTCGGCCTGGACCGCGAGCGTCAGGCAGGAGCGCACGATCTCGTCGTCGACCACCACCGTGCAGGCGCCGCACACCCCGTGCTCGCAGCCGAGATGGGTGCCCTTCAGCCCCAGTTCCTCGCGCAGGAAGTCGCCGAGATGCAGGCGCGGTTCGATCCAGCGCTCGTACACCATGCCGTTGACGGTGATGTTGACCAGGATCCTGTCGGTCACGATTGTGCGTCCTCCGCCATGAGAGACTGGATGCCGCGGCGCAGCAGCACGCCGGCGAGATGGAGCTTGGTCGCGGCGGCGGCGTAGAGGTCGCCGGCCGGGGCCAGCTCGCCGCCCAGTTCGGCCACCGCCCGGTCCAGCGCCGCAGGCTCGGCCCGGCTGCCGGCCAGTGCCGCTTCCGCCGCCCGCGCCCGCACGGGCGTGCCGCCGACGCCGAAATAGACGATGCGCGGATCGTCCAGCCGTCCGTCCGTCACGTCGCCGGCGAGCGCCAGCCCGACCGTGGCGTAGTCGCCGTGGCGGCGGGCCAGCTCGGTGAAGGCGAAGCGGCGCTGCGGGCCGGGCAGGGGGAAGTGCACGGCGGTGATGAGTTCGTCCGGGCGCAGCGCCGTCTGGTACAGGCCGAGGAAGAAGTCGGCCGCCGCCACCGTC
Organism: uncultured Azospirillum sp.; assembly: GCA_966212305.1. Lineage (GTDB taxonomy): Bacteria > Pseudomonadota > Alphaproteobacteria > Azospirillales > Azospirillaceae > Azospirillum. The sequence goes on from CBIHQY010000031.1 coordinate 14,585, forward strand.
CGGCTGCGGGTGCCGTCGCTCAGGATCAGCGCGCCGTCGGCCGCCACGGTGCAGGCCGGCCATTCCGCCGCCGGATCGGCGAAAGCGATGGACCCGCCGAAGGTGCCGCGGTTGCGGATGGCGGCGTGGGCGATGTGGGGGGCCGCCAGCGACAGCAGCGGCAGATGCCGGGCGACCAGGGCGGAACGCTCGACATCGACATGGCGGGCGAGCGCCCCGATGCGCAGATGCCCGTCGGCCACCGCGATGCCCTGCATCTCGGCGATGCCGCGGATGTCGATCAGCAGCGACGGTTCGGACAGCCGCATCCCGAGGGTGGCCAGCAAGGTCTGCCCCCCCGCGATCAGCCGGGCCTCGTCGCCGTGCTCGCGCAGCAGGGCGGCGGCGGCGGCGACGCTGTCGACGCGCCGGTATGCGAAGGGGGGCGCCTTCATGGCCGTTGGTCTCCTGTTCAGCCCAGGGTGGGCATCACGAGGGTGGGGGCGGTGGCGTTGCCGATCCGCCAGCGCGCGGTCACCGCCTTGGTCCGGGTGTAGAACTTGATGCCCTCGGTGCCGTGGACGTGCAGGTCACCGAACAGCGAGTTCTTCCAGCCGCCGAACGAGAAGAAGGCCATCGGCACCGGGATGGGCACGTTGATGCCGACCATGCCGACCTCGATGGTTTCCTCGAACAGCTGGGCGGCGGCGCCCGAGCCGGTGAAGATCGCCGTGCCGTTGGCGAAGGCGTTGCGGTTGATCAGCGCGATCGCCGCCTCCAGCGTTTCCACCCGCACCACCGACAGCACCGGGCCAAAGATCTCGTCGCGGTAGATGCTCATCGACGGGTCGACCTTGTCGAACAGCGTCGGCCCGACGAAGAAGCCCCGCTCGCCGCCGGTGACCTCGACGGTGCGGCCGTCCACCACCAGGGCAGCGCCCTCGCGCTCGCCGGCGTCGACGTAGCCGCTCACCTTGTCGCGGTGCGCGCCGGTGATCAGCGGCCCCATGTCGATTCCGGGCTCGATACCGGGGCCGGTCTTCAGCGCGCGGGCGCGGGTGGCCAGCCGCTCGACCAGGGCGTCGGCGACGTCGCCCACCGCCACCGCGACCGAGATCGCCATGCAGCGTTCGCCGGCCGAGCCGAAGGCGGCCCCGATCAGCGCCTCGGTGGTGAAGTCCAGGTCGGCGTCGGGCATGACGACGGCGTGGTTCTTGGCGCCGCCCAGCGCCTGCACGCGCTTGCCGTTGCGGGCGCAGGTCTCGTAGATGCTGCGCGCGATCGGGGTGGAGCCGACGAAGGACACGGCGGCCACGTCGGGGTGTTCCAGCAGGGCGTCGACCGCGGCCTTGTCGCCATGGACGACGTTCAGCACGCCGTCGGGCAGGCCGGCCTGGGCGAACAGGCGCGCCAGCATCACGCTGCAGGTCGGCACCTTTTCGGACGGCTTCAGCACGAAGGTGTTGCCGCAGGCGATGGCCATGGGGAACATCCACATGGGCACCATGACCGGGAAATTGAACGGCGTGATGCCGACGCAGACGCCGACCGGCTGGCGCAGGGAATAGGCGTTGATGCCGGTGCCGACGCCGGCGTGCTCGCCCTTCAGCAAATGGGGGATGCCGCAGGCGAACTCCGCCACCTCGATGCCGCGGCGGACCGAGCCCAGTGCGTCGTCCAGCGTCTTGCCATGCTCCTGCGAGGCGACGGCGGCCAGCTCGCGCTCGTTCTCGCGCAGCAGCGTCAGATAGGTCTGCAGGATGCGCGACCGGCGCAGCGGCGTCGTCGCGCGCCAGCCCGGCAGGGCCCGCTTGGCCGCGGCGACGGCGGCATCGACATCGGCGGCGTCGGCGAAGCCGACGGTGCGCACGACCTCGCCGGTGGCCGGGTTGAAGACGTCGCCCCGGCGGTCGCCGGTGCCGCGATGTTCGCTGCCACCGATCCAGTGGGGCACGGCGTCATGGATGGTCATCGTCGTTCCTTTTCGCGTCGAGCGATCGGTAAGGGCCCGATGTGGGCGTGTCAGATGTGGATGAGGTAGCCGATGACGCCGCCCAGCACCGCGCCGGTGGCCAGCCAGAAGAAGCGCTGGAACTCGCCGCCCCAGCCGCCGGTATGGACCACTGCGGCGGCGGGCGCCGACGGCAGCCGCGGCGCATCGGTGCGGAGGCCGGGCTGGGGCAAGGGGTTGGGCTGGCTCTGGATGTCGGCCGGGGCGGCGGGGGTTCCGTCGGCGGCAGCTTCGGCCGGACCGGTGAGGCGGTCGTTGAAGGCGCGGAAGAAATCGTCGGCCATCTTGCGGGCCGAGGCGTCGATCAGCCTGCCGCCGATCTGGCTCAGCTTGCCGCCGATAGCGGCCTCCGCGGTGTAGCGCAGCAGGGTGCCGTCCGGCGCCTCCTCCAGCGTCACCCGCGACTGGCCGCGCGCCATGCCGACAGACCCGGCGCCGCCCTCGAACCGCAGGGTGCAGCCCGCCGGCGCGTCGATGTCGCACATCTCCACCTGACCGGAGAAGCGGGCGCGCAGCGGGCCGACCTTGGTCAGCACCCTGGCCTCGAACGCGGTGTCGCTGTGGCGGATGACGTCCTCGCACCCTGGAATGCAGTGCTTCAGGACCTGCGGGTCGTTCAGCGATTCCCACACGCGCAGGCGCGGCGCGGCAATCCTCTGTTCGCCGGTGAGTTCCACTGGCTTCCTCCGATCTTATGGGGCGGGTGCCCTTGCTTGCCGGGCAGTATTTACCACATGGTCAATACGGGTCAAGCTATTTTCCGTTTGGTCAATAATCAATCGCGCATGCGGTCGCGAGGGCGGGCTGGCAGGCCGCGCCGTCGGCGCTGGAACGGTCAGGACGGAAGGACGGGGAGGGCGGTCAGCCGGCCGGTTTGCCGGCTTCGCGCGGGAAGATCTCGCGGGCGGCAAGCACGAAGGCCCGCACCCGGTCGGTGACGACCTGGGGCAGGTTCTCCGGGAATTTGTGCCCGTAGATCCAGTGGCGCACGCCGATGTAGAAGATGCCGCCGTGCAGGCCCCAGATCAGCTCGTTCTCTGCCTCGGTCGGCTCGCGGTCGTCGTCGAGGCCGAGTTCGATGCGGGCTTCGCCGATGATCGGCCGCAGCAGCCGTTCGCCGACCAGGGTCAGGTAGTTGTCGTTGATGTAGCCGTCGGCCAGGGCGGAATGGATCAGGATACGCACCCATTCCTTGGTCAGGATGGTGCGGGCGTAGTCGATGTAGACCCGCGTCACCCGCTCTTCGAACGGTTCGCTGCGGTCCTTGACCCGATGCTCCCATTCCGGCTTCCAGCGCCCGAGATAGACCTCGGCGTAGACCCGCTCGATCAGCGCCTTCTTGCTGGGGAAATAGTGGAACACCAACGGATGGCTGACGCCGATCGTCGTCGCCAGCTCCCGCATCTGTCCGGCCAATCCATGTTCGGAAAAGAACTGGATGGCGCCCTCGATGATCTGGCGCTCCCGCTCCTCGGTCGACAGGCGCTGGCGCCGGCGCGGCGCGGCGGTGCGGGGGGCGTCGGCGGGAGTCTTGGAGGGGGGCGGCGAGGAGGGCGACACGAGGGCCCGGCATTGCTGTGAGCGGATGGTCCTGCTTAGGCGATGACGCCGGTGGCGTCAAACCCTACCTTGCGCCCGCCGTGGGGCGGCCCCAACAGTCAGGCCCCAACATTCCATTCGTTGGCCCACACATCTTTATTGACAGGCCGCCGGGGCCATCCTAACAATTTACCAGATGGTCAAAAGCGGATCGTCAATTCTCCGCTTCCAGTGCATGAACGTCAACCCACCGGCTGGTGGGAATCCCGCTGATGGGCGCCTCCCCGGTCGTGGGCGCGCCGCATCGCGGGTCGGGTGAACGTTGCTCAAAAAAAACCAAAGCCGAATCAGACACGGGAGGTCCGCACATGCATGCAAGCGCGAGTGGCAGCCAGCACCGCTGGAAAGTCCTGATCATGACGTTCCTGGCCTATCTCTATGATAGCCTGGACTTGCAGATCCTGGCGATCTGCATGCCCGTCATCATTGCGTCCCTGAACATCTCCCTGACCGACGCCGGCCTTCTCGCCTCGGCCACCATGGTCGGCACCGCGCTGGGCGGCGTGCTGTTCGGCTGGATCGCCGAGAATTTCGGCCGCAAGAACGCGGCGGTGATCTCGCTGATCGAGTTCGGCGTGTTCACCCTGGCGGTCTACTGGTGCACCTCCTGGGAACAGCTGATGGTCCTGCGCTTCCTTCAGGGCATCGGCATGGGCGGGCTGTGGGGGCCGATCGTCGCCCTGATCGCCGACCATTGGGCGCCCAAATACCGGGCGCGCGCCGCCGGCTTCATGCTCAGCACCTTCGCGCTGGGTGGCATCCTGGCCTCGGTCATGGGCCGCTTCCTGCTGACCGAGGTTGGCTGGCGCATGCTCTTCGCCCTGACTGGCTCCGCAATCCTGGTCGGCCTGCTGTTCTGGGTGGTGGTGCCGGCCGATGAGAAGCCCATGGTCCGCCAGGACAAACCCCGCATCAACCTGGGCCAGCTCTTCCAACCCGGCATCGCCAGCCTCACCATTGGCGCCACCATCGCCGCCGCGTGCCAGATGGGTGGCTTCTGGGGCGTCAGCGCATGGATCCCGACCTATCTGGTGACGGTGCGCGGCCTCAGCATCGAATACATGAGCGTGTTCAGCATCGTGATCTTCACCGGCGCGTTCCTCGGCTATTTCCTGTTCGCCGCCCTGGCCGACCGGATCGGCCGGCGCAAGGCACTGATGCTGGCATTCCTCGCCGACTCGATCATCGTGCCGCTCTATGTGCTCATCCCCGACGGCGTCCTGCTGTTCTGGATCAGCCCGATCATGGGGCTCAGCTTCGGCGGCGTGTTCGGCCTGTTCGGCTCCTACTTTGCGGAACTGTTTCCCGTGCACATCCGCGCCATGGGCAGCGGCTTCGCCTTCAACATCGGGCGCGGCATCGGCGCGGTGGTCACCCCGGTGACGATCGGGGCCATGGCCAAGACCTACGGTCTGGGCTTCGGCATCGGTGCCTGCTCCGTCATCTTCTTCATGGGCGTGATCATCCTGTTCTTCATGCCGGAAACGCTGGTCGCCAAGTCTGCGCAGTCGGCCAACTCCGGCAACGGAGCCCTGGACAACGGAACCCGGACCAGCGCTGCCAAAGCGTGAATCCCACCTGCGCGACGCCGGCCTGCGGGCCGGCGTCGACGGAACCCCTTTTGAGACGAAAACATCACATGCCCAAGACCTACTGGGTTGCCCAAGTCCAGGTTCACGACCCCGATCGCTACGCGCTCTACGCCAAGGGCGCGGGAGACGCCTTCGCCAAGCACGGCGGCCGGGCGCTTGCCCGTGGCGGCCGGCTGCACTGGCTGGAAGGCGTCGAGCGGCCCCGCGGCGTAATCATTGAGTTCGATTCGATGGAGGCTGCGCAGGCTTGCTATCAGTCGCCTGAATACCAGGACGCGCGGCGCCATCGCGAGGGCGCTGCCGACTTCCATCTGGTGCTCGTCGAAGGTTTGGAGCCATCACCCTCCGAACAGGCCGAGTGACAATCTACGTGAAACCGTGTCCACCGAACTGGTTCTGGCGGAAGTCAGTCCTCTTGCTGCTGGACCGCAGCTGTCGCGCGGGACAGGATGCGGCGTGCCTTGCGCGCCATCGCTTCGTCGATCATGCGGCCGTCGACAACCGCAACGCCCTTGGCGCTTTCCGCCATGATCCGGTGGGCCTGGGCGATCTCGGCCGCGGTCGGGGTCAGGGCCGCGTTGATGGTGGATATCTGGCCGGGGTGGATCGCCGCCTTCGCGCCGAATCCCAGCGCCAGGGCGGCAGCGGTTTCCCGCTCCATTCCGGCGGTATCGGTAAGATCGAAGTAAGGCGAATCGACCGCTTCGATGCCGGCCAGCGCCGCAGCATTGACCAGCCGGGAGCGTGCGGCCAGCAGTGGCTCCCAAGCGGTGGCGCAGCCGAGGTCGGCGGACAGGTCGGCGGCACCGAAGAACAGCGCGGCAAGCCGGGGCGATGCGCGGGCGATGTCCTCTATCGCCGCCACGCCACGAGCGGATTCGATCAGCGCCACCAGTGGCAGTGGATTTCCGGCACCGCTCAGCAGCGTGTCGATCCAGCGGATCATCTCGGCGCTGTCGACCTTCGGCAGGATGACGCAGTCCGGCCCGCCGTTCGGAGGCCGGCGGGTCAGCGCCAGCAGATCCTCGAGCCCGTCGGGCGTCACCGGTGCGTTGATGCGCAGCGCCCGCAGGATCGGAACGGCCGGAGGCGCGGCAAGGGCGGCCAGCGCCGTGTCGCGCGCCAGCGCCTTGGCAGCCGGCGCCACAGCGTCCTCCAGGTCGATGATCAGCACATCGGCGCCGGATTGGACGGCGCGGTCGAAGCGGTCCGGGCGGGTCGCCGGGGTGAACAGCCAGCTGCGGCGGGGCCGCCCGTCGTTGAAGGGTCCGCTCATGGCGCGACCGCGAATTCGGCGGACATGGCGACCTGACCGTCCGGGCCGACCACCCATCCTTCGATTTCACCTTGATCCCTGTCCGCCGCGTTCAACGTGAATGGCTGCGTGTCGAACAGCGGCCGGCGAGCGCGGAAGCGGAAGCCGGCGACCCGCCGGTCCCCGAGATTGCGCAACACAAGGTCCATCAGCAGGGTCGCAGTCAACGGTCCATGGACCACCAGACCCGGATAGCCTTCGGTCTCGCGGCAGTAGGGGCGGTCGTAATGGATGCGGTGGCCGTTGAAGGTCAGCGCAGAGTAACGGAACAGCAGCACCGGGTCGGGGGTGACGCTGCCGGTCCAGCGGGCGGCGGGCAGCGGCTCCGCTGCGGCGGCCGGCGGTGCTGTCTCGCCTGGCCTGGGAGCTTCGCGATAGACGATGTCCTGCTTTTCGCGGATGGCGACGCCGGCATCGGTTGCGATTTCGTGCATCACGCTGACGAACACCATGTCGCCGGAGCGGCCGGACTTGTGTTCCACCGCCTGGATGGTCGATGTGCGCCGCATCTCCGCCCCGATGGGGATCGGCGCCAGGAAGCGCATGTCGCTGCCGGCCCACATCCGCCGGGGCAGCGGCACCGGTGGCAGGAAGCCGCCCTTGTGCGGGTGGCCGTCCTCGCCGATGTCCCGCTGCGGGGCGTTTGGCAGAAAATGCAACCAGTGGCCGAGCGGCGGCAACTCCCCCGCCGGCCAGGGCGGGATGTCGTGGTCCAGCGTCGCGGCGAGTCCGGCCAGCGGTGCGGCGATGGCGGTGTCGGTCCGCATCTCCATGCGGCCGACCCAATCCTTCAGATGGTCGAACGTCACGGCGCCACTCCGGACGAGCGTAGAATCTTGCCCGGATTCATGATGTTGTGTGGGTCGAAGGCCTGCTTCAGCGTCGCCATCATGTCCAACTCCACCGGCGATTTGTAGCGTGGCATCTCGTCGATGCGCAGCCGGCCGATGCCGTGTTCGGCCGAGATCGACCCGCCGAGTTCGACGACGATGTCGTGGACGATGGCGTTGACCGCCGCCAGCCTGGACTTCCATTCGGCTGGGTCGCCGTCCTCCGCCTGAATCGGATTGTAATGGATGTTGCCGTCGCCGAGATGGCCAAAGGCGAAGGGACGGATGCCCGGGCAGGCTCGCTCCAGTGCGGCATCAGTGCGGTCGAGGAAGCGCGCCACGCGGGAGATCGGAACCGAGACGTCATGCTTGAAGGAGACGCCTTCGCGCTTCTGCCCTTCCGGTATGCCTTCGCGAATGCGCCACAGCGAATCCGCCTGCGCCTTCGACGCGGCGACCACGCCGTCGAGCAGTTCGCCGGCCTCCAATCCCGCCTCCAGGATGCTTTCCAGCAACTCGGCCAGCCGGTTGCCTGAATCCTGGTCTGCCAGTTCCACCAGCACATACCAGGGATATCGGTCGCGTAGGGGATCGGGCACGTCCGGCACATGTTTGCGGGCCACATCGATGCAGGCACGCTGAATCAGCTCGAAGGTGATGATGCGGTCACCGGCCACGCCCTTGGCGCGGGTCAGCAGATCGACGGCGTCGCTGGGGGCCGACACCGCGACCAGCGCCGTGGCGGTGGCCCGTGGCAGCGGCGAGAGCTTCAGCACCGCGGCGGTGACGATGCCCAGCGTGCCTTCCGAGCCGATGAAAATCTGCTTCATGTCGTAGCCGGCATTGTCCTTGCGCAGGCCGCGCAACCCGTCCCAGATCCGCCCGTCGGGCAGCACCACCTCCAGCCCGGCCACGAGGTTGCGCATGTTGCCGTAGCGCACCACCTGAACGCCGCCGGCGTTGGTGGCGATGTTGCCGCCGATCTGGCAGGAGCCCTCGGCGGCGAGGCTCATCGGAAACAGCCGGCCGACGTCGCGCGCCGCATTTTGGATGTTGGCGAGGATGCAGCCGGCCTCCACCGTCATCGTGTCGTTGTCGATGTCGATCTCGCGAATGCGGTTCAGCCGGTTGGTGGAAATGACGATCTCAGACCCGTCGGCATGCGGCTGGCTGGCTCCGGTCAGTCCGGTGTTGCCGCCCTGGGGCACGATGGGCGTGCGGGTTTCGGCGCAGATGCGGACGACGGCGGACAATGCCTCGGTGCTGTCGGGAAGCACCACGGCGGGCGACCGGCCGACCCAGCCGTCGCGCCAGGATTCCATGAAGGGCTTCATGGTTTCGGCGTCGGTAATCAAGCCGCGGTCGCCGACGATGGCGCGGATCGGGGCGAGCACGGCCGTCGCGAAGTCCGGCCGCGTGGTGGTCAGGATGTCGTTCGGCAAAGGCGCTCTCCCTGGGCTCCGGGCCTGCGTCATAGCGCGCGGTAGGCCGTCTTGATGATGGTGTAGAATTCGATGGCCGAGCGTCCCTGCTCGCGCGGGCCGTAGCTCGACATCTTCCGGCCGCCAAAGGGGACGTGGTAGTCGACGCCGGCTGTGGGCAGGTTCAGCATGGTCATGCCGGCCTGAATGTTCGCCTGGAAATGGCGGGCGTGTTTCATCGAGTTGGTGATGATGCCCGACGACAGACCATAGTCGGTGTCGTTGGCGACGGCCAGCGCCTCCTCGTAATCCCTGACGCGGATGACGCTGGCGACCGGGCCGAACACCTCCTCCCGGTTGATGGTCATGGCGTTGCTGGTTTCGGTGAACAGGGCCGGCGCCAGGAAGTGCCCGCGGGTCGGCCGCTCCAGACGGGTGCCGCCGGAGGCCAGACGGGCGCCCTCGCCAAGCCCGGTGTCGATGTAGCGCAGGTTCTTGGTCAGCTGGAATTCGTCGATCACTGGGCCGATCTGCGTTTCCGGCTGCAGGGCGTGACCGACGCGCAGCGCCGCCATCCGTTCCACCATCGCCGCGACGAAGGCGTCATGGATGCCGTCCTCGACAATGAAGCGGCCGGTGGCGGTGCAGCGCTGCCCGGCGTGGAAATAGGCGCTGTTGACGCCGATCTCGGCGGCGCGCTCCGGATCGGCGTCGCCCAGCACCACCAGCGGATTCTGGCCGCCGAGTTCGAGCTGGACGCGGATCATGCGTTCGGCACAGCGCACGGCGATGCGCCGCCCGGTGTTGACCGATCCGGTGAAGGACACCGCGTCCACCGCATCGACCACCGCGGCGCCGACGTTCGGACCGGCACCGATCACGAGATTGAACAGGGCAGCCGGCATGCCATGCGCTTCCAGGGCCGCCGCGACGATGCGGGTGACGGCGATGGAGATGCCAGGGGTCTTTTCCGACGGTTTCCAGATCACCGCATTGCCGAAAGCCAGCGCCGGGGCGATCTTCCACATCGGCGTGGCGACGGGGAAGTTCCAGGGCGTCACCAGACCGATGACGCCGACCGGTTCCCGCGTCACGTCGACCTCGACCCCCGGCCGCACCGAGCCCAACGTCTCGCCCGGCGCACGCAGTGCCTCGGCCGAGAAGAAGCGGGCGAGATGGGCGGCGCGGGTGATCTCACCCAGCGCGTCGGGGATGGTCTTGCCGCCTTCGGTGGCGGCGATCCGCGCCAGCTCGTCCTTGCCATCGAACAGAGCGCGGGAGATGGTGTCCAGCACCAGGGAGCGCTGCTCCGCCGTCGCGGCGCGCCACTGCGGTTGGGCCGCGCGGGCCGCGGCCACCGCCTCGGTCACGTCGTCGGCATCGGCCAGCGAGTAGGAACCGGCCAGTTCGTCCAGGTCCGACGGATTGAAGATGTCGAGCCGGTCGCGGCCCGGCCGCCAGCTGCCGGCGATGAAGTTGGTGATCGGACGGGTATCGGGGGACATGTCGGGTCTTCTCCGGAAATCTGTTGGTTCGAGGGCAGGTGCGGCGGCCGACATCAGCCGGCGCGCGCCACCCGCTCCTTCAGGGCGGTCAGCGCCCACAGCGTCTCGATGGTCGGCACCGGCACGCCGCGGCGGCGGGCCAGTTCAAGGACGGCGGTCACGATGGGGTCGATCTCCATGCTGCGCCCTGCCTCGAAATCCTGCAGCATCGACGGCTTATGGCCGGGAACGCCGCTGCCGCGGCTGAGCCGCTCGTCGATGTCGTCGGGGAGGTCGACGCCCCAGGCGCGGGCCACATCCAGGCATTCGCGCATCAGCCGGCCCTGGACGGCAGCCATGCCGGGAGCCTGCTCCATGGCGCCCATGGTGGCGCCGGTCAGCACGCTGGTCGGACCGACCGCCATGTTGAGCATCAGCTTGCTCCACAGCGGGACGCGGATGTCGTCGGGAAGGCGGGCGGTGGCGCCGGCCGCATTGAAGGAGTCGGCCAGGGCCGCCAGCTTCGCGGCGTGGTCGCCGGGCCGGGGGGCGCCGAAGGCCAGCACCGGCATGGCGGTGTGGGCGACGATGCCCGGTTCGACGATGCGGGCCGGGAGAACCTCCATCACGCAGGCGGCGACCCGCTCCGGCCCGATGGCCGACCAGACGGCGCCACCGGGATCGATCACGTCCAGCGGCTCCGGCGTCACGTCGTCCCCGGCACCATACAGGTACCACCAGGGGATGCCGTTCTGCGCCGCAACCACCAGCGTGTCCGGCCCGCAGAGCGATGGGAAGGACGAGGCCAGCGCCGGCAGCCCGTGCCCCTTGACCGTGACGATCACCACGTCCTGCGGTCCCAGTTCGGCGGCATCGTCGCTGGCCCGGGGCCGGGAGATCAGCGTGCCCTTCGGCGACTGGACGGTCAGTCCGCGCTCGCGGATGGCCGCCAGATGGGCGCCGCGCGCCAGCAGCGACAGATCGTGCCGGCCTGTCGCGGCAAGATACCCCGCCAGCGCGCCGCCCACGGCGCCGGCCCCTACGACGGCGATGCGCATGTCGTCCCCTCTTCCTGTCTCACTTGAATTCCAGGGGCGGCAAGGCGTCGTCCAGGCTGTTGCCCAGCCCCTGGAACTGCTCTTCGATCTGCTTGTCGTCGAGTTTGACGGCAGTCGACTTGTAATGCATGACCATCTGCGGGAAGGCGATCACCAGCGCCACCATCACGAGCTGGATGACGACGAAGGGCACGGCGCCCCAATAAATCTGGCTGGTCAGGACCGGCGCCGTCTCCTTCTTCGTCACGCGGTCGATGTAGGGCAGCTTCGGCGCCACCGAGCGCAGGAAGAACAGCGAGAAGCCGAAGGGCGGATGCATGAAGCTGGTCTGCATGTTGACCGCCAGGATGATGCCGAACCACACGAGATCGATGCCCAGCCGGTCCGCCGCCGGTGCCAGCAGCGGGATGATGATGAAGGCCAGCTCGAAGAAATCGAGGAAGAAGGCCAACAGGAACACCATGACGCTGACCGCGATCAGGAAGCCCATCTGCCCGCCGGGCAGGGAGACCATCAGCTCCTCGACCCAGACATGGCCGTTGACGCCGTAGAAGGTCAGCGAGAACACCCGCGCCCCGATCAGGATGAACAGCACGAAGGCCGCCAGCTTTGCCGTCGAATAGGTGGCCTGACGCACCATGTCGAAGCTCAGCCGCTTCTTCATCGCTGCCAGCACCAGCGCGCCGACGGCACCCATGGCGCCGCCCTCGGTCGGGGTGGCGAGGCCGATGAAGATGGTGCCGAGCACCAGGAAGATCAGCGCCAGCGGCGGCACCATCACGAAGGTGGCCTGCTCCGCCATCCGGGAGATCAGGCGCCGGCCGCTGGCCCGCTCCACCAGCGCCACCGCCAGGGCATAGAGCGCGCCGGCCACAACCGAATCGCCAAGCAGAGCCCAGGTCGCCCAATCGTTCAGAGTCAGCCATGCGGCTCCCGCCGTCAGCACCGCCGTGACGGCTGCCTGCAGAACCAGACGCTGCGCGCCGAAGGTCCGGTTGAAGGTGGCGGCCAGGAAGGCTACCAGCACCGTCACGGACAGCAGCAGCACGACATAGTCGGCGCCGGACTTCACGCCGGTGCGGCCCATCACCCAATAGGCGACCGCGCCGGAGAACAGGGCGAGCAGGCCGAGCTGCCAGATGCCGCGTGCGCCGTTCGGCTCGCGGTAGGCGATGGCTTGCGGCGGCAGGCCGGGGGCGGCCTTGGGGAAGACCATCGAGACGATGAAGACGTAGAGCACGTAGAGGCTGGACAGCAGCAGGCCGGGGAGGAAAGCGGCCTCGTACATGTCGCCGACGGAGCGGCCGAGCTGGTCTGCCATGACGATCAGCACCAGCGACGGCGGGATGATCTGCGCCAGCGTGCCCGAGGCGGCGATGATGCCCGACGCCAAACGGCGGTCGTAGCCGTAGCGCAGCATGATCGGCAGCGAGATCAGGCCCATGGAGATGACGGAAGCCGCGACCACCCCGGTCGTCGCTGCCAGCAGCGCGCCGACGAAGATGACGGCGTAGGCGAGGCCGCCGCGGATCGACCCGAACAGCTGTCCGATGGTGTCGAGCAGATCCTCTGCCATGCCGGAGCGTTCCAGCACCAGCCCCATGAAGGTGAAGAAGGGAACGGCCAGCAGAACGTCGTTGTTCATCGTGCCGTAGACGCGTTCCGGCAGCGCCTGGAACAGGTCGGGTCGGAACAGGCCCAGCTCGATGCCGATCAGGCCGAACAGCAGGCCGTTGGCCGCCAGCGCGAAGGCGACCGGATAGCCCAGCAGCAGCATGACCACCAGCACGGCGAACATGATCGGCGCCATATTGTGACCGAACCAGCCGCGCCAGCCGTCCTGTTCGGCGAGCGCGCCGGCACCCGGCACCGGCAGCACGTAAAGCGCCACGGCGACGGCGGCCAGCAGCAGCAGGGAGATGACGGACAGCCGGACGGCGCGCGGCGAAAGGGAGGGGGAGGTGGTGCTCATCGCGCGCCTACCGGCTGGGAATGGTGTCGGGATGGGCGGTCCGTTCGCGTTCGGCGGCGAGCAGCCGCTCGGCCTCCGCCTCGGCCGCCGCTTGATGGCCTCCGGCCCGCTGGGTCGCGTCCTCCAGATGTCCGGACATGATCGCGGCGCGCTTGACCAGTTCCGACAGGCCCTGGATGAACAGCACGGTGAAGCCCAGCGGAATCAGCAGCTTCGCCGGCCATTGCGGCAACCCGCCCGCGTTCATCGACTGTTCCTCGATTGCGAAGGAGGCAATGGCGAAGGGCCAGGATGTGATCATCATCACGAAGCTGAAGGGCAGCAGGAAGGCGATATGGCCGAACAGGTCGATGCCGTCCCGCGCGCGCTTGGTCAGCATCGCGTTGACGATGTCGATGCGGATGTGTTCGTCGTCCTTCAGCGTCCAGGGGGAGCAGAGCAGGAACACCGCGGCGAACAGCACCCATTGCAGTTCCAGCCAGGAATTGGAGCTGACGTCGAACAGCTTGCGGATGACGGCGTTGACCGCGGAAACCAGGATCGCCAGCAGGATCAGCCAGGAGATCGCCTTGCCCAGCCGAGCGGTGACCGCGTCGACCAGCCGGCAGGCGCCGACCAGGGCCGTGATGAGAGGGGAGGGGGAATGGCTCGTCATGGGGCAGCTTCTCCCGGAGGGCCGGCGGCGAAGGCCGGAACGGTGCCGGGACCGGATGCGGCATTGCCGGCATCCGGTCCCGGTTGGGATGTCGCGAGGAGCGGCGGCGGATCAGCGCCGGGTCAGGCGGAGCGTTGCGCTGTCGTAGGCGTAATCGGATGCCTGGAGCCACAGGTTGGAGTCGTTCTGGAAGCGGCGGTAGCTCTCGTAAAGCTTCTTGAAGGCCGGGTTCTTGTCCGCCAGCTCGTCATAGAGGTCCATCGCCGCCTTGTGGCTGGCCTGCAGCACATCCTGCGGGAAGGCACGCAGCTTTGCGCCGTTGGCGACCACGCGCTTCAGCGCCGCCGGGTTCAGCACATCGTAGCGTGCCACGCTGTCGACGTTGGCAAGCGCCGCACCGGCGGTCAGCGCCGCCTGATAATGCTTCGGCAGGCTGTTCCAGCGGTTGGTGTTGATGAAGAAATGCTGGAGCGAGGTGCCGTCCCACCAGCCGGGATAGTAGTAATAGGGCGCAATCTTGTAGAGACCGAGCTTTTCGTCGTCGTAGGGACCGTTGAACTCGGCTGCATCGATGGTGCCGCGCTCCAGAGCCGGATAGATGTCGCCGCCGCCGACCTGCTGCGCCACCACGCCGAGCTTGGCGAGGATTTGGCCGCCCAGGCCCGAGATGCGGAACTTCAGCCCCTTCAGATCTTCGACGCTCTTGATCTCGCTGCGGAACCAGCCACCCATCTGGGCGCCGGTGTTGCCGCCGGCCAGCGCCTTCAGGTTGTAGCCGGCATAGAACTCCTCCAGCAGCTTGCCGCCTTCGCCGTGATAGAACCAGGCGTTCTGCTGGCGGGTGTTCAGGCCGAAGGGCAGGCAGCAGCCGAAGGCGAAGGCCGGGTCCTTGCCGACATAGTAGTAGGACGCGGTGTGGCACATCTCCACCGTGTCGTTGCTGGCGGCGTCCAGCGCCTGCAGCGCCGGGACCACCTCGCCGGCCGCGAAGACCTGGATCTGGAACTTGCCGTCGGTGGCCTCGGCGACGTTCTTCGCCATCACCTCGGCGCTGCCATAGAGCACGTCGATGTTTTTTGGGAAGCTGGACACGCAGCGCCAGCGGATCGTCGGCTCCGATTGAGCGATGGCCGGGGCCGCAAGCGTGGATGCCCCGGCGGCGACGGCGGCACCCTTGAAGAATTGACGGCGCTTCATGCTGTACTTCCTCCCAAGATTATTGTTGTGTGGCGACACGAAGCCAGTCAGGCGCGGCTATTCTGCCGTCATCATCAAGATCGTGATCTGCGCAAGGGCAGGCGGATGCGTGTCTTGATTCTCAGCGTGTGACGACGGCGCGATTTGTCCTTTGTGCTGTGTCGATGGGGTTGATGGCGAACGTTCCGGAATTCGGTGGCGATTTTTACGGAACAGCCGGGGCGATGTGGTGACCCTGACAGTGGAGCAACCGGCAGCACAGAGGAATGTGTTTCGCGGGCATACCAGCCATAAGCTGGGCAAGCCATCAGGTATGCCAACTGTTTCATCGGAGCACTGCGGGAGACCGGGAAACCAGGTGCGTCGACGAACGGTTTGCTATGCCCGCAATGAATATCTGTTACAGGCACGCCGAGCGCTCCGCGACGGGCAGGCGATCGATAGTCTATGGCGAACTGTTCCCAACCGCATCAAACGACGGATGTTCAATCGCATGAACGGTATGCGCCATGTCTAGGCCGTCCTCTCCGCTCAACGCCGCTGGCGCCGCCTATCTCGACGCGCTGCAGGAGCGCTTCCGCGACGATCCCGCATCGGTGGACGTGAGCTGGCGCGCCGTCTTCCAGATCTTGGACGAGCTGGGCGCAGCCACCCCGGCGTCCGGTGCGTCGGTGTCCGATCCGCAGCTGTTGCTGCGCGAGGAAATCCGCCAGCGCGGCCATGCCGCCGCCGCCCTCGATCCGCTGGGCCGTGCCGCTCCGCCCCCTGGGCAGGCGTCCGAAGATGTGGAGACCGCAAGGCTGCGCCGGCTCTACCAGGGAACGCTGACGCTTGAGACCGCCCATATCGACGATCCCTCGCTGCGATCCTGGCTGCGCGACGCCTTTGAGGGTGCGGATACCCTCCCGCCAGCCGAGGCGCGTCGCCGGGCGCTGTCGCTGCTGAGCGCGGCGGAGGAATTCGAAAGGCTGCTCGGCACCCGCTATCCGACCAAGAAGCGCTTTGGGGCGGAGGGGATGGAGACGTTGATCCCGCTGCTGGATCGCATCCTCGCGACTGCGGCGACGGCGGGCGTCACCGAGGTGCAGGTCGGGACGATGCACCGAGGCCGGCTCAGCCTGATGGCCAATGTGTTGGGAAAGCCGCTGGTCGAGCTGTTCGCCGGCATCAAGGGTATGCATCCTTTCCTGGCCGACCCGCCGGTTCCCGCCGACGTGCCCTACCACATGGGGGTGGAAAGCAGCCTGTCCTTCAACGACCGGACGCTTGCGCTGACCCTGTCGCCCAACCCGTCGCATCTGGAGGCGATCAATCCCGTCACCCTGGGCCGGGCGCGGGCGCGCCAGGATCTGGTCCGCGAGCAGGGGGGGGAGGCGAGGCGGGTTCTGTGCGTGTTGCTGCATACCGACGCCAGCGTGATCGGGCAGGGCAGCGTGACCGAGGCGCTGCAACTCTCCGGCGTCGCCGGCTTCACCGTTGCCGGCACCATCCATATCATCGTCAACAACCAGATCGGCTTCACCACCGAACGCGACGAGGCGCGGACCTCGCTTCACTGCACTGGGCTGTGGAAGGCGGTGGACAGCCCCATCCTGCACGTGAACGCGGACGATCCGGATGCGGCATTGCGCGCCGCCGACCTCGCGGTTGCCTTCCGGCAGGCGCATGGGCGCGATGCGGTGATCGACCTCGTCGGCTACCGCCGCAACGGTCACAACGAGATCGACGAGCCGCGCTTCACCCAGCCGCTGGACTACAAGGCGATCGACGCCCACCTGCCGGTCCGCGCGCGATATGTCACGCGGCTGGCCGCAGAGGGTGTGGTCGAGGACGGCGCCGCGGAGGCTCTGGCCGCCGGGCACAAGGCTCACTTCCAGGAGGCGCTTGCCGCCGCCGCCGACCACCGGCCGAACCATGACGGGTTCCCCGGCGGCCGCTGGGCGCCTTTCGCTCCGAACGGTTCGGCGTGCATCGAACCGGACTCCGGCATCGCCGCCGACCGGCTGCGAAGCCTGCTGTCCGCATTGGCCTCAATTCCGGACGGTTTGACGGTGGACCGCAAGGTCGAGCGTGTCATCCGACGCCGCTCCGAGGAGCCGCTCGACTGGGCGACCGCGGAGGCGCTGGCCTTCGCAACGCTGCTGGCCGACGGAACACCGGTGCGTCTGACCGGCCAGGACGTGGTGCGCGGCGCTTTTTCCCACCGGCATTTCGCGCTAACCGATGCGGTCACCGGGCGCCGTCACGTCAGCCTGAATCATCTGGGCGTGGAGCAGGCCCGCTTCGACGTGGTCAACAGCCCGTTGTCGGAATATGCCGTGCTCGGCTTCGAATATGGTTACAGCCTGGAGCGTCCGGACGCGCTGGTGATTTGGGAGGCGCAGTTCGGCGATTTCGCCAACGGTGCCCAGATCATGATCGACCAGTTCATCGTCAGTGCGGAGGACAAGTGGCGCCAGCCCTCCGGCCTCGTCATCCTGCTGCCGCACGGTCTGGAAGGGCAGGGTCCGGAACATTCCTCGGCCCGGCCGGAACGCTTCCTCCAGATGGCGGCGCGCGACAACATCCGAATCGCGCATCCGTCCACCCCGGCGAACTACTTCCACCTGCTGCGCCGGCAGATGCTGCGGCGCGACCGCAAGCCGCTGGTGGTGTTTAGCCCGAAGACGCTGCTGCGTCTGCCGTCGGCGGTGTCGGCGGTGGCCGATCTCGCGCCCGGCACCGGGTTCCAGCGGCTTGTCGTCACCGCCGGAGAGCGGGTCCGCCGCATTCTGCTCTGCAGCGGCAAGCTGGCCTATGAACTGGAGCGCGAACGGGCTGCTCTGGGGGCCGAGGATGTGGCGGTGGTGCGGCTGGAAATGCTGTACCCATTGCCCGAAGCCGAGCTTTCGGCGCTGTTCCGCCGCTGGCCGGAGGCATCCTGCCTGTGGGTGCAGGAGGAGCCGGGCAATCTGGGCGCCTGGACCTACCTCGACCGCCGGCTGGAGGCGTTGCGGGAAGCGGCCGACTGCGCCGAGCCGCGCGTCGCCTGCGTGGCCCGTGCCGAGGCGGCCTCGCCCGCCGGCAGCTTCCATGGCGACCATGACGCCGACCAGCGCCGGCTTGTCGAGCAGGCCTTCGCCGGGATCGCCGTGTCAAATGCCGACTCCACGCCGTCCCGCGGGAAAGCGGCCGCGGAGTGATGACCCGGCCGTCCCCAAAGACGGCCGGACCGGAGAGCAAACTTCGTACAACGAACACCGGGGAAACGCGCCGATGTCTTCCACCTTGAGCACCGTCAGCCCGTCCGAAGCCCGTCCGCTTCTGCTTCCCGATCTGTTGCAGGCCACGACTTCGGCGCTCGACGCGGTGACGCGGCTGGCCGAGGCGGCGGAGCGCGGCGTCGCGACGTTGGTGGCACCGGAGGGCCGCGTGGACGCGGCACTGCTCGATCGCCATCAGGTGGCGGCGCACGGCTTCGCCTGGGTCGCGACCTATGCCGAGGCCTTGCGCCAGATGCGGGGCTGGGCGGAGCGGCTGGACCGCGCCGGCCGTCTGGGCGAACTGGAAGCGTCCATGCTCCAGGCAGCGTTCGGCGAGTATCTGGCCCAACTCGACGGGGGATTGGCGATGAGCCAGGGCGAGATCGTCCGGCCGGCCGATTTCGCCTTGGGCGAGGAGGAGCGGGACGCCTTCCGCACCGACGCGGTGCGCCGGCTGATTGCCGCCGGCAACGCGTCCGATCTGCGGTTGCGCATTGCCGAGCTTCTGGTCGATGCGCTGCATGGCGGTGGCTTCGGCGAGGCGGCGCTGGAGGACGAGGCGCTGGACATGGTCCGCGACCAGTTCCGTCGTTTCGTCGCCGACGCGGTGGAACCGCATGCCCACGATTGGCATCTGAAGGACGAGCTGATCCCGCTCGCGGTCGTCGAGCAGATGGCTGAAATGGGCGTGTTCGGCCTGACCGTGCCGGAGGAGGATGGCGGGCTGGGCATGGGCAAGCTCGCCATGTGCGTGGTGACGGAGGAGCTGTCGCGCGGCTATATCGGTGTCGGATCGCTCGGCACCCGTGCGGAGATCGCCGCCGAACTGATCCGCATGGGCGGCACGGCCGAACAGCGGGAGCGCTGGCTGCCGCGCATCGCGTCGGGCGAGATCCTGCCGACCGCTGTGTTCACCGAACCCAACACCGGCTCCGACCTGGGCAGCCTGCGTACCCGCGCGGTGCTGGACGGCGACACCTATCGCGTCACCGGGGCGAAGACCTGGATCACCCATGGCAGCCGGTCGGATCTGATGACGCTGCTGGTGCGCACCGATCCGGACGCTCCCGGCTATCGCGGCCTGTCGATGCTGCTGGCCGAGAAGCCGCGCGGCACCGAGGCGGACCCGTTCCCGGCTGAGGGCATGTCCGGTGGCGAGATCCCGGTGCTGGGATATCGCGGCATGAAGGAATACGAGATCGGCTTCGACGGTTTCGCCGTACCGCGCGAAAACCTGCTGGGCGGCGTCGAGGGGCAGGGGTTCAAGCAGTTGATGGCGACCTTTGAATCCGCCCGTGTGCAGACCGCCGCCCGTGCCGTCGGCGTGGCGCAGAACGCAATGGAACTCGGCCTCCGCTATGCGCAGGAGCGCGTCCAGTTCGGCCGTCCGCTCGCCGCCTTCCCGCGCGTTGCCGGCAAGCTGGCCTGGATGGCGGTCGAGACGATGATCGCCCGGCAACTGACCTATTTCGCCGCGCGCGAGAAGGATAGCGACCGCCGCTGCGACATCGAGGCGGGCATGGCGAAGCTGCTGGCGGCGCGCGTCGCCTGGTCGAACGCCGACAATTCGGTGCAGATCCATGGCGGCAACGGCTATGCCGTCGAATATCCGGTCAGCCGGGTGCTGTGCGATGCCCGCATCCTGAACATCTTCGAGGGGGCGGCGGAAATCCAGGCCCAGGTCGTCGCCCGCGGCCTGTTGTCCCGCCGCAACTGAGGAACCGTCGGCCGGGCGGAACTGACCTGTTGCGACTACGCTTGTGCCATACCAGCGTATTCGCTATCCGACGGGGAGGACCGAAAAGACGAGGCCGCCCGCGATGGAACTTCTGGAACTGCGCTATTTCGTTCAAGTGGCCGACCTTGGCAGCTTTTCCAAGGCCTCGGTCAAGCTGGGCATCACCCAGCCGGCGCTGAGCCGGCAGGTCCAGAAGCTGGAACACGAGCTGCGCACCAGCCTGTTCTATCGCCATGGCCGCGGTGTCTCGCTGACCCAGCAGGGGCGCAAGCTCTATGACGTGGTGCGCCACCTGCTGGGAGCGCTCAGCGAGATCAAGGAGGAGATCCAGGACCAGTCGGAGCGATTGACCGGATCGGTCACGCTGGGGCTTCCGCCGTCGATCTGCGCCACGCTGGGCGCCCCGCTCGCCCGCCGCTTCCACGAGAATTATCCGGACGCCACGCTGCGCATCCATGAGGTGTTCAGCGGCACATTGCTGGAATGGGTGGAGGGCGGGCGGCTCGATCTCGCCGTTCTCTACGACGCCCGGCGTGGACGCAGCATGCTATCGTCGCCCCTGCTGGTGGAAAACCTGCTGCTGGTCCAGTCCGTCAAGGAGGCCGGAGCCGGCGACGACGGGCCGGTCGGGGTGGAGATGCTGGGCGATCTGCGCTTCGTGCTGCCCGGCCTGGAAAACGGCCTGCGCCGGGTGGTGGACGCGGCAGTGCGTCGCGCCGACATCGATCTGCAGGTCGATATGGAGATCGATTCCGTTACTGCCATCAAGCAGCTGGTGGAGGAGGGGATGGGATCGACCATTCTCCCCTTCGGCGCCGTCCATCGCGAGGTGCACCAGGGCCGGCTAATCGCGCGCGAGATCACGTCGAAGGACATGCACGCCATGCTGGTTACCGCGACGCCGCTGCATCAGCCGGTATCGAAGGCGACGCGCGCCCTGCTGCGGCTGATCCATGCCGAAGTCGTCAAATGCGTCGCCAACGGCGTGCTGAAGGGCAAGGTCGTCGCACCTGGAAGCGCGGGGGAGAACAGCGCGCCGTGACGGCGCCCGGCTCCCGACTTTCCATCCTGTTATGCTTTGGGCGCTGATAGCAGTTATGACGGATGGTCCATAGCACGGCCCGTCCGGCCCGGATAGCCTCCCCCAATCACCACATAATCCTTTGGGGAGGAACTGAGAATGATGAAGCGCCTGGACGGCAAGGTCGCCCTGATCACCGGGGCGGCGCAGGGCCTGGGCCTTGCGATGGCCGAAACCTTCGTGCGCGAGGGCGCCCGTGTTGCGGTCGTGGACATCAACGGCGATGCCGCCCGTGCGGTGGCGGAGCGGCTGGGCGATGCCGCCATCGGCATCGCTGCCAACGTGACCAAAACCGCCGATGTCGAGATGACCATCGCCGCCACGGTCGAGAAATTCGGACGGCTCGACATTCTGGTGAACAATGCCGGCTCCACCCACGCCAACGGTCCGTTCGAGACCGTGACCGAAGAGGAGTTCGACCGCGTTTTCGCCCTGAACGTCAAGTCGATATATCTCTATTCCAAGGCTGTGGTGGCGACGATGCGGGCGCAGAAGTCCGGCGTCATCCTGAATCTCGGCTCCACCGCAGGGCTGCGTCCGCGTCCGGGCCTGGTCTGGTACAACGCCACGAAGGGCGCGGTGCACAACATCACGCAATCGCTGGCGCTGGAACTGGCACCAGACAACATCCGCGTCTGCGCCCTGGCTCCGGTCGCCACCGAAACGCCGCTCCTCGCCACCTTCATGGGCGGCGACACCCCGGAGAAGCGGGCACGCATGCTGGGCATCGTTCCGCTCGGCCGCCTGGGCCAGCCGTCCGACGTTGCGAACGCCGCGCTGTATCTCGCCTCCGATGAGGCGTCCTTCATCACCGGCGTGGTGCTGGAGATCGACGGCGGCCGGTGCGTGTAGGATCGGGACGCCACACCCTTCAACCTCCATCCTTCGAAGCGGATCCCATTGCCATGTCCTCGCTCCTTTCCGATCTGCGCATCGTCGAGGTTTCGGCCTTCGTCGCGGCTCCACTGGGTGGCATGACGCTGGCCCAATTGGGCGCGGAGGTGATCCGCATCGACCCCATCGGCGGGAACATCGACTATCGCCGCTGGCCGGTGGCGCCCAACGGCACCAGCCTTTATTGGACGGCGCTGAACAAGGCGAAGCGGTCGGTCGCCTTGGCGCTCGACAAGCCGGAGGGGCGGGAGATCGCCCAGGCCATCATCACCGCGTCGGGCGAGGACGCCGGCTTTCTGCTGACCAACCTGCCGGCCAGCGGATGGATGGGGTATGAGGCGCTTTCCGCCAAGCGCGACGACCTGATCATGCTGAGGCTGACCGGCAATCCGGACGGATCGGCGGCGGTGGATTACACGGTCAACTGCGCCGGTGGATTCCCGATGGCGACCGGCCGGGGAGGGGAGCCGGTGAACCATGTGCTGCCGGCTTGGGACGTGGCGGCCGGCCTCTATCTCGCCACCGGGCTGCTTGCGGCGGAACGGCATCGCCGCCGCACCGGCCGGGGGCAGGAGGTGACCGTGGCGCTGGCCGACGTGATGCTGGCGACCGTCGGCAATCTCGGTTACCTCGCCGACGTGCGGGTGAACGGCGCCGTGCGTCCGCCCATGGGCAATGACCTGTATGGCGCCTATGGCCGGGACTTCACCACCGCCGATGGACGGCGGGCGATGGTCGTCGCCATTTCCAACCGCCAATGGAAGGCGCTCGGCAAGGCGACTGGGTTGGCCGACAGGCTGGCGATGATCGGCCCGCTGATGGGCGTGGACATGGATGATGAGGGCGGGCGTTTCCAGGCTCGCGACGCCATCTCCGCCGTGCTTGCCCCCTGGTTCGCCGCGCGCACCCTGGCGGAGGTGGAAGGCGCCTTCGCCGGGTCGGGCGTGCTGTGGGGACCCTACCGGGATTTCGGCCAGCTGGTTGCGGAGGATGCGCGCTGCTCCACCGTCAACCCGTTGTTTCGCGAAATCGAACAGCCCGGTGTCGGGGCGCTGCTGGTTCCCGGGTCGCCGCTCGGCTTTCCCGGTATGGGCGAGCGCACCGACCATCGTCCGGCACCCCGGTTGGGCCAGGACACCGATGCGGTGCTGGCCGACCTGCTCGGCCTGCCATCGGCCGAGATCGGTCGCCTGCACGATACCGGCATCGTCGCTTGACCGCATGCGGGAAAGCGGACCCGGGCAGTGATCGACCGCGCGGCTGCGGCCTCAGGCCAACTGGACGAGCAGGGCGTCCAGCATGCGGTCGCAGGCGGCCAATTGATCCTCGGCGATGAACTCGTCGGGCTTATGGGCTTCGCCAATGCTGCCGGGACCGCACACCACGGTGGGCATCGACAGCCGTCGCTGGAACAGTCCGCCCTCCGTCCCGAAGGATATCTTGCCGGTGCTGTTGCCGCCGGTCAGCGCTTTGACGAACGCCACCACTTCAGCGGTGTAGTCGGTGTCGAGCGCCGGATAGCTGGATAGCTCGCCGATGGTCAGCCCGGCGGTCGGGAAATCGGGACACAGTCGGCGGAGGATGGCGTCGGCCTCCGCCTGGATGCCGTCCAGCAGCGGCTCCACCGGATCCTGGGGCAGGTGGCGGATTTCAAAGTCGAGACGGCAGCGGTTCGGCACGATGTTCAGCGCCTCGCCCCCCTGGATCACGCCAGCATGGATCGTGGTCCAGGGCACATCGTAGGCGTCGTCCTGAGCCCCTCCGTCCCTCAGCCGGTCCTGGATGCGGCGCAACCCGGTCAGCAGATCGCTTGCCATATGGATGGCGTTCAAGCCCTGTGGGGCAAGGCTCGAATGGCATTCGACGCCGTGGCACTCGGCGCGCAGAGCGGTCTTGCCCTTGTGGGCGGTGACCACCTGCATACCGGTCGGCTCGCCGACGATGCAGAAGCGCGGACGGACCGGCAGGGCGGCCATCATCTCGATCAGGCGCCGAACGCCGAGGCAGCCGACCTCCTCGTCATAGGACAGGGCCAGATGCAGCGGTTGCGAGAGGGGCCGCCCGACAGCGCGATCGAACAGAGCGAGCGCTGCGGCGATGAAGCCCTTCATGTCGGCGGTGCCCCGGCCGAACAGCTTGCCTTCGCGGCGGGTCAGGCGGAAGGGGTCGCTGGTCCAGGCCTGCCCCTCGACCGGCACCACATCGCTGTGTCCGGACAGCAAGACGCCGGGTCGGTCCGCCGGCCCCAGCGTCGCGAACAGGTTGGCCTTGCGCCCATCCTCGCTCGGCACCAGCCACGTCGCGGCACCAGCAGCCTCCAGCCTGTCCTGCACCCAGCGGATCAGGTCGAGGTTGCTGTCGCGGCTGACGGTGTTGAAGGCCACCAGCCGGTCGAGGATGTCGATGGTCGCCGTCATCGGGATCGTCCCTGTTCGTTCGGAATTTCAATCAGGCCGCGTGCAGCCGGTCTACGGCGCGGCGCCAGCCGTCGCGGATCGCATCGGCATCGACATGCCGGCCGTCGCGAACCACCAGCCGTCCGCCAGCCACCACGTCGCGCACCGGATTGCGGGCACCGGCGAAGACATAGGTGTCTAGAAGCGTGTCGTCGCTGCGGCCATACAGCCGCGGGTCGTCCGGGTCCAGCACGACGAGGTCGGCGCGCTGTCCGGCCTTGATGCCGCCCGCCGGCTCCGGCAGGCCCAGCGCCTGCGCCCCTCCGGCGACCGCCCTCCGATAGAGATCCGCCCCAGTCGAACTGCCCGGATGCGACGCCAGCAGATTGCGCCGCCGCGCAGTCAGCCGCTGTCCGAATTCCAGCAGGCGCAGTTCCTCCGCCGCGTCGATGACGATCTGGCTGTCGGAGCCGATGCCGAATTGCCCACCCTGCGCTAGGAAATCGCGCGCCGGGAACAGCCCGTCGCCTAAATCGGCCTCCGTCGTCGGACAGAGCCCCACGACGGCGCCCGAGGCCGCGATGCCCGCCACCTCGGCCGCGGTCACGTGGGTGGCGTGGACGAGGCACCAGGACGGCCCCGGCCAGTCGCGGTCGAGCAGCCATTCCACCGGCCGCCGCCCCGACCAGGCGAGGCTGGCGTCGACCTCCGCCGTCTGCTCGGCGATATGAATATGGATCGGAGCCGTGGGGTCGAGTGCCGACAGGTCGTTCAGCACCGCCTCGGCGGCCTCCGGCGATACGGCACGCAGGGAATGGAGGGCAAGACCGATGCGATGGTCGCCGGGTGTCGCGCGGCAGGCGGCGGCGATGTCCAGCAACCGGTCAGGGGTGTTGAGGAAGCGCCGCTGTCCCTCGCCCGCCGGTTGCCCGCCGAAGCCACCCTGGGCGTAGAGCACCGGCAGATGGGTCAGCCCGATGCCGGTGGCGTCCCCCGCGGCCAGGATGCGCATCGACATCTCGGCCGGATCGGCATAGGGCCGGCCGTCGGGGGTGTGGTGGAGGTAGTGGAACTCCGCCACCGAGGTATAGCCCCGCTCCAGCATCTCGGCATAGGCCATGGCCGCCACCGCCTGGAGCCCGTCGGGGTCGATGCGGCGGACGAAGCCGTACATCACCTCCCGCCATGTCCAGAAGCTGTCCTCGGCCGGCCCCGCCCGCTCGGTCAGCCCGGCCATAGCCCGCTGGAAGGCGTGACTGTGCAGGTTGGGCATGCCGGGGATGACCGGCCCGGCGGCCCGCTCCACCCCGGCGGGCGGCGCATCCGTTCCGGCTTCGACGGCGGAGACCAGCCCCCGCGCGTCGAAGCTCAGAAGCACTCCCGACGCCCAGCCGTCGGCCAGCAGCGCCCGGTCGCAGAACAGCCGGTCGAGCCGGCGCGCGGCAGTCATCGTTCCGTGCTCCCCATTCCCATCACGTGGCGTCGAAATAGCCGGCCTGGATGGTCTTGCCGATCAGGTTGCAGATGATGCGGCCGGCGGTGATCGCGGTGATGCCGTTGAGGTCCTTCTTGGGCGTGATCTCCACGATGTCCATGCCGACGACGCGGCCCTTGGCCACCAGCCCGTGGATCAGCGTGCGGATCTGCGGATAGGTGACGCCGCCCGGCGCCGGGCCGTTGACCGCCGGCATGATGGTCGGGTCCATGCCGTCGGCGTCGATGGTCAGGTAATAGCGGCCACCGTCGGGAATGCGGTCGAGCACCGCCTTCATGCCGATGTCCTGCAACTCGACGTCGGGGACCAGCACCGCGCCGTAGGACAGCGCCGCTTCGACCTCTTCCGGCCGGGCGCTGCCGGCGGAGCGCAGGCCGATCTGGAAGATCTGGCCGATATGATCCATTTCGGCGGCGCGACGGATCGGGCTGGAATAGCCGTTGCGGGCGCCGTTCACGTCGTCGCGCCAATCGAGATGGGCGTCGATGTGCACCAGGGTGATCGGCCCCTGGTCGTCATAGGCGCGCAGCACCGGGATCGGGATGCCGTGGTCGCCGCCGATGACGATGGGCAGCATGCCCTTGGCGAGCATCCGGCGCACCACCGCCTCGGCGTTGCGGTAATGCAGGTCGAGGTCGCGGGGATCGGCCTTCACGTCGCCGCAATCCACCACCTTGATGTCCTTGCCGCCCAGCAGCGGGCCGCCGATGTCGAAGTCCCACCGCTCCAGCTTGCGCAGCGCCCGCTCGGTGTAGCGGCGCACCCAGGTCGGGGCGTTGGTCTGGTCGTTGGTCACCTCGTCGATCGAATAGGGATCGCCGTAGGGGATGCCGAGGATGCCGATATGGCCGTCGAGCTGGTCGATGTCGGTGCAGATCGGGAAGTCGAGGAAGCTCTGCAGTTCGCGGCGCGGCGGGTTGGTCAGGCTGGTGCTCATGGCGGCGGTTCTTCTTGTCGGTTGGCGGGATGGTTGGCAGTGGTCCGGAGCGTCAGGCGTCCGGGATCACCGCGATCGCATCGACCTCCACCACCCATTCCGGGCGGGCGAGCGCGCTGATCACGAGACCGGTGGACACGGGATGGACGCCCTTCAGCCACTTGCCGATGGTGCGGTAGACCGGCTCGCGGTAGCGCGGGTCGGTGATGTAGACGGTGATCTTGCAGATGTGCTCCAGCTTTGAGCCGGCCTCTTCCAGCAGCATCTTGATGTTGGACATCGCCTGCTCGGTCTGGCCGGCGGCATCGCCGATGGCGACGCTTTCGCTGGTGTCGAGATTCTGACCGATCTGGCCGCGGACGAAGACCATGGTGCCGCGCGCGACGACGGTCTGGCACAGGTCGTTGTCGATCGACTGCTCGGGATAGGTCTTCTTGGTGTTGAACTGGCGGATGCGGGTGTGGACGGTCATGGCGGATACTCTGGCTTGGTTGTGAAAGGGATCGGATGGCAAGGGGGTGGCGTCCGGCGCCCCTGTTCGGGTGCGCCGGTGGGCTGGGCGTTCGGAAAAGTCCCGGTCAGCGGTGGGCGGTGTCCGTGCCCGCGAGTTCCGGGAAGACCGCGGCGCGTTCGGCCAGCGTCGCCAGCGGGATGTGGCAGGCGATGCGGTGTCCGTCGTCCGTCCGGTGGACCGGGGGAGCCTGCTCGTCGCAGACCGCGCCCAGCTTGCGCGGACAGCGGGAGGCGAAGGCGCAGCCCTGTCCGTCGGGGGTGGATGCCGCATCCTCCAGCAGGATCCGCGGCGCCTCCTGCCCATCCTCGGCCAGCCGCGGCACGGCGGACAGCAGCGCCTCGGTATAGGGATGGTAGGGCGGGCGCAGCACGCGGCCGGTCGGACCCTCCTCGCAGATGGTGCCGCCATAGACGACCAGCACGCGGTCGGCGATGTGCGAAACCACGGCGATGTCGTGGGTAATGAAGAGATAGGACAGCCCCATCTCGTCGCGCAATTCGGCCAGCAGGTTCAGGATGTTGGCCTGGACCGACACGTCGAGCGCCGACACCGCCTCGTCGCAGACCACGAAGTCGGGATCGGTGGCGAGCGCGCGGGCGATGTTGACGCGCTGGCGTTCGCCGCCGCTCAGTTCGTGCGGGTAGCGGTCAGCATAGGCGGACGGCAGCCCGACGCGGGTCAGCAGGCCGGCGACGGTCTTGCGCCGTTCCTCCGCGTCCGCCCGGCCGGCCAGCACCAGCGGCCGGTCCATCGCGTCCCCCACCGTCTTGCGCGGGTTCAGCGAGGCGGCGGAATTCTGGAAGACCAGTTGGGCGCGCCGGCGCAGATCCTGGTCCCCCTGCTTCACCTGCCGGGTCAGGTCGACCCCGTCGAACAGCACGGTGCCGGCGCTGGGTTCGGTCAGCGCCAGCAGGGCGCGGCCGATGGTGCTCTTGCCGCTGCCGCTTTCGCCGACCACGCCGACCACCTCGCCGCGGCCGACGGTGAAGGAGACATCCTCCACCGCCACCGTGCCGGCCCGGCGCAGCCAGGGCAGGATGGAGCGGTTGGCGCCGTAGACCTTGCGCAGATGGTCGACCTCCACCAGCGGGGTGGGGCGCTGCATCGGTGCCTGCGGTGCGGGCGTGCGGGCCGCGGACTCCTCGTCCGGCCAGGGGATGCCGGCCAGTTGGTCGGCCTTCCAGCAGCGCACGCCGTCGCCGTTATCGTCCGTTAGCATCGCCTGCGGCTGGCTGCGGCAGGTTTCCTCGGCGAAGGGGCAGCGCGGGGCGAAGACGCAGGCGGCAGGCGGCCCGGAAAGCTTGGCGACCGTGCCGGGGATCGACGGCAGCCGGTGGCGCCGGCCGGCGGTGATGCGCGGCAGGGCGGCGACCAGCCCCTTGGCATAGGGATGGGCCGGGCGGGACAGCACGCGGCCGGTCGGCCCCGTCTCCACCACCAGCCCGCCATAGAGGACGGTGACGGTCTGGCAGATGCGGTTGACGATGCCGAGATTGTGGGAGACGAACAGCGCGCTCAGCCGGTGGCTGTCGCACAGCTTCGCCAGCAGATCAATGATGCGGGCCTCCACCGTCACGTCCAGCGCCGTGGTCGGCTCGTCGAGGATCAGCAGCTGCGGCTCGCAGCCCAGCGCGGTGGCGATCAGCGCCCGCTGCTGCATGCCCCCCGACAGCTCGTGCGGGTAGGCGGCGGCGACGCGGCGGGGATCGCGGATGCCGACCTCGGCCAGCAGATCCTGCACCCGTGCGGCGGCCTGCCGGGAGTTGAAGCCTTTGTGCTGGATCAGCGGTTCGGCGATCTGGCGGCCGACGGTCAGCGCCGGGTTCAGCGAGGTGAAGGGATCCTGGAAGACGGCGGCGATGCGGTCGCCGCGCAGTGCCCGGCGCTCCGGCGCGGACAGCCGGCGCAGATCGGTGCCGTCGAACAGGATCTCGCCGGAGTCCACCCGGCCGCCCCCGCCCAGCAGGTCGAGGATCGCCATGGCGATGGTGCTCTTGCCCGATCCGGACTCCCCGACCAGACCCATCACCTCGCCGGGACGGATGGCGAAGCTGACGTCGCTGGCCGCGCGCAGCGTGCCGCGGGCGTTGCCATAGCTGATGGTCAGGCCGCGGACGTCAAGCAGCGGCGCCGGCTCGGGCGCGGACGCCGTGACGGTCACCGGGGCGACGGCCGGGCGGGCCTGCGGAGCGGTCATCATCTCAGTGCGCTCCCGTGTTGCGCGGGTCGAGCAGGGCGCGCAGCCCGTCGCCCAGCAGGTTGATGCCGATCACCGCGGTGGCCAGCGCGAAGCCGGGGCACAGCGCGATCCAGGGCGCCTGCTCCACGAAGGGCCGCGCCTCGCTGATCATCAGGCCCCAGTCGGAGGAGGGCGGCTGCGCCCCCATGCCGATGAAGCTGAGCGAGGCGCCGAGCAGGATGGCGAAGACCACGCGCAGGCTGGCTTCCACCGCCAGCGGCGGCCAGATGTTCGGCAGGATTTCATGGAAGAGGATGTAGGCGGCGCTTTCCCCGCGCAGGCGGGCGGCGGTGATGAACTCCTCCTGCATCAGCTCGAGCGTGATGGCGCGGGTCAGGCGGACCACCTGCGGCACATAGACGATGCCGATGGCGACGATGGCCTTCCATTGCGCCGGCTGGGTGACGGCCAGGACCAGGATGCCCAGCAGGATCGGCGGGAAGGACATCAGCACGTCCATGGCCCGCATGATCGCCTCGCCGATGCGCCCGCCCTTGTAGCCGGCGATGAGTCCGAGCGGCACGCCGGCCAACAGGCTCAGCGCTGTGGCGGCGATGCCCATCACCAGCGAGCTGCCGGTGCCGACCAGGGTGCGGCTGAACACGTCGCGGCCGAACTCGTCGGTGCCGAACCAGAACTCGGCCCCCGGCGGCTGCAGCCGGCTCATGATGTTCATTTCGTCATAGGGGTAGGGGGCGATCCAGGAACCGGCGACGGCGGCCACCAACAGCGGGGCAAGCAGGACCAATCCGACGATCAGCGAGACGGGCAGGGATGGCAGGCGCCGGCGCGGGGCCAGTTGGATGGGAGTCGCGTCGGTCATGTCAGGCGGCCTTCATGCCGTGGCGGATCTTCGGGTTCACATAGGCGTAGAGCAGGTCGGCCGTCAGGTTGGCGAGACAGTAGGCGGCGGAGACCACCAGGATCGTCGCCTGGATCAGCGGCAGGTCATGGCGTTGGATGGCGAACAGCAGCAGCCGGCCCATTCCCGGATAGGAGAAGATCGTCTCGATCACCACCACGCCGCCCAGGATCAGGCCGAAGTCGATCGCCAGCACGGTGATGGTCGGCAGCAGCGCGTTTTTCAGCGCATGGCGCAGGATGACCACCGACTCCGGCATGCCCTTGGCACGGGCGAACTTCACGTAGTTGGTCTGCAGCACGTCGATCATGCTGGACCGCGTCAACCGGGCGATACGGGCCAGCAGCATCAGCACCAGCGTGATGACCGGCAGCACCAGATGCGAGGCCCAGGGCAGGAAACCGTCGGAGAGCGGAGCATAGCCGCCGGTCGGTAGCAGCTTCATATAGCTGCCGAAGACCAGGACCAGCACGATGGCCCAGAAGAAATCGGGGACTGCGATGCCGAGATAGGAGACGCCGGAAACCAACTGGTCTGTCAGTTTCCCGCGTTGCACCGCCGCCAGGACGCCGAGCCCGATGCCGACCACCGCCACGACCGCCAGCGCCACGACGGCCAGAACCAGCGAGCGGGCCAGCGCTTCCATCAGAATGGGGGCTATGGGCTGTTCCAGCACCAGCGAGCGGCCGAGGTCGCCGCGCAGGATGCCGGCCGCCCATTGCCCGTACTGGACGATCAGCGGTTGGTCCAGCCCGAGCTTGACCGCGATGGCGTCCACCACCTCCTTCGAGGCGAACTGGCCTGCGATCATCGAGGCGACGTCACCGGGCATCGCCTGCGTCACCAGGAAGATCAGGACCGACATCACGGCCAGGACCAGCACCAGATAGACGAGACGGGTCAATGTGTAGGCAAGCATGGGCAGCATCCCCGGAAGGAGGAGGGAAACCGGCCGCCATGGCCGCGGCCGGTTTCCGGTCGGCCTTAGTCGACCGACACGTCGCGCAGGTCGAGGAACATCATCGGGTGCGAATGGAACCCATGCACCTTGGTGCTGAGGCCGTTGATGTGGTTGATGACGTAGGGGATAACGCCGGGCGAATCCTCCACCGCCAGCGCCTGGACCTGCTGGTAGAGTGACTTCGCCTCGTCATCGCTCTTCGCTTGGCGGGCGCTGTCGAGCAGCGTGTCCATCTTGGGGTTGGAGTAGTTCCACAGCGCGGTGTTCCACGACCCCTGCGAGTGGTACCAGGGATAGACGGAGGTATCGATGGTCGGACGGCTGAAGAAGCCGTCGATGTAGAAGCCGGCCTTGCCCTCGATATCCTTCAGGAAGACGTCGAAGGGCACGCGCTGGACATTGACGGTGATGCCCGCCGGCTTCAGCAGTTCGCGCACGGCGAGGCCGAGACGTTCGCGGGTGGCGCGGCCGGCCGGCGTGTGCAGCGTGATCTCGAAGCCGTTGGGATAGCCGGCCTCGGCCAGCAGCTTCTTCGCCCCGGCCGGGTCGCCCTTGGCGATCTTCAGATCCTTGTTGTAGTAGGGGTGGCTCGGCGGGATCGGTGAATGGGTCGGGGTGCCGTTGCCGAACAGCGCGATCTGGGTGATCGCCTGCTTGTCGAGCGCCATCGCCACCGCCTTGCGCACGCGGGGATCGTCGAAGGGCTTCACCTTGTTGTTCATGATGACACCGTCCCAGGTCGAGGTCGGAACGGAATCGATCTTCAGATTCGGGTCGGCCTTGACCTTGTCGATGGCCTCCAGCGGCAGGTTCCACACCATATCCAGTTCGCCGGTGGTCAGCGCCGCCACCTGTGCCGCCGGTTCCGGCAGGATGCGCATCACCACCTCGTCCAGCTTCGGCAGGCCGGGTTCGAAATAGTTGGGGTTGCGCTTCAGGACGACGCGGTCGCCGGGGGCGAAGGACACAAATTCGAACGGGCCGGTGCCGATCGGCTTGGAGGCCAGCGTGTCGACGGCGTCGCGCGGAACGATGCGCGCCTGCCGCTCGCCGAACAGCTCGGCGAAGCCGGCATAGGGGGTCTTCAACTGGAACTGGACGGTCAGCGGGTCCAGCGCCTTCATCGATTCCACGATCTCGAAATTGACGCGGGCGGTGGAGCCGGTCGCCTTGTCCTGGATGCGGGCGATGGTGGCGACGACGTCCTCGGCCTCCAGATCGCGGCCGTTGTGGAACTTCACGCCCTTGCGCAGGTGGAAGGTCCAGGTCTTCAGGTCGTCGCTGTGCTCCCAGCGTTCGGCCAGATCGGGCTTAACCGTCATGTCGTGGCCGATGACGGTCAGGCCGTTGAAGATCAGATAGGCGGCGACATACTCCTGGCCACCCTTCATCTTGGCGGGGTCCAGCGTGTTCAGGTTCGAATCCACCGAAACCTTGAGCGTGCCCGCGGCCTGGACCGACATGGCCGTCCCGGACAGGAGGATGGCCGAGAGCACGGCCCGTGCCACCAAACGTCGCATCATCATGAAAGCCCCTCTGTTTGCCGGTCCTTAAGGGCGGACCTTGATTTCCGCTTGATCAAAACGGTCTCACAGGGCCACGGCCGGAGGAAAGGGCGGCGGGACGACGACAAACCGGGCGATGGGCGGGTCAAAACTTAGGCATGCGGCCGGTACGCACAGATTTTGTGCAGTGCACCGTCGTTGAAACCGCTGGTATTCCTGTGCTTTTCGCGAATGGTTCGGCGGGCCCGCATGCCGAAAAAGTGGGCCGCCGCCGATGAGGCGGCAGGCTCATCATGATCGATTTTCATCGACATCATGAACAGCCGCCATGGTGGGCAAGGTCGAACAGGCGGGACAGGTCGGACTCCGCCTCGAGCCGGCGCAATTTCCGGTGGAGGCGTTCCGCGCCAATCGGCCCGACCGCGAGGGCGGCGCAGGTCAGGAACTTGGCTTCATGCTCCGCCGCCGACAGCGGGCGGGCCACCGTGCCGCGCGCCGAGGCGCAGAAGCGGACGAAGCGCTCCCCCGACGCCGTTTCGATGCTCACCTCGGCGCCTTCGGGTGCGTTGCGGGCGCGATCGGGATCGGCGTTCCATTCCGGATCGGCCGTCACGTGGACACGCTCGATGGCTTGGCGCAGCACCGGATCGGCGAGCGCCGCCTCATCCAGATTATCCAGCGCCAGCGTTCCGTGCAGCATCGCACAGGCCACTGCAAAAGACAGGCTGAAGCGGGCTTCTCCCGATGTTATCGGGCGGTCATAGGTCAGGTTGGCGGCCACCACCGGCGGGACCCGGCAGTTGACGGTCCGGATGTCGCCGGGTTCCAGCCTCCGCTCCGCCATCAGATCGCGCACCGCATCAATGGCGGCGTGGGCAGACAGGCAAACCGGGTAGAGCTTGGTGTCGATGCCGGGGTCGAGAAGGCGCCAGCGCCGCCCGAGCGCATCCAGAGCCGTCGGATCGAAACGATCCGCCGCAATCAGCCGGGCGAAACCACGCGGATCCTCCACCACCCCATGGGGTACGGTCAGGCCCCGCGCGGCCAGCCGGGCGGCCCGCACGCCGTTCGCGGCGGCCTGCGCGGCAAGCAGCGGCTTGGCACCGGTGCCAAAGCAGGCGCGCAACCCCCCGGTCCCGCACAGCGCGAAGGCGATGGCGTCGGCCGCCACCCGTCCGTCCAGACCGAGAGCCTTCGCGGTGGCGGCGGCAGCGCCGACAGTGCCGAACAGCGCGGTGGTCCACCAGCCGGCATGATAGACCTCATTGCCCACTGCCTCCGCCAAGGCATATTGCGCTTCCGCACCGGCCACGACGGCGGTGAGCAGATCGCTCCCCGTACCGCCGACCGCCTCGACCATCGCGAAGGCTGTCGGCACCACGACTGCGGAGCCATGGACGAAACCGGCATAGCTGTTGTCATCGAAATCCAGCGCATGGGCGGCCGCAACATTGGCGAAGGCGGCGCCCTCCGCGCACAGGCGGCCACCGATCAACAGCCGTGATGGTCCCACGGCATAGCTTTCGAGCGCTTCGTCAGCTGCCAGTCGGGTGTTCGCCTCCCTGGTCCCGGCGAGCGCCACCCCCAGCGTGTCGACGATGCAGTCCAGCGCAACGGCAGCGGTCGGTTCCGGCACATCGCTTCGTTGCAACCCCGCGACCCAATCGCCGATCCGCCGGGTCGCAGCGGTGGGGGAGCGGAGATCGGAAGGGGGCAGCGTCATGGCAGGGTCTCCGGCGGAACGTGCAAGCAGGTTCCCAGGCTGCAGCGAAATCCACAGTTACCGTCAGCCGGAGAAATTTCTTTCATGGTCGGGATGAGCGGCATTCATGAGAGCGTCAGGCATAAGATAGTATGCAGGAAGCAGCCGCCACCGACCCCGAAGATGGGAGCCACATGCATCACCGCGATTTCGACCTGGGATCCCTGGAAGTGTTCGTCGCCGTTGCCGAGCTGGGAAGCATGACCCGCGCCGCCGGCCGGCTCGGACTGACGCAATCGGCTGTGTCGCATGTCGTGCGCCAGTTGGAAACCGCCTTCGCCACACAATTGCTCGACCGCAGCATCAGGCCGATGGCGCTGACGGCCGCCGGGCAGCGGCTTTGGCATTGGAGCAACCGCATCCTGACCGATGCGCGGCAATTGCCGGCTGCCATTGGTGGAACGGACGCGCCCTTCATGCCCGAACTGCGCATCGGCTGCATCGACACGCTGGCGGCGCCCTTTATTCCCCGGCTGCTTCAGCGGCTGCGCGACAATGTTCCGTCCTTCAGCATCGCGTCGGGTCTGTGCGGCCAACTGCGCGAACAGTTCCTGGCCCGCCGCCTGGACGTGCTGTTCACCAACGACAGCTTCGACGACATGGACCAGGTGGACAGTCTGTGCCTGCTCACCGAACCCTTCGTGCTGCTGCTGCCGCGCAGTTGTCCGGAGGTCGTCGATGAAGCCGCTCTCCGAGCACTGTCCCGGACTCTGCCGCTGATCCGCAGCACG
Source organism: uncultured Azospirillum sp. (assembly GCA_966212305.1). GTDB lineage: Bacteria > Pseudomonadota > Alphaproteobacteria > Azospirillales > Azospirillaceae > Azospirillum. The sequence goes on from CBIHQY010000031.1 coordinate 50,055, forward strand.
ACGGACAGCGCGCTCGGCCGGCTGGTGGATCAGCATCTGCGGCGCCTGGGCATGGAGGTGCCGCGCAGCTTTGCCTTCGACGCCACCGACACCGTGATGGCGATGGTGGCGGAGGAAATGGGATGGAGCCTGCTCCCACCGACTGCGCTGGTGAAAAGCCGTCAGCACCTGAACCACATGCGCGTGCTGCCGTTGCCGACTTCCGGCTTTCGCCGCTCGATCCATGTGGTAACCCGAAAGGGGGAGTTGGGTTCGCTTCCTGCCAACATCCACAAGGCCGGACGCGCGGTGATGCAACAGGGATATTTTACGGACGTCTTTGCGATTTCCCCCTGGCTAAAGGCCATGATCCGACGCTGAGCGGCGCTGGCGCAGGGCGGCGTCGAACCCGTGCGGAAAATCGCGCGGCGGGATTGGAGCCGGACACGTTGATGTAACGTAGCCGGAATGTGTGAGAAGCTGCCCGCCGGAATCATCACCGTTGCTCGGAACTGGACAAGTTCATTGGACTGTGAGGTGCCAGGCGGTTTCGGAGCCGTGGTCGGTGGAGGCAGCATGGACGGTGGCTGGCGTGATGCGATTGCAGGACTGATGTGGATCTTCGGGCACGGCGGACACCTGTCGCGCAGGCTGGCGGTTGTCATGGTCCTGCTGGCACCGGTGGCAGCGGCGGCAGCAGGACGGGACCGGCCGGACACAGGATCGGAGACGATCATCGTCCTGACGTCGTTTCCCGCCGGATTCTACGAACCGGTACGCGAAGCGTTCGAGCGCGCTCATCCTGACCGTCACCTTCGTGTGATCAACACCAAAACCACTGCGGCGATCACCCGGCTGCAGGACCGCGCCGGGGAGGGCGTCGATGTTTTCTGGGCATCTGCTCCGGATGCTTTTGAGGTTCTGAAGGCGGCTGGATTGCTGACTCCGATCGCATCCCGGCCAACCGGTGCCCCGTCGACAATCGGCAACCAGCCGGTCGACGATCCTGACGGCACATATCTCGGCTTCGCGCTGTCCGGTTATGGGCTGGTCTGGGATCAGCCTTACCTCGACCGGCAAGGGATTACCGCTCCTCGGGGATGGGAAGATTTGCGGCGTCCCGGATATGCCCGGCACCTGGGCATCACGGCGCCGTCGCGGTCGGGTACCATGCATCTGATGGTGGAGACGGTGCTGCAACTCCAAGGCTGGGAGCGCGGCTGGGCGACATGGCTTGAAATCGCAGGCAACCTCGCCACCGTGACGGCGCGCAGCTACGGCGTGGTGGAAGGGGTCGCAAAGGGTCGCTTCGGCATCGGGTTGGCCATCGATTTCCTGGGACAAGGGGCAGGCCAATCGGCGGAGCAGGGACTGGACGTGGAAGAAAAGCAGCCGGCGGCAGGCGGCTTGCGGTTTGCCTATCCGGTCGACAGCGTTTTCCTGCCGGCCAGCGTCGCGATTCTGCGCGGCGCTCCCAATCCGGCGGGAGCAAACGTCTTCATCGATTTCCTGCTTTCGCGGGCCGGGCAGGAACTGATGCTGCGTCCCGACATCGGACGGCTGCCGGTGCGTCCGGACAGCTATGCCGACGCACCCGCCGGCTACCCCAATCCCTATGCGCGGGAAACCGGCGACGACCTTTTCCTGTTCGACCGGGGCTTGTCCAGCCGTCGCTACGAACTGGTCAACCTGCTGTTCGACGAGTTGATCACCTTCCGGGTGAAGACGCTCAACCGTGTCTGGCAACTGATCCATGAGGGCGAAACCCGTCTTGCCGCCACCCCCGATCCGGTGGCGCGCGACCTGCTTCGCGCCGCGCGAAAGGCCGCCACCGGGATTCCGGTCAGCGCCGCCCAGGCTGCCGATCCGGCCTTTTCCGCCGCGCTGCGCCGTCCCGCCCGCGGCATGCCGGTATCGGCACGGCAGGGAGAGTTGGAGGCGGAATGGCGAGCCTTTTCCAAGGACCGGCTGGAGGCGGCCCTGTCGGCGTCCGAACGGGCACTGGTCATCCTGCGCGTGGCGGCCGGAGAGGGGGGATGGCCATGAGCGTCCACGCGGGTGTCCAGGGGAGCGTCCAGGCGGCCCCGCCGCCTGCGATGGGCGGTGGGACGTGGCCGGTACGCTTCGGCATCCGGGTTCGCCTCTTTCTTGCCTTCGTCGCCGTCGCGGTCCTGTCGGTGGTGGCCTGCGCGCTCGGCTGGCTGTCCTATGACCGGTTGGGCGGCACGCTGGACGAATTCGCCGAAAGCCACCTGCCTGCCCTGGGCCTGGCGGCCAAGCTGGCGGAGGAGGGCGGAGCCATCATCGCCACCGCTCCCGTCCTGGCCGGCAGCCGGACGGAGGCCGAGATGGACGCCATCCGCGAGGCGTTGGGCCGCCGTCTGGCCGCCCTACGGTCACTGACGGACGCCATCGAAGGCGGCGTTCCCGGCCTGCGTCCGGTGGTGGATGCGCTCAGCCGCAATCTGTCGGAACTGGACGGCACGGTCCGAGACCGCTTGGCGCTCGGCCGCCGCAACCAGGAGGCCATCGAGCGCCTGCGCTGGCTGCACGCTGATTTCCTCGACGAGATCGAACCCTTGGTGGCGGACGCGCGCTTCAACATCCAGAGCGCCCTGGCGTCGGTGGAAAGCGGGAAGCCTTCGGCCGATGCCGTCCGCGTCCTTCGGGAAGAGAACCGGCGGAGCGAGGCGGTGCTGCAGATCGGCGCCAACGGCAATCTTGCGGTCGGGCTGATCGCGCGGGCGGCGACGCTCGCCACGCCCGAGATGCTGGACGACAACGCCGGATTCCTCGACGAGACCGCCGACCGGCTGCAACGCGACCTCACGGCGCTGGCCGACTGGCCCGACGGCGTGTCGCTGGGTCAGGTGGTGGGCCAACTCCTCGCGCTTGCGCGTGGGACGGACGGCGGCGTGCCGGCGCTGCGCCGGGAAGAGCTGGAGACCACCGCCCGTGGGCAGGCCCTGCTCGCCCGGAACCGGGACATCGTGGCCCGGCTGAATGGCCTGATCGCCCGGCAGGTCCAGGCGGTGGAGAGCGATTCCCGCGCCGCCGCCGGACGCTCCGCCCAGGCCATCGCGTTCGGCCGCTCTGCCCTGCTGGCCAGCGCCGTGGTCAGCCTGCTGGTGGCCGTGCTGGTGGCGTGGCTCTACGTCAACCGCAACCTGATCTCCCGCCTGACCCGGCTGGGGGATGCCGCCCGCGCCATCGCCGCCGGGGACCTGAAGGCGGAGATCCCGTTGGGCGGCAATGACGAGTTGTCGGACATGGCGGCGGCGCTTCTGGTTTTCCGCGACACGGCCATCACGGTGGAGGAGGCGAACGCCCAGGCGATGATCGACAACGCCCAGGCAGGTCTGGCGATTACCAACGGGGATGGCGTGATCGAGTTCGTCAACCCGCTCGCCGCCGCCCTGATCGCCCCGCCGTCCGACGGTCATGCCGAGCAGGGTGGAGGGGCGCCCCGCCTTGCCGACCGGCTTAACGCCGAGGGCGCCGCCCGCGTCGCTGCCTTCTTCGCCCAGGCGTCCGCCGGTCCCGAGGAGGGCGCCGCGCCGGCGCTCTCCATCCTGACCACCGGGCGGCGTCCGGACGGCGGGGCCGTGCCGGTGCAGGTCGGCGTCCGTCCCTTCTGGCGCCGCCAGCAGCAGCGCTTCATCGTCACGCTGACCGACATGACCGAGCGGGTGGAGGCCCAGCACATCCTGGAACGCACGGTGCAGGAGCGCACCGCGGACCTCCGGGCCACCAACGACCGGCTCGAACGGGCCATCGCCGAGCACCGGCGCACCGAGCGCGACCTGCGCGAGGCGCAGGCGGAGCTGGTCCAGGCCGGCAAGCTGGCGGCACTCGGCCAGCTTGCAGCCGGTGTCGGGCATGAGCTGAACCAGCCGCTCGCCGCCATCCGTTCCTACGCCCACAACGGCCGCAAGCTGATCGAGCTTGGCCGGATGGAGGAGGCCGGCGGCAATCTGGGCAAGATCGCCGACCTGACGTCCCGCATGGCGAACATCACCAACCACCTGAAACGCTTTGCCCGGCGCCCGGATACCCGGCTGGGCGCGGTTGAACTGGGGCCGGTGATCCAGGGGGCGCTGTCGCTGTTCGGCGACCGGCTGCGCGAAGAGGCGGTTGCCGTCGCGGTCGAATTGCCGGATGCCGGCGCCCCCTTGCGGGTCCGCGCCGAGGAGGTGCGGCTGGAACAGGTCCTGGTCAATCTGCTGAGCAATGCGCTGGATGCCGTGGCCGCCGCCCCGGTCCGCCGCATCCTGATCCGGGCGGAGGCGCCGGGCGGCGCACAAACCGGGGAACCGGACACCGTCCGTATCGAGGTGCGCGACAGCGGCCCCGGGATCGCCGCCGAGTTGGCCGGGCAGATCTTCGATCCGTTCTTCACGACCAAGCCGATGGGAACGGGGCTGGGTCTGGGGCTGTCGATCTCGTACAACATCGTCCGCGACTTCGGCGGCGTGCTGTCGGTGGCCGAGAGCGGTCCCGGCGGAACCGCCTTTGTCCTCACCCTGATCCGTGCGTGAAAGCCCTGCCATGACCGTGTTGCTGATCGACGACGATCCGGAAGTGCTCGATTCCAGCCGCCAGACCCTGGAGCTGGAAGGGCTGGCCGTCCAGGCGGTGACGGAGGCCGAGACGGCTTTGGCACGGCTCGGAGCATCCTGGCCGGGAATCGTGGTGACCGACGTGCGGATGCCGGGGATGGACGGCTTCGCCCTGCTGGACCGGATCCGCGCTGTGGACCCGGAGGTTCCGGTCGTGCTGATCACCGGGCATGGCGACATCGCCATGGCAATCCGTGCGGTCCGCGAGGGCGCTTACGATTTCATCGAGAAGCCCGCCGAGCCTGGGCATCTGGTCGAGGTGGTGAGGCGCGCCCTGGACCACCGCGCGCTGGTTCTGGAGAACCGGCGCCTGCGCGCCCAACTCGCCGACGGCGGGCTGGAGGGGCGCATCATCGGCCGCTCGCCGGCCATCGAGCGCCTGCGCGCCGCCGTGGCGAACCTCGCCGACGCGGAGGTCGACGTCCTGCTGTTCGGCGAGACCGGCACCGGCAAGGAGTTGGTTGCCCGCAGCCTGCACGAGGCCGGGCGGCGACGGACCGGCAATTTCGTGGCGCTGAACTGCGGCGCCATGCCCGACTCCATCATCGAGAGCGAGCTGTTCGGCCACGAGCCGGGCGCCTTCACCGGCGCGCAAGGACGGCGGATCGGCAAGCTGGAGTTCGCGGCCGGCGGCACCCTGTTCCTCGACGAGATCGAGAGCATGCCGATGCATCTCCAGGTCAAGCTGCTCCGCGTCCTGCAGGAACGGGCGATCGAGCGCATCGGCGCCAACCGGACGATCCCGCTCGACCTGCGGGTGATCGCCGCCACCAAGGTGGATCTGCTGAAGCTGGCGGGCGACGGCAGGTTCCGCGAGGATCTCTATTACCGGCTGAACGTCGTCACCGTCCCGTTGCCCCCCTTGCGGGAACGGCGGGAGGACGTGCCGCTGCTGTTCCGCCATTTCCTGGACGCCGCGGCGACCCGGTCGCGCCGGACGGCGCCGCCTCTCGACGCCACCACGCTCGCCCGCCTCGCCGCCCACGGCTGGCCGGGCAATGTCCGCGAGCTGCGCAATGTCGCCGAACGGGTGGCGCTGGGGCTGGGGGACGGCCTCACCCCTGCCTCTTCCGCCCTGTCGACGGCCGGAACGGCGGAGATCGAGCCCCTGGCCGATCAGCTCGACCGCATCGAAAAGCAGTTGATCGAGGACGCGCTGGCCCGCTGCGGCGGGCGCGTCGGCGAAACGGCGGAGCGGCTGGGGATCACCCGCAAGACGCTGTATCTGAAGATGCGCCACCATGGCCTGAGCCGGGACGATTTCACGGAGGAGTGAGCGGAGCGGCCCCGGCTATATTGCTGGGAATGTTCCCGGCGTTACCCAGCCGCACCGGTGGATGTTCCCATCCTTACCCATCGATGCCGTGCGAAGCCAGACCGCGCAAGACCTGAACCTTTGGCATGCGGATTGCTGATCCTCCAAGCATAAGACATCACGGGAGGAACAACACCGATGCTTCGCACCACGCTCGCCAGGCGCACCCTTGGCAATGCAGCCGCCGCCCTGGCCGTTCTGCTGTTGTCCGGCACCGCCGCCTTCGCCCAGGACGCCAGCGGCAAGCTGGTCATCGTCACGTCATTTCCCAAGGACCTGACGACCGCCTACCAGCAGGCCTTCCAGAAGGCTCATCCGAAGGTCACGGTCGAGATCCTGAACCGCAACACCAACGCCGGCGTGAAGTATCTCCAGGAAACCGCGTCGAACAACGGCGTCGACCTGTTCTGGGCGTCGGCTCCCGATGCGTTCGAGGTGCTGAAATCCGCCCAGCTCCTGCAGCCCTACAAGCCCAAGGTGGAGGGCATTCCGGAGAAGGTCGGCGCCTATCCGGTCAATGATCCCGAAGGGATGTATGCCGGCTTCGCCGCGTCCGGCTACGGCATCATGTGGAACACCCGCTACATGAAGGCCAACGATCTGCCGCCTCCCAAGGAATGGGCCGATCTGACCAAGCCGGCCTATTACGACCATGTCGCGATCTCCGCCCCGTCGCGTTCCGGCACGACGCACCTGACCATCGAGACCATTCTCCAGGGCGAAGGCTGGGAAAAGGGCTGGCGTACCAACAAGGAGATGGCCGGCAACTACCGCACCATCACCGAACGCAGCTTCGGCGTGCCGGACGGCGTCAATTCCGGAGCCTTCGGGGTCGGCATCGTCATCGACTTCTTCGCGCTGTCCTCCCAGGCATCGGGCTTCCCGGTGGAGTTCGTCTATCCGACCGTCACCACCATCGTGCCGGCGAACATCGGCGTGGTGAAGAACGCCCCTAACAAGGCGGCGGCCGAGACCTTCGTCGATTTCCTGCTGTCGCCAAAGGGCCAGGAAGTCCTGCTGGAGCCGGCGATCCGCCGCCTGCCGGTCAATCCCGCGACCTACGAGAAGGCGCCCGCCGGCTACCCCAACCCATTCAAGGACAAGTCGCTGGGCGCCCAGGTGAATTTCGACGTCGAGGTGTCGCAGGCCCGCTACAACGTGGTGGATGCACTGTTCGACCAGCTCATCACCTTCCAGCTCGACGACCTCAAGGCGGCGACCAAGGCGATCCAGCAGGGCGAGGCGGCGCTCGCCAAGAAGCCCAACGACAAGGCCAAGGCGCTGCTGGCCGAGGCGCGCGACCTCGTCGCCGCCATGCCGGTGACGGCGGAGCAGGCCGCCGACCCGCAGCTGGCCGGCGCCTTCACGGTCGAGCGCAAGTCGGCCAAGGACGCGGTGTCGGAGCGCCAGGCGCAGATCGAGCAGAAGTGGGCCGCCTTCGCCCAGGAAAACTACGCCGCCGCCCGCAAGAAGGCCGACGAGGCGATGGCTTTGGTGCGCTGACGCGCCGTCGCGTTGCGCACGGGGGACGCGTCGGTTGCGTCCCCTCTCTTCTCCCCAGCTCACGGGCCATTCCATGACGTCACTTGCGCTCACGCGCGACCGCATCGCGCGCGTGCGGCCGGGGCCGGCGCTGGCCGCGCTGCTGATCGCCGCCTTCCTGTTGCTGTTCCTGGTCGTTCCGGTGGTCCAGGTCATCTTCGTCGCCTTCCAGGACAAGACGACGGGTGCCTTCACCCTGGTGAACTTCGCCGACTTCTTCCGCAACGACCTGTTCATGCGGTCGTTCGGCAACTCCGTCTATGTCTCGGCGATGTCGGTGGTGGTGGCGAGCCTGCTGGCGCTGCCGCTCGCCTACCTGACCACGCGGTTCGAATTCCGCGGCGCCGTGCTGATCCAGAGCCTGGGAATCATCCCGCTGATCATGCCGCCCTTCATCGGCGCCGTCGCCATGCAGCTGCTGTTCGGGCGCAACGGCACGGTCAACCTGCTGCTGCGCGACCATTTCGGCTTTTCGATCCCCTTCATGGAGGGGCTGAACGGCGTCATCTTCGTCCAGAGCATCCACTATTTCCCCTTCATCCTCATCAACCTGTCGGCCAGCCTGAAGAACATCGACCGGGCGATGGAGGAATCGGCGCAGAATCTCGGCTGCCACGGCTTCCGTCTGTTCCGCCGCATCGTCTTCCCGCTGGCGATGCCGGGCTATGTCGCCGGCGCCTCGCTGGTCTTCATCAAGGTGTTCGACGATCTCGGCACGCCCCTGCTGCTGAACGTCAACGACATGCTGGCGCCGCAGGCCTATCTGCGCATCTCCTCGATCGGCATCGCCGACCCGATGGGCTACGTCATCTCCGTCGTGCTGATCGCCTGCTCGCTGCTGGCGCTGTGGGTGTCGGCGCTGGCGATGCGCGGCAAGGATTACGCCACGGTGCAGCGCGGCGGCGGCGGTCTGGCCAAGCGGCGCCTGAAGCCGCTGGAACTGGTGGCGGCCTACGGCATCGTGCTGCTGATCCTGGTGCTGGTTCTGGCGCCGCATATCGGGCTGGGGCTGCTGTCCTTTGCCACCATCTGGTCCTTCAGCCCGCTGCCCGACGCGTTCACGCTGAAGCACTACCACACCGTCTTCACCGAGAGCGGCCAGTACATCACCAACACGCTGCTCTACGCCTCGCTGGCTGCGCTGCTCGATGTGGCGATTGGTACGGCCATCGCCTATCTGGTTCTGCGCACCAAGCTGCCGGGGCGGCAATGGCTGGATTACATCGCGATGGCGGCGCTGGCGGTGCCGGGCGTGGTGCTGGGCATCGGCTATCTGCGCAGCTTCTACGGTGTGCCGATGCCCTTCTCCGGCCAGCCGCTGTCGAACTTCTGGCTGATCCTGGTCTTCGCGCTGGCGATCCGCCGGCTGCCCTACGCGCTGCGCGCCTGTACCGCGGCCCTGCAGCAGGTCAGCTCCTCGCTGGAGGAGGCGGCGGAGAATCTCGGCGCCACCAAGCTGCGCACGGTCGGGCGCATCGTTGTGCCGCTGATGTCGGGCGGCATCCTTGCCGGCTTCGTCACCAGTTTCGCAACGGCGGCCGTCGAGCTGTCGGCGACCATCATGCTGGTTCACTCGCAAAGCGATGCGCCGCTGGCCTACGGCCTCTACGTCTACATGCAGTCGGCGGCCGGGCGTGGTCCGGGTGCGGCGCTGGGCATCTTTGCCGTCATCATCGTCGGTCTGGGCACCTACCTTTCGCATGTCGTGATCGAGCGCGGTCGCCGCGAACGCGGCCAGGACCATTGACGGTCAAGACCACTGACAGAGCCCCCGAAGGGAACCCCATCATGAACCACCAGTTTTCTCCGGCCGCGCTCGCCCCCCGGATCGAGAGCGTCGGCGTCGATATCGAGGGCGTCAACCTCTTCTACGGCAGAAACCATGTTCTGAAGGACGTGAATCTCGCCATCAAGCCGGGCGAGTTCTTCGCCTTCCTCGGCCCGTCCGGCTGCGGCAAGACAACGCTCCTGCGGCTGATCGCCGGCTTCAACACCGCACAGGATGGGGAGGTCCGCATTGGCGACCGCGACATTTCCATCCTGCCGCCGCACCGCCGGGACGTCGGCATGGTGTTCCAGAGCTACGCCCTGTGGCCGCACATGACCGTGCGCCGCAACATCGCCTTCGGGCTGGAGGAGCGCCGCGTGCCTCGGGCGGAGATCGAACGGCGGGTGGATGCCGCTCTCGATCTGGTCGGGCTGAAGCATCTGGCCGACCGCCGGCCGTCGCAGCTGTCAGGCGGCCAGCAGCAGCGCGTGGCGCTGGCCCGCACCGTGGTGATCGAGCCGAAGGTCCTGCTGCTCGACGAGCCGCTGTCGAATCTCGATGCCAAGCTGCGCGTGCAGATGCGCCAGGAACTGCTGAGCCTTCAGCGCAAGCTCGGCCTGACCACCATCTTCGTCACCCACGACCAGGAGGAGGCCAACACCATCTGCGACCGCATCGCGGTGATGGACGACGGCAAGGTGCAGCAGGTCGGCACGCCGCAGGACCTCTACGACCATCCGGCCAACCTGTTCGTCGCCGGGTTCCTCGGCACCGCCAATGTGCTCGACGGCACGGTGCAGGGCCGCGACGGCGGCACCGTCTTCGTCGCCGACGGCGTCACGCCGGTGGCGCTGCCGCCGTCGGTGGCGCCGGAGGCTGCGGGCAAGCTGATGTTCCGTCCGCAGAACCTGATCATCCGGCAGGCCGGCGGCCCCCCGGCCCCCGGCCATGCCCGGCTGACCGGCAACATCCGGCACCGGGAATTCCTGGGCGCCTCCATCCGTTACGCGGTTGACGTCGGTGGACAGCTGGTGCAGGTGGACGCGCCGCATCAGACGGGCGATGCTCTGCTCGCCCCGGATGCCCCGATCACTCTCGACCTCGCGGCCGACAAGGCCCGCTTCCTCAGCCGATAAGGTGCCGCCACCGTGACCGATCCCGCCGCCGACAGCCTCATCCGTCGCCCCATCCGCGCCGTCGCCTTCGACCTGGACGGTACGCTGGTGGACAGCGCGGCCGACCTCATGCATGCCTCCAACGCCCTGCTCGCCGAACTGGGGCGACCGCCGGTCGATCTGCCGGCGGTACGATCCTTCATCGGCGATGGAGCGCCCAAGCTGGTGGAGCGCGTACTGGCCGCCACCGGCGGGGTCCCGACCCCGGAGGAAGCCGCCCGCTGCCTCCAGCGGTTTCTGTCCATCTACGAGGCCGACCCGAGCGCCCACAGCGCACTCTATCCGGGCGTCGCCGAAACGCTGGAGGCACTGGCGACAGCAGGCCTGCGGCTCGGCATCTGCACCAACAAGCCGATGGGAGCGACGGTGCGGCTGCTGAACGATCTGGGCATCGCCGGGCACTTCGCGGCGGTGGTCGGCGGCGACAGCTACCCGACCCGCAAACCCTCGCCGGAGCCGGTCCTGGGCCTGCTGGATCGGCTGGAGGTGTGGCCGAACGAGGCCGCCTTCGTCGGCGACAACGAGCATGACGTGGCGGCCGCCCGCGCGGCAAACATCGCGCGGGTTCTGCTGGTGCCCTACGGCTACGCCCGGGTACCGCTTGACGGCCTGCCCCACGACGGCATTCTCGACGGGTTCGCCGATCTGCCGCGACGGCTGTCATGCTGAATGCCGTAATCTTCTGCCGCCATGGCGAGACCGAGAGCAATCTCGGCGGCTGGCTCGCCGGGTCGCGGGACGTGTCGCTGACCGAACGGGGCCGGGCGCAGGCGAGGGATGCCGCGGCGGCCCTGCTCGCCGGAAGGCGTGCGGTGCCGGTTGTCTACAGCAGCCCGCAACGCAGGGCGCTGGAGACGGCAGCCATCCTGGCTGATGCCCTGAAAGCTCCCGTCATGCCTGTGGCCGGATTGGAGGAGCGGCGCTGGGGCGATCTTGAGGGCGGTGCCATTCCCGCCGATCTGTTGCGGGAGCAGGTGCCGAACGGGGAAAGCCTGACCGACTTTCACGCTCGCGTCACCGCGGCACTCGACGGCTTGCCGGTGCCGGCGGATGGCCGTCCTCCGCTGATCGTCGCGCATGCCGGCACATGGTCGGTGCTCTGCCGATGGATGGGACAGCACTCCAAAATGCTGTGGCCGCCGAACGCGTCCCCTGTCTATCTGACGCGGCAGACAGGAATGGTTGGGGTGGACGTGCCCGGCGAATGTGGCGAGGCTCCATCCATGGCATGAGAATTAATGGGCCGGCCGTTCGGCAACGCTCGGCTTGGTCTCTGCTGGCGAATACGGACAGGGCCTGACGCTACGCCGAAGTCGCGCGTCAGTGGCTGGTGTCATGTCCACCATGACACCAGCGGCCCTGGCCGCGCCTACTAGTCCTTCGGCTCGAAGCGATAGCGGAAGTCACAGTGATCGGCGCCCTGCATGATGGTCTGCGTCCGCTCCATCTTGATGCGCGGGTCGTAGCCGGTGCAGAAGGCGGCGTCGCGGTTGCAGGACAGCAGATGTCCGATCGACCCCAGTCCCATTTCCCGGTACATCTCGGCGTAACGGCAGCGGGTGACGTTGTAGTCGAAATGGGTTTCGTCCTGCCGCTTCACGTCCAGGCGAAGCGCCTCGTCCTTGGTCCACAGCGGCTGAAGATCGGCGAAGCTCTTCAGGCTGGTGCCCTCCGGCTCGGTCGCGGCGAAGGATTGGGCTGCGGCCAGCGCCGCCTTGGTGATCGCGGCGCCCAGGATCTCCTGTGCCGTGGCCTCGCCCAGCCGGGCGACCATCTCCTCATAGACCGGCTTCAGGATTTCCGCCTCGATGCGGCGGCGCTCCAGAATGCCCAGGGTTTGGGTCCCCTTGGTTTCGGTCATGGCAGGCTTCCTTCCGTCAGGTGGCGCCAATCGGCTTTCAATGGGCTTTCAATGGGTGTGGCCGCCGAGATAGGCCTCGGCGATGCGCGGGTCGTCCCGCAGTTGGGCGGCCGGGCCGGACAGCGCGATGCGGCCATCCTCCAGAACTGCGGCGTGGTCGGCGATGCGCAGGGCGGCGCGGGCGTTCTGTTCGACCAGCAGGATCGACACCCCTTCGGCGCGAATGCGGCCGATCAGGTCGAAGATCTGCGCGACAATCTTCGGCGCCAGCCCCAGCGACGGCTCGTCGAGAAGCAGCAGCGTTGGCCGGCGCATCAGGGCGCGGGCGATGCACAGCATCTGCTGCTCGCCGCCGGACAGCGAACCGGCATTCTGGCGCAGGCGCTCGCTCAAGATCGGGAACATCGCCAGCACGCGGTCCAACTCGCCCAGCCCGACATCGCCGCCGCCGAGCACCAGATTCTCGCGGACATTCATGTTGGAGAAGATCTGCCGCCCTTCCGGCGCCTGCGACAGGCCGAGTTGGACGATGCGATGGGCCGGCATGTTGGTGATCGGCTGGCCGCGGAAGGTGATGCTGCCTTGGCGGGCCCGATAGATGCCCGACACGGTGCGCATCAGCGTGGTCTTGCCGACGCCGTTGGAGCCGAGCACGGCGACGATGGCGCCCTCCGGCACCTCCAGGCGGACGCCGTGCAGGATCTCCTGCGGCCCCATGGCGACATGCAGGTCGGCGATGGAGAGAAGCGGCGCGGTCATTCATCCACCCCAAGATAGGCTTCGAGGACGGCCGCATCGTTGCGGATCGCGTCGGGCGTGCCGTCGGCGATCTTGCGGCCGGAGGCCAGCACCAGGATGCGCTGGCAGATGCCCATGACCAGCGCCATGTCGTGCTCGACAAGCATGACCGTCAGGCCCTGTCCGTGCAGCCGCTTGATGAAGGTGGCAAGATCGCGCGTCTCTGTGTCGTTCAGCCCGGCGGCTGGCTCGTCCAGGATCAGGAAGCGTGGCCGCATGGCGAGCGCGCGGGCGATTTCCAGATATTTGCGCTGGCCGTAGGGCAGGTTGGCCGCCAGCTCCGCCGCAACATGGGTCAGGCCGACCGCTTCCAGCGCCTCCCAGGTGCGGTGGCTGATCTCGGCGGAGTGGGCTCTGCCGCCCTTGGAAAAGGGGCCGAACAAGGCGCCGAACGCCCCTTGCGGCAGCGTGCCGACCGCGCCGACCGACACGTTGTCGAAGACCGACATGTTGGGGAAGATGCGCAGATTCTGGAAGGTGCGGCTGATGCCCAGCCGCGCCACCTGATTGGGCTTCAGGCCGCTGATGGTCCTGCCGGCGAAGGCGACGGTGCCGCTCGACAGCGGGGTGAAGCCGGAAATCAGGTTGAACAGTGTGGTCTTGCCGGCACCGTTCGGGCCGATCAGGCCGACCAGTTCGCCCTCGTCCACATGGGCGGTGACGTCGCCGACCGCCTGCACGCCGCCGAAGCGGCGGCTGACGTTGCGGATTTCAAGAAGATGGGTCATCGCCAGCCGATCCCTTCGCCCTTCCGTTCACCGTCGCCACTGTTGCGCCACGCCGCACCCAACTGCTGGCGCACCAGTCGCAGGGCGGACACCTCGCCCAGCAATCCCTTGGGCAGCAGCAGGATGGAGAGGAACATCACCAGCCCGACCATGATGTTGCGGAAATCGCCCAAGGCCCGCAGGCCCTCCGGCAGCAGGATCAGCAGCAGCGCGCCGATGATCGCCCCCGGCAGGCTGCCGAGGCCGCCGACCACCACCATCGCCAGGATCAGGATCGATTCCGAGAATTTGAAGTCGCCCGGCGAGATATAGCCGGTCATGTGCGCCCACAGGCTACCCGCCACCCCGGCGAAGAAGGCCGACAGGGTGAAGGCCTCCATCTTCAGCCGCACGGTGCGCACGCCCATGGCGTCGGCGCACTGGTCGTCCTCGCGGATCGAGCGCAGCGCGTTGCCGTAATAGGAATGGCTGAGCCGGCTGATCGCGACGACGGACAGCGTCACCACCGACGCCACCGTGTAGTAGGTGGCGATGCGTCCGGACAGGCTGAACCCGAACAGCTCGAAGCCTTTGGTGACGATGATGCCGTTGGGACCCTTGGTGAAATCCACCCAGTTCAGCATGACCAGATACAGCATCTGCCCGATGGCGAGCGTCGCCACGGCGAAATAGATGCTGACCAGCCGCATGGTCGGCAGTGCCACCAGGAAGGCGACCAGCGCCGCCACCAGACCGGACAGCGGCAGCGTGACGGTGAAGCCCAGCCCCAGCTTGGAGGTCAGCAGCGCCGCCGTATAGGCGCCGACGCCGTAGAAGGCGGCGTGCCCCAGATGCAGGAGGCCGGCGACCCCGGTCACCAGATGCATGGAGGCCGACAGCAGGACGAAGATCAGCGCCAGATTGGCGATCTGGTAGAAATAGCCGCGGTCGAAGCCGGCCAGCAGCGCCGGCAGCGCCGCGAAGACCAGCAGCAGGATCAGCGCCGGAACCAGCCAGCCCCGGCGGCCGGCGTGATCGGCGGGCGCGACAGTTTCAAACGCGTTCACGGCGCGCTCCGAACAAACCGTTGGGGAAGAAGATCAGGGTCAGGATCAGGAAGCCGTAAGCCACCATGTCCGACCAGCCCGACGAGACGAAGGTCGTCGCCATGCTTTCCGAAATGCCGAGGATCAGCGCGCAGATCACGGCACCGGGGATGGAGGACAGCCCGCCCATCACCATGGCGACGAAGGCCTTGATGCCGGGGGTGAAGCCCATGGCGGGGAACACCGCGCCGTAATAGAGCCCCATCAGGATGCCCGCCGCCGCCCCCATCATCGACCCGACGACGAAGGTGGTGATGATGGTGCGGTCGGTGTCGATGCCGACATATTTGGCGCCCAGCGGGTTGTTGGACACCGCGCGGATCGCCAGCCCGACGCGGGTGCGCGTCAACAGATACTGCAGGCCGATCAGCATGGCGGCGGCGACGCCGAAGATGATGAAGTCGCCGGTGACCAGGATCACCGGGCCGACGCGCACCGGCGTGTTGATCAGATACTCGAAGGGGATGGAGCGCATCTGCGATCCGAAGACGATCTCCAGCGCCTCGCGCACCACGATGGACACCGCCAGCGAGGAGAGCAGCGTCGATTCCCGCATCGCCCGCGATTTCAGCGACGCCTCGTCGGTGAAGCGGCGAAACGGCTTGAAGGCCAGCCGCTCCAGCGAGAAGCCGGCAAGCGCCCCGATCGCCAGCGCGCCCAGGATCACCGCCACGATGGGCGGTGCGGTGGCCGAGATCAGGACCAGACCGGCGAAGGCGCCCAGCGTGTAGATCTCGCCATGGGCGAAGTTGACGACGTTCAGCACGCCGAAGATCAGCGTAAAGCCGATCGCCATCAGCGCATAGGTCATGCCCAGCGACAGGCCGATGGCGAGCTGCTGGAGATAATAGGGATCGAACATGCGGACTCTGTCGCTGGAGATCGGGGCGCTGGAGATCGGTTGCCGAAGCCTTACTCGGTGACCGGAACGAAGGCGCCGTCCTTAACCTCGACCTTAACCAACTCCTTCTCGGCCTCGCGGTCGGCGCTGAAGCTGGTCTTGCCGGTCACGCCGGGGAAGTCCTTGGTCTGGGCCAGCGCGTCGCGCACCTTCTCGCGGGTCGGGTTGGGCGAGGCCTTTTCGACCGCCGCCAGCATGATGCGCACCGCGTCATAGGCCTGGGCCGGGAACTGGCCGGGGACGGCGCCGTCCGAACGCTTCTTCCATTCCTCGACGAAATGCTGGACGTTCGGCGACGGGTCGGTCGGCAGGAAATTGGAGGTCAGGTGCATGCCATCCGCCGCCTCGCCGGCCAATTCGATCAGCTTCGGGCTATAGGCCGCCGAGGTCGAATAGACCGGCGTCTTGACGCCGAGCTGGTGGAGCTGCTTCAGGAACTGCGCCCCGTCCTCATAGAAGAAGCCGGTGTAGATCGCATCGGGCTTCGCACGCTCGAGCTTGCTGATCAGCGAGCGGTAATCCTTCAGGCCGCGGTTGAAGAATTCCGAAAAGACGACTTTGCCGCCGTCGGCCTTCACCGCGTCGGAAAAGCCGCTGACCACCGACTGGCCCCAATCGGTCTGCTCGGCGATCACCGCGACGTTCTTGAGGCCCTTGGACGCCATCCATTTGGCGTTGTAGGGGCCTTCCTGCGCCTGGGTGGCGATGTTGCGGAACTGGTACTTGGAGATCTTGGTGTAGTCGGGGTGCGAGGCGGTCTGCGACAGCTGAGGCATGCCGGCCTCCTTGTAGACCTGCGCCGCGGCCATCGACACGCCCGAGGTGAAGTCGCCCAGAACGCCGACGATCTCCTTGTCGTCCACAAACTTGCGGGCGATGTTGGTGCCTTCCTTGGCGTCGGACCGGCTATCCTCGAAGACGATCTCGACCTTGAACGGCTTGCCGGCGGCGTTGAACTCGCTCAGCGCGATCTCGGCGGCCTTGCGGAAATCCTGACCGTACTGCGCGGTATCGCCGGTCAGCGGCAGCTGGTAGCCGAGCTTGACGGTGTCGGCGGCGAAGGCCGAACCGGCGATCCCGGCGACGGCGAGGGTCGTGAGCGTGAGGAGGCGGAGAGTCATGGGGGACACCTTACTTATGCGTCGTTTCAGTCGTCGCTGGGATGCGAGTCTATTCGGCGGACTGGGCAGCGGTCTGGGTGCCGGGTAGCACCTTCAGCCGGCAGCAGCCCTCGTCGCCCGGCTGCCAGGTTTCGCCCTTGAAGACGAAGCCGGCCGCTTCGAACAGCCCGCCGTCGATGGCGCCTGCCATCTTGCAGAGCAGTTCCAGATCGGTGTCGGAGCGGCCCTGGGCCTGCCACGCCTCCTTCAGCGGGCAGCGGTGGAAGTGGATTTCCAGCGCCTCGCCGTCGCACCGCTTGATCTCCGGCGCGAACATGCTGTCGCGATTGGGGATGCCGTCGAGGAAGGCATGGCAGAGGCCGGTCAGATCGTCCGGACCATGGCCGGCATATTTCACTCCCATCGCCTCGCCGAGGCGGCGGGTGGCTTCCTGGCCGACCTCAAGCGCCGTTTCGGTGCCGAACCGCTCGCGCAGCACGTCGAACATGTGGGCGTAGGACGCCGCGCGCATCGCATAGGCATTGCGCAGAAGGGTGGGGTAATCGGGGGTGTCCGCCATGCTCGCCTTCTCCATTCAGATCAGATTTCCCGGGCGTCGTTCCAACGGTACTGCAGGATTTTCAACGGTCCGACGCGTTGCAGCAGGTCATTGAAGGGCAGGGGCGTCGGTGCGGTGAAGGGCAGGGCAAGGTCCTTGGGATCCTGGCCGATCGCTGCCCGCGCGAGTTCCCGGCCAAGCGAGATCGACAGCGCCACGCCGCGCCCGTTGCACCCGGCCCAGCCGAAGCCGTTCGGCCCCAGCCGGTGGACGCGGGGAAAGTAATCGGTGGTCATGGCGATGCGGCCGTTCCACACGTAATCGAAGGTGACGCCGCGCAGTGCCGGGAACATCCCGGCCATACGGTCGCCGACGATGCGCTTCAGCCGCTCCGCCCCGTTCACCGGGATCAGCAGCGCCCCGCCGGTCACCAGCCGGTTGTCGGTGGTGTAGCGCATGAAACGCAGATCGCCATGGGTGTCCGACATCGCTTGACGGCCAGGCAGGATGGTCTTGCGGACGTTGTCGCCCAAGGGTGCGGTCGCCATCTGCCAGGACAGCACCGGCACGACCTCCGTCCGGATTTCCGGGAAGACGGCGGCGGCATAGCCGTTGGTGCCCAGCACCAGCGCGTCGGCGGTCACCATTCCCTGTGGCGTGCGGGCGATCCACATGTCGCCGCGCCGTTCCACCGACAAGGCCGGGGAGTTGACGTAGACCGCCGCCCCGGCCTCGACGGCCTTGGCGGCAAGCCCGCGCACCAGCGCCAGCGGGTTGATGTGCCCGCCGGTCCGGTTCATCCAGCCGCCGTAATAGGCGTCGGTGCCGAGAAGGGCGGAGACCGCGGCACGGTCCAGCAACTCCACGTCGGCACCGTACCGGCCCCATTGGGCGGCGCGGCGCTCGGCGATCTTGATGCGGCCCGGCGAATGCACCGGCTGGACCCAGCCGGTCTGCTCCGCCGCGCAGTCGATGCCGAGACGGCGCACCAGATCGAACAGGGTGGAGGCGCTGTCACGGATCAGGCCGACGAAGCGCTCCCCGGCCTCACCGGCGAATCGGGCGACGAGGTCGGCGGGATCGGGTCGGGTCAGGGTCGGGATGACCTGTCCGTTGTTGCGTCCCGAAGCGCCCCGGCCGAGTTCGGACGCCTCCAGCACCACCGCATGCTTGCCGGCCTCCGCCGCATGCAGGGCGGCCGACAGGCCGGTGAAGCCGCCGCCGATCACCAGCACATCGGCCTGCACGTTGCCCTGCAACACCGGCAGGTCCGGCGGCGGCGGGGCGGTGGCCTCCCATAGCGAATCCGGGCGTCGCCAAATTCCGCCTTGGCCTGGAATGTCCTTCGCCTGGTCTGCCACGTTCGCCTGCCCCGCTCGGCCAAATCCGTCCGGCCCGATCATCTTCGGTCAGGCCCGACCGTTTCCAGTCAAACTATGGGTCAAAAGGCACACGTGCGCAATTCCCAAGATTTTCTCGCGAAAACATTATTACACCGAGCGCAACGCTAGGAAATCCGTGGGAATTGCACAAGAGGCAGATCACCCGACCTTCGGCAGGACAGTCTCGGCCAGTCGCACCCAATAGCTGGCGCCGATCGGCAACACCGCGTCGTTGAAGTCATAATGCGGGCTGTGCAGATTACGCCCCTGGTCCGATGGCCCGGCGCCGACCCAGATGTAGCAGCCCGGCCGCTTCTGCAGCATGAAGGAGAAATCCTCGGCCCCCATGCTGGGCATCGGATCCAGATCGAGGGCATCTTCCCCGACCACGCGCGCCGCCGCTTGCCGCGCCAGTTCGGTTTCCCTGGCGCTGTTGGTGGTGGGGGGATAGCGCCGTTCGTAGCGCAGGCTGGCCTCGATGCCGAACCCGCCGGCAATGGCGGTCGCGACCTCGCCCATGCGGCGCTGAACCAGATCCTGAACCTCCGGCCGGAAAGTCCGCACCGTGCCGCGGAGAACGGCCGTGGCCGGCAGTACATTCCACGTATCGCCGGCGTGGAATTGGGTGACGCTGACGACGGCCGAATCGATGGGATGGACGCTGCGGCTGGCGATGGTCTGCCAAGCGGATACGATCTGGCTGCCCACCATGATCGTGTCCGTTCCCATATGCGGCATTCCGGCGTGGGTGCCCCTCCCGGTCAGGGTCAGTTCGAAAATGTCGTAGGCGGCCATCAGCGGGCCGGGGCGCAGCGCGATGCGGCCGACCTCCAGCCCCGGCCAATTGTGCATGCCGAAGACCTTTTCCACCGGGAAACGGTCGAACAGCCCTTCCTCGACCATCACACGACCGCCGCCTTCATTCTCCTCGGCCGGTTGGAAGATGAAGACGATGGTGCCCTGGAAGAGGTTGGGATTCTCGGTCAGGTGGCGGGCGGCGCCCAGCAGCATCGCCGTATGCCCGTCATGCCCGCAGGCGTGCATGCGCCCCGGATTGCGCGAGCTGTGGGGCAGGTTGGTTTCCTCGTGGATGTGCAGCGCATCCATGTCGGCGCGGAAGCCGACCATGGGGCCCTCGCCGTTGCGCAGGATCCCGACCAACCCGGTCCTGGCGAGGCCGCGGTGAACCTCCAGACCGAAGGAGGCCAGCTTTTCCGCCACGAAGTCGCTGGTCCGCTGCTCCTCGAAGGCGGTTTCCGGATGGGCGTGCAGATCGCGCCGCCATTCCGTCATGTCCGCCGTCAGCCTGTCCATCCCCGTCGCCATCCCGTCCATCGCCTGTTCCTCTTGTTTCGGCAAAATCCTGTTTCAATCCTGCCCAACTTAAACCGGATCCGAAACGGCCTATTTCGCCCGGAGCCCCCCGCCCCTTGCATGACGGGGACGTGATCGGTCGGGGCGGAAAAAATCTTCTTCCGGCCGATGAAATCCCCGCTTGACCTCAAGGTAGCTTGAGGTCCTAGGCTCAATATCATCGATATCGATCGTTGCCGGATTCCCTAGCCTTGCCCATCCCGGGCCGCGGCCCTGCCGTGAGAAAGGAGGAACCTGTGATCTCGCCACCTATGATCTCGCCATTGACGATCAACTGGACGTTGCTCAACACCTTGCGTGCTCTGCCTGGTCCCGAGGCGATGAGCCCGACGGCATCATTGTCGGACATCATGAAGGCCACGCGCCTGAAGCCGGTCGTGGTCAGACCGATCCTCACCGATTTGATCAGTGAAGGACTCGCTCGTGAATACACAACTCACCGAGG
Organism: uncultured Azospirillum sp.; assembly: GCA_966212305.1. Taxonomy (GTDB): domain Bacteria; phylum Pseudomonadota; class Alphaproteobacteria; order Azospirillales; family Azospirillaceae; genus Azospirillum. The sequence continues at coordinate 70,686 of CBIHQY010000031.1, forward strand.
ACTGCAATACGCCAGGACCAGTGAAGGCGATCAGAAAATTCAAGCTGTAAAGAACTGGCTGCGATAGGGTCGGCACCAGCCGCTTCCGATCACCAGCCGGCCCCTCTGTGAGCGGAGGGTTTTCCGAAAAATCTGCTGAACAAAAACTCCGGAGCGCCCGCGTGCTCCTGGGGTAATGGGGAGGGCATGCATGGGCAAGGCACTTGAAGGGGTGCGGATTCTCGACTTCACGCATGTGCAGTCGGGGCCGACCTGCACCCAGTTGCTCGCCTGGTTCGGCGCCGACGTCATCAAGGTCGAACGGCCGGGCGAGGGTGACATCACCCGCAGCCAGCTGCGCGACCTGCCGGACGCCGACAGCCTGTATTTCACCATGCTGAACCACAACAAGCGGTCCATCACCCTCGACACCAAGACGCCCAAGGGCAAGGAGGTGCTGGAGGCTCTGATCAAGACCTGCGACGTGATGGTCGAAAACTTCGCCCCCGGCGTGCTCGATCGCATGGGGTTCACCTGGGAACGCATCCAGGAACTGAACCCCGCGATGATCGTCGCGTCGGTCAAGGGCTTCGGCCCCGGGCCGTTCGAGAACTGCAAGGTGTACGAGAACGTCGCCCAATGCGCGGGCGGCGCCGCCTCGACCACCGGCTTCGACGACGGCCCGCCCATGGTCACCGGCGCCCAGATCGGCGACAGCGGCACCGGCCTGCATCTGGCGCTCGGCATCGTCACCGCGCTCTACCAGCGCAAGGAAACCGGCCGGGGCCAGAAGGTGCTGGCGGCCATGCAGGACTCGGTGCTGAACCTGTGCCGCGTCAAGCTGCGCGACCAGCAGCGTCTGGCCCATGGGCCGATGAAGGAATACCCGCAATACCCGAACGGCGAGTTCGGCGACACGGTGCCGCGCGCCGGCAACGCGTCGGGCGGCGGCCAGCCGGGCTGGATCCTGAAGTGCAAGGGCTGGGAGACCGATCCCAACGCCTACATCTACTTCATCGCCCAGGCGCCGGTTTGGAAGTCGATCTGCAAGGTCATCGGCAAGGAAGAGTGGATCACCGATCCCGACTACGCCACCCCGGTGGCCCGCCTGCCGCGCCTGATGCAGATCTTCGGCACGGTGGAGGAGTGGACCAAGACCCTGACCAAGTTCGAGGTCATGGACATCCTCAACAAATACGACATCCCCTGCGGCCCGATCCTGTCGATGAAGGAGATCGCCGAGGACAAGTCGCTCTACGAGACCGGCACGCTGGTCGAGGTGGAGCATCCGACCCGCGGCAGCTACCTGACGGTCGGCAACCCGATCAAGCTGTCCGACAGCCCGACGGAGGTCACCCGCTCCCCCCTGCTGGGCGAGCACACCGACGAAATCCTGCGCGAGGTCCTGGGTTTTGACGAGCAGAGCATCGCCCAGGCGCATGAAAGCGGCGCGTTGGGGCCGGCCCGGACGCGCATTGCCGCCGATTAGGACCGGGCAATCAGCACCGGCGACACAAAAAACATGCACCGAGACTCCGCCCCTTCCAACGACCGTTCGCCTCTGCCCGCCCTGCGGGATTTCAGACTGACAGACAGGAGAGGGACCATCATGACTGCTGTAATCGATCCAGCCCGCGTCGGACGCCCGACCGAGGTGGTGCGCCGCCTTCTCGATGCCGCGAAGGCCCAGGGCCGTACCTCCTTGACCGCACCGGAAGCCAAGGAACTTTGCGATCTCTACGGCATTCCGGTGCCGCGCGAAGGACTGGCCCGCAGCGCCGATGACGCGGTTCGACTCGCCGAAGGCATGGGGTTTCCGGTGGTGATGAAGATCGTGTCGCCGCAGATCCTGCACAAGACGGAAGCCGGCGGCGTGCTGGTCGGCGTTCCCGACGCCGACGCCGTGCGCGACGGGTACAAGACCATCATGGATCGTGCCCGCGCCTATGACCCGAAGGCCGAGTTGATCGGCGTTCAGGTCCAGCAGATGGTGAAGGGCGGGACCGAGGTCATCGTCGGCTCCATCACCGACCAGAGCTTCGGCAAGCTGGTCGCCTTCGGGCTCGGCGGTGTGCTGGTCGAGGTGCTGAAGGACGTCACCTTCCGTCTGGCCCCGGTGACGCGGGAGGATGCCGAGGGGATGCTCGACGGCATCCAGGCCGCGGACATGCTGAAAGGGGTGCGCGGCGGCAAGCCGGTCGATCG